>JAAFJG010000012.1 GCA_013298075.1 Cytophagales bacterium | reverse complement strand
TTTAAGTGCTTTGTAAAATCAGTCCAAATATAAACAACTTATTTTTAAAAATTAAAAATACTTTTTAAAAATTCTAATTTTTATACCTAAAAAGACAAAATATGCCTTTTTAGGTGCGTTTAACCTGTATTTTTTATTACAACGCAAATATAATGAATAAATTTGTTATTTTAAAACAAAATTTAAAATATTATTTTATCTCTTAAAATCACAAAACATTATTTTTTTATACTTTTGCTAAATAAAACTTATTTTTTAACGTTTTTATTTTTAGGAATTGAATTGTTTTTTTGAAACGTAATAAAAAAATCATACATTTGCAAAAAAAATATGAAAATAGAAAAAAACAACAATTTTCTATTTCTCAAAACGTAATTTTTTATTTTTATTGATACTAATTTTATGAAAAATTAGTTTACTTCACCTAATTAAATTATGTTGCCTGACATAAAAAACAATGCAGAAATCAAATTGCCAAAATCTAAAAAAAGAAAATATTTTTGGATTTTGATAGTTCTTTTTTGTATTTTTTTATTGGGAAGTATTGGTTTGTATTGGTTTCATTATCATTTTACGCCTTATTTACACGCCAATATAGAAAGTAGAATTTCGAAGGCAACTGATAATTATTTTATTTGTAAAATTGAAAAATTTGAAAGTAAATTTATCGAAACTTCTTTTTATATGTATAATCTTACGTTAGAAAAAAATGATAAAAAATGGAAAAAGCTTACACCTATTCAAAAAGCAAATGTCAATCAAATTTCACTCAAAATTTCGAAATTATCGATAATTCGCTGGTATTGGTGGGAATATATATTTGAAAATAAAATTAGATTAGATGATATAATTATCGAAGATATAGAAAGTAATATTCAACAAGCTTTTGAGAGCCAAAAACAAAAATTAAATCTCAAAAATATATTCAAAATAGCCTTTTCTGTCAAAAAAATAGAGATAATAAACAGTAATATCACTTTGAATATGATAAATGCTAAGCAAAATTATCTCAAACAAAAATTACAAAAAATCAATGCTACGTTAAAAAATATACATTTTTCACCACATCAAAAAGAGTTCGAAATGTTTACTTTTTTGATAAATATTCACGAAATTGATGGATATAGTTTAGATTATCAAAATAAAATAAATGTTCAAAATATTACTTTTGACAATCAAAACTTACATTTTGAAAGATTGTTTTTTCAACCTACTCAAAAAAATAAAAAACAAGACTTACAAATAATATGCAAAGCAGAAGGTGGAAAAATACATCAATATCAACTCAAAAAATTGTTAGAAAAACAAGTTTTTGAAGCAGAAAATATCGATATTCCCACTATTTTTTTGCAAATAAAACCAAATTTTTCGATACAAAATAAAAAAGAATCAGGGATTCATACTTTTAATAATATCAGTCTAAAAATTCAAAATCCAAGCATTGATTCTTTGAAAAAAACAGACTTTAAAGATATTGAGATAGATTTTAGAGATTATTATCATTTTACAAACAATAATCAATATAAAATTTATACCAAAAGCGGAAAAATAAATTGGAAAAATAAAAATATTGAACTAAAAAATTGTCGTATTTTTTCTGCGAATGAAACACAAAAACAATATTTTCAAACCAATACAAATATCAAAAATATACAGATTGAAGGCATTGATTGGGAAAAATTAAAAGAAAAAAAAGCCATTCATATCAAAAATATTACACTCCAACAACCCAATTTTAATGTTGAATTAGATAAAAATATTGCTCAAAATATTTCAAATCAACTACAAAATAATGCGAAAATTGATTTTTTTGTGCAAAATATCAATATCCAAAACGGACAATTTAATTATACAGAAAATACAAACGAACAAAAAAAAGAACATCATTTTATCGAAAAATTTGAGGCAAATTTATCACAATTCACCATCAAAAAAGAAGAAAATCAAGCTATTTTATTTAATTTTAATGAAAATAATACCTCTGTTTTTTTTAAAAAATATTCATTTAATTCTGAACAAAATAAATTAAATATTGAAATAGAAAAAGGAAAAATAGAAAGCATCAATAAATTGATACATCTTGAAAAAATACAAATTATTCCCAAACAAAATAATGAATTATTTAACCAAAATACGCAGATAAAAGATATAATTATTCAAGAATTAGATATACAAAGACTTTGGAGAAAAAAAGAATTATACGTTAAAAATATCACGATTGATAATCCAATATTTGATTTAGAAACCATTCACATGGGCGAAAAAAAACGTTTTGATGTATATGAAACGCTTAAAAATATTCCATATTTTGTAGCGATTGATAAGTTTACGTTTATCAATGGCAATTTTAATATTATACAAAAAAAAGGAACACATATTTTAAAAAATATGAATTTTATAATTCCTTTTATTCATCTTGGAAAGGCAACAAAATACAACGAAGATTCGACAAAAGCATTTTTTTATGATACAAAATCGCCTTTGATTGCTTCTTTGCAACAATATAAATTTACAGAAAAAAATCAAGTCTATGAATTGACTATCAATGATTTATATACTAATTTGTACGATTCGACGTTGCGTACAGGAAAGATTTTAATTCAACCTAAATTAAGCAAAAAACTTTTTTTAGAATCTCAAAATACACAAAAACTATATGCTGAAATTGTTGTTCCGACTTTTATTACGAATACTTTGGACGCAGAGAAATGGATTTTTGAACAAACATTATTTCTTAAAAAAATACAGATTTTAAAGCCTTCCTTTTATTTCTTTTTTGATAATACAAAAGTAATTTCTTCGCAAGAAGTAAACAAAGATTTATCACAAATATTACAAACTTTACCTATCAAAATTGATGTAACTAATTTTGAAATAGTAGATGGGATTTTGGAATATGAAGAACAAAAAGAGAAAGGAAAAGTTGCCAAACATACCATTAAGCCTTTTCAAATATTAGCAGAAGGATTAAAAATAAGCAAAGAAAATAATTTGGTAGAGGCAAAAAAATTACAACTAAAATTAGAAAATTACAATTTTTATTTACCAGATAGTAGTTATCAAGTAGGTTTTAAAAGTTTAGAAACACAATTAACAGATTCTATTTTGGTAGTCAAAAATGTATTTATTCGACCTTTGAAAGAAAAAATATATAACATTACTTGGAATGGAGATATAGAAAAAGTACAAATTTTGTCTAATGATTTTAGAAAATGGATTTTTGGAAAAGAATATTTAATTTATGATTTAAATATAGAAAAACCAAGTTTTAGTGGATATTCTACCATTAAAAACGAAAATTCCATTGTAAAATTACCAAAATTATCAAAACCATTGATGATTAGTAGAATAAATTGTAAACAAGGAAAAATACATTTTTTACAACTCAAAAAAACGAAATATGAACCCTTAGAAGTGCCTTTTGAATTAGAAAATATTGAAGGAAATATCGAGAATATTGTTTGGTTACCACAAGCAGATATTCGAACTTGTTGGGAAAATATGGATATAAAAGCCAATAATTATAAGAGTTATTTAGATGAAAATTTAGCCAAAATTGAAATTAAAAAAGTTGAATTAAATACCAAAAATAAAAATTTAGTGTTAGATAGTTTGCATTTGCAGCCGCGTTTTGATGAACATTTTTATACGTGGGTAAAAAAAGGAAAAAACACTTCTTCTAACTTAAAAATTGGAAAAATAGACATTCAAAATATTGATTATCAACTATTTAAAAAAGAAAATATTTTTTCTGCAGCGTATATAAAACTACTTAATCTGCACGTAGATTTGTATAAAGATAAACGTTGGGGCAAACCAACTTACAAAAGATTGATGTTAAATGATTTGTTTCAGTTGATAAAAAATCCTTTGAAAATTGATAGTGTAGAAATGCAAAATGGATATTTGAAATATAGCGAACAGGTGGCAAAAGGTATGGAGGAAGCAGGCGAAATATTTTTATCCAATTTTTCTGCCAAAATGAAAAACGTAACCAATTTAGATACCATTACAAAAACTAACATTAGTGCGGAAGCATTGGTAATGGGCGAAGGAAAAATGACGATGGAAATGAATATTTTTTTGAATAAAAAAGTATTAGAATGTGAAGCGGGAGGTGATTTAGGGAGTATGTCTGTGGTGCATTTTAATCAATTATTAGAGCCAAATTATCATATTAGGCTCAAAAAAGGAATTATTCAAGGTGCAAATTACTATCTTGAAATGAAAGATAGGCAGGCAAAAGGAGCATTGTTAGCAGGTTACAAAAAACTAAGAATACAATTTTTAAAACCTCAAAATCACAAAAGAAAACAAAGAATTAAGAATTTTTTTGCTAATTTAATCATCAAAAATAGAAATAATATGTATAAAAAGCACCCAAAATATGGCGAAATTGACTTTAAACGCAAACACGAAAGTTTTTGGACTTTTATATTTATGAGTTTAGGAAGTGGATTGATTGATACTTTGAGATAGATTAAAATTGATAAAAATTCTAATCATTTCTATTTTGAAAAATATAAAATTTCGGCTAAAGCCATTTATTGAATTTTATATTGTCCTCCAGATAAATCTGGAGGCAATTCAGATAAATCTGGAGGCAATTCAGATAAATCTGGAGACAATTCAGATAAATCTGGAAACATTTCAAAAAAATATTTAAAAAGTTCTTATTTTGTATCTATAAATTTTTTAAAATCAGGTAAAAAAACACGTTTTCTTTTGCTTTCATACTCATAAATCACCTCGAATAAATTTTGAAAAAATGGAAATCCAATCGTTTCATATTCATATTTATCATCATTTAAAATCTCATTTTCATTCACATAAATCACCGCAGAAAGCATAAATTCTATCTTTTTTTCTGTATCCATCACATAGGCATTGTCAATCAAAAAACCAAAAGCCATTCCTACTTTATTCAAAATTTTGACGTTTTTAGGCATTTCTTTGGGCATAATGGCAGAACCTAACATATATTTTGCATAATTATCGGGTAAATCATATTTGGGAAAAATACTCTCTTTGGGCAACATTGACATATATTTATACAAAAATTGATAGTCATTTTCTGTTAAATTAAACCTTTCTTTTGCAGGCAATGTTTCGGGAAAAACAACGCTTTGCAATGATTTATGAATGTTTTTTAAAGACATAAAATTACGTCTTTCAAAACTCAAAGGCGTATTGATAATTTCACCATTTGCGTTTTGATATTTTTTTCCAACCGTTGTATTTTTTCCTTTTTGTTTCCATTTTTGTTTCACATATTTTTCTTTTTCTTCATACACAATCGTGCTATCATTTTTTTTGAAAGCAAAAGGATTGGCATATCGATTTGCTTCTTCATCAAATTGTGGCGCAGCCAATCGATGCGAAATAAACGTTTCTTTAAAGTTTTTTTCTGCTAATTTTTGGTTGATTTCATCTTGTCCTACAAATTCATACAATCGATTTGAGCCTTCATTATCGCTGGTTATCAATACTTTTTTGATATAATGTGCTATGCTTGGTAATCCATTTTTGGCTGTCGTATCTGTCAAAGTTTCCTCTTGTGGATCGCGTGCCTTATACGTAAAAAAGTTTGTATTTTTATCTAAATCTTTGATATTCAATGTATTCAATTTTTCTAATGCCAATAAAGCAATCGGTAATTTTACCGTACTTGCAGGATAAAAATATTGTTTTTTTTGAATATTATAAAAATAATTTTTAATAATTGGCTGATTATTTTTATCTCGATTGATTTGAGAATAAATAATTTGCACTTTGTATTTATCTAAATTTTTTCTAATATTTTCAAATTTTTCGGGATTATTTTTAATTATCTTTTTTAAAAAATTCTTACTTGGAAATTTTTGTGCAGATAGATTATTCATAGAAAATAAATAAAAAATAAATAAAATAGAGATAAAATTTTTCATTGTTTAAAATATAGATTTATCAGATTGAATTTTGAAGTTCTTAACAAATTATTACGAGATTATTTTTTAGCATTTATAACTTGAACCATTTATTTGAAAATAAAAAATATATAAAATTTTGGCTAAAGCCAATGATTAAATTGTATATTATCCTCCAGATAAATCTGGAGGCAATTCAGATAAATCTGGAGGCAATTCAGATAAATCTGGAGGCAATTCAGATAAATCTGGAGGCAATTCAGATAAAATAATTCAAAAAAATATTTTTACTTCATAAAAGTTTTTTTTCTGCTAAAAACAGCCAAAATCACTTTCAATGATTCGTGAATAAGATTAAAATACAAAGAAATATACAATATCAAAGCAAATATCCACAAAATACCTACATTAAACCAATACGTATCAATTCCCCACCATTTCACAGGTGCATAAAAATGGGGGCGACCTTTCAAAGGCGAACTTGGCGCGTCCAAAAATATTGGATATATTTTTTGTCTTAATACGCCTGTTTTTTCGACAATAACTCTGTTGGTTTCATCAATATTTTTAACCAAATTTTCGATGGTTTCGTTATGATGAATTCTTTTTGCTTCGATAAATTTTGCTCTTCCTTCGTTTGTTTTAATCATTTGAGCAATCATTTTATCTTTTACTTTGTTATTGGCATTATAAATTTTAACATAAACTTCTTTCCAAAGACTTAAATAAGTTCGGATAGTTTTAATATTTTTTTCACTCAATGTTTCAGGGTATATAATTTTGAGCGTTGGAAAAGTGGTATTGGGTTGTAATTTACTTTCTCTCCAAATTTCTAATCGCAAAGTTTTACAAATTTCTGCTATTTCTATTTTATTTTTGGCTTGATTTTCGGGAACAGAATCTCTTTGCAAACCTGTAGTTTTATCCAATAAAGATTCTAATTTAGAAAGATAATACACAGATTTATATTCTGCTTTTGCCATTTCTTTGTCATATTTATAAAAATTCTTTTCAAAATGATTGTCTTTAAATTCTGTTACCACCAACGCCTCAAAAGCCCAACGAGAAAACATTATTTCACTTATCCAAGGCACACGATTGGTGCCTGCAATATGCGGATTCATTTCATCAAATTTTATCACAATTCCACCCAAAATCAACTGAGGAATAATCAAAATCGGAATTAAAATATAAACCGCCACCACAGAACTAAACGCAGAAGAAATATTTAACCCCAAAATATTAGCCGTACAAGACACCGAAAACAACACAAACCAATACGTCCATAATTTATCATCAATTTCTAAAATCCAATTCCCAATCAACACAAAACTTAATGTCTGTACAAACGAAAATGAAAATAAAATAATGACTTTGGACATCAAATAACTTCCCCGACTTAAATGTAAAAAACTTTCCCGCTTTCGAATCTTCGCATCTTTGATAATTTCTTCTGCACTAACGGTCAATCCAATAAATAAACAAACAATAATGCTCATAAAAATATACGCAGGCAAGTTCACATTTTCGCTAAAATTATATTTTCCTGTGCTTTGTGAAGTGCCAAATTTCACGATACTTGCCAACACAAACGCCAAAAAAGGTGCTTCCAACAACGCAATAAACATATATTGTGTGTTGCTTAATTTGGCTAAAACATCTCTTTGAATAAAAATCAAAAGTTGTTTTAATTTGTTAGGAATATGCAAAGAAAGCGGCGGAACGACAGGCGTTTGCGTAGGTGGAACGATATTTTTCTTTTGATTTTCTTTATAATCTAAAAAATTTTTATGCCATTGTGCAGGCGAAACCTTGCGTGTGGGCGTGTAATGACCATATTCATCGACGACTTTTGTTTCGATAATTTCAAAAATTTGTTCGACTTCTATATGCCCACAATTCGAGCAAACGCTTCCACTTCTATACAATAAATCGGCTTGCCTTCTAAAATAATTGACGCAAGCCAACGGATTTCCGTAATAAATTGGATAACCGCCCACATCTAAAATCAATAATCTATCAAACATTTTAAAAATATCAGAAGAAGGTTGATGAATTACCACAAAAATTAGTTTTCCTTTCGAGGTTAATTCTTTCAATAAGTCCATAATATTTTCAGAATCTCTCGAAGAAAGTCCCGAAGTTGGTTCATCTAAAAATAAAACGGCTGGTTCTCTAATCAATTCTAAGGCAATATTTAATCGTTTTCTTTGCCCGCCACTGATTGTTTTTTGCAAAGGATTTCCAACTTTTAAATTAGAAATTTCGAATAAACCTAAACTCAATAACGTTTTTTCAACGATAACTTTGATAGCATTTTCAGAAAAATGACCATAACAAAGTTTGGTGGCATAATATAAATTTTGAAAAACGGTCAATTCTTCTATCAATAAATCGTCTTGTGGCACATATCCCATCAAACCTTTTATTTGTTCGCTTTCACTTTCGTTATAAATATCGACTCCATTCAATAAAATTTGTCCGCCGACAGGAATTGCTTGTCCATTCAATACGTTAATCGTAGTAGATTTTCCTGAGCCACTTCCGCCCATAATTCCTACCAAACGCCCACCTTCTTCGCTAATATTCAAATCACGCAAGCCCAATTTTCCATTTTGAAACGTATAATAAACGTGTTTTGCTTCCAATAAAATAGGAGTTTCTACATATTCACGCCTAAAACGTCCTACAATATCACTAAAATAAATCGGATTGGAAGTTTCACATCTAAAAACTGCTCCGGGCGGCACTGCATATAAATGTCTCGGTCTTAAAACCACATTATTCAAAAAAACATTCGTCGTTCCTTGTTGTAAAAGTCTTGCAAAATATAGCTCAGCATTAGGCAAACGCAAAACGCTGATAATACTTTCCAACCCTTCTCGATGAATATATTTGATAGGCGGCGTATATCTTCTCGAACTAATAATTAAAATATGTTGCGAATCACCTGCAAAATGAGTGGCTGGCATAATAAATTTTTTCAATAATCCGTATTCCGTTTCGTCTGTATTAAAAGCCGCCGCCGCACTATCTACAAAATGCAAAGATTTTTCATCACATTCTACTCCCGCCACTTCCAATAAATGCGATAAAACGATAACTTTTTGCTTTTGATTTAATTCGCCATTAATTCTTTTAAAAATATTTTTAGGTTCAATTTTAGTCGAAAGAGCCACTTCTGCATAGTCTTGAAATAAGTTTAAATATTTTACAGAAGCCTCTTCGCTTACTTGGTCAGCAATAAAGTCTTCTATCAAACTCATTTCAGAAACGCTCAAAGTACCGTCTGTAACAGCAGAAATAGCCAATAATTGAATAATAGATTTTAATACAGGTTCACTCATTGTTCGAAATTTGGTGCAATTTAATACACAAAATTAAAAAATGAAAATGATTATCTTTTTTTTTTATTTTTATATTATTTTTTTGCTTACTTTTGCACTATGAAAAAGTATTTTTTTTTATTTTTAATATTTTCTTTTTTCTTTTCTTCTTATCTTTTTGGGCAATATGTTTTTCCGATTGACTTCCCAACAGGCAAAGCATATTTGGCGGGCAATGTAGGAGAAATTAGACAAAGCCATTTTCACGCAGGTTTAGATTTGGGCGTAATGACAGGCACAAAAGTAAAATCTTCTGCCAAAGGATATGTGTCAAAAATTGTTAATTCTGCCAGTGGTTATGGAAAATGTTTAATTATTACGCACCCACATCTCAAACAAAAAACTTTATATGCTCATTTACATAAATTTGAAGGAAAAATTGGGGCATATTTGAAACAAAAACAAAAAGAAAAAAAGGTTTCAGAAGTTGATTTAGACGTGCCTATCAATGCTATTCCTGTCAATATGGGCGAAATTATCGCACTTTCAGGCAATACAGGTGCTTCCGCAGGGGCGCATTTGCACTATGAAATTAGGACTTTTGATGATGTGGCTGTTGATCCTTTTATGTATCAATTCAAAGAATTACCTTTGGATAAATTTCCGCCTATTGTCAAAAAAATTGCCTTTTCACCTATGCACATTAATGCGAGAATTGCGAATGAATTTGCGCGAAAAGAATACAATGTAGTTGGTCAAAATGGTGCTTATTACGTTCCAAACACTGTTTTTGTGTCAGGTGCAGTTGGTTTAGAATTATTGGCTTGGGACATTTTACAAAATTCGATTCATACTTTTGGCATTAGTTATGTTGATGTGAAATTAGACCAAAAAACGATTTATTCCGCTAATTTACGTTCTATTGACCACGCCGAAAATCGTTGTATGTTGGTGCATATCAATTATGAAGCACAGAAAAAAAACAATCAAGCTTTTCAAAGATGTTATGTAGCAGATGGCAATCGATTAAAAAATTATTCTCATCTCAACAAAGGAATTATCAACCTAAAAGATAAAAATGTTCATCAATTAACGATTAAAATGGTCGATAATTGGGGAAATGTAAGTAATTTATCTATCAAAATACAAAGAAATTCAATCAATTTTTCGCCTACATTTATACCTGATAAAAGTTTATTGCGAGCAACTTTACAATATAAAGTCATTGAAAATACGTTAATAATCGAAGCCACAAATCTTAAAATGAAAGGACAAACCGCTCTTTTTTCGTTTAGTGGAGTCAATTATCCTGTCAAATTAAGTTATCAAATAGGAAAAAAAACGGCTTATTTGTGGGATTTGAGAGATGGTTTGCCTGATGCGGTAGAAGTTGGAGGAGTGAGATTGGCTTTATTTTTTCGAAAAATGATTCCTTCTAAGCAAGAATTTTGGTATCGAAGCAAAGATTTAGTCATTCGTTTCCCTAAAAATTCTTTGTTTGATACACTTTATTTGGAGGCTCGTCCACAAGCCTATTATTTAGATTTGCATACTAATTTTGTGCCTTTATTTTCGACTATCGAAGTAACTTATTTATCTAAAAATATGCCTAAATATTCGCAAGCATTTTTAGGAAATCAGTTGTTAAAAAGTGTGGCTTTGGTCGGTGGCGTAAAATTTAATACTCGGCAATTAGGTCGCTTTTTTTTTCGCCCAGACGTTACACCCCCTTACGCAAGCCTGCTCAGAAACGATGGCAACGCAATATTTATAAAAGTAATCGAAAAGGAAACGGGTTTAGATGATTTTAAGGCTTATTTGAATGGCGTTTATTTTCCTTTGGATTATGACAGCAAAACCGATATTTTATCACTCGAAAAAGAATCGCCCACACAAATTTTGAAAGGAAATCTAGAAATTACTTTGAAAGATGTGGCGGGCAACCAAAAAAAATATTTATTTAAAATTTAATTGATTTTTGACTATGAATTTTCCTTCTACTAATACTTTGGTAACTTCTTTTTTGATGTTATTTTTAGATATTTTTGTTTTTTATATTGCCAATATTATTTACAAAAAAAAATATTTTCGACTTTTATTTTGGTTGCATACGTTTTTTTTTATCCTTATTTTTATTGCTTTTCGTACCAAATGGATTGATTTTAGTATGACTTTTAAGTCTTATTTTGCTACCTTAGCGATTACCTTGTATTTTTGTAAACCATTTATTTTATTTTCTTATTGGATTGGTTCGATGATGGATTTCTCAAAAAAAATAGTCAGAAAACTTATCAAAAAACCAAATTATACGCCTGAAGAAAAGCAATCTCGCAGAGAATTTTTAGCGAAAACGGCTGTTTTTACGAGTGTTTTACCTTTTGGAATTATGACTTATGGCATGAGTATGGGGGCTTATGATTATAGAGTTATTCATCAAAAATTAAAAATTCCTAATCTTCCTAAAAAATTTAATGGTATGAAAATCGGACAAATTTCTGATTTGCACGTAGGAAGTTTTTGGGATTCTATTGCTCCCAGACGTGGACTCGAATTGCTTTTGCAACAAAAACCAAATATAATTTTTGTTACAGGTGATTTGGTGAATGCGGAAACAAAAGAAGTTAAACCACATATTGAATGGTTACAAAAAATAAAAGCAGAATTGGGCGTTTATTCTATTTTGGGCAATCACGATTATGGCGATTATAAAAGATGGAATTCTGATACTGAAAAAAGACAAAATTTGTTAGATTTATATACCGTTCAAAAAAATTTAGGTTGGAATTTATTGGTTGATAGCACGAAATATATCAATATCGAAAATGAAAAATTAGCTGTTATGGGCGTAGGAAATTGGGGTTCGAGTAGTTATTTTCCAAAATATGGACGCTTACCCGAAACTTACGAAATAACGGAAAAAAATTGTGTAAAATTATTATTGACACACGACCCAACGCATTTTAACGCACAAGTAACGAGTTATAAAGATATTGCCGTTAGTTTTTCAGGGCATACGCATGGCATGCAATTAGGCGTAGATTTTAAAAATTTCAAATGGAGTCCAGCCCAATATATTTATGAACAATGGGCGGGATTATACCAAAAAAACACGCAACAAATTTATGTGAATCGAGGTTTTGGATTTTCAAATGTATTTCCTGCTCGTTTGGGAGTTCTGCCTGAAATTACTATTTTTGAATTGGAATCATAATTGCACTTTATCAAAATATGGATTATTTATTAGTATATTTATTAAGCAGTGTAAAATTTTTTGCGGGACCTGTAACAGGACGTTTAGTGGGTTTGCATTGGATAGAAACAATTTTTTGTACGATTTTAGGAATGATGACCACAGTCGTTATTTTAAGTTTTTTTGGTAAAAAGGTTAAAAATTATTTTAATCAAAAATCAAAAAACAGAAAAATATTTACGCCTAAAAAAAGAAAAATTGTTCGAATTTGGAAAAAATATGGTATGTGGGGAATTTCTTTTTTGACTCCATTATTATTTACGCCTATTGGCGGAACATTGATTGCGGTTAGTTTTGGAGAAAAAACAAAAAATATTATTTATAAAATGTTTATTTTTTGTGTATTTTGGGCGTTAATTTTCACTTTTTCACTCTATTTTTTATTTCCTACTCCTATACAAAAAAATAAGAATTTGACAGAAAAATCAAAATAAAATAAAAAAAATATTCATATAAAAAAAGTAAAAAAACTTGTAATAAATTTTGTTTTATCAAGTATTTATACTAATTTTGTAAGTGTTTTAAAGTATTTATTCCTATTTCATCATTCAAAAAAAATAAATTTATCAAAATGGAAACGAAAAAAAGCTCAAAAGCAGATATATTTCAATATTCTACTCTTATTTTTCAATTATGTTTAATCGTAATGATGGGATTTACTTTGATGGCTTTTGAATGGAAAAAGTCAGAAAATAGTAATGGTTTGATAGATTTTTCAGAAGTAAGCGTTTTAAAAAACGATTCTGAATTGGATAAATTAGAAGAAATTATGCTTAAAACTGATTTAGATGTAGATTAGTTTTTTTGGAGATAAAATATAATCATATAAAAATTGCTATAATGTTGAAATTATAGCAATTTTTTTGGTTCATGCGAAATTATTACGGACCTAATTTTATTATGATATGAATAATAATTTATTTTGAAAATATATAAAAATATCAATTTGAGAAACACAGATATTTTGGTTAGAGCCAAGTGATTGAATTTTATATTATATTCCAAATAAATTTGGAAGTAATCCAAAAAATACATTTCAAAAAAAAGATTTCCGTACAAATTTTCTAAGAACCGTATATATATTTACAATTTTTTAGGAAAAATATTTATACGCCTGCCACATCTTTCAACTGCTCAATCAATTCACACCAAAGATCTTTCAAATCACCTTCGTTCACCATTTCAGAATAATCGGTTACTTTCAAATAGGTGGCTCTTGTCAGTTCACTTTGCAACAACCTAAATTCTAAAAAAGATGGATCATTCGCAATGATTTGTTTTTTATCATCTAAAAATTCATAACGAATATATTTATTGGCTTGCGAATGGGTAATGCGTGCAAAATGATTGTCATCGTCCCACATAAAATTAATAATATCATCTTTATCAGTAATTATTTTGGGAGAAAACCATTCTTTCAAATTTGCTATATTTTGCAAATAAGGAAATATAGATTTAGGACTTCCACCTAACTCAAATTCTTCGATATATTTAAACTTTGCCATAATTTTAGTTTACTTTTTAGGGTTTATAATTAAAAATATCGTAATGTTAGTGATTATTTTTGAAAAATAAAAAAAAATTGAAAAAAAAGTGCTTTTTTTTTTTATTCGAAAAATTTATCTACCTTTGCACAATCAAAAAAGGCGAGGTAGCTCAGATGGTTAGAGCGTTGGATTCATAACCCAAAGGTCACGGGTTCGATTCCCGTTTTCGCTACTTATATATAGACGTTAAAAATTAGTCATAATTTTTAACGTTTTTTTATTTTTTCGAAAAAAAAATTATAAAAAAACTTGTTTTTTATAAAATAATATTTAGATTTAAGCTCCAAAATTAAAAACCTTGTTTCAATAACAAGAAATGACCTATTTTTTTATTCACCTTTAAAAATTTAAGTGCTTATGAACCTTCAAATTCATTCTGTTCATTTTGATGCGGATATTAAATTATTAGATTTTATTCGTAAAAAATTAGAAAAATTAGAAACCTTTTATGACCGAATCACTGATGGTGAAGTCTTTTTCAGACTCGAAAAAGGCGAACACAGCAGAGAAAACAAAGTAGTTGAGATAAAACTTAACATTCCAAACCACAGCCTTTTTGCTAAATCTCAAGACGTTTCTTTTGAAGCAGCAGGTGATGATGTGGTTGAAAATCTACGCCGACAAATATTAAAAATAAAAGAAAAACAGAACGATAAATCAGGTGGTGAATTCAAATTGGCAGAATCTGAATCTGAAATATAAATAAAACTTAATTTATCTTTACGCTTATAAGTTCAAAAATACTTGTAAGCGTTTTTTTATGCTGATATTTAAGCCAAATAATAATTAAAATAGATTGAAAATTGTATTATTTCAAGAAATAAAGAGGTTTTTGTAAAATTTATGTAAAATATTTTATCTTGAATTGCCTCCAGATTTATCTGGAGGATAATATAAAATTCAATCGTTGGCTTTAGCCAAAATTTTTATATATTTTCAAAATAAATAGTATAAATGCTATTCATAATAGAACAAAATTAGCACCACAATAATCTCCTACAAACTAAAAATATCAATCCGAAAAATGAAAAGATTTTGGCTAAAGCCAACTGTTAAATTTTATATTATCCTCAAGATAAATCTGGAGGCAATTCAAGATAAATCTGGAGGCAATTCAAGATAAATCTGGAGGCAATTCAAGATAAATCTGGAAGATTCTAAAAAAAAATAATATATTTTCATTTTTCCCATAAAATTCCTAAAAAACAAATTTAAGATAACAACAAAAAAATTAACACAAAACAAAAACCTTTTCTCAAAACATAAAGTTTATAAATAAAAAAAACAATACAATTATGTTTGGATTATTCAAAAAAAAATCAGAAATCGAAAAATTAAACCAGGAATATAAAAAACTCATGGGACAAGCACACGAACTTTGGAAAACCAGCAGACGTGCAGGCGATGAAAAAGTAGCAGAGGCAGAAATCATTCTCAAAAAAATTGATGCCTTAGAAACAAAATAATTTCGATTTTTATATCAAACTTAAAAAAAATAACATATTTTTGCAGGTGAAATTACCATCATCAATTTATTTTTTAATTATTCAAAAGTATGAAAAAAAATCTTTATTTTTTTGCATTTTTAAGTTTGATATTTTCAAATTTTATTTATCTAAATGTATCCGCACAACAAAAACAAACCTATAAAAATCTAAATGAAGCACTTTCTTCAGGTGGGAAATTAAGAGGAAGTAGCGGACCTGCAAGCGTCAATTGGCTTAATGGCGGCACAAAATATTCTTACACTGAAAACGGAGTTATCAAATCATTAGAACCTGCAACTGGCAAAACAGAAGTGATTTTTGATGGGAAAGGACGTATGTTTCCTGATATAAAAAAAGAATTTGCTTACGAAAGTTTTCAATTTTCAAAAGATAGTAAATTTTTATTATTCCAAACTAATTTTAGACCTGTCTGGCGTAACTCAGGTGATTCTGATTATTATGTCTATGATATTGCCAAAAAAACATTAGAACCATTAGCCAAAAATGCACGCACTGCCGAACTTTCTCCCGATGGAAAAATAGTTGCTTTTGAACGTGGTGGTAATTTATTTGGAATGGATTTCGACACTAAAAAAGAAATTCAACTCACTAATGATGCCAAATTACAAGTCAATAATGGGCGTTTTGGTTGGGCTTATGAAGAGGAATTTGGTATGGCACAAGCGTGGCATTGGTCAAATAATAGTCAATATATTGCGTATTGGCAAACCGACGAAACAAAAGTTCCTCGATTTGTGATGACTGATTATTCGGGCAGACATCCCAAATATGACACAGTGCCTTATCCAAAAGTGGGCGATATAAATCCTCACGTAAAAGTGGGCGTGGTCAATGTCAATTCGGGTCAAAAAACTTCGCTCAATGTTCCTTTGGAAGAAGGATATATTCCGAGAATGTATTGGACATCGGATAATCAAGTGGCTGTGGTGCATCTTAATCGCAAACAAAATCATCTCAAATTATTTTTCTGTAATATTCAAACAGGCGATTCAAAATTGATTATGGAAGAAAAATCGGAGGCTTGGATTGATGTATATGATTTTCCTTCTGTGTTGCATTTTTTCACTTTTCCTGAGAATATAAAAGAGTTTTTTTGGTTATCAGAACGCGATGGTTTTCAACATTTATATCGTTATGATTATTCAGGAAAATTATTGGGGCAAATTACCAAAGGAAATTTTGAAGTAACGCAAGTCGTAAATATTGATTTGAAAAAGAAAATTGTGTATTATGTTAGCACAGAAGCCTCTCCATTAGAAAGGCATTTGTATAGCATCGGGCTTGATGGAAAAAATAAAAAACAACTCACAAAAGCCGCTGGCGTGCATTATATTAACTTTTCTCCTAATGCTAATTCTTATATTGATAGATTTTCGAACACAACTACGCCTACTACGGTGGCTTTGTGGGATACAAAAGGTAAGAAAATTCAAGACTTAGAATTGAATAAATCTACGCAAGATCATTTACAAAAATATACTTATTTTCCACGTGAGTTGGTTAATTTTATGAGTGCTAATGAACAAAAATTAGATGCGTATATTATCAAACCTTTGAATTTTGATGAAAAAAAGAAATATCCAATGGTTTTAAACATTTATGGCGGCCCTGGGCATCAATCTGTTTATAACGAATTTGGTCGTGATGGTTGGGAGCAGTTTTTGGCTCAAAGTGGTTATGTGGTTGTGAGCGTAAACAATCGTGGTGGCGGTGCGTATGGTTCGAAATTTAAAGAAATTGTCTATGAAAAATTGGGTGAATATGAAAGCAAAGATTTTTCGGAAGTAGCCAAATTTATGGTTAGTTTAGGCTATGTAGATAAAGATAAAATTGCGATTCGTGGACATAGTTATGGCGGTTATATGTCTTCAATGACTATTTTGCGTTATCCTGATGTATTTAAAGTTGCTTTGGTGGGTGCGCCCGTTACCGATTGGCGTTTGTATGATAGCATTTATACGGAAAGATATATGGGACTTTTGCCTGAAAATGAAGCGAAATATACCGCAAGTGCAGTACCGACTTATGCCGCCAATTTGAAAGGAAAAATGTTTATTGCACACTCTTCGATGGACGAAAATGTTCACGTTCAAAATACATTTCAATTAGTAAAAGCGTTGATTGATAACGGAAAAGATGCAGATTTGCGTATTTATCCACCCGGAAATCATAGCGTTGCATACGATAGAACAAGTTATTTTTTATTGTATCAACAATATATGGATTATTTGGATAAACATATTAAATAGGGGGTCATTAGTGAAGAACCTGAATATATAGATTTCACCAAAAACTACGAAGCATTTATCATTAAACTTAAAAATTAAAAAATGGAAAAGACACAAAAACATTCAAGATATTCTGATGAAGAATTAAACGAAATTATGAACGGATTTAGTGAAAGTAAACTTGCCAAAGACAAATTTGAAAGTGCCAAAAAAGCGGTAGAAAAATTACTTCCTCAACTCAAAAAAAAATTTGGATTTATTTTTGAAGATGCAGATAAAAAATAAAACTTTCTTATTCTCTCAAAAACAAAAATTAAAAAAATGGAAAAGACACAAAAACATTCAAGATATTCTGATGAAGAATTAAAGGAAATTATGAACGGATTTAGTGAAAGTAAACTTGCCAAAGATAAATTTGAAAGTGCCAAAAAAGCGATAGAAAAATTGCGTCCTCAACTCGAAAAAAAATTTGAATTTGTTTTTGAAGACACAGATAAAAAATAAAATTTTCTTATTCTCTCAAAAGAAAAAAAGCAAAAAATCATTTTTATAAAAAAAATGTGTTTTTTGCTTTTTTCATTTGCAAAAAAAAATAAATTCCCTCAAAAAAACCTCCTTTTCTTTTAAATTCTTTACTTTTGTGTTGTTGTATTGTTTTTGTTCTTCTGTCATAATTTATTTTTTTTAAATCTTATTTTACACCAAAAAAGGATTTAAAATAGTCAAATCATTGATTTTTTGTTGATGATTTAGGTCTTCTGAATATAGAATTGAGCATTTTTCTTGTAATGCAATAGCCACAATCAAACTATCCCAATACGAAAATTGATAGCGAACTCTCAAATCAGAGGCAGAAATAAAATTATTTTCAAGAAGTGGAATAACTTGGTATTTTTGATAAAATGATTGTATAATTGATTGCAAAGCATTTTCATCAATTTTTGCTTTTCGCAATAAATTTACAGAAACCTCTGAAATTACTTGATTGCTCACAATGATAATGTCTTGAGAATTTTGTAACAATAATTTTGCTTTGGTGTGTTTGGTGGCATCTTGTCCTTCTATAAAAGCATACAACCACAAATTACTATCTACAAAAACTTTATTCATAAATATCTTCACGTTTTAAAGGTTGAAAATTTGGTATTTTTAGAGGTTTTGCAAAAAGTTGGTTAATTATGTCAGTAGAATTTTCTTGTTTTTTTTCAACTACTTTTACATTGTATATTTGGAGTATTTCCAAAATTTTATCAACTTCTGTATCTTTTACAGATAATACAAGTGTGGTCATATTTTTATAAAAATTTAGAGTTTTAACAAAAACGCAAAATTAAAGGTTTTATTGTTTTTCATTTCCCAAAAAAAATAAATTCCCTCAAAAAAACCTTATTTTTTATTAAATTCTTTACCTTTGCATTAAAAAAAACAGTAGTACGAAACAATGAGAATTTTATCAAGAAATACACTTAAAAAATTTTATGAAGAGGAATATCCTTTGTCTGAACAATCTTTATTATCTTGGGCAGATGAAACAGAAAATGCAAATTGGGAAACACCTCAACAATTAAAAGAGCAATATAGAAATGCGTCTATTTTAAGTGATAAAAGAGTTGTTTTTAATATAAAAGGGAATGATTTTAGATTAATTGTAGATATTGAATATAAATTTTCTTTAATATTCGTTATTTGGATAGGAACACACAAAGAATATGATAATATAAACGCAAAAACAATAGAATATGTTAAAAATAATTAGAAATACAGAAGAACACGAAAATGCTTTATTTCGTATTTATACGCTTATGCAAAGCGATATAATGCCTAACACGCCCAAAAGTAACGAATTGGAATTGTTGGCTTTGTTGGTAGAAAATTATGAAAAAAAGGCTTTTCCATTGCCAAAACCTAATCCTGTAGAAGCCATAAAATTTAGAATGGAACAATTAGGCGTAACAAAAGAAGAGTTGTTGGCGAGTTTTTGAAGTAAAAAGAAAATAAAACTATGAAAAAATCACAAATGTTAAATACACTTGATAACATTGTTATCAATGAAAATATTACCAAATTTACACAAACTGAAAATGGTTTGTTTGTGAATAGTACACAAGAAAAAATGAACGAAATACTAAAAAAAAGTATGCCTTCATTAGAAAAATTATTGAAGAAAATGGAAAAATAAAACTTTCTTATTTTCTTGCTTAAACTTATCAAAAACCTTAATTTTCATCATCTGTATCACTTTGTATTTCTGTTATTAGGTACTCTATGATATGTGCGGGTAAGTTTTCCAAATCGGATTTATCATATATCGCCAACAGAAATATCCTACAACTATCTTCTGAAATGGTTTCTATATGATAAGAAATAATACGTAATCCACCACTTTTGCCTTTTCCTTTGCTGGAAACTGCAAGCCTGTGTTTATATGTATTTTCTTTAATCAAAATACCTATTTCTGGATTTTGTTGTAATTCTTCTGTGAAAACAAGCAACTCATTTTTGAGTGAGATATATTTTTTGAGTAATGGTTTTGCTTCACGTTGAAAATTTTGCGTAGGTATAATTTCAATATTCATTCAAAAAATCGTTCATTGTGGTATATGCTTTTTTACCTGCTTGAATATCTTTTACTTCTTGAAAAGCATCTTTTAAGCCAGTACGCATATTATTTATTTTTTGAAAATTTTGATATTCCAACACAAAATGTTGCCAATCTTGCAACGAAATAAACACACCTTGTGTTTGTTGGTGTGTAATATTGGAGGTTTTAGGTAGTGATAACATAGATTTTATATTTTCTTTTTTTAACGATAAATGTTGTTTTTTATTGCTTTTTATTTCTCAAAAAAAATAAATTCCCACAAAAAAACCTCCTTTTCTTTTAAACCATTTATACTAAAGAAATTTCTGATGATGAACTTACAGATTTTTGGCTTAAAAATGAAACAACACTTTCCAAAAAAAATCTTTATCGTTGTTATGCTTTTAGGTATATTTCAACGCCAAAAAAAGAACAACCTAAAAAGTTATTTATTTTGTCCAATTTATAATTGTTAAATTGGGGATATTTTCGTAATCTTTTTCATTATTGGTGCATATTGCAAGTTCATTACTTTGTGCTATACCAGCCAAATATAAGTCATTTGTACCTGAATGTTTGCCTACACTGACCAAATAAGCGTAGTTTTTAGCAGAAATATGTGCAGATAATTCTGTAATTTCAAGAATAGTTTGTTTTTGGATAAACTCTTGAAATATTGTAAGTTGTTTGTATGCTTTTTTGGTGAGTAATCCGCTTTCTATTTCAAAAACAGTGGGTCTGCCAATATATACAAAACTAAATTCTGAAAGATAATGCTCAAAATTTTGTTTGACTTGTGGATAATCTTTGAACAAATAGTAAGTGAGTATGTCAGTATCTACCAAAACTTTCATCATATATTTTCAAAAAGTGTTTCTATTTTTGAATGTAGGTTTTGGGCAGATTGTTTTCTTTCTTCTTGGATATTTTCTAAAAAATCATCTACATCAAAATCGTTGTCTTCTGAAAAGGGAGAGGTTATTTTTACAAATTCTAACCTTTTTAACAATTCAAAAAAGAAATCTATTTTAGTATTGTCTTTTATTTCAAGCGTTATTTGCATATTTTTAGTTTTTATTTTCTATAACGCAAAATTAAAGTTTTTATTGCTTTTCATTTCCAAAAAAATAAATTCCCAGAAAAAAACTGCTTTTCTTTTAAATTCTTTACTTTTGCAGGAAAAATATTAGTACTAACTATCAAGCGTTTTTAGTAAGAAGAAAATAAAAAATAATATGAAAAAATTAAATTTAACAAATACCCTTGAAAATGTCGTTATCAATAACACATTGGATATTTACACAGACAAGGAAAAAGGACTTTTTCCTACTGCACATTTTGAAAAAACAAACGAAACCATCAAAAAAAGTATGCCTTCTTTGATGAAAATTTTGAAAAAAGTTGAAAAATAAAATTCATTTTATTTTCTCACACAAAAAAAATATTTTCTTTTTTCTTAGAAAATACTTTTTTCATTTCCAAAAAAAATAAATTCCCACAAAAAAACTTCCTTTTCTTTTAAATTCTTTACCTTTGCACAAAAAAATCTAAATAATGAAACAGCCTTTTTATCAATTTATACTTATCAATGAGAATATTTTAAGATATTCTTTTGAAAGTCAGGGAACAAAAATAATTACAAAAGTTGTAGAATTTCAACCTATTACAGAACTTGTTTATAACTTGGCTTTTGGAGATTTTGATGAAAACACAAGAGAATATTATGATGATGTAAGAAGTAATAATAACGATATTCGCAAGGTTTTTGCTACAATATTTCAAGTATGCGATGATTTTTTTATACAAAATCCAAATAAAGCCATTTATTTAGAAGGTAATACACCCATAAAACAAAAACTTTATCAAAGAATTATCAAAAATAATATATTGGATTTAGAAAATAATTTTACAATTTTTGGCGTTATTAATGAGAAATCTGAATATATAGATTTCACCAAAAACTACGAAGCATTTATCATTAAACTTAAAAATTAAAAAAATGGAAAATACAAAAAAACACTCAAGATATTCTGATGAAGAATTAAAGGAAATTATGATCGGATTTAGTGAAAGTAAACTTGCCAAAGATAAATTTGAAAGTGCCAAAAAAGCAATAGAAAAATTACGTCCTCAACTCGAAAAGGACTTTGGATTTATTTTTGAAAACGTAGATAAAAAATAAACTTTTCTTATTTTCCAGAAACAAAAGCAAAAAACTATTTATAAAAAAATGGTTTTTTGCTTTTTATTTCTAAATAAAATTTATTTCGTAAGTTTTTCTATTGTTTTAGAAAGCGTATCGAGTTGTCTTTCCAAACCTTGTATATATTTATCTTTGTCTGAAATCAATCTTTCGTATAATTTTTCTGCGGAATGAATCGTAAAATTTCCACAATTAAACGCATTATCTCCTTCTGCTTTACAATGATTAAAAATAAGTTTTTCATTAAATCCGACTAATTGGCTTACATTTATCTCTAATACTTTGGCGATTTGTTCTAATTCTGTGTATGAAATATCTCTTGTTCTGCTATTTTCAATATCTTGATAAGTTCTTAATTTGATATTATCGAGTTGATTAACCATTTGTTCTTGGGTATATCCTTTGAGTTCTCTTAATTTTTTTATATTTTCTTTTAAGCCCAATAATTCCATATTTTTATTGTTTTTGCGGTTTATACGCATATTTTCTGCGTTTTGAATGTATGTTTTTTGTAACTTTTTACGTTTTTTTATCGTTTTACTGTTTATATATACTATTAAATTCAAATTAAAGTTTCAAAATGATGAAAAAAATTATTTATTTCGTATTATTTTCTGTTTTTCTTTGGAGTTGCGAAGAAAAAAAAGACGCTGAACCTGAAGTAAAAGATTTAAGCGGGACAGAAGTGGGTCTTAATCTTGCTTCAAGTGCTGAAATCGCAAACGTAGACCGTTCCCCAATCCTATTGATGGGTACTCTACCCTCTACTTTCAGTTTACAAATGCCAACGCCACGTAATCAAGGTGGTCAAGGGTCTTGTGTTTCTTGGAGTACAGGTTATGCGACAACAAGTTTTTTTATGAATAGGACAAATAGTCCAAAATATTCTACAAACGCACAATTAGCAAGTCCAAAGTATATTTATAACCAAATAAAACAAGGACAAAATTGTGGTGCTGGTTCTACTTTTCCTCAAAATCTCAATATTTTAAGAGATAAAGGAGTATCTTCTTGGGCAGAAATGCCTTATAATGACACAGAATGTGGTTTACAACCTAATGCCTCACAAAATAATACTGCTGCGAGTAATAAAATCTTGCGTTGGGAATTGGCTGATAAAAATAATATTATTAATATCAAAAACTTGATATATTCAGGTTTGCCTGTAATGATTGCTGTGTATGTAGATGCTAATTTTGATAATCTACAAAGTCCTTTTATTTTGACCAGTAGAGGTGGTGCTGTACGTGGCGGACATGCTATTACTGTAACAGGTTGGGATGATAATAAAGGTGCTTTTAAAGTAATGAATTCTTGGGGTAGTGATTGGAAAGATAATGGTTATTTGTGGATAAGTTATAACTTTTTCCCTACTGCTGTTATTTCAAGTGAGTGTTATGTAGCATATCCAAAACAAAGCGAAGCCCAAAACATTACACAAGGTTTAGTATTGCATTTAAAATGTGATGGAAATACTCAAGACGCAAGTGGTAATAATAACAATGGTACAGCCAATAATATTGCTCTTGTGGCTGATAGAAAAGGAAATGCAAATAGTGCATACCAATTTGGTGGTTATAACAATCCAGGTTTTATTAAAGTAAATAATAGTACAAGCCTACAAATTGGAACTGCTTTTACAATGTCTGTTTGGGTAAAAGTTAATAATAGTACTGCTATGGATGGTTGGGGAAGTCTCAATACAACAAGTACTTATCAATGTTTATTTGCTAAAGATTTTGATAGAGATTGTATCCAAGCAGGTATTGGCTATGGTTTTGTTGGAAATGGTCTTTTTAATACAGGTATAAGTGGGAATTGGGGGAGTAACGAAGGTGGAAACGCAAATATAAGTTATCAGTTGGGTAATTGGATGATGCTTACTTATGTAAATACAGGTAGTGGCTTAAAACTATATAAAAATGGAGGATTAGTTATTAATCTACCTGGTAGTCTTAGCACAAATGTAACCAATACCAAAGATTTATATTTTGGTCGTTTTTCAAGTTATTGGTATCCTCTCGATGGCGTGCTTGATGATATGCGTATGTATAATCGTGCATTGACAGATGCAGAAATACAATCTTTATATCAACTATAATTGATTACTTATTTCCTGAGAGAAAAAAAAAGCAAAAAACCATTTTTATAAAAAAATGTATTTTTTGCTTTTTTCATTCCCAAAAAAATAAATTCCCACAAAAAAACCTCCTTTTCTTTTAAATTCTTTACCTTTGCATTAAAAAATATTAGTACAAAATAAAGAATTTTTATGAATAATCCAACACCTTATAAACCACAACACCCAATTCGCATAGTTACCGCAGCGTCATTGTTTGATGGGCATGATGCAGCCATCAATATTATGCGTCGCATTATTCAAAGCACAGGCGTTGAGGTCATTCATTTGGGACATAATAGAAGTGTGCAGGAAATCGTGGATTGTGCCATTCAAGAAGATGCACAGGCAATCGCTATGACTTCCTACCAAGGCGGACACGTGGAATACTTGAAATATATGTATGATTTGCTCAAAGAAAATGGGGCAAATATTCGTATTTTTGCAGGTGGCGGTGGCACAATTCTCCCCTCCGAAATCGCAGAATTACAAGCCTATGGTATCGACAAAATTTACTCTCCTGACAATGGGCGTGCTATGGGTTTGCAAGGTATGATAAATGATTTGGTGATGAAATCAGATTATGCTACTTATAAAACCAAACGAAAAACAGCGTTGGCAAATGGTGAAATTGAAGAAATTTCAGAAGAAAGCGAATTAGATAATTTAGATTTTTTGATGCAAAATCTTACTACTGAAAATCCAAAAATTATTGGTAGAATGATTACAATCGCAGAAAATCATACAGAAGATTATCAATTATTCCAAAATGAAATTCAAAATCGTGTAAAAAAATCAAAAGCACCTGTTTTAGGTATCACAGGCACAGGTGGAGCAGGAAAATCAAGCCTTGTAGATGAATTGGTAAGGCGTTTTTTGATTGATTTTCCTACCCAAAAAATCGCTGTGATTTCGGTTGACCCATCAAAACGCAAAACAGGTGGGGCATTATTGGGCGATAGAATCCGTATGAATAGCATTTCAAATGGGCGTGTGTATATGCGTAGTTTGGCAACTCGTCAATCCAATTTGGCATTGAGCAAACACGTACAATCTGCTATTGATATTTGCAAAAGTGCAGGCTTTGATTTGGTGATTGTGGAAACTTCGGGCATTGGACAATCTGATACTGAAATCGTGGAACATTCTGACGTAAGTCTTTATGTGATGACTTCTGAATATGGGGCAGCCACGCAATTAGAAAAAATTGATATGCTGGATTTTGCGGATATTATTGCTATCAATAAATTTGACAAACGGGGTTCTTTGGACGCAATGCGTGATGTAAAAAAACAATACAAACGCAATCATAATCTTTGGGAAACGCCTGATGAAGAATTGCCTATTTATGGCACAATGGCATCACAATTTAATGATATAGGCACAAATACATTGTATCGCAGGATTATGGATAAAATTGTAGAAAAAACAGACAAAAAACATTTAACTTCTAATTTTGAATTAAGTGAAAGAATGTCTGAAAAAATCTATATTATTCCACCTGATAGAATCCGTTATTTGTCTGAAATCACCGAAAATGCAGATAATTATCATGCTTTTATCAAAGAACAAACCGACACAGCACGCAAAATGTACCAATTACAAGGCACTATTCAACAACTGCGTGAAACGATTGGACAACGAAAAATAAAAGTAGTAGAAGACAATGAAAATCGTGTTTCTGCCATTTCTTACATAGAGGGCGAACCCGAATATTTGAAAGATTTAATCAAACGTTATCAAGAATTAGAAGAAAAACTTGATGACGAATGTAAAACAATGCTCCAAGATTGGGCAACACAAATAAAACGCTACAAAGCAGAAAAATATCAATATCAAGTAAGAGACAAAATTTTTGAACAAGATTTGTATTATACAACGCTTTCTAATACAAAAGTTCCAAAAGTTGCCCTGCCAAGATATGAGGATTGGGGCGATATTTTGTATTGGATTTTAACTGAAAATGCTCCTGGATTTTTCCCTTATGCAAGTGGTGTATTTCCTTTAAAAAGAGAAGGCGAAGACCCTACACGTATGTTTGCAGGCGAAGGCGGACCCGAAAGAACAAACAAAAGATTTCATTATGTATCAAAAGGTTTGCCTGCAAAACGACTTTCTACTGCGTTTGATAGTGTAACTTTGTATGGCGAAAATCCTGACCACAGACCAGATATTTATGGAAAAATAGGTAATTCAGGCGTAAATGTTGCGACCTTAGATGATGCCAAAAAACTATATTCAGGTTTTGACCTTTGCAATCCGAGTACTTCGGTTTCTATGACTATCAATGGTCCTGCTCCTATGGTTTTGGCTTTTTTTATGAATACTGCCATTGACCAACAATGCGAAATGTATATCAAAGAAAATCATTTGGAAGAAGAAGTAAAAGAAAGAATTAGGGCAATTTATGCTAAAAAAGGTTTGCCTATTCCTATTTATCAATCAGAAGAATTGCCCGAAGGCAATGAAGGTTTGGGTTTAATGCTTTTGGGCGTAACAGGTGATGAAGTTTTGCCAAAAGACATATACGATAAAATCAGAGCAAAAGCAATTTCACAAGTGCGTGGCACTGTGCAAGCAGATATTTTGAAAGAAGACCAAGCACAAAATACGTGTATTTTTTCTACGGAATTTGCCTTGCGTATGATGGGCGATATTCAAAAATATTTTATTGACCAAAAAATTCGCAATTTTTATTCGGTATCTATTTCGGGTTATCACATTGCAGAAGCGGGCGCAAATCCTATCACACAACTTGCTTTAACGTTGTCCAATGGATTTACATTTGTAGAATATTATTTGTCGAGAGGTATGCATATTGATGATTTTGCACCCAATTTGTCTTTTTTCTTTTCCAATGGCATTGATGCAGAATATGCAGTAATTGGCAGAGTAGCCCGCAGAATTTGGGCAAAAGCAATGAAATATAAATATAAAGGCAACGACCGCAGTCAAAAATTAAAATATCATATCCAAACATCAGGCAGGAGTTTGCACGCCCAAGAAATTGCTTTTAATGATATTCGAACCACTTTACAGGCTTTGTATGCCATTTATGATAATTGCAATTCGTTACATACCAACGCTTATGATGAGGCAATCACTACGCCCACAGAAGAAAGTGTAAGGCGTGCAATGGCAATTCAGTTGATTATCAACCACGAATTAGGGCTTGCAAAAAATGAAAATCCGTTACAAGGTTCTTTTATTATAGAAGAATTAACGGATTTGGTAGAGCAGGCAGTTTATACAGAATTTAGGTCAATATCGGAGCGTGGTGGCGTGTTGGGTGCGATGGAACGTATGTATCAACGCACCAAAATTCAAGAAGAAAGTATGTATTATGAAATGAAAAAACACACAGGCGAATTGCCAATTATGGGTGTCAATACATTTCTTGACCCAAAAGGTTCGCCTACGGTGATTCCTGCTGAAGTTATCCGAAGTACGACGGAAGAAAAAGAGGCTCAAATTGAGAATTTGAAGGCTTTTGAATTTCGTAACAAAGATAAATCGCAAGAAAGTCTTACCAATCTGCAAAAAATTTCTATTGAAAATGGAAATATTTTTGATGCTTTGATGGAATGTGCCAAATATTGTTCTTTGGGGCAAATGAGTAATGCACTTTATCAGGTTGGCGGGCAGTATAGGAGGAATATGTAAAAATTAGGAATTGAGAATTAGAAATTAGGAATTGTTTTTTTCCTAATTTTTAATTTTAAAAAATTTATGAGGATACTCTAAAAAACAATTTTTGTTTAATTTATAAGATTGTTTGCTTAATTAAAAATAAAATAGTAAATTTGTAAAAATAAATTAAATCCTAAAATAATAATTATGAGTTATAAAACACCAATTAAAATCTTATTATCAGATAATTCTGAAAACTTTAAAATTGCTAATTTTGAATTTCGTAAAATGACAAATAAAGAAAAAGGTTCTTTTCTTGGAAGTGAGCATATTGAATTGAATGAAAATCATACACTTAAATCAATGGCAATAGAACCGTTAACACCTTATACTCGAGGTGTAAGAACAGTATTTTCTGAAATGGACACTTTGAAATATATGGCTTGCCAATTTATTTTTGAATGTGAAGATGATTCTATAAAAGATGATATAAATAACTTATTGATGTCATTACGTTTATTTCAAGAAGGAGAAGTAATTGCACCTGTAAGTTTTAATGTAGATAAACACTCAACACATTTTCATTATCCTTTTTTCTTAAAAGAAGATAATATTTACACCTTAAACCCAAATGATATTCCAAAAATAGAAAATCTCTATGAAAAAATTAAAGGAAATAAAAATGAAAAACTAACAATGGTTTTAGATAGATTTTCAAGTGCTATTGATTATAAAACAAAGATAAATAACTCATTTGTGGATTTAGTTGGTATTTTAGAGAATTTAGTTGTACCAGATACAACAGAATTAACTTTTAAATTTTCTTTGTATGTTTCTCATATTCTAAATAATTATTGTAATTATCCTATTTCTTTTAAATCAGTGGATAATTTCTATAAAATCAGGTCAAAATTTGCTCACGAAGGAAAATACGATAAAATACCACATCAAGAATTACAGGGTAAGCATAGGGAATTAAAAAATATTGTGAGAAAATTAATTGTATTTTTCATTCAAAATAATTGTGAATTTGACGCTAAAAAAATACTTTTAAATGATTTAAAAATAGAAATTTAATCTTAAAAACCGCTACTTATGCAGTTTTGACCTTATTTTTTTAAGTTTTAAAAATGAATAGGAATGAAAAAATTATGTCAGACCTCCGTAAACTTCGGTACAGACACAATTTTTGAAAGTATGGTCTGCACCGAGCAAAGCGAAGGTCTGACCATACTTTCAAAAATTTATAAAATGAAAAGTTAGTACAAAGGCAATTTTAAAATATAAAAAATAGTTATGCAACTCATTAGCGATAATTTATACCACATTTATAATCAAGGAAACAACAACCAAATTATTTTCAAAAAAAGAGAAGATTATTTAGCCTTTTTATACAAAACAAGAACATTTTTATTGTCTCATTGCGATATATTAGCCTATTGTTTAATGCCAAATCATTTTCATTTTTTGGTAAATATTACAGAAAAATCTGTTGAGAAAATAAAAATTGGGGGTAATATAGACTTTAATCATTGGCTTTAGGCAAAATTTCTATGTTTCTCAAATTGATATTTTCTTATAATATATACGTATTTTTTCAAAATAAAAATATATATTTGCAACAAAATTCGGGTGGTATCAATTATTTAAGAAATTACCTAATAAAAAAATATTCTCAAAAAAACTTACTTTTCAGTTTTAAAAATCATTAAAAGAAAAGAAAAAATTAAAATTATGAAAAAAATAATTATCTACCTATTTTTAGTGATAGCGGTTATTTCTTGTAAAAAGAAAGAACCAGCAGCACCTGACAATACGGCAGCAGTTTCTCAAATTATCACCGCAAGACCTTGGAATGGCGATAAAGGCGTAGCAGATATAGAAATTTTAAATGCGTTTATTCTCGCAGCTTCTGGCATAGACCCTAACTCCTTGAAAAATTTGTCAGTTGATGTTTCTCAATTAAGTGTAACATTTAAAGCAGATGGAACTTTTACTGGTAAGGATTTGTCAGGGCAAAATACAAGTGGGCAATGGCAATTATTAGAAAATGGGACAAAATTAAAATTGGTGGGTGCAAATTTACAGATTCCTTTGTCTGCCGTTCCGCTTGCTTTTCAATCTTATTTAACAGGTGTAGATTTGACTTTACCTGATACATATGACATCAAAGAATTGACAGATACAAAATTTGTATTATATACTCAAACGGATAGAAATATTCCATTTACTGCTCCTACAGGTGTAATCGCAGTTCCTACCAGATTAAAAATCACTATTAATTTAAAAAGAATTTAGTTTTTTTATGGTGATAAAAAATACGCACAAAATAATAATTTTGTGCGTGTTTTTTTATGATTATCCATAAATATCATATTCATTTGGATCCCATTCATCTCCACTTTCCACGCCCAACCATTCGCACATATCTTCATATTCTTCGTGATTTGGGTCTTTCAAAATAGCTAACAAATCAGCATATCCATAAACGCCTCCACAATCTTCAGGTGGACATTGTCCTGCACCTTTTACAATACAAGGATACCCTTTCTTAGCATCAAAAACCAATATTTTTTCTAACACTACACTATGTTGCCAACTATCGCCCATATCATACGTATAAAGAATATTATCTTTTTCTGCCTTGAAAAAATCACTTAATTTTACTTTTTTAGCAATGGCATCTGCCTCCATCATATCCATTGATTCTTTCGAATCAACAATCTGATAATCTCGCCCTTTGGTAAAATCGTACAAATGACAATCTTCCCAGCCCATAAATCTTTGAATATTATTATGCAAATCTTCAAAATTATCGCTACTTTTTACTTCTATTCGTCTCCAAATTTTGACAGGAGCGCCCTTTAACGTGATTTTTAATTGAAAAATACGTTCTTCTTTTTCTACTTTTGCCATTGTTTTTTATTTTTATGTGAATAAGAAATTAAATACTATCTTTTTTTGCAAAATTAAGTAAAATTTATTATTTTTGTAAAAAATAGTTTCATATTTTTTTAAATAAATTATATAAAAATTACATTTTTTTGATTATCTTTGCAAAAAAATTGCTATAATCAATCAAAAAAAATTATTTTTTGTAGTTAAATTATTGATTATCAACATAATAAAAAATATAAGTATTTATGTTTTCATTCAAACAATCTCTCAATCAATTAAGAGATAAAATTTTTCAGAATATCCATAATAACAATCTTATCTACAATACTTGTTGGGAAGACCCCCGTTGTGATAGAGAAATGTTACAATTCAAAAGCGATAGTAAAGCGGTAATGATTACGAGTGCAGGCTGCAATGCCTTAGATTATCTCTTGGATAATCCTGCGGCTATTCACGCCATTGATGTAAATTCTCGCCAAAATGCTCTTTTAGAATTGAAATTATCTTTAATCAAAGATGCTAATTTTGATTCGCTTTGGAGTATGTTTGGAGAAGGACGTTATGACAATGCTGTTGGATTATATGCTGAAAAATTACGCAACAATATGCCTGCGTATGCACAACAATTTTGGGATAAAAATATTATATTTTTTAGAAAAAAATCTTTTTATTTTCAAGGAACTTCGGGAACTTTTGCTTGGTGGTTTAATCAATATATTGACATCAGACCAAAATTAAGAAAACTGATTACTGAACTTTTGGAAGCAAAAGATATAGAAACACAACAAGGAATTTATCAAGAAATTGAGCCAAAAATCATTACTACTTGGATAAATTGGTTTATCAATCGTCATATTACGATGAGTTTGTTGGGCGTACCGAGAGCGCAAAGACAACTTATTATCGATGAATATCCTGAAGAAAAAGTAGCAGGTTTTATTCGTGATTGTTTGAGAAATGTGTTTATGGAATTGACTACGGCTGATAATTATTTTTGGCGTTTGTATCTCACAGGCAAATATACGCGTGCTTGTAGTCCTAATTATTTGGTCGAAGAAAATTATGATACTTTGCGTCAAAATGCTTCTCATATTCATTTGCATACTTCTACCATTAGCGAATTTTTGAGAGCAAATCCTGATAAATATTCGCATTATATTTTGCTTGACCACCAAGATTGGTTGGCTGCGCATGATGTAAATGCTTTGACAGAAGAATGGAATTTAATCCTTAAAAATAGTAAAAAAGGTACAAAAATTTTGATGCGTTCTGCGGCTTTCAAAATAGATTTCTTGCCTGATTTTGTTTATTCTGCGGTAGAATTTGATACTGAAATTACAGAAAGAACGCATAAATTGGATAGAGTTGGGACGTATGCGAGTACGTATTTTGGAACGGTGAAATAAAATAGTATTCAAAAACTCGGTTTTATAAAATTATAACCGAGTTTTTTATATAAAAATACATATTTTTTTATCATTTAATAGTGTTTTTTGGGATTTTTTCACAAAAATTTTGGTTTTATACTATTTTTATCTAATTTTGCAGAGAATTAAGTGTAAAAATTAAAAGAAAAAAAAATCAAAAAAAATGTTTGTACAATTCAAAGTAAATAATTTTTTATCATTTAAAGAAACAGTTACGTTTAGTATGATTGGATATAATCCTATCAAAGAACACGAAACTGACAATGATTCAAATGCTGTATTTGATTATTCTTCTGAAAAAATAAAAATATTAAAAAGTACAGTTTTATATGGTGCTAATGGTAGTGGAAAAAGTAATTTGATAAAAGCAATGAGTTTTTTTAAAACTTTCATTCTTACTTCGTCAAATGAAAATCAAGTAGATGATGAAATAAAAATTATTCCATTTTTATTATCTACCCAAACCACTCAATTACCTTCGTCGTTTGAAATGGTTTTTTATATTAACGAAACTCGTTATCGTTATGGATTTGAAGTAGATAAAGAGAAAATACACAAAGAATGGCTTTTTACATTACAAAACGAAACATCAAACAAAGAAACAAAACTTTTTACACGTGAATTTCAAGAGATAAAATTCAATAAATTATTTTTTAAAGAAGGAAAAGGAATTGTAGAAAAAACAAGACAAAACGCTTTATTTTTGTCGACAATTTCACAATTCAATGGAGAAATTTCTATGAAAATATTAAAATGGTTTAAAAAAGATTTTAATATTATTTCAGGTTTAGAAAGCACAACTACTTTATACACGATTTCAAAATTTCAAAAAGAAGAAGAATTTAAAACAAAAGTAATTAACTTTTTCAAATCCATAAAAATAGGTTTTGATAATATAGAAATTGGAGAAGAAGATAATATAATAGAAAAATCAACCGAAGTTTTTATCAATACATTTCATAAAAAATTTAACGACAAAAATCAGTTTTTAAAATATGAAATGATCGATTTTAACTTAGAATCAAAAGGAACAACAAAAATTTTTAGCCTTTTGGGTCCGATAATAGATACAATAGAAAATGGAAAAATTTTAGTGGTAGATGAATTAGATTCACGATTGCATACATTGCTCACTATCGAATTAATCAAATTATTTCATCTAAAAGTAAATAAAAAAGCACAAATTATATTTACTTCGCATGACACAAATTTATTAAAAAAAGAAATTTTTAGACGTGACCAAATTTGGTTTGTAGAAAAAAATGAAATGGGTGCAACCGATTTAAGTTCATTAGTAGAATTTAAAATCAATCAAACTACTGTCAGAAATGATGCCTCCTTTGAAAAAGATTATTTGTTAGGAAAATATGGGGCAATCCCATTTTTAGGTGATATACAAAAGTTTAAAACGGATTTTTTAAATGGGCAATAAAAAAATAAAAAGTTTGAGGTTATATCTCCGATAGAACGAAAAGGAAATTATAAATTAGAAAAATTTGTTGAAGAAGAAAAACCTTTGATGTTGTTTAGTTTTAAAGATTTTAGATATAATACAGAATATTTTTCGGGACAATCTTATAAAGAATGGGAAAAAGAAGAACTATTAAACTATGCCATAGAAAAATTTGGGCATATTTGTAATGTCAATAGAATAGAAGCAGAACAACAAAAATTTATTAAAGTATATGGAGATTTTCCAAAAAATTCAGAATTTAAAAATCCTTTTCCAGATATAGAATTAAATTGGGCAGTTGTGATGAAAATAAATGGACAAAAAGGTAGAATAGCAGGTTATATCAACGGACATATTTTTTATGTGGTATTTCTTGATTCAGACCATCAATTTTATCCATCAGAAAAGAAAAATACATAAAAATAAAATGTATAAATTTGAAAGTAATTTTATAAAAAAAAATCATAAATATCAATGAAAGATAAAATATCTACAAGCCAAGAAGGGCAAGTAAACGATATGAAAAGTTATTATGCTTTTCAAGCAAAAATATATGATGCAACACGTTGGAGTTTTTTATTTGGACGTAATGCTATCTTAAAAAAATTACCTTTGGATAGATTCAAACCTATCGAAATTTTAGAAGTAGGTTGTGGCACAGGCTCAAACATAAAAGCCTTAGCCAAAATGTATCCTAACGCAAAATTGACAGGAATGGACGTTTCAGGTGATATGTTGAACATCGCTAAAACGAAATTAGAAAAATACGAAGACAGAGTTACGCTTTTGGAAGAACCTTATGGAGCAGGCAACAAGTTTGATAAAAAATTTGATGCCATTTTATTTTCTTACGCACTCACGATGATAAATCCACAATGGCAAGAATTAGTACATCAAACTCCCAAAGATTTAACCGAGCATGGCGTAGTGGCTGTGGTAGATTTTCATGATGCTAATTTTGAATTTTATAGAAAATTTATGAGAGGAAATCACGTAAAATTAGACGGACATATATTGCCTATTTTGGAGCAAAATTTTACGCCTTTAATTTCACAAGTGAGAAAAGGTTTGTTGGGAGTTTGGGATTATATGGTTTTTATTGGTATGAAAAAATAGGTTATTACGAAGTTTGTGCTGAAAATGAAAATATATATTTTGAAATGTATTTTTTGAATTGCCTCCAGATTTATCTGGAGGATAATATAAAATTTAATCGTTGGCTTTAGCCAAAATTTTATGTTTCTCATATTAATATTTCACTATATTTTTTAAATAAATAGTATTTCTATTTATAGTAAAACAAAATTATTTATACAATAATCACCTAAAAACCAAAAAATAAAACCAAAAAATAAAACCAAAAAACAAACAAAAATAAATAAAAAATGCGTCAAAGATTATTAAGTGCGGGAGCAAACGAATTGAGTTATGAAATTCGTGAAATCGTTAAAAAAGCAGAATTAATACAAGCACAAGGACAAGAAATTTTTTGGGAAAATATTGGCGACCCAATCCAAAAAAACCATCAAATGCCTGCGTGGATAAAAGAAATTATTGCAGAAATTTCGATGGATAATGAGGCGTATGGTTATTGTCCTTCGAAAGGAATTTTAGAAACAAGAAAATTTTTAGCCGAGTTAAACAATCAAGTAAAAGGCGTTCAAATTACGCCTAATGATATTTGTTTTGTGAATGGATTGGGAGATGGCATAGCAAAAGTGTATCAATTTATTACTCGAACTTCGAGAGTTATTGGTCCTTCGCCTGCGTATTCTACCCATTCGAGTGCGGAAGCAGCACACGCTAAAAACGAGCCATTGACTTATAAATTAGACCCCGATAATCATTGGTATCCTGATATTGATGATTTATATAACAAAATAAAATACAATCCAAATGTGGTTGGTATTCTGATAATCAACCCTGATAATCCTACAGGAATGGTATATCCTTTGGAAATATTACAAAAAATTGTCAAAATTGCTAAAGAATTTGGACTTTTTTTGATTAGTGATGAAATTTATTTGAACATTACTTATAATGGTATCAAAGCAATTCCGTTGGCACAAGTAATTGAAGATGTGCCTGCGATTGCGATGAAAGGAATTTCAAAAGAGTTTCCTTGGCCTGGCTCTCGTTGTGGTTGGTTAGAATATTATAACAGAGAAAAAGATGAGGAATTTAACCAATTTTGTTTAGCATTGGATAACGCAAAAATGATCGAGGTTTGCTCAACGAAATTACCTCAAATGGCAATTCCAAAAATTATGCAAGACCAAAGATATGCGGCTTATCGTCAAGAAGTAAACGAAAAAATTGGAAAAAGAAGCGAAGTAATTGCTGATATTTTAGGAAATTTACCACAAATTAGATTTAATAAAACGTATGGTGCTTTTTATAATACCATTATTTTTAAGAAAAATGTATTAAAAAAAGGACAAACAATGGCAATCAAAAATCCATCTATTCAAAAAATGGTCGAAGAATGGACAAGCCAAGAAATGCCTTTTGATAAACGTTTTGTATATTATTTGTTGGGTGCGAAAGGCGTTTGTGTCGTGCCAATTTCTTCTTTTTGTTCTGAATTAGAAGGTTTTAGAGTTACTTTATTAGAAGAAAATGAAGAAATTTTATTGCATACTTTCCATGCTATCAAAGAAGGAATTGAAGAATATTGTCAATAGAAATTCTTATTGTTCTTACTAAAATTTAGATTGATAAAAAATAATTCTGTAAAACGGTTTGATATCAATCTGACTAGTGTTCAGTCGGAGTGAAAAATTCGTTTTTTATTTTGTAAATAGCATCTAAAAAAATAGGCGTTAACGCCTATTTTTTAGATGAGAAACAAGTTTTTAATATAGTGTGCGAAATTTTGAGAAAGACTGAACACAGTAAGAGCCTTAATTTTTCTTTTCTTTATCTTTATCTTTTTGTTCAGGTGGTGTTTTAATTTTATCTTTTTGCGTTACGCCTGACAAAATTTCGATATTTAAACCATCAGAAATACCTGTTTTAATCAGTTTTTTGACGAATTTATTTTTAGAAGTTTCTATTTCTACAAAAACGCTATCTTTTCCCTTTTCACCTTTTCCAAATTGGAGCATACTTTCTTTGATAGCCAATACATTTTTCTTATCATCAAGCACAATATCAGCACTGGCACTATAACCTGCTCTTAATTTGATGCCTTCGGTTAGTTTTAATTTAGCACGAATATCAAATTTAATCGCTCCTTCTTTTTCAATTCCTTTGGGAGAGATATATTCTAATTCTGCAGGAAAAGATTTATCAGCAATCGCACCAATATTTAGTTTCAAATTCATTCCTTCGGTCAATTTTCCAACTTCCGATTCATCAATTTTACCCTCAAAAACCAATGTATTCATATCAGCCACAATAGCAATCGTTGTACCTTCGTTAAAATTATTGCGTTCCACTACCGAGCTACCAACTTTGACAGGCACGTCTAAAATTGTTCCATCAACTGTAGAATAAATTTCGTTAGCAACGCCTCCCGAATTTTGCAAAATACCGCGATTAATCAACAACATATTTGCTTCTGCTGTTCTCACAGCTTCTTTTCTTAGGTTAATATCTACAATACTTCGGTTAAATTCTTGTTCAGAAATAACTTTTTCATCAAACAATTTTTTCTGTCTATCGTATTCGATTTGTGCGTTTTTTAGGTTTATACCTGCATTATCCATCAAATTTTGAGCATTATTTGAGTTAATCATATCATTATTTTTTCCTGATATACTTTGTACCAAACGTACTTTGGCAATGAGTTGTCCTGCTCGCACAGGCTCACCTGCCTGCACATATAAAGCCTCCACAATTCCTGATGCTTGCGGTTTGATTTGCACTTCTCTTCGTGGCACGATAGAGCCAGTCGCTACTGTTTTTTTGATAATATCAGTATAAAAAGGCTTTCCTGTTTTATGAATGACGGGGTCAGAAACGCTTTTATTATAAAAATAGGCACTTAGCCAAAATGATAATAATACAAGACCTGAAATTATTAGTCCGATAAATATTTTCCTTGCCATAAATATTTTTTTGTTAGAGGATATATGATTTTTAGTAATATGTATAACAAGCTATTGAAATATTACATTTTTATAAAAAATTATTCAGGAAAAATAACTTTTTGTAAATATCCTTCTTTGAGTGCATATTCAGAAACACAAATTTTATCAATATTTGTCATTAAAAGTACATTTTTGAGAAGACAAACGGCAATGACAATTAATTCTGCTCTAAATTCTTCTAATCCACCTAATTCTAATCGTTGTTCATAAGTTCGATTGATAAGAATTTGGTATAAATTATTAAATTCTGCCATCGATAATATTAATCCGTGTGAACTAATATCAGGTGTTCCGAGATTTAAAAGGTGCATTTCTGCTAAGGAAACAAAAGTTCCTGCTGTTCCAATCAAATATTGAGGGGAATAATGAAAACAAATTTCTCTTAATGAGGCTAGTTCATATTCCAAAAAAATCATTAATCTATACAAATCTAAATCAGAAATGGGTTCGGTTCGATGGTATTTTTCTTTCAATCGAGTTGCTCCGATTTCAAAACTTTTTTGCCAAAAAATTTTATATCCGTTTGTTAAAATAAATTCTACACTTCCTCCGCCAATATCCATAATCAAAATCTTTTCATTGATTTTGGGAAAGCCTTGTTTTACGCCTTCGGCAATAAATCCTGCTTCTCTATCTCCTGAGATTACCTCTATAAAAAATTTATATTTTTGTCTAATTTTGAGTGCTATTTCTTGTCCATTGTGAGCATTTCTTAACGCACTTGTAGCGACAACATAGGTTTGGGGTTTTGGTATTTTTTCTTCTATTAATATTTTTTCGCACTCATCTAATGCTTCAAATAATCTTATTTCAGCATCTTTTTGAATAATATTTTGATTGATTCCATTTTTACCAATAAAAACAGGAAAATCTTGATGCCTAAAATACATTATTTTTTTCCCTTCTTGATTTGCCAAACCTAATTTAATAATATTTGTACCCAAATCAATCACAGCCCAAGAATTTTTGTGCGAATATGAATTATCCAAAATGTAGTTTTTTTCTGCAAATATAAAAAAATTAAACTTCATAAAAAAGCAAATAACACAAAAAAATTTTCATTCTTAAAAAAATTGATTATTGTAATTAAAAGTGTCGAAAATTATTTTGATACAAAATAATTACAATTTTTAATACATAAGGATCGAATTTTAAATAATGTAAACACTAAAAAAAGTAAATATAAAATTAAAATTATTCTATTTTTTAGTTATTTAGTTTGTTTATCACTAAGCTATTTTTTGCAGTGATAACATTTTTTATATCTCAAAAATAAATAAAATAAAAAGTTTACATTATTATTTTCTCGATCCTAAAGCGAACTAATTGGTATAAAATTATAAATAAAATCAGGCTCTTATTTATCACACGAACAATTATAGTAACAAAAAAACACATACAAAAAAATTTCTTTGTATGTGTTTTTTTATTTTATTCAGAAGTATCTACATATTTATTGATAAGATGTTGAGTTTTTGCTTTCTCAATTTTGTTGGTCAATGATTCTTCTTCTTGCTTATCTCTCACCACTTTTGCAACCATAAAACAAGAAGACAAAGAGAATAAATAAGCCATCGTAAAAAAAGCTTTTGCAAACCAAACTCCTTCCATAAATACAATTCCTAGCACTACTCCAAAAGATGAAATCAAAAAAGAAATCCAAGCTAAAAAGTAAAATGCGGGGGTATTTTTTGAACTTTCCATATTTTTTTTTATTCGTTTATTTTGGCAAAGATAAAGTTTTAATGACTAAATCCAAAAAATTACCCCGATAATTATAAATATCTTTTCCTTTTGATGCTTTTCCAATGCGTAAAACATCATTTAAACTAAAATTTTCTTTGTATTTTGAATTTCTTAAGCACATGGCAAAACCAGCTACAGCCGCAGAAAATTTAAAATTATGGCTACTTTCCTCAAATTTTTGTGTGTCATTCAATATATTTTCACTGATTAAAAGACTATTTTCGCCTTGTGGTGCTTTGTAACGCATACGCAATTCTCCGATTTTGGCATTGTTTGTATTTTGATGCAACTCTACTTCATAAATGGCAGTTACGCTATGTCCTGCCCCAATTTCTCCCGCATCTTTTTTATCATCTTCAAAATCCTCTTTGTTTAACATTCGATTTTCATAACCCAATAATCGATATGTTTTTACGACTGCAGGATTAAATTCAACTTGAATTTTTACATCTTTGGCAATTGTAAAAAGTGTCCCTGTCAAACCTGTCCCAAATACTTTTTTTGCTTCGCTTACATTGTCAATATAATAATAATTTCCGTTCCCTTTGTTAGCAATCGTTTCCATTTTATTGTCTTGATAATTACCTTGTCCAAAGCCTAATACGGTGATAAAAATTCCCGATTTACGTTTTTCTTCTATCAAGGTTTGCATCGCTTCATCACTCGATTCGCCTACATTAAAATCACCATCAGAAGCAATAATTACACGATTATTACCATTCGTCAACTTATTTTTTTCGGCTATTTGATACGCCAAACGCAATCCTTCTCCACCTGCAGTTGAGCCACCAGCAGTCAAATTATTCAAGGTATTCAAAATTTTTGCTTTATTTGCTCCAGATGTAGGCGGTAAAACCAAGCCCGCAGCACCCGCATATACAACCATCGAAATTTTATCTTCTTCTCCCAATTCTTTGACTAATATTTCAAAAGATTTTTTGAGTAAAGGCAATTTACTTTCATCTTGCATCGAGCCAGAAACGTCAATTAAAAAGACTAAATTAGCATTTTTTCTTTTTTGATTGTCCATATTTTTGCCTTGCAAACCAATATGAACTAATTTATTACTCTCTTTCCAAGGACAATTTGCCACTTCTTGATACACAGAAAAAGGCAAATTTCCTTTCGGTTGTGGATAAGTGTAATCAAAATAATTGATAAATTCTTCGGTACGAATCATGGCTGGAGCGGGCATTGAGCCATTGTTAATAATACTTCTAGCATAAGTATAAGACGCATTATCCACATCAATCGAAAAAGTAGAAGTAGATGATTTAGAGGCAGCCATAAATGGATTTTCTAAAAACTCTGCTTTTTTCTGGTCATCAATTTGACGAGAATATTCTTCATCTGATTTTTTTTGACTACTTACTTCTTTTTTTTCTTCGGATCTGTAGTTTTCTTCTTTTGCATATTCTGTCTCCACTTTTTTTTCGATACCATCAGAAGATGTTCGGTGTTCTCCGCTATTATTACAAGAAAACAACCCAATAGTAATAAAATATACCGCTGCGAACTTTAACATTTTTTTCATAACAAATTATTTTTAAATGATTTTTAGTATATACGTAAAATTAAATAAAATGTTAATGAAAATTAAATTTATTTTTAATGAGTTGTTAATAACTTTGAAAAAATATGTTTTTTCAACTACAAATAAACAAAAAATTTCAGTTGGAGTTTGTTAATCTTTCGATATTGACAACTCTAACTGAAAAAATAAGTACGAATATTTTTTTAAGAAAAAGGTAAAAATATTTTTTTATTAGATAGTAACCTTTTCAGTTGTCAACATCGAATACTTGACAAACTGAAAAAAACGGGATTTTTGAAAAGGTATCAATTTATAATTTTCTATTTTTAAAAATTTATTTTACAAACTTCTGCTTGATTTTGATTTTTTTTTAAGTATAAAGTATTGATTATCAATTATTTATTCCAAAAAAAAAAATCAATCAATTTGTATTCTCAAATTATTCAAAATTTTGTCGGTTTGTTTCCAATCAGGTAAAAATTTATCCATAAAACCATAAAATCTATCATTATGATAACGCTCCAAGAGATGCACCAATTCGTGAACTAATACCATTTCCAAACACTCTATGGGTCTTTTTATCAATTCTAAATTCAACCAAATGCGTTTTTCTCGAATATTACACGTTCCCCATTTCGTTTTCATTTTTTTAATTTGATATTCGTTGGTTTTTACGCCGATTATTTTTTCCCATTTTTCTATCAATTTCACCATTTCATTTTTCATTGTTTCGCGATACCATTTTTGCATCAAAAGTACTTTTTTAGCGATGGAAGTGTTTGGTTTTACGTATAAATTGATATAATTTTCGTCTTTGATTTCTATTTTTGGCGTAATTTTTCCTTCGATTACATTCAATAAATAAGTCTTTCCTTGAAAATCGTGGCTTTCGTTATTGGCGTATATTTTGGGCGAAGGAATAGGTTGTTTTTTAAAATTATCTTGATGTTTTTTTATCCAATCTATTTTTGACAACACAAAAGAACGAATTTTACTTTCCGTTGTACGCATAGGCACAGCCACACGAATATCACCCGCAGGATAACGCACAGATAAGCGAATATTTTTCATTTTTTTGTATATGACTTCTATCGTTAAGTTGTCAATGATATAGATTTTGGTATTGTTTTTTGTCGGATTTTTCATTTTAAAAGTGATATTTTTTCGTTGATTTTTGGCTTTTTTCGTTGATTATTTACCAATACAAAACTTACTAAAAATAAAATCTAACAAATCGTTATTCGTTACTTCGCCTACAATACTTCCCAAATGATAAATTGCCTGACGCAAATCTGAAGCAATCATTTCGGTGGCTAATCGGTCTTTAATCGCATTTTGAACCACTTGTAACGCATTCGCAGCCTCTAATAAACATTGTTGATGACGAGTATTATTGACAATAATTTGAGATTCATTGCTCGAAATATGCTCAATATAATTCGCCAAAAAATCTTCTAAATCTTTGATGGTTTGTGGCTGACGCACCGAAAGACCAATAAAATTTTCTAATTGTTTGAGCGTTGCTAATTGCGTTTCGGTTATCAAATCAATTTTATTTCCTATCAAACAATAAGGAATTTGATAAGGTTGAATTTCATTGATTTCTTCTGCCAAAACTTCCTCAATATTCATTGTTTCAGTATCAAATAAATACAAAATAAATTGCGTTTCTTTGATTTTTTTGCGCGTTCGTTCTATGCCAATTTTTTCAATCGTATCTTCAGTTTCTCTCAAACCAGCCGTATCTATAAATCTAAATTTAATCCCATTTATAATCTTAGATTCTTCGATAGTATCGCGTGTAGTGCCTGCAATATTCGAAACAATGGCTCTGTCTTCTTCCAAAATTGTATTCAATAAAGTAGATTTTCCAGCGTTTGGTTTTCCCATAATAGCGACAGAAAAGCCATTTTTCATTACATTTCCTAATTGAAATGAGTTTGCCATTTTTATAATCACCGCTTGCAAATCGGTTACTTGTGTCAATAATTCTCCCCGATGAGCAAACTCTACATCTTCCTCTGAAAAGTCCAATTCTAATTCTAATAAAGCCGCTAATTTTATCAAATCTTCTCTTAATTCTTTGATTTTATTCGAAAAACCACCACGCATTTGTGAAATGGCTAATTGATGAGAGGCTTTCGAATCTGCGTGAATTAAATCTGCGATTGCCTCTGCTTGTGCCAAATCAAATTGTCCATTCAAATAAGCACGTTGCGTAAATTCGCCTGCTTCTGCTAATCTAGCGCCGTTTTGCAAACATAAAGTTAGAATTTCTTGCACCACATACGCCGAGCCGTGACACGAAATTTCGATGACGTTTTGTTTCGTAAATGATTTCGGTGCTTTGAATAAAGTCAAAACAACTTCGTCAATAATTTCTTTTTTTTGGTTGATAATTTTACCAAATAAAGCCATATTTCCTGCTTGTTGTTGGAGGTTTTTGCCTTGCCAAATACGTTGCACAATCTCTATACAATCCTCACCTGATAAGCGTATGACCGCAATCGCACTCACTCCCACAGGCGTAGAAAGTGCTACAATCGTATCATTTTTTTGTGTGTATAATATCATTTTAAAAAGATAAAAATAAATTTTCTTTATTTTTTTTGGTTATTTTTTTGGTTTATTTTTTGGTTTAATTATTTTGTTTTTTTGATAAAATTCTATCTAATTCTATTGGATTTGGTAAATTAACCAATCTTTCTTTGGTAATTACTTGATTATCAGTATCCCAAGCGTTTCCTTTTTCTTTTAAACTCATCGTATAATCATTTTGAACCGCCAACCAATCGATAAAATCTTCTTTGGTAAATCTTATATCATCTTCCAAAAAATATCCGTCAAAAATGGAGCAGTAATAATAAATATTATCTTGAGCAATCAAACCCATTCCGCAATAATCTCTGTGGACGTTTCCAATCGCACCACCTTTTTCTAAATAATCAGCTACTTTTTTGGCTAATTCTTTTCCGTAAGGCGTTTTGTCGTGTGTGGCTTTGTGCCAATCATATTTTTCTTCTTTCATTTTTTTTTGAGTTTTTTAGGTTTTTTTGAGTGTATAGTACCACTATTTTTACCTTACCATCTTCCATTTTTTAGTAACCTAAATTAAATTCTTGTGCTTGTTGAGCCAAAATCTCAAGATTTTTTAGGCGTTCATTTTGTTGTTTTTCTTTGTAAATTAAGGCATCATCATACATAATTCTACGATGTTTCCCTACTTTTTTGTATGGAATTTCGCCATTTTCGAGCAATTTAACCACATAAGGACGAGAAACATTAAGCATATCAGCCAATATTTGTGTAGTTATTTCTTTATTTTGAGATGTCAAAATCACATTTATATAGTTTAATGTGGCTTTTAATACAATATATGGAATTTCAATCTCATCTTTTTCATTTTCAAAATGAATAAAAAAACTTTTATTTTCTTTTGTTGAATATTTTTGTAAGATTTTATTGATTACCTTTTGAGATTCAGAAGCAATTTTTTGCTCTTGTATAGTAATATTTTCTTTCGTTTTCATAAAATTATATATGTTTTATATCGATATTTATACGATTTTAGAATTTATAATGCTAATTTCACTTTCAAATATTTTCGTTTTCTATTTTAATAAACGAAATAAACGAAACAAAATTGTGTAAAAATATAATTATTTTGAATTTTATACATTTGTAACTTTGACAACGACTTTTAATTTTGTAAAGAACAATTTTAAAATTATATATAACTTCGCTTTGTGCCAATCATATTTTTCTTCTTTCATTTTTTTTGAGTTTTTTTGAATATGTATTTAATCTTCATTTTCTTCTTCTTGAATCCTAAATTCTATATCGCAATTTTTGATAAATAATAATTCTTCTGCATCAAGTCCATAAGCATTGGCAATTATATCATCAATTTTATCGATTAAATGTTTAGATTTTTTAATTTTATATTCCTTAAATGAATCTATATTTTTGTATTTTTTGGTTTCTCTTGTGAGTGCATTTTTTTCAATATCAATCAAATATTTGGCATAAATTGCTTTAATTTGTTTGATTTCTGAAGCAGAAAAAAGTTTGATAGGAAAAGGAAATAATAATATTTCTGATAATTTCAAATTTCTATTATCCGAAAAAATTTGATAGTACCAAAAAAATAAATTACTACTTAAAATTGCTCCAATTATATCCGCATTTTTAAGAGAAAGACGTAAAAATTTTTCTGCTGATGAATAAGTCGAATAATTAGTAACTACTTTAAAATATCTCCCGCCTGCTGCACGATAATAGATTTTTTTATCATTTACTTCTACTATTTCATCGGTAATTTTATGCTCGATTTGTAACAATTTATTTAAAATTCTTTGTTCAATTTCTAAGCTTATTTTTGGAATTCGTCCTTTCAATTTTGTATGCAACACATCAACAAAAGCCAAATTATTCATTAATTTATTGCCATCGATAGCTTTATTTTTTCGATACATTTTAGTAGAAAGTAATTGTTTACAAGGTGTGTTAGTTTTATGTAAATCAACAATCGAAACATCTACCACAGCATTATCAAAAATAGGTTGAGGACGCACTGCGTAAGAAGATATTTTGATAGTTTCACAATTTTGTTCTAATATTTTATGTAAAGAAACCATCGAATCGCTACAAGTAATAGAAATAGGGACAATAAAATGAGTAAATCCATCTTTTTTTAACAAAGATAAAGCCCTTTCTATAAACAAAACGTAAGTATCTGTCGAACCTTTTTGTACTTTTGTAATCGTTTTTGAACTTTGATAATGAAATATAAAATAATCTGTCATACTTTTGGTAAGCAAAACTCCATAAGGTGGATTGCCTATCAACACATCAAAACCTATAAATAGTCCGTTATTATCTAATATTTCGGGAAATTCAAAACGCCATTCGAACGCCTCATAATAAACCGTTTTTAGTTTTTCTTCATATTTACTTTGTAATATATTTCGTTCGTGTTCTAATAATTCGAGTCTTGTTTTCCAATTTGATTTATCTTTTTCACTAAAAAACATAGGCATCGAACCCATTTCGTGTTCTATTTTTTTGATATTTTTTAAGTCTTCGTCATTAGGTAAAATAGTTCGAGCAAAATTTTGTTTTTGTTCTTTGATAAATCCTTCTAAAACCCGTTTAGCATTTCTATCATTTGTATTTTTATAATCTGCTACTGCTTGTTTATATTTTTGTGTAAAAAACTGCAAAGATTGTCCTTTATCGTTATTATTCAAAGGAAAATGACTGACCAAAGAATTGCCACATTTAATATTAATATCAATATTGGGTAACGTTTCTAATTCTAAAAAATTGCTTTTGTGCGTATAATACGCATTTTTAAGCAATTCTATCCACAAACGCAATCGACAAATATTGACTGATTTTGGATTAATATCTACGCCAAATAAACAATTTTCGATAAGATTTTGTTTTTCATAAAAAATAGTTTCTTGTATGCGTTGGCTTTGTGGATTTTTAAAATGATAACTAAAAAGTTCGCCTGCTACTGAAATAAACAATTCATCATTAATCACTTCAATATTTACATCTCTCAATAATTTTCCTTCTTTATCTATCAAAATTCCCAAATCAGATTTTATAGCCATCAGTTCATTCAAAGCAGAAACCAAAAAATGTCCACTTCCAACGGCTGGGTCGCATATTTTAATCGAATCAAAAATTTGATTTGCCTCTATCAAAGAAATAGTATGAATAAGATTATAAACATCTATAAAATTATTAACATTTTTGAATTTTTGGTGTGATTTGAATTTTGCTACTATTGCTTTTCGAATCGTTTCTCTACACATATACATAGTTACGAAGCTGGGCGTAAAATAACTTCCATCTTTATAGCCGTTTATTTTTTCAAAAATTAAACCTAAAACAGACGTATTAATAATTGTTTTGTTTGCTTCTTGAATCGTTGCTTCTGTGTTGCTCGCAAAATTATAACTATCCAAAAATGCGAATAAATATTGTAAAATAGGTTTTTTGCCTATCACTTTTTTACTATTTTGATTTTTTAAAATTGTACCATTATATACATTAATTTCGATATGATTTTTAAGTTGATTGATTTTAACGGTTTGTTTTTCTAAGGTTGTTTGCTCAAATAATGAGCTATTCAAATACGGAACGTGTTGATATTTATTTTGTAAGTTTGATTTTCTTTCTGCAGGTCTGGTGGCTAATACTTCAAAAAAAAGTTCTCTTAATTCTTCAAAATCTCTTACTTTTTGATAATTTAAGAATAAATAATTGTTATCAAATTGATTATATTTTAATAATTGTCCTTCTAATAATTTTAAAAATAAAATTCTATTCAGCCAAGTAATACACAATTCTAAAGCAAGACTAAATAATTGTTCTTCTTCATTTTCGCCAAATTTTTCAGGGTTTTCGATTTGTTGTAAAGTTTCATCTACTTGCAAAATATTGATTATATTTTCTAATAAACTTGCTTCTTGTCTGTCTTTGGTTGGCAATCTTTCAATTCGTTTGACACTATTTATTTTTACTTCTTGCAAACCAATAATATATAAAAGTTCGTTGTAAAAAGTAGAATTTAAGGTGTTATTATCGTTTTGAAAAGATAATTTTAAAAGATGTTCAGGGGAAAATATTTTATATAAAGCGATTAAATCTTTTTCTGTATCAATCGCATTTTTTGAAATTTGAAAATAAGTACATTCGATATTATCATTTTCATTTTGAATAAAAGGTTTGGCTATTTCATTATAAAACCAATCTTTATTTTTACTTACTAATTTTCCATCATACCAATCAATATATTTTTTTTGGAATGATTTATTTTGATAAAATATTTTTTCAAATACTTGAGCATCAAAAATAAACCAATCCACAGAATTAGTAATAATTAAATGTTTAATTTCTATATTTTGCTTGATAATTCTTTCTTCTAAATAATATTGTACTATTTCATAAAATGCTTTTTTGTTTACATCAGTAACAGAAATCATCTCTGAAGTATTTTTGATTGATTTAGTTTCGATAATTATTCCAACAGAATCATCACTATTTTTACCATTTAAAATTACTAAATCCATTAAATTAAAATTTTCTTTGGTAGCAAATTTTCCTTTATAATAAGTATTTTTAAAAAAATCGTGAATATAATCTTTCAAAGTTTCTTCGCTATCATTATTTTGAATAAGTTTCAAAAGGTTTAGAAAATTGGTTTTAAACAAATCTACTTCATTCATAAATAAAGATTGTGATAAATAAGATTTATTTAAAGATTTGTTGATATTATTTATTAGTAATTTCATTTTTATAATATTTATTTCTGCAAAAATAATCAAAAAATTTATATTTGCAAAAAAATAAAACAAAAACTAATTTAAAAATATTGTTTTCTTGAATATAAATATCTATCAAAATTCTTGTTTCTTGTTCTTTTGTGAACTCTGTTGTTTGACTTTCTGAACTTGTATTTTGGCTTCTTCGAAGGTGATTTTTGATTGTTTGGATAATATTTCCTTGCCCAAACGATTCATTTCCTCTAATGAGATTTCGTAATTCATATTGCATTTTGTTTATGTTTTTAAACGTTTTTATTTCTTTTTATTGGTTATATTTTAAAACCTCATTTTCCATCAAATCACTAATTTTTTCCACCAAAACCGTATTAATTCTTTCATAAGATTCATACGTCCAACCTGCAATATGAGGTGTTAAAATTACTTGATTGGAATGACTAAGATACTCAAAATGTTTTTGTTGTGTGATAGAAAGCGTATGTAATTTTTCATTTTCTAACACATCTAAACCTGCTCCAATAATTTTTCCACTTTCCAAACCCTCAATCAAAGCCTCCAAACATAAAATTTCACCTCTTGCTGTATTGATAATCCAAATTGGTTTTTTGAAATTTGCCAAAAAATCTGCATTGACCCAAGCCAAATTTTCCTTGTCTAATGGAATATGCAAAGTAAGTATATCGGTTTCCTCAAAAATTTGCGACAAAGTTGATTCTTGTGCAGATGTTTTTGAAAAATCCTTTTTATTTTTATCGTAAGCTAATATTTTACAATCAAAACTCGATAATCTTTTGGCTACTTCTTGTCCAATATTCCCAAAACCAATAATGGCAATCGTTTTATTTTTGATTTCAAAACCACGATTTTCTTCTCTTTTCCAAATTTTATTTCGTATTTCTTTATCTGCTAAACTTATTTTGTTCAATAAATTTAACATCAAACCTAAAGTATGTTCTGCCACAGAATCTCGATTGCCTTCGGGTGCGTTCAATAAATGAATATTTTTATTTTTAGTAATTGTTATATCGATTAAATCTAAGCCTGCTCCTGCACGCGCAATGAAGGCAAGCGAATGAGCATAACTTAAAAATCCTTCATCAATTAGAGTTTTACTTCTTACAATTAATCCAAAAATATCATTTAATATCAAAAAAATTTCATTTCTTTGAATAGTTGGTTTATATATCACCTCAAAATCTAACTTTTCTAACAAAGGAAAGATTGAGAGGTGCATATCATCAATAATCAATATTTTTTTTTTAATCATAACTCCCATTCATTCATACCGCTCAAAGCAAAATGTGCCGTTAAATCGTACAAACAAGGTACAACAGACACATAATTATTTTTTAAAGCCCATTCGTCTGTGTCTTCACCTTTGTCCTGATTGACAAAATAACCAGTCAGCCAAAAATATTTTCTATGATGTGGGTCTGTTCTTTCGTCAAATTCTTCGCCCCAATGTCCCAAAGCTTGCCTTGTAATCTTAATTCCTTTTATTTTTTCGTCTGATTTTTTAGGAATATTGACATTTAACGCAACTCCTTTAGGCAATTTATTTGCTAATACTTGTAATACTATCTTACGAATATATTCATGCGTATGCGAAAAATCTGCCTGCGAACCATAATCACACAAAGAAAAACCAATCGAAGGCAAACCTTCAATCGCAGCCTCAATCGCCACAGACATCGTTCCCGAATAAATCACACTAATAGAAGAATTACTTCCGTGATTAATTCCGCTCACCACCAAATCAGGCGTTCTGTCTTTGAATAAATGATATTTGGCTAACTTTACGCAATCTGCTGGAGTTCCCGAACATTCAAAAGCCAATACATCTTCTCCAAAAATAGTAGATTTATCGAGGCGAATAGGTTGCCCAATCGTAATGGCGTGTCCCATTCCCGATTGTGGTTTGTTGGGAGCAACCACGACTACCTCGCCAATTTCTCTCATCACTTCCACCAAATTTGCAATACCTTTGGCAGTAATTCCATCATCGTTTGATATTAAAATTAAAGGTCTTTTTTCCATTTTTTTTGTATTTTTTTATAAATTTTTGATGCTTATGCAATCATTTTTTTTAAGTCTTCGATACTAATTTCAGTCAAATTTTTGATAACAATATCTGCCTCGTGCAAGATATGTTTTTCACCAATTCCAATCACTTTCATACCTGCACTTTTGCCCGCTTGTATGCCTGCGACAGCATCTTCGAATACGATACAATTTTTTATATTCATATTTAATGTTTTGGCTGCCTTTTCAAAAATTTCAGGGTGCGGTTTTCCGTTAATAATATCATTTCCATCAATAATTGCATCAAATTTCTCTAAAAGTCCAATTTTTTGGAGGATATTTCGAGCATTTTTACTTGATGAAGCCAAAGAAAAAGTAATATGATGTTGTTTTAATTGTTGTAAAAAATCTGCCACGCCTTCCAAAATTTCGCTTTCATTCATTTGATTGACAAATTCTAAAAAACATTCATTTTTATCTTGCAAAGCTTTTTCAAATGCTTCTTTTGATAAATGATGATTTGCCAATTTCAAAATAATTTCTAAAGATTCTGTACGACTAACTCCTTTCAAATGTTCATTTTGTTCTTCTGTGAGTTCAAAATTCCATTCTTTCGCCAAACGTTTCCACGCTAAAAAGTGATATTTGGCAGTATCTACAATTACGCCATCTAAATCAAATAAACAAGCAACCATTTTTGTATTTATTCCTTTGCTCAAAAGGATTTTATTTTTCGAAAGCAACAGAGCAAAATTGCTTTTTATTTTATGTTTTTATTTTTCGTTTTTATTTTCTTGTTCTTTCTTTTGTTTTTGAATAGACCAAATCAAAATTCCCATCCAAATCACCACAAAAAATGCCATAAACGGAATGACCCACATTGTTGCCCAACCCATTATCGCACTCACAAACCAGCCCGAAATAAAAAATAAAATAATATAAATCAAACAACCATAACAACCAATTTTGTTTGTCAATGGACTTGGCGTAAAATAATTATTAGGATTATCTTGCATTTTTTTGTTCGTTTTTTATTTTTTTAAATGGCTAATATTTCTTCATAAATATCAAAATTTTCTTCATCAAAACAAACAAAAATAACTTTTTCGAGAGCATTTTCATTCTCAAATAAAAATTTTTGAGTAGTTTGAATCGCAATTTGTGCTGCTTCTTTTTTTGGATAATGATAAACTCCTGTGCTAATATTTGGAAAAGAAATCGTTTTGCAACCATTTTCTACGGCTAATTGCAATGAATTTTCATAACAATTTGCTAAATCTTTTGCTTGTTCAGGGCGATTATGCCAAATTGGACCTACCGTATGAATCACAAAACTTGCAGGCAATCTTCCCGCCGTTGTGATGACTGCTTTGCCCGTATTACAACCGCCTTGTCTATTTCGAATTTTTATACATTCTTCCAAAATTTCCCCACCGCCAGCCCGATGAATTGCTCCATCAACTCCACCACCTCCTAACAAAGAAGAATTTGCGGCATTTACAATCGCATCAACTGCAATTTTTGTAATATCACCTTGTATTAATTCAATCATTTTATTTTAATATTGTTCTTTTTCATTGGGAAAATCAACTCTACGAACATCATCTACATATTGTTTAATTCCGCTCAAAATAATGGTATGCAAATCTGCATAACGTCTTAAAAAACGCGGTTTAAACTCTTTATTGATGCCTAACATATCGTGCAAAACCAAAATTTGTCCATCAACTTCGTTGCCTGCACCAATGCCAATCACAGGAATTTGAATAGTTTCTGCTACTTTTTTGGCTAAATGGGCAGGGATTTTTTCTAAAACCAATCCAAAACAACCCAATTCTGCTAACATTTTTGCGTCTTCTATCAATCTTTCTGCCTCTTCTTCTTCTTTTGCTCTGACGGTATAAGTGCCAAATTTATAGATAGATTGTGGGGTCAATCCGAGGTGTCCCATCACAGGAATTCCCGCACTCAAAATTCGGATAACAGACTCTTTAATTTCTCGCCCGCCTTCCATTTTGACGGCGTGTCCGCCTGATTCTTTCATAATTTTGATAGCCGACCTCAACGCCTCCGAAGAATTACCTTGATACGTTCCAAAAGGCATATCAACCACCACCAAAGCACGTTTTACGGCTCTTACGACAGAAGAAGCGTGATAAATCATCTGTTCCAATGTGATAGGAAGTGTAGTTTCGTGTCCTGCCATTACATTAGACGCAGAATCACCGACCAAAATAGCATCAATTCCAGCTTCATCTACAATTTTTGCTAATGAAAAATCGTATGCAGTAAGCATAGATATTTTTTCATTTCTATTTTTCATTTCTTGTAAAGTGTGCGTAGTTACACGCTTTACTTCTGCAGAATAAGTTGACATATAGGATAAAATTCCTCCATCTCAGAGGGGAGTTTTGGTAATCAATAAAGAAAAAAATGACCATAATTTATACTTATTTTAATCATTAAAAATGAAATAAATCTTGTTATAAATTTATCATTCTATTGCTTTTTTATTTATTTTTATTATTTTTAAATCTGTGATTTGTTTTTGCAAATAATCTCTTGAAATTTTACCTTTTAGATATTTTTCAATCATTAAAACAGCTACAGGAGCTGCAATAGCACCTCCAAAACCTGCATTTTCAACATAAACAGCAATGGCGATTTTTGGATTATCTTTGGGTGCAAAAGCAATAAAAACCGAGTGATCTTCTCCTCTTGGATTTTGTGCAGTGCCTGTTTTTCCACATATTTCTAAATCTTGAATAATTGCCAAAGGCGAAACTGTTCCCATTCTATACGCATCACGCATACCATTTATGACGAGTTCAAAATGTACTTTATCGATGCCAATTTCGTGTTTTTTCAAAAAACTACTTCTGATTAATTTTTTTTCTCCGATAGATTTTACCAAATGAGGCGTATAATAAAAACCACGATTGGCAATCGTTGCACACACATTTGCCAACTGCAAAGGTAAAACGCCTATTTCACCTTGTCCAATTCCCAAAGAATAAATATTTGAAAACTTCCATTGTGATTCTCCTCCAAATCTCTTATTATAAAAATTAAGCGTAGGTACTTCACCTTTTAATTCGTGGACTAAATCAATGTCTGTTTTTCGTCCTAAATTAAACCTCGATAAATAATCTCTCCAAAGAGTATAACCTTTTTTTCCATCGCCATCGGGGCTAATAGTCATAACACTATCTTTTAATATCATCTTTTTTTGGTAGATAATTCTTCGATATACACTAAAATAATAAGGATTACAAGAAAATTGAATCGAATTATGCACGCCACCCACAGGATGTCCGTGACATTTTACCAAAGAAACATCACAAGGAAAAACGGTTTCAGGACGTATAAAACCTTCTTGCAAAGCAATCAAAGCCTGCACCGTTTTGAAAGTAGAGCCGGGTGGATACAACGCCGAAATAGTACGATTGAACAAAGGTTTATTTTCATCTTGCGATAAAAGCCCATAATTTCGAGATGCTCCACGACCAGCCAATAAATTTGGGTCATAAGTAGGAGCAGAAAGCATTGCCAAAATCTCGCCTGTAGCAGGTTCAATGGCGACAATTGCACCTGCTTTTCCTTCCATTAATTTTTCTCCAAATTGTTGTAAATCTAAATCAATGGTACTAATTAAATTTTGTCCTGCAATCGAAGCTGTATCTAATTTTCCATCTTGATATTTTCCTTTTTCTTTTCCTTTGGCATCAACCCAAATATGTGCTACTCCTCTTTGTCCTCTTAATTCGTGTTCATAAGACGCTTCCATACCACTAATTCCGACATAATCACCTTGTCTATAATATCCTGATTTATCCTTTTCTAAGGCTTGTGGACTAATTTCGCCTACATATCCTAACACGTGTGCCAAACTATTTTGTGGGTATCCTCTTAAAGTTCTCGAAATCATAAAAAACCCTTGATATTCGTCAATTCTTTCTTGTATTCGGGCATAATCTTCTTTGCTTAATTGTTTTAAAAATGGAGCAGGCTGTAAATCTGAAGTGATTTGTTTGCGTGCTTTTCCCATATTTTGTTTAAATTCCTGAATAGTAATACCCAAAAAATCACAAAAACCTAAAGTATCTTTTAATTTTACTTTCGCAGGAATCACCATCACATCATATACAGGTGCGTTGGCAATCAATAATTTACCATTTCTATCCGTAATAATTCCTCTATGTGGATAAATAATAATTTTTTTGATAGAAATATTGGCTGCTGCCGTTTGATAACTATTGTCCCAAACTTGAATAAAAAATAGTTTAATTAAAAAAATAATTCCAATGGAAATAAAAATTCCACTGACTATCCATCTACGATTATCGAGCATTTTTTTTATGCGTTATATGTATGTGCAAAAGTAACTAAAATGATTAAAAAAACAATTTTTTTTTTGATGTTGTCCTAAATTCGTTGCAACTTTATTTTTATTCTTTACTTTAAAATCAAAAATACTTAATGACTGTATTTTCTTTTAAAATTATATTTTTTTGCAACGAATTTGTGACGGCATCGAAAATTTTGTTTTATTGAATAAAACTATTCAGGCAGTCTAATTATACTATTTTCCCAAATTTTAATTTTTTCAATAATTTCATTACAAATTTCTTTTGCTTTAGTTAGGGTATCTTGTAATACAAAATCTTTATTACTATGTGAAATGGGGTTTCTTATTTTTGCAAGCAAAGAGAATTTTATTTGCCAATCTGATTTATTATTCTTGAAGATAACTTGAAACCATGTCCAATCTGAAGTAATGAAAGTATCCCACATATCTAATGGATATGTATAACGAACTAATTCATTAGAAGCTAATGTTCCAAAGCGATGTATGTTGGAATCTCTCACTTGTTCCATTTTTTTAATATTGTCTTCTTGCCTTGGGTTTTTAGTAACAAAATTATTTCGCCAATCTTCACCATATTTTCCTTTCAAGTGAACTGTGATTAAGTTGCGAACTTGATGTTCTGCTTCATTCCACAGTGGCCAAATATCAAATTCTATTTCTTTCTGTCTGAGATAATCATCTAAGTGTATTGAAATAGAATTATACGAAATATCACCTTCTTTCACTAAACCTGCATTAATTAATGTTTGAAAGTACGTACCATACTTTTCACGTGCTGAAACTGATTGAACTAAACCGTATTTAGTCAATCTTTCTATACTCATTTGAGTAAGATTCAAAACGGGTCCAACTACTGCTTGTATAAAATGACTTTTTAGTCCTTCCTTATCCATTAAGGAAATAATATTATCGTAGTTATTCCAAAATATATTCTTCAGGTCGGTACTAATTCCTGATAATAAATTAATACTAGTTTTATTATCGGACTTAATTCTATTGAAAATATGATAATTTACCATATCTAACCAATATGGGTGACTACCTATAAAATAATAAACATCTTTTTTATACTCTTCCGAAACTTCAATTCCCAAACTCTTAAGCCTCTCCCAATAAGCAATTAAATCAACATCATTAAATAATTGCAAATGAAGGTATGAAAAAACACCATAAAAATTAGAAATAGCTCCATTTTCAGGTTCTAATTCTTGAATTGTACGTCTTGAAATAGTTACAAGACAAACTTTTGTTTCTGGGAGTGTTGAAAGTTCTCTTAAAAACTGAAAATCTGCCACCGTAAATATTCTTTCTGAATAATCAAATTCGTCAAGAATAAAAGTTGTGCGAATATTACCCTTTTTACAAAACTTAAAAAATTTTTTTACGTGATTCAAAAATTCAAATCTATCATTTTGATTAAGTTTAATGTCATTATAGATATTTTTTAATCTTTCATATATGTCAAATAACTCATTCTCAAATTCTATTTCTTCAAGGATAGCAGAAGATAAACCTTTAAAAAAATTGATAGCATTGTCGCCTGAACTTATTGAAATATACGCAATAATATGCTTTTCTTGTAATAATTTGTCTTTTAGTGGAATTAGACTGTTCCATACAAGGCTTGATTTGCCAATTCGTGGTAGCCCGACAATAGCCAAATTACCATATAGTTCACCAAGTACTCTTGTACGTATTTCATTTATTTCGAATTTTCTACCAACAAAACGTTCGCTTATTACAATTGCAGCATTATCTGCAAAGGGGTTTTCTATATTTAGTTCTTTAATAACCATTCTTGAAAAAGTTTAACTTGTATCTTGTAATTATTTTCTTGCTGTTCAATGACTTCTCTATTTTTAAGGTCTTCAAGAATTAGGTCTTCATATTCTTTATTTCCTATAGTTATATCTTCACGTGAGCAATAAGCAACAAATTTAGTTGCCTCTGCAATTTTTTTCAAAACTGCTTTTGAATACTCTTGTGGAATATGTTGAATATCGTATTTTTCACCTGCATTTAGCAAATTATCAAATTTGTCATTTGTCAATGCTTGCCCACCAGACAAAAAACTATCTGCAATAGGTTTAATATCACTTCTTGTGGACTCAATGAATTTTTTATCATTCATTTCTTTTATTAGCCTTGCACAAAAAATTTGTATGTAATATGGATTACAAGACGTGTACTCTATGATTTTTTCTATTGCATCTTCTAAATAGCGACTTTTATTTGATTTTGTATTCCAAACGGGTTCGTCAATAAGTTTTAGCGCATCTCTTTTTGAGAGATATGTTAGCCTTTCGTCTTGTGTAATGCCAAACTCATTAGGGAATTCACTTTTAAATAAAGGAAAAACATCTTGTCCAACTAAAACAGAAGAAAAGTTTGCGTCCTCATTTTGAGTGATTGCTTTCCACTGTTTCATAATAGCATCAGAAACTTTACCTTCTTTTATAGCAGTGTATAAATACGTGAACTCATCTATCATCACCACTAATTTCTTATCTTGCCAATTAGGTGTATTCTGACAAATACGTTTAAAATCCCGAAGGTATTTCCTAAATACATCTGCCGAATTTAGAGCATCTTTAAGTTCTACGTATGGAGGACATTTAAAAGTTGGCACTTCTATGCCATTATAGGCAAGATTTTCTAATTCTTCTTCTATCGTAAAAAGTATTTTATGGAAAAAAGTTGCCGATGATATATTTTCAAAAATTTCTCCGATACTAAATGAAACACAAAAAGTCTTTTGAGTGTCTTCTAAACTTTTTTGTAAATGATATAAAACGGAAGATTTTCCTGAACGTTTTTGACCGTAAATAACTACCTGCTTAGAATTTGTTGAGATAATTGCTTCTGTAATTCTATCAATAAACTCATTTCTACCGTAAAACATACTTCTATCTGTAACAGGTCCCCCATTCGCTAACTTTTCATACGGATTTGGAATTATCTCAAATTCATTTTCAGAATAAAGGCGCAATGAAAGTTGTCTTTCTAACTTAATAGGCTCATCTTCTGTATGATTATTGTAAAAACAAGTAACGTTAATAGATGTTGCTTTTTCAGTTGCAATTTTTCTTGATACTTTTACAGAAATATTAAAAATGTGGTTTTCACCTCCATCAATTGAATCATCAGAATATTCATTATTTTTTTCAATAAAAGAAACATCATTGGTATTTTGTACCATTATTTTGATATTGCGAATAGGTGAAGAATTTTTAGACGATTCAACCTTTAATTGAAAAGGTATTATGTTATCATTCCCAAGAACATTGGCTTCTCCTAAAATGGAAATTTCAACTTTTGGACTACTCGCAGATTCTACATCCTTAAAAGATTTTTCTAATAGATATTCAATTTTTTCAAGTAACGGAATAAAGCCTTCATAAGAAAATTTAGTCGGTTTTTCTTTAATTTCGGTAATTAGTTGATTAATTTGAGATTTTGTTACTTTATAACTTCGTTCTTGATCTCTGTAACCTGATTCTCGCAAATATTGATTTAATGATTCATAGACATTACTCAATATTGTATTTAGTCTGAACGAGTCAAGTTGTGGCAGCCAAATCACCTTATTTGTTTCTAAGGAAGTGTATAATACATTAATAAGTGTCCCTATATTTTCATTAGAAATTATAGCTTTATTTATAGCAAACCATTTATATATTTCTTGCTGCCTTTTTTCTCTCAGTATATTTATCTGTTTATAAAATAATTCAAAAGAAGAAGTATTATTACTTGGAATTTTAAAATAATTTACAATGGCATTCAGTACTTTCTTGTCGTTATAGATGGCGTGTGACACTTTATCTGAAATAGTTGTATTATTAACAAAGAGAGTTAGCAATTCTTCATATATAGTAGGATTATTGTTATGTAGATATTGTATTGATTTTGGAAATACTTCAGTAAAAAGTTCCCTAATTTCCCGAGCCGTTATTCGCCTTAGTTCAGGAAAGTTTTTAGAATATGAATCCAAGTAAATAATAAATTGTCTAATTATACTGTCCCATTTATCTTCCAAATTGAACGATTCAAAGTAGTAAAACCTAACGACATCAGCAGAGAAATTATCATAAATTCCACTGATTCCCATTGCATTACAGTGTCTTGCTAATACAGAACGAATCTCTTCATCTTTTTCAGGTTCAATTTCTTGTAGTAATTTTGCTTCTGTTAAAAGATATTTTGCCCTTTCTCTTGGTTTTCCTTCAGTTATTTTTTTACTATCTTCTCTTAGTTGAGAAAGATGTTCTAATGTAAAAACTTCTTTTAACTTGACAGACTCTTTTAAACCATAGTATTCTGATTGATTTATGATAGTTTGAATATAACTGCTAAATCCTCCATAAAAACTTAAAACATTGGTTGATTCTATAAGTTGATTAAATAATTTAAAATCTCCTGAAATATTTGCTTCTTCAAGCGCTTGCAAAAGGCGATTTGCATAGGTGTTTTCAGCATGAATACTTATGGCTTCTTCTAAAACTTCCCTTGCTTCGTCTAGTTGTTCTAGTTGAATCAATACAAATCCTTTTTTTGACAAATACATTGAGTTTTTACGTTTATCATTAATTACAGATTTTTCTTCAAGTAATAGTTCTGTATATTCTAAAACCTTTTCAAAATCTTTGACTGATGCATAAAAGTTTTCTAAATAGTTGTATGTAGTTATGCTGTTAGGTAACTCATTTTCGTATTTGTTGATGAATTCTACTGCTTTTTTAGTTTCGCCCATTGAAACGTAAAGCATTCCTATATCTTTAATACAAGCTTCTCTTTTTTCATTATTTTCAAAGGCTGTCAAATAATACTTTAATGCACCCTTATAATTTTTATCAATATTTTTTGATCTTACTGCTTTTTGATAGTTAAAATCGTAACTTTTCAAAGTAGATTTAAAAGTTGGCTGTTTAAATCTTTTTTGCTCTATTTCTTCTTTAAGTTTTATTGCTGTATAGTTTTCGGGGTAAGAAAACAAAATTTGTTCAACCAGTCCAAGTGCTGTATCAGATTTATTTTCTTTTTCAAAGTATTGTTTTGTAAGTTGAATAACCTGTTCAACAGTTTTTGGTTTGTGTATATGTATGGCTGATTCGCCTTTGTAGTTCTTAGCCAAAGTAAAAAGTACAGGAATATTTGCTCTTGTAACTGTGCCTATTAAAGATTCAAGTAGATTTTTATCAATGATACTATTAAATCCAAACCAAATTTCATAACCAAACTTATCAGTTAGAAAACCAAAATTTCTATCACCAAAATATTTAGTTATTGTTCCGTTTGCGGAAACTATTTTTTTGTTTTCTGTTTCAATTTCTGGTAAAATAAACTCAATTAATTTTGAAGAGTCTTTAATAATTATTGGTACATTACTATTTTCTTTATTCTCCTCCTTATATTGCTGTTTAGCCTTTTTTACTTGTAAACGTCTTTCTTCTTGAGTAGTTAATCTTTCAAGTTCTTCTAATGGAATTTTATCACCTATTTTATATTCTTTATTAATAGGTAAAGTTTGTATTTTATTAATAGAAACTTCAACTTTTTCAATCTCAGGTAATTTTTCAATAATATTTATATTAATTTTTTCTTCAATTATTGATTGATTAGTTTCTTTATTTTCACTTATTGATTTAGAAACCGATATACGTTTAATTGTGTCATTAAGAATATACTCTTCACCTACTTCTGTTACCAAAATTACACAAGTATCCTCAAAACTATCAATTACACCTGTAAAAGATGAAATCTCATTGATATGTAAGGTTATGTTATCGCCTACTTTATATCGCTTTTTAAGTGTTTCAATCATTATCTTATATTTTAAAAATCTAATATATTTTAGATTATTCTTTCTAACTTCACTTATTCAAAAGAATAATAATACTACAACGTTTTTACTGAAAAAAAGTTTAATTTTTTGAAAATATTTTTTTCTTTGGTTCTTTATGAAATTACTGGAAAAAGTAGCAAAACTAAGCTAAAATTTCTAAATATTTTTTAAAAAGATACTTTTTTTTACTTGAAACAGAAGTTACAAATTATCTTTCCAATAAAATCATAAAGAACCTTTTCTTTCCTAAAAAAACAACTTTTTCTTAATTTTTTGTTAATTATTTTTAAATTGATGTCTATTTATTTACATTTGTATTGCTTTATTTTATTACTCCAAAAATCTATATAATTATGAATACAAAAAAATCTATTTTCTTTATTTTTATCTCTTATTTTTTCTGTTCTTTCACTATTTTTGCTCAAAAAACTATAGAAGTTGAAAATTTTAATAAGAAATTCTCAAAAAAATATGATTATCTTGCAGAGGTTATTGTTGAGCCTAAAAAAGATGATAAAAAAGGACGTTTTTTTAAAGAAATTTCTGAATCTTATTATGAAATCGATAAAGATACTTTTGCTTTTTATAAAATTCAATACCACGTTTTTGCGAAAACAAAAGCAGAAATTATCAAAAAACAAGGAACAAAAAATGATTTAAAACTTATTTATTTTCAGAAAATTCCTACCACTATTATTCCTTACAAAGATGAAAAAGGAAATAAATATGATTTTGAACCCAAAGAAATCAAAGGAAATATAAATACAAAAAATGCTTTTGAAATCAAAATCAATATGAATCAACAAAATTACAAAAGTACAGAAATGAGTGTATTAGAAAATAAAAAAACTGAAATAGAAGTAACAGACGAAGAATATAATTTTGTTATTTTCTTTGAAGATAAATCAAAAGCAAAGGCTTTTTCTGAAAAATTAGTTTCTTTTATTCAAAAATAATGGGTATTTAGATGATGTTTTTTTTATTTTTTTAATAGCCAAAAAACTACATTCTATATTTTCTTATCTTTCAATGCTTTCCAAAGTGCTGATTTTAATTCCGCACTATTTGAGATAATCTCCAACGAATCTGCAAATAAAAATTCATATCCACCTCTATTTTGCCAAATATACTTTGGTTCATACGCAGGGAATTGGGTTAATTTTCTTTCAATTCCAAAGGAAATAACGATATAAGCAGGTAATTCTGTGATGGTTTGATAAGGAAAAGTATAAGCAATATTTAACACTTTGATACTATCGACGTGAATATTGATACCATTCATAATTTTTCCTAATAATTCTTCTTCTTTGATAGGAAGATTTTCACCCAATCCATTTTCAAATAATACCAAAAGAGGAAAACGAGCATCCGATTTTTGAGCAATAATTTCTCCCCCAAGTAATTGCTTTAAAAAACTAACATCTTTGATAGGCTTTAACATCTTAATTATCGAGTTTTTTAAAAAATATACACGATATAGCAAAGGTAAATAATTATTATAAATTGTGCAAATTTTTTTGTTTTTTATGAAATAAATCCAACAATTTTAGACTAATTTACAATGCATAAATTTTGTTTTGAATGATTTATTTTTTTGGTAAAATAATTGCAATATAATAAAGAAAAAACGGCTTTTTATAGACTTAAGGGGGGAATCTAAAAAATAAACTACCCATTCAAAAAAACTTATTTTTAGTTCCCTCACCGCTGGGGAGGGTTAGGGTCAGTGTTGTTAAGTTCTAATATTTGTCAGGTAAATTATTTTACAAATCAAAATATAATTTGCCAAATCTATAAGATTTTCAAAAAATTATAGATTTTTTAGAGAATATTATACAAGTTAATTTCTATTTTATTTGTTAAAAAAAAAAGAATTTAACAACACTGGGGTTAGGGTGGGGCTTTTTGCTCAAATTTTGCCCCACCCCAGCCCTCCCCAAAGATGAGGAAGTTTTCTTTAGGTATATTATTTTTTTATTTAGACTTAAATACACTTATGTTACATTCAATTTTATTTATTTTACTGATTAATTTTTTTGTTTTGTCTGATTTAGTAGCACAAAATACTCCTCCAATAACTATCAAAAAAAACTTAGTCCCTAATCCAAGTTTTGAGGAATTGAAAGAACAACCTGATGATTATGGTGAAATTATGCACGCAAAAGGTTGGGAAAAATTATATCATACTCCAGACTTATTTTCTACTGATGCGTTTAGTGAAAAAGTAAAAATTCCATATAATTTTTATGGCAAAGAAGAAGCATCTGAGGGCAAGGCGTATGCAGGTTTGGTTGCCTATCACGAAAATTCTCCCAATGAATTTATCGGAATTAAACTCACAGAGCCATTGAAAAAAAATGAAAAATACGAAATAAGTATGAAAGTAAGTTTGGCGGAAATGTACTCAAATTTTGTCGCAAACAATTTAGGAATGTTGTTTTCAAATGAATTAAAAGACTTTCATGATGCAGGAATGGCACATTTAAAATCAACTTCTGTGATTACAAATAGCACAGGTTGGGTTACTTTAAACAAAACGATTGTTGCTGATGATAATTATAAATATTTGATTATTGGTAATTTCTTTTCCAAAAAACAAACCAAAGCACAAAGAATTAGAAAAGCAGGCTACGAAGGAGCATATTATTATATTGATGAAATTTCGGTTACGCCTATTATTTCAGAAGATAATGAAGCCAATTTTATGAAAATTACAGGGCGTGTCTATGATGCGTTAACTAACAAAGGCTTAGAGGCAAGAGTGGATTTTGTATTGGGAGAAATCAATTATAGAGTGTATGAAGAGGCTGATAAAAACGGAAAATATGAATTTAGTCATCTCCAACATTCCTCGTTTTTTTATTTAGAAGCAAAAGCAAAAGGATATTTTACGACACGAGTTTTGATCGAAGCAAAGCCAACAGACAAAAAATTTGAAAAGGATTTTTTTTTGCAACCTGTTTCTATCGGAGGTTCGATTGTTTTGGAGCATTTGCATTTTGATTATGGAAAGGCAACTTTACAAAAACAATCTATTCCAGAACTCAATTCGTTGATAGATTTTTTACAAACACACCCCAATTATCATATCGAAATTTCAGGACATACAGACAATATCGGAGATGCGAAGGTAAATAAAGAACTTTCTTTGCATAGAGCCGAAGCAGTCGTTAATTATGTAGCAGAACATGGATTTATTAAAAAAAATAGAATGATTTTTATAGGTTTGGGAGAAGAAAAACCGCTTGCAGACAACGGAAACGAAGATGGTCGCAAAAAAAATAGACGCGTAGAACTAAAAATTGTGAAAGATTAAAAATCTTTTACAGAACTTCGGACTAATAAATAAAATTGTTTTAATTTATTTCGTTCTTAAGAAATTTGTACAGAAAATGTGTTTTTTTGAAAGTTGTTTTTTGAGAAGCCTCCAGATTTATTTGGAGAATAATATAAAATTTATTTGTTTTGATATTTTTCTATATTTTCAAAATAAGGGATCATCTAAAAAATAAATTACCCACTCAAAAAACTCATTTTTAGTCCCCTCACCGCTGGGGAGGGTTAGGGTCAGTGTTGTTAAATTCTTTTTTTTAACAAATAAAATAGAAATTAACTTGTATAATATTCTGTAAAAAATCTATAATTTTTTGAAAATCTTATAGATTTGGCAAATTATATTTTGATTTGTAAAATAATTTACCTGACAAATATTAGAACTTAACAACACTGACCCCAGCCCTCCCCGAAGGTGAGGGAGTTTTTTTAGGTATATTATTTTTTATTTAGTCCCTAAATGGTTGTCCATATATATATATATATGACAAAATTAGTTCAATAATAACTTCCCAGAACTTTTTTAAAAAATGTGTAACTAAATAGCAAAGATATTATTTTTATTTGATAAATCAATTTTGTGTTCAAAAAAAAATTATTTTTTCAAGTCAATACGCAATAAATTTTCTCTTATAATTTTTCTAATTTCTGTTTCAAAGAAAAAAGTTTTTTTGAATGTTTCGTCTTGAAAATCAATGTTTTCCGTGATGATAATGCTTGTTTTTGTAGCAGGATAATAAAAATTAACTGTCGCAAAACCTGTCGCATATCCACCATGACCGATTTCAAATAATTGTTCACTTTTATCCATTTGCACTCCATAACCATAATCCAACTCCCCAAAAATTGGGTGCAAACGAACAGAACTTGTTTTTGTCATCAATTCATAACTTTTTTTGGATAATAATTTTCCTTGATGCAAATTTTTGTTCCATAACCACAAATCTTTTACATTAGAAACCATAAAAGCCGCAGGAATATTTTTATTGTCTGAGCCGTGAATTTCCTCTTTTATTGTGTTGTTTTGATTTAAAACGTATCCTTTGGCAAAACTTTCTCTATTTTTTGTGTGGATAGAAGTTGAATTTTTCATTTTGCATTGCTTAAATAAACCATTCATCAACGTTTCAAAAGATTTTTGAGATACATTTTCAGCAATTTGTCCCAATAAATTGTAGGCAACATTAGAATAAGAAAACTTCGATCCAACAGGAAAAGACAAAGGTTTTTCTATATCTACAAAACCTGAAGTATGATTGAGCAAATGATGAATCGTAACAGAATCAGCCCAAGATTTTGTTATTTTTGGTAAATATTTTTTGATAGGCGTATGTAAATCTAACCATTTTTTATCTACTAATTGCAAAATAATCACCGCCGTAATTTGCTTACTGACTGAGCCAATAATAAATTTATTTTGAAAATTAAGTGGTTTTTTAGCCTCCATATCAGCAAAACCTTGTGTTTTTTCGTAGATAATCTTATTTTTATGGGCAATTATAATCACGCCATTAAAAAATCTAATATTTTTGGTCGCAATCAAAGAATCAATTTTGAAAGCTAATTTTTGTTTTTCTTGCGCATTTGTAAAAGAAAAAATCAAAAAAAATAAATTGATAAAAATATAAAATTTATACATAATCAGCAATAAAATAAGAAAAAATAGAATAAAAAATAACAATCAATTTTCGTTTTTTGATAGATAAAAATAAAAATTGATTGTTATTTACCTTTGTTAAAATAAAATTAATGCATCAAAATTTCTTCACATTCTTCTACTTCCATCAACATATTTTCATTGATTTTTGAAAGTTGTAAAGTTTTGATTTCATTCACCAAAACCGCATCATATTTAGCAATGACGCGAATATAATTTTCTGTAAAACCTTCCATTTGACCATTTTCTATGTCATTTTCAAACAAAACATTTCGCACAGAACCAATATTTTGTTCATAAAAATAACGCCTTTTTTTGTCTGAAAGAATATGCAACATTTTTGACCTTTCATTGCGTATATGAGCAGGAACGACTGTTTTTATTTTGATAGCTTCTGTGTTTGCTCGCTCTGAATACGTAAAAACGTGCAAATATGAAATATCTAAATCATTCAAAAATTGATATGTTTCTAAAAAATCCTCTTGAGTTTCATCAGGAAAACCTACAATCACATCAACTCCAATACAACAATCTGGGCGAATTGCTTTAATTTTTGCTACTCTATCTGCATATAATTCACGCAAATAACGTCTTTTCATCAATTTTAAGATTTTATTTGAGCCAGATTGCAAAGGAATATGAAAATGAGGAACGAATAAACGTGAATTTTTTAACGTAAATTCGATGATTTCATCGGTTAAAAGATTGGGTTCGATAGATGAAATTCTAATTCTTTCGATGTTTTCTAATGTATCTAATGCTTTGACTAAATCGACAAATTTTTCTACTCTTTTTCCGTTTTGTAAACCAAAATCACCTGTATTTACGCCTGTTAAAACAATTTCTTTTACGTCTGTTGCTGCAATTTCTTTTGCTTTTTCGATTACATTTTCGATGCTATCACTTCTACTTTCTCCGCGTGCTTGTGGAATGGTGCAAAAAGTACAACTATAATCACAACCATCTTGCACTTTCAAAAAAGTCCGAGTTCTATCGCCATAAGAATAAGAAGAATGAAAAATTTTGGCTTCATTTACATTGCCTACAAATATTTTTGCTTGCGCAATATCAGTGCAAGAAGTTTCATTATCGTCTTGATTAGCAAGATTTGTATCGTTTTTTTGATTATTTTTTGTATTTATTTTTTTCTCAAAAGTAGGAATTAAATCAAATAATCGAAATTTTTCTGCTGCCCCCAACACCGCATCAACTCCTTCAATATTCGCAATTTCTTGTGGTTTGAGTTGGGCATAACAACCCATTATCGCAATGTACGCATTGGGAGATATTTTTTGGGCTTCTTTGACTAATTTTTTGCATTTCTTGTCTGCATTTTCGGTAACAGAACAAGTATTGATAATAAAAATATCAGGATTATCATAAAAATCTACTTTTTGAAATCCCTTTTCAGTAAATTGGCGAGCAATGGTAGAAGTTTCTGAATAATTTAGTTTACAACCTAATGTATAAAATGCAACTTTTTTCATCTTTTTTATTGATTTTAAAGTGCAAAATTATGCTTAAAAATTGAGAAAAACAAAAATATTTTTTTAGTTAGAATTTTTGAGTATTTTTTAGATACTCAAAAATTCTATTTTTTATTTAAGACTTTTAAATATTTCTTTCAATATGTATTTTTACGTATTGTAACATATTGATAATTTGCTTGAGGTCATTTTTGTCAGTAGCATCAAATGCTTTGCTGGTAGTATATTCCTTTCCTGCCAAGATAACAAAAAACCAGAATTGTCCAATATTATACAATCCATAAATAGGTAAATTCATACCATTATTTTTGGCTTGTGCGGCAAGCATTGCTATCAATACTTGTCCTTCTGGGTCTGTTACTACTTTACGTTGTGCCTTATATTCATTCAAAAAGAAAAAAGGTGTTTGAGGACGTTGCTTACCTGTGGCTACCACCATTTCCACTCTTCCTCGCAAGGTACATGGGTTGCCTTGTGCGTCTGTAAGATTTGCTTCTAAGGTAGCTTCCATAAAAGTGCGATATTTTTTATGTGCATAAAAATTGACTATTTGCAAAGTAGGCACTATAAAAAATACTTTCATATCTTCTTCGTTCCAAGAAGACGCAAATTCTTCCAAAAAAAGGCGTAATTCTTCCGCTTTTTCTTCTTCTTTGGGTGTGAGAGGTTGCGAAAATTGAAGCCAATCCAACATTAAAGGCATATTTTTGACAGAGTCAATACCAAAAACTCTTTCCACTTCATCGGTTTCCCACTTTTCAAAAGGTTTCATATTTTTATATTTTATTTTGTTGCAAATTTACAAATTTTTAAGGATTTCACAAAATATTGTATTAAAAAAAATTACGCTTAAAAATTGAGAAAAAGAAAAATATTTTTTGATTAGAATTTTTGAGTATTGTTAGATACTCAAAATTCTATTTTTTATCTAATACTTTTCAAATATTTCTTTCAATATGTGCTTTTACGTATTGCAACATATTGATAATTTGTTTGAGATTATTTTTGTCCGTAGCATCAAATGCTTTGCTGGTAGTATATTCCTTACCAGCCAAAATAACAAAGAACCAAATTTGTCCAATGTTATACAAGCCATAAATAGGCAAATTCATACCGTTGTTTTTTGCCTGTGCAGCAAGCATAGCAATTAATAACTGCCCTTGTGGGTCTGTTACCACTTTTCGTTGTGCTTTATATTCATTTAGAAAGAAGAAGGGTGTTTGTGGGTCTTGTTTGCCCGTAGCAACTACCATCTCAACTCTGCCTCGAAGTGTACAAGGATTATTTTGAGCATCTGTAAGATTAGCCTCTATAGTTGCTTCCATGAAGGTACGATATTTATCAAATTCGTAGAAATCTACAATTTGTAAAATAGGGATGATAAAAAATACTTTTATATCTTCTTCATTCCAAAAGTTAGCGAGTCTTTGTAAAAATAATCGTAATTTTTCAGAAATATTTTCCTCTTCAGGCGTTAAATCTTGTTGGAATTGCAGCCAATTTTGCATCAAAGGCATATTTTCTAAATATTTAATCCCAAAAGTACGCTCTACTTCTTCTGTTTTCCACTTTTCAAAAGGTTTCATATTTTTATATTTTATTTTGTTGCAAATTTACAAATTTTTAAGCATTTCACAAAATATCTTATTAAAAAAATTACGCTTAAAGATTGAGAAAGACAAAAATATTTTTTGGTTAGAATTTTTTGAGTATTTTTTAGATACTCAAAAATTCTATTTTTTTATCTAAAATTTTCAAATATTTCGTTCAATATGTGCTTTTACGTATTGCAACATATTGATAATTTGTTTGAGGTCATTTTTATCAGTAGCATCAAAGGCTTTGCTGGTAGTATATTCCTTGCCCGCCACGATAACAAAAAACCAAAGTTGCCCAATGTTATATAACCCATAAATAGGTAAATTCATACCATTGTTTTTTGCTTGTGCGGTAAGCATAGCAATTAAAAGTTGCCCTTTGGGATCTGCGATGATTTTCCTTTGAGCCTTATATTCATTCAAGAAAAAGAAAGGTGTTTGTGGGTCTTGTTTGCCTGTAGCTATTACCATTTCCACTCTTCCTCGTAAAACACACGGATTATTTTGAACATCTAAAATATTAGCTTCCAAAGTCGCTTCCATGAATATTCTGTACTTTTCAAATACATAAAAATCAATTATTTGTAAAATAGGAGATATGAAAAACATTTTCATATCTTCTTCATTCCAAAAATCTATATAATCTCGTAGTCTTTCCCGACAAAAATCGGCTTGTTCTTCTTCTCTGGGCGTAAGGTCTTGCTGAAATTGTATCCAATCTTTCATCAAGGGCATACTGCGCAAAAACTTCACATTAAAAGTACGCTCTACTTCTTCTGTTTTCCACTTTTCAAAAGGTTTCATATTTTTATATTTTATTTTGTTTCAAATTTACAAATTTTTAAGCATTTCACAAAATATTTTACTACATTTTTTTGTATATTTCACAAAATTAAGACCTCTACATTTGCGTAGGTAAACGAAATGAAAAGATACTTCCTTTGTCTTTTTCACTTGTTGCCCAAATCTCTCCTTTGTTTTCTTTCACTATTTCTTGGCAGAGTTGTAAGCCTAAACCTGTACCTTTTTCGCCACCTGTACCATACGTAGTAAAACTTTGATTTTTCTGAAATATCTTTCCTAACTGCTGATTTGACATACCCACGCCGTTGTCTTCTACACTAATTGTTACAGTTTTAAGGGTTGATTGGGCTACTATTTTTATTTTACCGTTTTCACGTGTAAACTTAAGTGCATTGTTTACTAAATTACGCAATACCAAACGTAGATGGTTCACATCTGCCCAAACAATCGTACTTTCGGGTATTTCTGCCACTATTTGTATATTTTTTGCCTTACCTACCTCTCCAAATAATTGTACTTGTTCTTCAGCCATCTCTTGTACTGATATAGATACAGGATTGGCATTGATACCTTCCATTTGAGTGATAGACCATTGCAAAAGGTTTTCTAAAGTACTTTGCATATTTTTAACATTCCTATGAAGTCGGGGAACAAATACTTCGAACTCTTCTTGGGTAACTAATCCTATATTCATCAAATTTAAAATACTCTCCAATGAACCTATGGGGCTTCGCAAATCGTGTCCTAAGATAGAAAAAAGTTTATTTTTAGTGTTATTTGCTTCCTCCAGATGTTCGGTTTGTATTGTTAGTTCTTCATTCATTTGTTGTATTTCCTGCTTCTGCTCTGCCATTGTTTCTTTGGCATATTTCTCGGCCTGCCTACTTCGGTAGGCAAGGTAGGCGAGTATCAAAGCAACCACCAAACCTGCTAAAACGACATACAAAATGTGTTTTTGAGCCTCTTTTGCTTGTTTTGCTTGTTGGATTTGGATTTTTTGAGCTTTGCTTTCTGCCCAAAACTTGTCTGCTTCGAGTTGTTTTTGTTGGGCGATGTGATAAAGGCTGTCTTGTTTGCGTTTATCTTTTTCTTGTTGGGCTAAGGCGATGAATTCGTTGGCTTCTTTTTGTTTTTCAATAGCAAGTCTTTCATTGCGCTCTCTTTCTTTTTCTGATTTTTGGAGTCCATTATCTTTTTCTAAAATTTCTTGGTTTTTGTTCAATAACATAATTTCTTTTTCTTTTCGTTCTAATTTTGCTGTTGATTCAAGATTGGCAATAACTTTTGACTTTTCCGCATTGAAAAGACTGTCATTGGTATTTTTGTATAGTTCGAGGTATTCGAGTGCTTTTACATAGTCACCTTTGAGTTTATAGGTTTCAAAAAGTATTTTGCTGACCTCTTTTATTTCTAACAATGCCTTGATTTGTTTCGCAACTTGGAGACTTTTTTGGGAATACTCGATACTCTTATCATAGTCTTTTTGTTTTTGGTAGATTACTCCTATTCCACTAAAAGAGTAAGTCATGCCTAATTTATCGTCTATTTCTTCTTGTATTTTGAGGCTTTTTTGTTGATATTCCAATGCTAACGGGTAGTTTTTTTGATTATTATAAATATTCCCAATGTTATTCAAACTTGCTGCTATTCCTTGTTTATCACCTATTGTTTCTTTTATTTTGAGACTTTTTTGGTGGTATTCCAATGATAAAAGATAATTGCCTTGCGTTTCGTAAACAACCCCTATATTGTTCAAGGTCACCGTTGTACCTCTTTTGTCACCTATTGCTTCTCGTATTTTGAGACTTTTTTGGTAGTATTCTAATGCTGAGAGATAATCACCCTGATTGGTGTAAATATTTCCGATGTTACTCAAATTAGATGCGATGCCTCGTTTATTACCCATTACTTCTTGTATTTTCATGCTTTTTTGGTAGTATTCTAATGCTGAGGGATAATTGCCTTGCTTGTAGTAAATACTCCCTATGTTATTCAAAGTCGATGCTATGCCTTTTTTGTCTTGTACTTTTTCGAATATAGGCAGTGCTTTTTGATAATAAGACAAAGCATCAGGGTACTTGCCTTTATCCACATAGACTATACCCATTATATTCCAAGCCCATGCTTTCCCCTTTTCAAAGTTTATTTTTTCACTTATTTGCAGGGATTTTTCTACTAAGGCAATGCAAGTATCAGGTTTGCTATTACGATATTCAGAGGCGATGTCTTTCAAAGCTAAAATTTTCGTTGTGTCATGTTTAGCGGTTTTATAAATACGCATCAGACTATCTAAGTTTTTTTTGTTTTGGGCATTTATATTTGAAATCAAAACATAGGACAAAAAACATAATATAATTATTTTTTTCATATAATTGGGATAGTCTATCATTTTGATAGCAAAAGTATCAAATATTAGACTGATATTATTCTAATTGATTATTTTTTTTATAAAATTTGTAAATTTTATAATCAATTCATTTAAAATGCAAATTTTTTGGTAGTGTCCCAAATTCGTTGAAAAAGTATATCGTTGTACAGACGTTGCATACAACGTCTGTAATGTAGCAAATGTTCCAAAATAAAAAAATTGCAACGAATTAGGGACAACATCAATTTTTTTCATCTTTTTTATTGATTTTAAAGCACAAAATTACGCTTAAAAATTGAGAAAGACAAAAATATTTTTTTTGGTTAGATTTTTTGAGTATTTTTTATCCTACTTTCCGCACCCTTTTTTCAGTTTAGAGCATTTACTCAAAAATGTATAAGTATTTAAAATTTTACGCATAAAATATATTTAATTTATCTGAAAATTTACTCGATTTATTAATTTCTATTCAGATTATTGTTAAAATAAAATTTATTAGATGATTTTGCCAATAAATTCTCGAATTTCAACGATAATACTCATTTTTAAAAATAGGGTGCGGAAGGTCGGTTTTATATACTCAAAATTATATTTTTTATCTTGAAAATTATATATATTTAAGTATATTTGAAACATTATAAATCGATACTTTACCTTGCTAAAAATTTTCATTTTAAAAATCTATCTTTTATCTGTTCAATCCGTATCATTTATGTTCTAAAAAGGGAATATAATCGAGGTAGATTAGACGAAAATTTTCTTACAAATATCAACATTTTACATACAAATTGTTAAAATATTTTTATCTCCCAATTCGATTTACACCCAAACGGCTAAGATATTTTTATCACCCACTTCGATATTTTCCTCTTTAAATTCTTTCTTTTGATTAAAATTAAAAATCAATAAAAAGCCTTCTTTTTTGTCGTATAAGTCTAAATATTCGCTTAATTGTTCTAAACCTTTTTGGTGATAACTTTCGCCTCGCCAAATTTTTAATTCTAAAATATAGATATTTGTTGTGTAAGTGATTACGATGTCCATTCTTCTTTCTTCGCCAATATTGGGCTCTTTAAAATCAAAACCACGCCCATTAATAATTGGTTTTAGGAATGATAAAAATATCAATCTTCCTTCTCTCTCGATAAATTCTGCATCTTTTTGGCTATAATTTTCTTTCATAAATTCTTGAAATTTACGCAAGATTTTTGGCATATCTAATGTACCTTCGTAGGTGGAATACACATCAGCCAAATCATTGATTTGACTATGCTGACGCAATCGAATCATTGTTGCTAAAAAATGCAAATAAATTTTTTGCTCAAAAATTCGGTTATGAATTTTGCAATATCTTTCATCTTTATCAAAAATTCCGTACACGTGTCCGAGCGAGATCATAGGTTCACTCAAATTAAAAGGAATTTTTGCTCCGTTAAAAATAATATCTTTGGTTGTTTGATATAATTCTCTGTTATTTTCTAAATTCTTTGCTAAATCATCAAAAATGGTCGTTACATAATCTTCTTTTATCAAATATTTAAAACTATTTTCTACGTCTTCTAAATCCCATTCTAATTGATTTTCTTTTTTGGGTAATAAAATCTCATCAATCACTTTACACATTTTACTCACCAAAAAAGGATAACCAGAAGTATAATAAAAAAGACGTTCTGAGAGTTTTTGAATATTCATTTTTATATTTCTTTCTGTTGAATATTGCAACAACATAGTTGAAATTTCAATAGGATTAAAAAACATATCCACCTTAAAATCTACAGCAATATTCCAAGGACTATTAAATTTCTTTTCTTCATCAGGACGTAATTTTAATTTAATGGTTTTTATATCGTGAATCCCAACCAACACAACGGAATGAAAAGTAGGTTGACTACTTAAATTTCTTTTCAAATATTTATCACGCAACATTCCCAAAAAGTGTAAAAATAATTGATTATTGGTTGATTTGTCCACTTCATCAATCAAAACAACTACTTTTTTTGCTACTTTTTGCATAAAATTTGTGATTTGTAAAGATAGTTTTTCAAAACCTCTCTCGGTAGTTTCAAAATCTTGATCAAGTAAGATTTGTTGATTGGGATAACTTGTTTTTAATTCACGATTAAACATTCTTACAAAGTAAGCTCCAAAAACATCAGCATCTTTAAAAATATCATCGCCACTTCCTTCGAAACTCAATAAAATTGTTAAATAGTCATCTTTGGCTAATAATTCTTCATATATACGATACAAAGCAGTCGTTTTTCCAAATTGACGTGGACGATTCATAATAAAATATTTTTTACGTTCAATCAACTCAAAAATATTTTCAATTTTTAAAGTAGTATCCACCATAAAATGTTCATCTTTGATGCAAACGCCTGTGTCGTTAAATTCTTTTTTCATAGTTTTAATTGTTTTATTTTCTTGTAAATGTAATCATTTTATACCCAAATGGCTAAGATATTTTTATCTCCAAATTCGATATTTTCCTCTTTAAATTCCTTTTTTTGATTAAAATTAAATATCAATAAAAAGCCTTCTTTTTTGTTGTATAAGTCTAAATATTCGCTTAATTGTTCTAAACCTTTTTGATGATAACTTTCGCCTCTCCAAATTTTTAATTCTAAAATATACAAAACTTTCATATACGTTATCACAATATCCATTCGTCTTTCCTCACCCACTGTTGGCTCTTTGAAATCAAAACCTACGCCATTTATAATCGGTCTTAAAAAAGATAAAAACAACAAACGTCCTTCTCTTTCAATAAATTCCGCATCTTTTTGGTTGTAATTTTCGAGCATAAATTGTTGAAATTTACGCAAAATTTTAGGCATATCTAACGTATTATCTATCGAAGTATATGAATCTGATAGTAAAAAATTAGGTCTATATTCGTGTTTTCTAATGGCTTGTGTCGTAAAAAATAAGTACATTCTTTGCTCAAAAATACGATTATTGATTTTACAATATTCTGCATCTCTATCAAAAACTCCATACGTATTTGCTAATTCTATCAAGTAATCATTGGCATTATTAGGTAATTTTAAACCATTGATGACAACGTCTTTTGTCAAATCATACAAGTCTTTATTGTTTTCTATATTCTTAAATAAATCATCAAAAATGGTAGTGGTATAATTTATTTTTACTAAATATTTAAAACTATTTTCTACATCTGTCAAGTCCCATTCTGTCTGATTTTCTTTTTCAGGTAGTAATATTTCATCAATCACTTTACACATTTTACTCACCAAAAAAGGATAACCAGAAGTATAATAAAAAAGACGTTCTGAGAGTTTTTGAATATTCATTTGTATATTTTTTTCTTGTGAATATTGCAACAACATTGTCGAAATTTCTGCAGGATTGAAAAACATATTGACTTTAAAATCTACAGCAATATTCCAAGGACTATTTATTTTCTTTTCCTCATCAGGACGAAGTTTTAATTTGATGGTTTTTATATCGTGAATCCCAACTAATACAACGGAGTGAAAAGTTGGTCGATTTCCCAAATTTCTATCTAAATATTTATTTCTTAACATACCTAAAAAATGTAAAAATAATTGATTGTTAGTCGATTTATCCACTTCATCAATCAAAACAACTACTTTTTTTCCTACTTTTTGAACAAAATCAGTGATTTGCAAGGATAGTTTTTCAAATCCTGTTTTATTTGTTTTAAATTTTTTATGTAAAAAAATTTCTTGATTTGGGTAACTTAATTTTAATTCATCATTAAATTTTTCGATGAAATAAAAAGAAAATTTATCAGCATCTTCAAAAAAATTATCAGTACTTATTTCAAAACTCAATAAAATTGTTAAATAGTCATCTTTGGTTAATAATTCTTGATGTAAACGATATAAAGCCGTCGTTTTTCCAAATTGACGAGGACGATTCATAATAAAATATTTTTTACGCTCAATCATTTCAAAAATCTGTTCATTTTTTGAAGTCGTATTGACCATAAAATGTTCGTCTTCTATACAAACACCTGTATCGTTAAATTCTTTTTTCATAGTTTTAATGATTTATTTTTTGCAAATATACGTATTTTTCCTTTCAAATTAAACCCAAATCGCCAAAATATTTTTATCTCCAAATTCGATATTTTCTTCTTTAAATTCTTTCTTTTGATTAAAATTAAAAATCAATAAAAAGCCTTCTTTTTTATTATAAAAATCTAAATAATTGCTTAATTGTTCTAAACCTTCTTGATGATAACTTTCACCTCGCCAAATTTTTAATTCTAAAATATAGATATTTGTTGTGTAAGTAATCACGATGTCCATTCTTCTTTCTTCGCCAATATTGGGTTCTTTAAAATCAAAACCACGCCCATTAATAATTGGTTTTAAGAATGATAAAAATATCAAACGACCTTCTCTCTCGATAAATTCTGCATCTTTTTTACTATAATTTTCTTTCATAAATTCTTGAAATTTACGCAAAATTTTAGGCATATCCAACGTACCTTTTGGACTCGAATACACATCACTTAGGATATTTATATGGTCATAATCGCCGTTTATAATCATTCCAGCCAATAAATGACTGTATAATTTTTGCTCAAAAATACGATTATGAATCTTACAATATCTGTCATCAATATCCAACATTCCATAAATTTGTCCCAATGAAATCGTTTCGTCTGATACCACAAAAGGCACTTTTAAACCTTTCATTAAAATATTAGTCAATAAATTTTTTAACTTTGGATTATTATCTACATTTTTTGTCAAATCATCAAAAATAGTTGTGGTGTAATTATCTTTTACTAAATATTTAAAGCTATTTTCTATATCTTCTAAATCCCATTCTGTCTGATTTTCTTTTTTTGGTAATAATATTTCATCGATGACTTTACACATTTTACTGACTAAAAATGGATAGCCAGAAGTATAATAAAAAATGCGTTCTGAGAGTTTTTCAATATCCATTTTTATATTTTTTTCCTGTGAATACTGCTCCAACATTGTTGAGATTTCGGCAGGATTAAAAAACATATCTACTTTAAAATCTACGGCAATATTCCAAGGACTATTAAATTTCTTCTCTTCATCAGGACGAAGTTTTAATTTAATGGTTTTTATATCGTGAATTCCTACCAGAACAATCGAATGAAATGTTAATTGTGTACTCAGATTTCTTTTCAAATATTTATCACGCAACATACCCAAGAAGTGTAAAAATAGTTGATTATTAGTCGATTTATCCACTTCATCAATCAAAACCACTACCTTTTTTTGCACTTTTTGCATAAAATCAGTAATTTGTAAAGATAATTTATCAAAACCAATTTTAATTGTCTGAAAGTCTTGGTCAATAAAAACTTGTTGATTGGGATAACTTAATTTTAATTCATCATTAAACATTGCTACAAAATAAACACAAAAAATATCAGCCTCTTTAAAAACATCATCACTACTCCCCTCAAAACTCAATAAAATTGTTAAATAGTCATCTTTGGTTAATAACTCTTGATGTAAACGATATAAAGCCGTCGTTTTTCCAAATTGACGAGGACGATTCATAATAAAATATTTTTTACGCTCAATCATTTCAAAAATCTGTTCATTTTTTGAAGTCGTATTGACCATAAAATGTTCGTCTTCTATACAAACACCTGTATCGTTAAATTCTTTTTTCATAGTTTTAATGATTTATTTTTTGCAAATATACGTATTTTTCCTTTCAAATTAAACCCAAATCGCCAAAATATTTTTATCTCCAAATTCGATATTTTCTTCTTTAAATTCCTTTTTTTGATTAAAATTAAATATCAATAAAAAGCCTTCTTTTTTGTTGTATAAGTCTAAATATTCGCTTAATTGTTCTAAACCTTTTTGATGATAACTTTCGCCTCTCCAAATTTTTAATTCTAAAATATACAAAACTTTCATATACGTTATCACAATATCCATTCGTCTTTCCTCACCCACTGTTGGCTCTTTGAAATCAAAACCTACGCCATTTATAATCGGTCTTAAAAAAGATAAAAACAACAAACGTCCTTCTCTTTCAATAAATTCCGCATCTTTTTGGTTGTAATTTTCGAGCATAAATTGTTGAAATTTACGCAAAATTTTAGGCATATCTAACGTATTATCTATCGAAGTATATGAATCTGATAGTAAAAAATTAGGTCTATATTCGTGTTTTCTAATGGCTTGTGTCGTAAAAAATAAGTACATTCTTTGCTCAAAAATACGATTATTGATTTTACAATATTCTGCATCTCTATCAAAAACTCCATACGTATTTGCTAATTCTATCAAGTAATCATTGGCATTATTAGGTAATTTTAAACCATTGATGACAACGTCTTTTGTCAAATCATACAAGTCTTTATTGTTTTCTATATTCTTAAATAAATCATCAAAAATGGTAGTGGTATAATTTATTTTTACTAAATATTTAAAACTATTTTCTACATCTGTCAAGTCCCATTCTGTCTGATTTTCTTTTTCAGGTAGTAATATTTCATCAATCACTTTACACATTTTACTCACCAAAAAAGGATAACCAGAAGTATAATAAAAAAGACGTTCTGAGAGTTTTTGAATATTCATTTGTATATTTTTTTCTTGTGAATATTGCAACAACATTGTCGAAATTTCTGCAGGATTGAAAAACATATTGACTTTAAAATCTACAGCAATATTCCAAGGACTATTTATTTTCTTTTCCTCATCAGGACGAAGTTTTAATTTGATGGTTTTTATATCGTGAATCCCAACTAATACAACGGAGTGAAAAGTAGGTTGAGTTCCCAAATCTCTTCTCAAATATTTATCACGCAGCATACCTAAAAAATGTAAAAATAATTGATTGTTAGTCGATTTATCGACTTCATCAATCAAAACTACTACTTTTTTTCCTGATTTTTCAACAAAATCAGTGATTTGTAAAGATAATTTATTAAACTCTGTTTCAGTGGTTTGCAAATTTGGATCAATAAAAATTTGTTGATTAGGGTAACTTAATTTCAATTCACGATTAAAAATTGTTATAAAATAAGTAGAAAAGGTTTCTATATCTTTAAAAATATTATCACTACTTATTTCAAAACTTAATAAAATTGTCAAATAATCGTCTTTTGCTAACAACTCTTTATACAAACGATATAGAGAAGTTGTTTTACCAAATTGACGTGGGCGATTCATTATAAAATATTTTTCATATTCTATCATTTCAAAAATTTTATCAATTTTTGGAGTAGTATTTACCATAAAATGTCTTCTTTCTACGCAAACGCCTGTGTCATTAAATTCTTTTTTCATATTTTTAATTGTTTTATTTTTTTGCAAATATAATCATTTTTTCTTATAAATATTGATGTTTCAGTTCTAAATTATCGATATTTTTGTTTCCAAATTCGACCTCAATTATGAAATTTTTTTGTGTTGATTATCATTTATTTTTATCAACCAAATCACACTTATAATCGTTATCAAACTAAATAAAATACTTATTTCAGTCATATATCCAAACAAAAAAACAAGTCCGATTCCTACTAAAATAAACGTAAAAATCAAACGAAAAAACTCAATATAATACCAAATTTTATTATTTTCAAATAATTTTCCTGCACTCAAAACAGCCCAACCAGCCACAAAACTATATAATAATCGATATTCCAGATGCCATTTATGTTGTTCGAATATAAAATAAGCAATACCCAAAAAAGTTAATACATATTGAAAAAAAATATACCCATTTATTTTTGTGGGAGCATGAATATCATATTTTTGATAGGTATTTTTATCGATTTCGGGAGCAGCAATACTACCACCTAAATAATCGGGTTGCCAGCCCGGTTTTTTGAAAAGAACTTTTATTTTATCTAAAAAATGAGGCATTTTTTGAGTGGTTTGATAGATTTGATACATACCAAAAAATTGCGACCAAATCGGATTCCAAGTTTTGATAGGCGTAGTGATGCCGTAAGTAGGTTTTTCTTCTTCTACTTGAAAAGTCGCAAACATTCTATCCCAAATAATAAAAACTCCCGCGTGATTTTTATCTATATATTTTGGATTTCGCCCATGATGTACGCGATGATGCGAAGGCGTATTCATTACCCATTCTAATATGCCTAATTTTCCTACTTTTTCGGTATGAATCCAAAATTGATAGACTGTATTCAAACTATAAGCCAACAAAAATTGGGTGGTATCAAAGCCCAATAAAGCCAAATACCAATAAAAAGGAGAGGTAAAAAAAGTTTGAAACCAACTTTGTCTCAACGCCACAGAATAATTATAATCTTCACTTTGATGATGCACCACGTGTCCCGCTTGCCAAAAAAGATTGATTTCGTGGCTCATTCTATGCGCCCAATAATAAGATAAATCGGCTAAAATAAATACAACTATAAAACTCCACCAATTGACAGGAATATCAAAAATAGCAAAATTAAAACGTATCATTTCGAATATTCCTACTGATAAAACTTTCAAAAATACGCCCACAATTTGCTGACTTGCTCCACAACTAATATTTGTCAAGGCATCATGCAAACGATAACTTTTTTGGTGTTGAATTTTATCAAATAATAATTCTAAACCTATCAAAAAAAAGTAAAAAGGAATCGATAAAGTTACAGGGTCGAAGTTCATATAAAATTTTATTTTTGTTATTTTATGCAAATTTAATGATTTGTCTTTATTTTTGCAAAAAAAATATTAAATAAAAAATACGTATGAAAATAATCATCACAGGTGGTGCGGGTTTTATTGGCTCTCATGTAGTTCGTTTGTTTGTAAAAAAATATCCAAATTATGAAATTATTAATTTAGATAAATTGACTTATGCAGGTAATTTGAATAATTTAACTGATATTAGTCAAGAAAAAAATTATCGGTTTATCAAAGGAGATATTACTGACGCAGATTTTATTCAACATTTGCTTACTACTGAAAAACCTGATGCGGTGATTCATTTGGCTGCCGAATCTCACGTAGATAGATCGATTTCAAATCCATTAGAATTTGTGCAAACTAATGTGATGGGAACGGTTAATTTATTGAACGCTTGTAAAGAAATTTGGAAAGATAGATTAGGGAAATTCGAGAGAAATTGTTTGTTTTATCACGTTTCTACTGATGAAGTGTATGGCTCGCTTGATGAAGGCGGATTTTTTTATGAAACAACTGCTTATTCTCCACAATCGCCATATTCTGCCTCAAAAGCCTCTTCTGACCATTTTGTAAGGGCATATTATAACACCTATAAATTACCGACAGTGGTTTCCAATTGTTCAAATAATTATGGACCTAATCATTTTCCTGAAAAATTAATTCCTTTATTTATCAATAATATTCAACTCAAAAAACCTTTGCCTGTCTATGGAAAAGGCGAAAATGTAAGAGATTGGTTGTATGTGCTTGACCATGCGCGTGCGATTGACGTGGTTTTTCATAGTGGAAAAATAGGTGATACTTATAACATTGGCGGATTTAATGAATGGAAAAATATCGATTTAATTAAAGTGATTTGTAAAATAATGGATAAAAAATTGGGGAGAGAAGAAGGAGAATCTGAAAAACTAATCACGTATGTAACCGATAGAGCAGGACACGATTTGCGTTATGCGATTGATGCCACTAAAATTATGGAAGAATTGGGCTGGAAACCTTCTTTACAATTTGAGGAAGGAATCGAAAAAACAATAGATTGGTATTTGACAAATCAAACTTGGTTAGAAAATGTAACTTCGGGAGATTATCAAAATTATTATCAAAAAATGTACGAAAATAAGTAGATTTTTTGGTTATTTTTACTGATTTTCTATACGATTTTTTTTATAAAATAGAAGTTTGGAAAGTCAGTAAAATAATTTTTTGTTGAAAATAATTATCATAAAATAACTTCATCACAAGCCAATTCAAACCAAAAAATAGACCCTTCGTGAAGTTTACTTTTTACAAAAACTTCGCTTTGGTGTGCTTCAATAATATGTTTTACAATCGCCAAACCTAATCCTGTTCCGCCTTTGTTTTTTTCTCTGTGCCTACTTTTTTCTACTCTATAAAATCGTTCAAAAATTCGGTCTATATTTTCGGGAGCAATTCCTTGTCCATCGTCTTCAATTTCTATTTTTAATTTTTGATTGTCTATGCTTGTTTTGAGTGCTACTTTTCCGTTTTCTTTTCCGTATTTAATCGCATTTGAAATTAAATTAATCAATACTCTCAACATTTTTTCTGAATCTGCATTGACAAAAATCTCTTCTATTTCTGGCTCAAATATCAAAAAAATTTTCTTTTCTCTCGCCATTTCTTCCACTTGTTCGAAGGCTCTATCAATCAAAGGAATAATATTAAATTTTTCCTTTTTCATTGTAATAATATGTGCTTCTAATTGAGAAAGCGTAAATAAATCTTCCACCAAACCATTCAAACCATCAAGACTATTCGCTGCTTTTTTCAAAAATTTATATCGAACTTCAATATCATCAACCGCACCATCTAATAAAGTATGCAAAAAACCTTGTGCGGCAAAAATAGGCGTTTTTAATTCGTGTGAAACATCAGCCAAAAACTCACGCCTATACATTGCCAATTCTTCTAATCTATCAATTTCTTGCTGTTTATTTTTGGCGTAATGATGCAATTCTTCGTTTAGTTTTTGAATAGGCGTAATGTTTGACATCTTTTTTTTGTATAATTTAAAATCTTTTTTTTTGATTTTTGCCAACATATTATAAGCCTCATTTATTTCTCCTAAAACCAAAAATTCTAAGGTAAAATAACATAAAATAAACGTAGATGATAAACTTATGGCAAAACAAACAAATAATATTCGCCAATTAGCATCTTTTACCAAAGAAATAAAAGCGGTTGTAATCAATCCAACCGATAACGCCAATAAAAATGAAATGAGGCGTGAATTAAAACGCATATTTGAAAAAAACTAAAGAAAATGATAAGAAAAAAAGAAAAAATGAATATATTTTTTGGAAACCTACTTTTTGAATTGTCTCCAGATTTATCTGGAGGATAATATAAAATTCAATTCTTGGCTTTAGCCGAAATTTCTGTGTTTCTCAAATTAATATTTTTCTATATTTTCAAAATAAATTATTATTCATATTAGAACAAAATTAGCTCCGCAATAATTTCCTATGAACCAATAAAATGATAAGAAAAAAACAAAAAATGAATGATAGAAATTGGTTTATCTATCATTCATTTTCTTAAAAAATCTAAGCGTACATATCTACATAACCACCCAAACCGATATTTGAGCCAATGCCAGACGCAATAAAATGCCAGCCATCTTCCTCCAAACGCAATCTTCCAAATTCCATATCTGTATAACCATTAAATTCTGCATCTAAATCATAACGCAAAATTTCTCTATTGCTATCCACATCAACGATGCGAATATACGCTTCTTGCATCATACCAAATGTATGCCTGCGTGCTTCTGCCTCGTGAATACTGACCGTAATCACAACGTCTTTGATGTTTGGATTTATCAAATCTAAATTTGCTAAAATCATTTCATCATCGCCCTCGCCTGCTCCTGTGCGGTTGTCGCCTGTATGTTGCACAGAGCCATCGGGAGATTTTAGATTATTATAGAAAACAAAATATTCTTCTACGGGTAATTTTCCATTGTTACCCAACAAAAAAATAGACGCATCAAGGTCTAAAGTATTGCCTGATTTCATTTCCCAACCCAAGCCAATCATCATTTTTTTGAGAGCAGGTTCTTTTTTTGTGAGGTTAAAACTACCTCCTTTTTTGAGTGAAATTGCCATTTGTTTTTATTTTTCAATCGTTTAGATTGAGTTTTTATTTTGAATTATTACTGAAAAAATCATTTATCTTTTTGTCTTTATCGTCTTCTTTTTTAGTGAAAAAATCATCAATATCAGATTTTTTATTGTCTTTTGAGGTATCTTTTTCGGGAATTATTTCATTGTTTTTTTGTGTAAAAAAAGTATCAATATCATTTTTTTTATCTTTTTCTGGAATATTTTGTGCTACAAAAAAATCTTTTACAGCATCTTTTTTTTCTGTTGGATTGGTTTTTTTATTATTTTTATCCTCAAAAAAATTGCCAAATTTCTTTGCTTGATTTTTCAAATCTTGTTCTTTTTTACGTTGATTTTCTTCTTCTATTGCTTTCGATAATACATTCAAATCAGGATTTTGCTTTTCAATTTGTCTTTCAAAATCGTCTAAATGATTAAATTGAGATGCTAATTGGTCTTGTTCTACAAAATTTTCTGCTTGTGCATAACTGATTTGATTTTCTACTTCGTCAGTCGAAATTTGTAACGATTGTAATTTTTGCGTAATTTCTTTTTGCGTTTTTGCTTGTGAAAGTTGTGCCGTTAAAATCGTTTTTTTGGTGCGAATTTCTACGAGTTGCGTATTCATTTTCAATAATTGTATTTCTAATTTTTTGACATTTTCTGAGGCGTTTTCATAAATACTTGCATAATTTTTTACGCCTAAATCTGCCATATTTTTTTCATTCAAATAATTTTTTGCTTGATTTTCGTTGCCTTTTTTCATTGCTTCCATGGCTTTTTCGTACCAATTTTTACTTTTTTCTTGGTGAGAAAAATAAATAGTGGCAATATCATCTTTATTTTTTTGTGCGTCTGTTAATGATTTTTCACAACTCAAAATGGCTTTTGCGATGTCCTCAATCACAGCTTGAATAGTATTTTCTGCGGAAATTTCCCCTGCGTTATCCTCCATATTTTCCTTTTTTTTCTTGAAAAAATTTGACCACATAATATTTTGTTAGTTTTTATTTTTTGTTTATCTATTGCCAAAAATAGCCGAACCCACTCTGATATAAGTGCTACCTTCTTCGATAGCAATTTGATAATCGCTACTCATTCCCATCGAAATTTCGGTCATATTGATATTTTTTTTATGAATATTATTTTTTACTTTCTCAAAAAAAGATTTCAAACTTTTAAATTCTTGTCTAATTTGTTGCGTATTTTCGGTAAAAGTTGCCATACCCATCACGCCTTTGATGCAAATATTTTCTAAATTTTCAAAATTATGATTATCTAATATTTGGTATGCTTCTTCAAAATCGAATCCAAATTTAGTTTCTTCTTCTGCGATATAAATTTGCAACAGACAATCAATTATTCTATCACATTTTTTTGCTTGTTTATTTACTTCTTCCAACAATGAAAATTTATCAATCGAATGAATCATCGAAATAAAAGGAGCGATATATTTTACTTTATTCGATTGTAATGTTCCTATCAAATGCCACGAAATATCTTTGGGCAAAGCTTCATATTTAGGAACTAATTCCTGCACACGATTTTCTGCAAAAATTTTACAATTTGCTTGATATGCTTCTAAAATTTTTTCGGTAGAATGAGTTTTGCTGACCGCTAAGAGTTTCGCAGACGTATTTTTGATTTGTTGATTAAAATAATCTAAATTATTTTGAATAGACATACTTTTTTAAAAAAATTTTATTTATTCGCAAAGGTAAGAAAAAAAAATAATTTTTCAAATTTATCTTTTATATTTAATTTCAATTCAAAATATTGTTAAAAATAAAATCAGATTATTAAAATTTAAACATCTATAAAATTCCTTTATTTTGTTCTAAATCTATTGAAAATATTTTTTTATGATTGATATTTTTATTCTCAAAAATATTTTAATTTTTATAATTCATTGATTATCAATATTTTGTATATTCAGCAACTCGACAGCAATTAGAAAGCAACTAACAATTTTGATTTCTCTTTTTTTTCTGATATTTGCTTTCTATCTTTGCGAAGAAATAAATATTACTAAAAATTTGGTAGTTAAAAAAAGAATTACTATTATTGTGCAAAAATTATATATTTCTTATTTTTTGAGATTTTATTTTAAATAATTGAAACAATGATAAAAAAAACTTTTGAAAAATGTTTGTGGGAAGACCTCAATTTTTGGTTTGATTTAGAAAGATTAGAAGAAAATTTTGAGCCTTTGCAACATTTATTACGTACTGATTCGATAATTATAAACGAAGAAGAGCAAAAACAATTACAAATTTTACATCATTTAGTTTCGAAACGTTTTACAGATTGGAATGAAGATGAACTAAAAATGCAATTTATTTCTCCTTTGTTGCATCAAGTAGATTATCATAATAGCCATAAATTTCAACCTTTTTCGCAACGTATGATGCGTATGGAAACAGAAAAAATAGAAATTTCGGGAATAGTAGAATGGGTATTGGCTTCGGGCAAACAAATTCCGAGAGAGCCTTACTTTTTTTTGCACGAATATAAGAAAGAACAAGGCACTGAGGCTGACCCTTTGGGACAATTATTGGCGGCTATGCTAACAGCACAATATCTAAATCAGGACAAAAATAAGATTTTGTATGGCACATATATTACAGGAAAAGATTGGTATTTTGTGGCTTTGGCGGGCAAACAATACCAAAGAACATTGCCTTATAGTGTAACAGAATTAGATAAATTGTTAAAAGTGTATGCTATTTTACAAAATATAAAATTGATTATTTAAAAAAAATATTTTATTAAAAATTTGGTTATTTAAAAAAGATTTGCTACTATTGTGCAAAATTTAAAAAAAATAAGAATATGGGAAGGAAAGTTTTAATTAGTTTTTTGGGGACAGGAAATCCTGAGAGTAATGTACGTAGGGTATATAAGTCTGCAAATTATAAAATAGACGAAATTTTATTTAAAGATAAGTCTTTTGTTTCAGTAGTTTTAAGTGAGCATTTTAAGATTGATACACATATTTTTATTGGAACTATGAAATCAATGTGGGAAGAACTCTATAGAATTATATCGAAGAAAACTGATGATGAAATAATATCTGATAAATACTATCAGGATTTGTCAGAAATCTCTGAAAAATCTGATAACACTACGGAATTAGATAGTGATATTTTTTTACAATTAGAAAAATTATTGGGTAATGGTTCTAAAATAATACCTATAAAATATGGTTTGAATGAAGAAGAACTAAAAGAAAATTTAGCATCTATCCAAATATTAAATTCTATTCTTTTAGATAATGATGAGTTATTTATTGATATAACACACTCTTTTAGATCATTACCTATTCTTTTGACAACAAGTCTAATGTATTTGAGAGATGTAAGTAATAAAAGTATTCAAGTAAATGGCATTTATTATGGAATGTTGGAAGTTATAAGAGAGTTGGGATTTGCACCAATAGTAAATATCGGGTTATTAGATAAAATGAATAATTGGATTAAAGGTGCATATACATTCAAAAATTTTGGAAATGCTGAATTAATAACCACACTTTTAGGAGAAAATAATGAAATCTCTAAAAAATTAAATAATTTTTCTCAAGCCGTTGAAATAAACTATGTTTCAACATTAAAACAGCAAATAGAAAGTTTTAAAAATTTAAACTTAGAAAGTTTAGATGTGTTTGCAAACTTGGTTGTACCTCAAGTTTTGAATGATTTAACAGATAAATTTAAAAGATGTAAAACCGATAGCCAATTCCAAATAGAGTTAGCTGATTGGTATGCAGATAAACATATTTATTCATCAGCATATATTGTCCTTGCAGAAGCATTGGTTACTTATGTGTATGAACAAGAAAAATATCCTGACGTTTTAACTTTAGATAATAAAACACACAGAGATTACAGAAAAGAAGCAAGGCAAAAAATTATAAAAGATAATAAATATCTATTTATTAAAAATGATACGTCTTATTTTACCATTGACAAAATTAGAAATAAAATAGCACATGCTTCTATTGAAAATAGAGATAATGCTTTTTTAAGTGATATACAAAACTTGAAAAATAGGATAAGAAAAGCAAAAGCTATTATTTATAAAACTAGCAATTTATAAATAAATATAAACCCAATAAAACAACTTTTAATATAAAAAAAACATAAACAAAAAAAATTATGGGAACATATTTAATGACAGGCTTAAGAATGCAGTGTGAAATATCTTGCGAAAACGAACAAGAAATAGACGCAATCAAAAAAGCAGCGGCTGACGAAGATATGAAAGAAATGCCCGAAGGTATTTATAATGTAACTTTCGAAGACAAAAAACTTATCTACAAAATAGACGATAAGGTGTTGGAAACCCAACTTATACCTTTTTTGGAAGAGTTTTATGAGATATATTACGGACTATCTTATTCAAATAATGATACAGATTGTCAGAAAGCTATAGACTTTTTAAAAAATAATCCTTACGAAAAATGGAATCATTTTTTTGAAGAAGGCGAAGCCTATGAATGTTTTTTTGAAGATACATGGCAAAGAATATACGGACATGGTTTAAAAAATAAGGGAGGAAGTGTTATTTTACTTAGATTGGCTTTTGAGGGAAAAGTATTAGCAGAACAAATGGGTTTGCATTTAGATTTATTTAATTATGCGATAAGAAAAGCCTTTCCGTATAAAATTAGCGAGGCATTATCCACAAAAATAGAAGGATAAAAAAATGAAAAAAACATTCGAAAACTGCACTTGGTCAGAACTAAATAAAATTTTTGGGCTTCAAAAATTAAAAGAGTTAGATGCCTTATCAAAATGGCTTCATTATCCATATATTATCTCGAATGAAATCGAGAAATCTTTGGAAAAATTGAGCGTAAATTTGGCTGATAATTGTATGGATTGGAATGAAGATGAATTAAAAATGCAATTTATTGCTCCTTTGTTGTATTTGGTTGATTATACTGATAGTGAAAAATATCACCCATTTTCGCAAAGGAGTTTACAAATGCAAATAGAAAATATTGAATTGTCGGGCGTAGTAGATTGGGTTTTGGCATCAGGACAACAATTTCCCGAAATTCCTTACTTTTTTTTGCACGAATATAAAAAAGAAAAAGGAGCAAATAATGACCCATTAGGACAATTATTGGCGGCTATGCTGACTGCACAATATTTGAATCAAAATAAAAACCTTGTGTATGGGGCGTATGTGGTAGGCAAAGATTGGTATTTTATGATTTTAGAGGAGGCAAAATATGCGATAACTCGTCCTTATCAAGCCAATGAAAAAGATGATATAAATTTTATATTTGCGATGTTACAAAAAATTAAATTTTTATTGCCATAATGTATCAAATAAAATAAAAAAATGCCATATAACAAATTCACCTTAGAACAAATAGAAAATTTATTTAATTTGAACGAAGAAAAAGTAAAACTATTTGAAAAAATTCCTGATATTCAAACAACAAATTGGCTGTTAGAAACATTAGAAAAGGCAAAACTTATGCCCGCAAAAAGTGAAAAATCGAGGTCGGAATTATTGATTATGCCGATTTTATTGGCAATAGCAGAAAATAATCAAAATGAAATTACTATTTTTTCAGGCGAAAATTTGGAAGGTGATATTGAACAAGATTTGAATGGCGAATGTGATTATATTTTAAGTAAAAGTCCTAAAAGTTTTAGTTTGAAAGCACCAATTTTTGGGTTAGTAGAGGCAAAACAAAACATTGTCGAAAATAGTATGGGACAATGTGTGGCACAAATGTTGGGCGCATTTTTGTTTAATGAACGCAAAAAAAATCAAATTTCGACTATTTATGGTTGTGTGAGCAATGGTGATGTGTGGCAATTTTTACGATTAAAAGATAAACAACTTAGCATCGATACAGAAAAATATTATGTAGATAATCCAAAAAAATTATTAGGCGTTTTTCAATTTATTATCAACGAAAACTAAAAAACTAAAATGATAGAAATCAAAATGAAAGAAATACTTTTACATATATTTTCTCAAACAAAAACCTTAGAAAACTTAGGAAAAGTTGATGAAAATATAAAAAATACTTACGATAAAGCCTTGCAATATGCTTGTGGAGGTGCGTGTTTGTATGAAGAACAAAAATATTTAGAAAGTATTTTTAATAATTTGGCAAGCAACAAATCAGAAATAAAACATTATTTTGAGCCAAAAACAATGTCAATTTCTCCTTTTAATTTTCCAAAGAAAAAAGAAGAGATAACACAAAACAATACGTTTTCAGATTTTAAAACTGATTTTGAAAAAATAAAAAAATTCGAAAATCGTGCTTTTGTAGATACTTGTTTTGCGTTATTAGAAAAGTATTTTTCTTATACGCCTTGCCAAATCAAAGGTTTAGAAGATGTAAGTTTGTATGATCATTTGAAAACTTTGATGGGTTTGATGGTTTGTTTGGAGGGGAATAAGGAGAATAACGAATTACCTTTTTTACTTATAAAAGGTGATATTTCAGGGATTCAAAAATTTATTTATTCTGACATAAATACTGAAGAAGCTGGACAAGGCAAAGGTACAGCGAAAACTTTGCGTGGAAAATCATTTTATATTTCGCTTTTAAGTCAATTTTTTGCAGAAGAGATTATAAAACAAATCAATTTATCATCACCAAATATTATTTTTTCAGGAGGTGGACACTTTAATATTGTTGCTCCTAATACAGAAAAGGTTAAAAAAATATTAGAAACATTAGAAAAAGAATTGAATTTAATTCTCATCAAAAAAATTGGTACAAGTTTAAGTTTAAATTTAGCTTTTGTTTATGCAAAAAGTGATTTGTATAAAAATAATGCTGGAAATTATTTTTATGAAGTAAATAAATCTTTAGATAAAAATAAAACACAAAAACATAAAAAATATTTAAAAGAAGTTTTTGATAATTTTGGTAAAAAGTCTTATTATCTTCAAGATATAAAAAAATTAGGTAAAGCAATGCCCTATTCTGATTATTTGGTCGAGTTCACAATTAAAAAAGAATTGATTGATAGTAAAGAATTTATAAATAAAATTAGCGATGACGAGAGAATGGTTGCTAATTTTTTAGAACGAAGTGTAATTTATTTTATGCCTTTACCTACTGATTCTGAAAAGAAAAAGTATGTAAGTGTAACAGAAAAGTCTTTAAATAGATTATTAAACGATTATAAAGATTGTTTTGACTCATTAAAAATTATTAAAATAAACGATACAAACTATGATAGTATTAAAAATATTATCATGATGGAGTCGAGTTTTCCCATAAGTTATTCTTATCGTTTTATAGGTAATGAATGTTATAAAAATGAGGAAGGTGATGTGGCTGGCTTTGAAGAAATATCAAAACTAAATTACGATAGTTTTACTCGTTTATCTTACCCACAATTAGCAGTTATGCGACTTGATGTAGATAATTTGGGTGGAATATTCGCCTTTGGATTAAATGAAAAATCATATCTTGCTAAAATAGCTTCTTTGAGCCGAGAATTGACTATATTTTTTAGTGGATATTTTAATAATTTAGCAAAAGAATATCAACTTTATATTACTTATTCAGGTGGTGATGATGCTTTTATAATTGGTTCTTGGTATAATATGATACATTTTGCTACTCGATTACAAGAAGATTTTAAAATATTTACTTGTAATAATACAAATCTTGCTTTTAGTGCTGGAATTTTTATGTGTAATGAAAATTATCCCATAGCTAAGTTTGCTAAAGATGCTGAAATGGCTGAAAAAAAATCTAAATCATTTGAAAGAAACAATACAAACGGTGAAATGATGTCTAAAAATGCAATTTGTGTTTTTGACCATACTTTAAGTTGGGAGAGTTATAAATCTCAAATTATCTTTGCCGAAAAAATATTAGAATTTATAGAGAATGAAAACACACCTGATGATAACAAAGGAAAATTAGCTCGTTCATTAATGCATCGACTCTTACGTATTATTAAATCTTCTTTGTGTAGAAATGGTAATATTATTAGCCGAAATTTTAATCGTAATATTTCTCAACTTCATTATCTTTTTGCAAGACAAGGATATGATCATCAAAAACTTGAAGAAGTTGAAACAAAATCTGAGCACGAACTAAAAGAAAGAAGTGATAAAATTGCGAAAATTGTTATTCAACAAATTTTAAATAACTTCTCTAAAAAAACAGAAATTAAAGACTATTTAGTTTCAATGCATTACATTTTATTAAAAACAAGAAAACTTTAAACCCCTTAAAATATGGAAAATTTAGATGTAATGACTCCTGAAACAATGGTTGCCATTTCAGAAAAAAAAGGAAAAGAATTTGCTGGTAACAATGGTATCAAAACAAATCAAATTCGTAATTTTTATAGTGCTGTTAATAGCATTAGAGTAAAAATGCAAGAAAAGAATAAGTTTAAAAATGATGACAAGGAAAAAGTGCGTTTTGTGGAACTTACAAGAGAGATTCATACTGAACTTATTTTACTTGAGCCAAAACTTGCTTATGCAGCAGGAAGACAAACGAAAGTGAAACCTTTTTATGATTTTGTAAAAGAATTAATAGACGCATATAAACTCTCAATAAATAGAGAAAGTGCTATTATAAATTTCATAACAATTATCGAAAGTGTAGTGGCATATCACAAATTTTATGGTGGAGATAAATAAACAAATAAATTTTAAATTTTTACAATTATGGACAATACAAAATTTCCTATTTTCGAAGCAAATATTATTTTGAAAGGTAAAATAGAGTGCTTAACAGGGCTTCATATTGGTGGAAGCAAAGAAAAATTAGAAATAGGTGGCGTTGATTCACCCGTTTTACGTAATCCGCAGACAAGCTATCCCTATATACCAGGTAGTTCTCTCAAAGGAAAGTTACGTTCTTTATTAGAATTTGCAACTGGTGCAATTCTTAATCCTATTAAAAATATTGGTGATGTTTCTAAATCTGAAAATATTGTAAGACTTTTTGGCATTGGTGCAGATGACAAAGAAAATACAAAAAAATATCAAGACACACAAAATGCTTATTTAAGTGATGTTGGAACGACAAGGTTAATAGTTCGAGATTGTAATCCTGACCAGAAAACAATAGAAATGTGGAAAAATATGGACTCTGAGTTACTTTATACAGAGTACAAACCTGAAAATACGATTGATAGATTGACTTCAGCGGCAAATCCTCGATTTATAGAACGTGTAGTTTCAGGCTCTTTTTTCAATTTTGAAATTATCTATGGCGTGTATAAAATGAACGAACAGGATAATAAAGAAAAAATAGAGGCTGATTTAAAAAATTTGCTAACATCTCTTAGATTGTTAGAAAATAATTTTTTAGGTAAATCTGGCTCAAGAGGTTATGGACAAGTCAAATTTCACATTGAAAAATGTGATACTATCAAAGTTTCGGATTATCAAAATAATACTGATGCTTATAAAAGTATAAATAAAAGTGCAAATAACTATAAATCACTTGCTGAAATATCTTTAGTTTATGGGGAATAAAAATAAACAAAAAACTCCTTCTTATCCTTATTCAAAAAATAAAGGAAATGAGGTTAAATCTGAAAATATTGTTAAAACTAAAAAAAATATGAATATTTTAAATAAGGACGAGGTGATGAAAATTGTTTACCTTACTCCAAAAGCCACTTTTAGAACTTTAATGAGGTCTGATACATTGTGGGGGAATATTTGTTGGGCTATTCGTATGGTGTACGGTAACGATAAATTAGAGGAATTTATAGAAAAAGAACCTTTTATTATTAGTTCTACTTTTCCATTTTTGGTTGATGCTAATAATGAAAAAATTCCTTTTTTTCCAAAACCATTTGTATGGGAAGAAAAATCACCGATTTCTAATAATTTATCTTTTAAAGATAAACTATTAGAAATGACAAAGCAAAAGAAACAAAAAAAAGCAATCACTTGGCTGAGCAAAATAAATTTTGAAAAAGTAATTAATGGTGAAAATATCATTAAAGACGATAATTTAACTTTTCCAAAACAAAATAGTGTAGCGATAACTCGGAATAAAATAGATCGTATAAAAGGTGGAACTTTAAAAGTAAATGATGTTGGACAACTTTTTCACGTGGAGGAATTTTATTTCGAACAAGAAAATACAGGACTATTTTTTTTAGCCAAAGGAAATGATTTTTCTTTGTTAAGTGGAGCATTGCGTTATCTTAATCACGTGGGTATAGGCGGGGATAGGAGTATAGGAAAAGGTAGTTTTGAAATTTCAGAACTACAAGATTTTTATCTAAAAATGTCCAAAACATCAAAATTTGTAACTAATTTATCGTTATACTATCCCACAGATGATGAATTTGAGAGTTTTATAGACAAAGACTTTACCTATCAATTAGAAGATAGAAAAGGTAAATTAGGCTTTCTAAATTTTCAAAATGTAGAAAAAGATGCTCTGTTGTTTTTTAAAGAAAGTTCTATTTTTCCCAATAATTCATCAATCTATTATGGAAAAAATATTGAAACAAATGTGTCAAAAATAAATAATCTTTCTCATAAAGTTTATCATTATGGAAAAGGTTTTATGCTTAATATAGATTTGAAACAAAAATAAACCTCACATTATGGAACTTTCATTAAAAACATTCACACCTATTCATATTGGCAATGGTGAAGAATTATATGCGCTAGATTATGTTATTCATAATAAAACATATTATCGTATTACACAAAATCAATTTCTAAAATTTTTAGGAAATGATGAAAAATTATTAACTGATTATGTTTCATGGATTCAAAAAAATTCTGCTGAAATTAGTACTTTAGATCAAAATAGAGAAAGGGCTAGACAATCAAAAAATAGAACAGCAGAAAAAAATTATAATCAAGAGTTAAATATTGCAAGACAAAATTTTAATCTATTAAAATTTGCTCAAAAACATAACTTAGTTGATAAATTTTATGATTTTTTAAAAAAACAATGTGATGTAAACGCGGAAACTCCAATTTTTCCTCATGGTAATCAAATAAAAGGTGCTTTAAAAATAGGCAATAACCATTTATATATTCCAGCCACAAGTATAAAAGGAAGTGTTAGAACAGCATTACTTTTTAGTGTATTAAACAAAACAAAAGAAGGTTTAATAAAGGAAATGATTGAAGAACAATTCAAGAAATTAAAAAGTGATATTGGAATGAACGAGGACAGAAAACGACAACAATTAGATGAACTTATCGATCAATTTTGTTTCTATTGTGGAGTTGAAATTAAAAAAGATAGTGGTAAAGTAGAAACTAAAACCAATGATGAAAAGTTTGATTTAATGAAACTTGTTTCTTTTTCTGATGCAATACTAAATAATAATTCCAATCCAATGGGAATAGGAAAAGTCAATTTATACATTGGAGGAAAACAACAATCACAAACTCCTTATGTTGAGTATATCAAAGAAGGGCAGTATTTATCTAATAAATTTCATTTTAATATCGATTTTTTAGTTTCAATAAAAAGTACAATTAAGAATGAAAATAATAAAAGTTTTATTGAAACCAACAATAAAAAAAATTGGATTGGAATTACTGAAAAAGTAAAAATGCTTTTTAATTTAGATATTAATGATCTTACTCAAGATAATAAAGAAGAAAAAAGATATGAGGTCGAAAATCATATCTTACAATGTGTATATGATTTTAGTCAAGTACAAAAAGAATCTGATAATAAATGGTTTGAAAATTTTAAATCAGAAGATGCCACAAATAGTTTTAAATCTAAAATGATAGAACCTTTTGATAAAATAAAAAACCAAGAATTTATGGTGCGTTTGGGTTATGCAACAGGTTTTACTGGAATGACCGAAATTCTTTATTTAAAAAAGTTCTCTCAAATTTTTAAAATCTTATTTGAAAATATTATGATAGATTTTAACATTGGAAAAATCCCTCAAAATAGAGAAAAATATTTTGAGAAAATCCCCAAATCACGTCGAATGATTACAGAACAAGAGGAAATTAAACCAATGGGCTGGATAATTTTAGCGGACAAGAATAATGCTGAAACCTTAAGTAGTATGGAGGTAAAACCAGAAAAATCACTACTTGAATTAGCATTAGAAGTAAAACCTGAATATTTAAAATTAGGTATTAAAGTAAGAAAAGGTATAGAAATTAATGCCAAGGTTATAAAATCTGGAAAACCTAATCGAGTAAAATTACTGATTAGTGAAAGTGATCAACCAGAATTTAATTTATCTGGTTATACATCTGAATTAGCTGAAAATACTATTGTTATAGTGAAAATTAATGATATACACGATAAAAAAGGTATTTTAACAGTTGGATATTGTCGTCCAAAGTTATAAAAACATCAAATTTTTATCACAATAAAACCCATTACTTTCCCTAAAAAACCATAAAATTTATCAATTTTTAGAAGTACAACAAGGAAAGTAAAACAAATAATTCAAAAAAAAATATTATTTACCATAAAAAAACACTAACTTTGCACAAATTTTAAAAGTTTTTATGAAAAAAATTGATTTTGAAGATATAATTTTATTTGAAAACCAAGATTATATTGTTATCAACAAACCGCCATATTTATCTACGCTTGATGATAGAGTAACCGAAGGAAAAGTAAGTGTGTTGGCGTTGGCAAAAAAATATTGTTCTACCATTCAAATTGGGCATAGATTAGATAAAGAAACTTCGGGCTGTTTGGCGATTGCGAAAAACCCAGAAGCATATAGGCATTTATCGATTCAATTCGAAAAAAGAAAAACAAAAAAAATCTATCACGCCATCATCAATGGTATCCAAGATTTTAAAAACGTCGAAGTAAGTAAACCTATTCACGCTTTTAATACGGGAGTAGTCAAAATTGACCACGAAAACGGCAAAGAAGCAACTACATTTTTTACAACTTTAGATGTTTATACCAAAAATACTTTGATTGAATGTAAGCCTATTACAGGCAGAATGCACCAAATTCGTATTCATTTGGCGGTTTTGGGTGCGCCCATTGTGTTTGATAATTTGTATGGTGGCAAACCTTTGTTTTTATCTGAACTCAAAAAGAAATTTAATTTGAAATTTGAAACAGACGAAAAACCATTGATTCAAAGAGTTGCCTTGCACGCAAAACAACTTATTTTTGAAGGTTTAGATGACAAAGAAATTTCTATAGAAGCACCTTATCCAAAAGATATGAAGGCTTTATTGGCTCAATTAGAAAAAAATAGATAGAAATTGAATAAAAAAATCAAGAATAATCCAAAAATTTATTCTTGATTTTTTGAAACAAATTGCGAGTTTCTTAGTTTTAATTTGAGTATAAATAAAAATTCTGTGAGAAAAATAAAATACAAAATAACGCTATTTTTTCAAGAAGTTTTTGGTTTCAGTCATTCAGAAATCAGAGGTTTTTTTGTTTTGTTGTTGATTATGATATTTTTGCTGTTCCTTCCTTTTTTGGTAGATTTTTTTTGGAATAAAAATAAAAAAATTGAAAATACTGAAAAATTAAATCAAATAGTTGCCCAACTTATTCAAAACGATAGCACAGACGAGCAAAATTCGTATGTGAATTATCCAAAATATCAGAAAAAATATTATCCCAAAAAAGAAAGAAAACAAAGAACAGAAAAAAGCAATATTCCCAAAGAATTATTCGAATTTAATCCCAATGAAATTTCTATCGAACAATGGGAAAAGTTAGGTGTACGCAATAAAATCGCACAAAATATTAGAAAATATATCGACAAAGGTGGGAAATTTAGAACCAAAGAAAGCCTAAAAAAAGTCTATGGATTTCCCAATGAATTATACGAAGAATTAGAGCCTTATATCAATATTCCAAAAGAAGAAAAAGACAAAAAAGAGGAAAATATAGCAGAAAAAAAATCTAAAAAATCTAAAAATATCGAAGTTTTTGATTTGAATTTGGCTGATACGACTACATTGATGCAAATCAGTGGCGTAGGTCTGAAAACGGCTTTGAGTATTATCAAATACAGAAATAAATTGGGTGGTTTTACGTCTTTGGAGCAATTAGACGAGGTTTATATCCTCAAAAAACGTCCTGAAGTAATAGAAGAAATTAAAAAATATGCACAAATCAACAAAAATGCTATCAAAATATTTATCAATAGCATTTCTGAAGAAGAATTGAGTAAAAATCCAAATTTCAAAGACGGAATGGCTCGAATTATTATCAATTATAGAAAACAACACGGCAATTTTAGAAATATCAGTGATTTCAAAAATATAAAAGTAGTTACGCCCGATTTTTTAGAAAAAATTGCTCCTTTGTTATCTTATGAATAGCCTAAAAATAAGAAATTGATGGTTTTAAAAAATTGTTGAGAAGTTACTTTTAACGTACTATTATTTGGACAGAAGTAAGATTTTTCTCATTTATTTGAAATATGGAAAAGTACAAAATTTTGGCTTTAGCCCAATGCTATTAACTTAAGAAAAGCGAAATAATTTACAAAAATTTATTATCTTTGCAAAAAAATATTATATTAGTTATGGTTTGTAGTAGTAAATTATTAAACATAATTGAGTCGTTAAAAGTTTTTTTAAATGACCCAAATACTAAAGAAAAGTTTCGTAGT
>JAAFJG010000119.1 GCA_013298075.1 Cytophagales bacterium | reverse complement strand
TTTTTAAATGGTAGCCAAAAATTGACAAAAATCATTAAAAATTCGAGAAAAAAGAAAAAAAATCCGTATTAATCCGCTAAATCCGTGTTATCTGTGTGCTAAAATCTCTTTCATTTAAAAAATACTATTTAAAATCCGATCCTAAGAACCAATATTCTATAATAATCTAAATTTCTACAATTTCATTTTTTTATTGAGAATTTAAAAAATTGATACCAAATTTTTCGCCTACTTTTTCCAAATCACTCACCACAGAATCGACCAAAGGAATCCCATTTTTTTCTCTAAAAATAGTATTTTCAAATTCAGGCTCGCCCGGAATCCATACTTTTTTTCCTTCAATGGCTTGCGCATTTTTAAAAGTTTCAATCCAAATATCCATTCTTTTTTTGAATTCTTCTTTCGTTTGAAAAGCATCTATCCGCATCGCACCCAAAAAATGCCCTGTTCCCAAACCCACAGGCGGTTGTCGTTCTTGTGTATCGCCCGAAGTCGCAAAAGGTGGCACAAAAGGTCCGAAATTTGCCCCCGAAAGTACGCCTGACAAAATATCAACCATCGCCCCCAAACAATATCCTTTATGACTTCCGTGCATATCATCACTGCCCAAAGGCAACAACGCACCGCCCAAACGAGGTGCATGTGGATTTTGAGTGGGTTGTCCATTTTCGTCTTGTACCCAACCCCAAGGCGCATTTTCATTTTTTCTTTGTAGGATTTGTAGTTTCCCATAAGCTGCTGCAGTCGAGGCAAAATCAGCCACAAAAGGTTGATATTTTCCCGCAGGAACAGCCAAACAAATCGGATTTGTTCCTAATAATTTTTCTTTGGAATATGTAGGAACAGCCAACGCGGAAGCGTGTGTCATTGCCCAACCTATCATTTCTTTTTCAACGGCTTTCAAAGCGTGATGCCCTGCAATACCAAAATGTCCCGAATTTCGCACCGCTACCCAACCTGTTCCCACATTTTCGGCTTTTTCGATAGCAATTTGCATCGAATAATGTGCAATCACCAAACCTAAACCTTTATCCCCATCAACCACAGCCGTAGAAGGCGTTTGATGAACGATTTGTATGTTTGGATTTGGATTTAATTTGCCTAATTCCCATTGTTTGATATAACCTGACAAGCGTGCTACGCCATGCGAATCGATTCCTCTTAAATCTGCTTGTATCAAAACTTTGGTGGCAATTTCAGCGTCTTTTTCGGGAATATGAATAGATAAAAAAATTTCTTTGACAAATGAATGAAGTTTTTGAGGAACGAAAATAGTCATATATTTTTGTTTTTTAGGTGATTTTTTGATACGAAAAAAAGTGTTTTTTGTTATTTTAAACGCACAAAATTACACTTTTCTTTTCTAAAATCAAAAATATATTCAAAATAGTAGGGGAGAGGTGCTTAAAAAAAAATCTAAAATGTAAATCTTACAAAGGTTTACATTTTAGATAATATAAATTGATTTTTAGGAGTTAGGGCAATGCTAATTATAACATTACTACTCCTCCCATTGTAAATCTAAAATAGCTGTAATACCATTTTGCGTCAGTGTAATCTGTGCTGGAAATGCCCCTGCGCCTGTCATATAATTGTCCATTCTAAAACCAACAAACCCCATATTATCATCAGGATCTATAGGAGGACTATCACTATCGTACAAATTGACATAGTAAAATTCATTCAAAGTGGGTACTTGAAGTAGTGGAGTAACATTCCATGCTATTGGTAACGATGACTGTAAAACATCATTGAAAACCCCACCTGTAATTAAAGTAGTGTTATTAGGATTTGGGCTTAATATTTTCATATAAACGTCTGGACCCGATGTTACATCCCAACCAGCACCACTTGGCGTTGTAAAAGGCATAGCGGTTATTGTAATTTTTTTGATTTTTACCTTTGTGTAAGGATTTTGGATAGTAATCGTTTTAGATATTATTGTAGTACCTCCATCTCCTTTAGCAGTAAGTGTCACAGTAAGTATCCCACCTCCACTAAAAGCAATTACTGGATTCGCATCTGTACTTGTTAATAAACCACCAAAATCCCAACTGTATGAGGTTGCATTTTGAGAGGTATTCGTAAAAGTAATTGTGACGGGTGCACGTCCAGTGGGTGGGTTCATTGTAAAGTTTGCAATAGGCGCAGGTTTTACGCTTTCTTTTTTAGCACAACTTACCATCAGAATAGCTCCTATAAGAAGCATAAACAAGTTTTTTAGTGTTTTATTCATATTTTTTGAATTTTATTTTAAAATACTTACAAAGTTACTTGCTTTTTACAACAATTAAAATTATTTTTGCTTGTAATAATTAGTAGAATAAATGTAATTTACCCTTTAAAATATGGACTACCAACAAATTCTCGCAGACCGCATACGCAAAGCTCGCGAACTCAACAATTTTACCCAAACTCACATGGCAAAAAAATTGGGTATTTCGCAACAGCAATACAGCCTTTTGGAAAAAGGCGAAACAAAAATCACTAAAGACAAAATTGATAAAATTGCAGAAGTATTAGGCACTACCCCCGAAAAAATAGCTGAATTTGACGAAAAGAAGTTTTTTGGGAATATGGAAGGCAATAATTTCCACGACAATAGTATAGGAAACGTAAATAATCATCTCTACGAAAACCATAACAAAGAAATCAAAGAGATATATGAAGCGCGCATATTCTCCCTTGAATCTGAAATAACGCGACTGCATGTTCTCCTTGAAAAAGCCTTAAACAAGTAAAACTATGAAAAAAAATTGCAATCTCTTAAGCATTACTCCTCGGTCTGTGTGCCACAGACCGAGGAGAAAGGAGAAAAAATATACTAAGATTTTCAAGATTTTCGTGATTTGTAAGATTGATTTTCAAGATTTTATCTTTTTAAAAATATAAAATCAATTAGTTCTGAGTATAAATATCTAAAATGCAAATATAGATGTTTGCATTTTAGACAATAAAAACAGCATTTTTTAAACTTCTGCGACCATATTTTGATGTATTTTATCAATTCTTTCTTCGATTTCAGGAAGAGAATTTTCTAATTGTTCAAAAGAATCTAACACAAAATATTTAGTTTGATAGTTATCTTTGAAAAAAGAACTATCCAACATTTTTTCTACATTATAAGGAAGTCTTTCAGGAATTGGACTGTTCAAAGAATAATCAGTTTCGCCTGCAGAAGAGATAATTCCTGCTCCGTATATTTTTAAAATATTGTTTTCTTTAATCAATCCAAACTCAATCGTAAACCAATAAACACGCCCAATTAAATCTATAATATCTTGATTATCAATATATTTGAGAGCAATATTACTTAATCCTTGAATAAAATTACATAACGATTTGTTGCTCAACAAAGGCACATGCCCGAATACATCATGAAACATATCAGGCTCTTCTAAATAGTCCATTTGGTCTTTTCTTCGTAACCACGTAGTTGCACAAAATTTTTTATTTTTCATCAATTCAAAAAATTCTTTCGTAGGAATTAATCCCAAAACTACATAAATATTCCAACCACTTGCTTTGATTAATAACTCATTTACCTCGTCAAAATTGGGTATTTTTTTGCTATCAAATCCTAATAATTCCAAACCTTTCAAATAATCTTCTGTAACTGCTCCATTGACCAAATTTTTTATTTGCTTTTCATACAAAGTTTGCCATACTTGATGGTCATCAGCACTATAATCATTATAATTTTGTTTTAAACCTGCCCCCGATATATCGTAGATATAATATCCATTATCGTTTTTTTGATAGGCTATTTTTGCTTCTGTATTCATAATATTTGTATTTTGCAATCGTTTGTTCTTTTAACAATTTGCAAATTTAACATTTTTTTTCTTAAATCAATAAAAATGAAATAAATTAACATTTTTTTATTTTTTATCGTTTTTTTATTTTTACTTTTTTGATTGAATAACGAAAAATATACATAATTTTGTACGTTTTTTAATTAGACTTTTTGGGTTCTTAGGAAATTATTTCGGAGCTAATTTTATTCTAATATGAATAGCATTTATTTTGAAAATATACAAAAATATCAATTGGAGAAACGCAGAGATTTGGGCTAAGGCAAACGATTGGATTGTATATTACCAGATAAATCTGGAGGCAATTCAGATAAAATTATCATTGATAACCCCATTTTTACCAAAATAAACACAAACGTTTGAAATTTTTTTAGAATAATTTGTATATTTTAAACTTTTTATTTACATTTGCGGTTATGAAAGAGAAGTGAGGTAAAAATGATTTATTTTTTTATCAATATACTCAGCTTGCATACTAATTTTAATAAAAAAATTTATTCTTAATTATCAATTTGATATGGCAGAAGCATATATTTTTGACACAGTTCGCACACCGCGTGGGCGTGGCAAATCAGACGGAAGTTTGCACGAAGTGCAACCCGTAACATTACTTTCAACTTTATTAAAAGCATTGAAAGAAAGAAATCACTTAGATACTTCTTTGGTTGATGATGTAATTTTGGGCTGTGTTTCGCCTGTCATGGAGCAGGGAGCAAATATTGCTCGCACTGCAGTTTTAGAATCTGGTTTTTCTCAAACTGTTGGAGGTGTACAAATGAATCGTTTTTGTGCTTCTGGTTTGGAGGCAATCAACACAGCAGCCGCACACGTCATCGCAGGTCAATATGATTTTGTAGTGGCTGGTGGTGTAGAATCTATGTCACGTATTCCAATGGGTTCTGATGGTGGTGCAATGTTTACAAGTCCTGATATTATTGCTAAACATAAAATTGTTCCACAAGGAATTTCAGCCGATTTGATAGCGACAGTCAATAGTTATTCTCGCCAAGAAGCAGATGCTTTTGCCGTAGAATCTCATCGCAGAGCCGTAGAAGCACAAAAAGCAGGTCGATTTAATAAATCTATTGTACCTGTGTTAGATATTTTAGGCAATCTTATTTTAGGACATGATGAAGGCGTAAGAGAAGGAACAAGTGTAGAAAGTTTGGCAAAATTGATGGCTTCTTTCGAAATGATGGGAATGATGGGCGGATTAGATGCGTTGGCTTTGCAAAAATATCCAACTTTATCAAAAATCAATCACATTCACCACGCAGGAAATTCTTCTCAAATTGTAGATGGAGCAGCACTTGTATTGATTGGCTCAAAAGAAGCAGGTATAAAAGCAGGCTTAAAACCGCGTGCTAAAATTCATTCTTACGCCGTAGTAGGTTCTGACCCAACTATTATGCTAACCGCTCCCGCACCTTCAACGCATAAATTATTGAAACGCAACGGTATGAAAATTTCTGATATTGATTTATTTGAAGTAAACGAGGCTTTTGCGGTTGTACCTATGTTATATATGCAAGAAACAGGGGCAACTTTTGATAAAGTAAACGTAAATGGCGGCTCTATCGCTTTGGGACATCCATTGGGCGCAACAGGTGCCATTATTTTAGGTACTTTGTTAGATGAATTAGAAAGACAAGACAAAAATATTGGCTTAGCAACCCTTTGTATTGGTGGTGGAATGGGAGTTTCAACTATCATCGAAAGAGTTTAAAAATCGAGTTTTATATATCAAAAAAAAAACAAAAATTTTTAGATAAAAAAAATATCTAAAAATTTTTGTTTTTTAAAGTTACTTCTTACTTTTTATTTCATATTTTTTATTTCATATTTTTACTTTATATTTTATATTTTTGGTTCTTAGGAAATTTGTGCGAAAAATGAAAATATTTCTTTTGAAATATATTTTTTGAATTGCCTCCAGATTTATCTGGAGGATAATAAAAAAATTTAATCGTTGGCTTTAGCCAAAATCT
>JAAFJG010000118.1 GCA_013298075.1 Cytophagales bacterium | reverse complement strand
TTTAAAGCCTAAAATTATGTGTTTGTTTTTAGTGGAAGATCCTAAAAAAATTATAGAGGAACTTATACTTTATTTTGCCAGAAATACAACTAATAAATCTACTGATAAAAAAGAAAGAAAACGAGAAAAATCTGTAGCAAAAAATAGGCACTTGAAAACTCAATGTAATTTTAGGAGGGCAGTCTAAAATAGCTTAGGTTAATAGCATTGGGCTAAACTCATTCTCAAATTAGTAAATGGTTTCACATGTAAAAGTGGTAAACCTAAAAAACCTTGACAGGTTCCTTTTGTGTAGTAGTGGTGGTATTTTGCATTTTTAAAATTACAGAAAATTTTTGTCATTTTTTATTTTTAAACATATTTTTGCCCAAATTCCAAATGAATACAGAAACTTTATTAAAAGAATTTCATCTTAGAAATACAACTCCAAGAACTTGTATTCTAGATGAATTTATCAAATATCCTTATGCTTTGGCTCATAATGATTTAGAAAATACATTGGGAAATAAATTTGATAGGGTTACTATTTATCGTACATTAAAAACTTTTTTAGAAAATGGTATTTTACACAAAGTTTTAGATAATGATGGAGTCGTAAAATATGCTATTTGTGCCACTCACGAGTGTTTGCATGAGGAACATTCCCATAGTCATGTACATTTTAAATGTAATTTTTGTGGGCAAACAAATTGCTTAAATGATATAATTATTCCAAATATTCAACTTCCAAATGGATATAAATTTCGCGAAACCAATGTTTTAATTAATGGAATTTGTAAAGAATGTAATGAAAAATGAGTAAGTTTCAATTCAATTATTCGCGGAATGCGGAATATAACTTTTGATAAATTAAAAGAAGGAACTGAGTTCAAAGGTGAATAGTCGCAATTCAATTATTCGCGGAATATAACTTTTGATAGTGTCAAACAATACCAAGACCAAGAGTTGGTGAGTCGCAATTCAATTATTCGCGGAATATAACTTTTGATATATTTTGCAGGCTTTTTAGCAAAAGTTATGCTGTCGCAATTCAATTATTCGCGGAATATAACTTTTGATAATTAAGAGGGGGTGATGCCCATAATTATAATTGCTGTCGCAATTCAATTATTCGCGGAATATAACTTTTGATTAGATTGCTACTTGGGTTTAAATTATTTTGGAATGAGTCGCAATTCAATTATTCGCGGAATATAACTTTTGATTGGAAACAGAATTGAGCATTTAAAAACAATATAAAAGTCGCAATTCAATTATTCGCGGAATATAACTTTTGATCATAGCCCGTTATGAAGCAAAAGGTAAAATGTTAAATGTCGCAATTCAATTATTCGCGGAATATAACTTTTGATACATAAGTATCAAATGTGGATTAAGGATTGGTGATGTCGCAATTCAATTATTCGCGGAATATAACTTTTGATTTGAAAAATGTACGTTTATATCTTTTAAAAAAATAGAGTCGCAATTCAATTATTCGCGGAATATAACTTTTGATGTGCTAATGAAGTTTTTACAACTTCGTTTGCACTTGTCGCAATTCAATTATTCGCGGAATATAACTTTTGATACTTTACAAGTTAATTTAGTTTGAATTTCAGCCATGTCGCAATTCAATTATTCGCGGAATATAACTTTTGATATAGATATAGTTGTAGGTGATACTATAAACCTTCGTCGCAATTCAATTATTCGCGGAATATAACTTTTGATTGTAAAAGCCTACATAATTATAAAAATGGCTGTGTGTCGCAATTCAATTATTCGCGGAATATAACTTTTGATATAAGTTGTCCCAATTAATAGGACAACTTATATGTTAATGTCGCAATTCAATTATTCGCGGAATATAACTTTTGATAGATAATTTACCATGTTCATTTTCTCCTTCTTTGGTCGCAATTCAATTATTCGCGGAATATAACTTTTGATTTGTTCCTGTAAACTATCCAAAATGCGACAAGCGTGTGTCGCAATTCAATTATTCGCGGAATATAACTTTTGATCTGCAGGTGAAGTTGTTTTTTTATATTATAAAAAGTCGCAATTCAATTATTCGCGGAATATAACTTTTGATTGCTGATGCTTATTTCTTATTGATTTTCAGACAAGTCGCAATTCAATTATTCGCGGAATATAACTTTTGATGAAAAAAAAGCGTATAATAGTAAAAAGTATTTTATAGTCGCAATTCAATTATTCGCGGAATATAACTTTTGATTTGGTGTATCCCCCTAATTCAAGGACAAGGCGGTACGTCGCAATTCAATTATTCGCGGAATATAACTTTTGATAAAGTTTTATGATTGTTACTTGTTTGGTAGTACTGTCGCAATTCAATTATTCGCGGAATATAACTTTTGATTTTATCGTTCTTCTTCGTTCATTATTTCTTGTAACATTTTGTCGCAATTCAATTATTCGCGGAATATAACTTTTGATTATTGAAAATACGAATATCTTAACAATATGGGTGACATAGTTGTAAAGGCTATAAAGGCTTAAATTTAGTATAAAAGAATTTTTTGTATTTAAAACATTAATTAAAAATAGATACGACAAATTCCCGTAAGTATTTTTTATTCATTTAACCAAATACTAAAATTTAAAAGTATTGAAAAATGCCTTAATCATCTTTAAATAGCCTTTTTATGTTAAATTCAAAATGTCACTCATATTGTCTTAATTATGGAAAATTTAGTCGCAATTCAATTATTCGCGGAATATAACTTTTGATAAAATGGACTATTTATGACAACCACTTACCTTGTTAGTCGCAATTCAATTATTCGCGGAATATAACTTTTGATAATGAAGTTGTAACGAATGAAGTAGTAAAAACAAAAACTGTCGCAATTCAATTATTCGCGGAATATAACTTTTGATATAGTTGTAGTCCCAACCATATCTCTATTCATTAATGTCGCAATTCAATTATTCGCGGAATATAACTTTTGATAATGCCGATATTTCTAAAATCGGTGAAAATTTAGGTCGCAATTCAATTATTCGCGGAATATAACTTTTGATATACATTTCTATATACTTTAAGGATGCAAAAATAAGTCGCAATTCAATTATTCGCGGAATATAACTTTTGATAAAGTTTTATGACTGTTATAAATTTGGAGAAACTTAGTCGCAATTCAATTATTCGCGGAATATAACTTTTGATCTAATCTTTGATTAAAATCTTCAAAGTAATTAGCAGTCGCAATTCAATTATTCGCGGAATATAACTTTTGATAACTTATGGTTTTATTAGCAAAAAACTTTTAAATAGTCGCAATTCAATTATTCGCGGAATATAACTTTTGATTAAATACAAAATTACAAAACATATTAAAAAAATGGAAAAGTCGCAATTCAATTATTCGCGGAATATAACTTTTGATGGTGCATTCCTTTGATACAAGGAACGGGCGGCGGTAGTCGCAATTCAATTATTCGCGGAATATAACTTTTGATTTTTAATATGTTTTGTAATTTTGTATTTAAGAACGTCGCAATTCAATTATTCGCGGAATATAACTTTTGATAAAATACAAGAGTAGGAGGGGAGTAGTATAAGTATGTCGCAATTCAATTATTCGCGGAATATAACTTTTGATATTATGATGATAGAAAAGAATATTCAGTAGATAAACTGTCGCAATTCAATTATTCGCGGAATATAACTTTTGATACTTAATTGGGGGATAATGATAGTAATTACTATCAAATATGTCGCAATTCAATTATTCGCGGAATATAACTTTTGATAAATATATGATTTTCCTTAATAGTAGAAATTTCTGTCGCAATTCAATTATTCGCGGAATATAACTTTTGATTGGGCTAATTTAACAGCGGGAGATTCTCGCAAGTTGTCGCAATTCAATTATTCGCGGAATATAACTTTTGATGGAAAATCATATATTTTGTATATAATTTTCTTGTTATAGTCGCAATTCAATTATTCGCGGAATATAACTTTTGATCCAAAATGGGACAACAATTATACAACAAGAAGGTAGTCGCAATTCAATTATTCGCGGAATATAACTTTTGATTGAATTAGATTTAGATACATTACAACGTGAATTAGTCGCAATTCAATTATTCGCGGAATATAACTTTTGATAATACACAATTTGTGAAAATTGAAAAAAATGAGGTGTCGCAATTCAATTATTCGCGGAATATAACTTTTGATTGTAATTTCGAAACACCAAACGAGCAATTAGAAAGTCGCAATTCAATTATTCGCGGAATATAACTTTTGATTTGCACTATAATAAAAGAATTTATTTATTAAATTGTCGCAATTCAATTATTCGCGGAATATAACTTTTGATTATCTGTAAGCGTGCAATATACATACGCTTGCATGTCGCAATTCAATTATTCGCGGAATATAACTTTTGATTTTTCTAATCCAAAAATATTTAATAAAATGAATATTTGTCGCAATTCAATTATTCGCGGAATATAACTTTTGATAATTAAAGGAGTTTAAATACTCCAAAAAAACAAATAGCGTCGCAATTCAATTATTCGCGGAATATAACTTTTGATGACTAATCTTAAACATTGTTTAGTAAAATTTGATGTCGCAATTCAATTATTCGCGGAATATAACTTTTGATAGTTGTAGGTGATACTAAAAACCTTCATATACTAGTCGCAATTCAATTATTCGCGGAATATAACTTTTGATGTCTGCATAAACTTTATAAAAAAATGAAAAATTTAAGTCGCAATTCAATTATTCGCGGAATATAACTTTTGATAGTTGGCAAGTCCTTTGTCTTTAAAGCCGTTCCCAAATAGTCGCAATTCAATTATTCGCGGAATATAACTTTTGATATTTTTTCACAACCGCAGGCAAAAGTCTGCATAAAGTCGCAATTCAATTATTCGCGGAATATAACTTTTGATTTGTTTTGGAAAGTGCATTAAAGCAATTTCAAAATTATGTCGCAATTCAATTATTCGCGGAATATAACTTTTGATTTTCTTAGCATTTACCTCTACTTTTTGCATTTGCTGTCGCAATTCAATTATTCGCGGAATATAACTTTTGATATTAGACCTATTTTGCAGATTACGGAACTAAATAGAGTGTCGCAATTCAATTATTCGCGGAATATAACTTTTGATAACCTACTCAAAAGACAAAATAAGCGTATATCCAATGTCGCAATTCAATTATTCGCGGAATATAACTTTTGATATTAACTCTTCTAAATTCGTTAATATACTTAATTCTTGTCGCAATTCAATTATTCGCGGAATATAACTTTTGATATCGCTGAATATGAAGAATTATTAGATTTTCTAAGTCGCAATTCAATTATTCGCGGAATATAACTTTTGATTTATTTATGAGTCCTATTAAGAAACAATTAATGAGTCGCAATTCAATTATTCGCGGAATATAACTTTTGATATATCTAAACAATTATTAAAATCAGCATTATTGAAAGTCGCAATTCAATTATTCGCGGAATATAACTTTTGATATATATGGTTGCACCTATTGTATAGGATTTTATTGTCGCAATTCAATTATTCGCGGAATATAACTTTTGATTGACTAATAAAATTATTCGCCAAGAGAATAAAAAGTCGCAATTCAATTATTCGCGGAATATAACTTTTGATATAAAAATCTTGCGATTAACGTTGGGAGCGGTGCAGTCGCAATTCAATTATTCGCGGAATATAACTTTTGATAAAATTTGGACTTTGGACAAAAATATGTTAAAAAATAAGAAATGACAAAAATTTTCTGTAATTTTGAAAATGCAAAATTCCACTACTACAGAAAAGGCTTGTC
>JAAFJG010000117.1 GCA_013298075.1 Cytophagales bacterium | reverse complement strand
ACTAATTTTGCGCCAATTTTTCCACCTTGTCCGTGCAAAATATTCAAAACTCCTTTGGGCAAACCTGCTTCTTGGCATATTTTTCCTAACATATAAGCTGTAAAAGGCGTAATTTCAGAAGGTTTGCCAATCACACAATTTCCTGCTGCTAAAGCGGGCGCAATTTTCCAAGTAAATAAATACAAAGGTAAATTCCAAGGCGAAATGCAAGCCACAATTCCCAAAGGTTTTCGTAAAGTATAGTTGATAACGCCCATTTCGGTGGCGTGTGCAGGCGTGTGCGTATGCAAAATGGCAGTCGCAAAAAATTTAAAATTTTCTACGGCACGTGGAATATCCATTCTTCTTGCCAATGCAATCGGTTTTCCTGTATCTTTGCTCTCTGCTTGTGCAAATTCTTCTAAATTTTTTTCAATTAAATTACTTATTTTGAGCAAAATATTACTTCTTTCTATGCTTGTCATTTTTGACCAAATAGGAAAGGCTTTTTCGGCTGCTTGAATCGCCAATTCTAAATCTTGTTCATTCGAATCAGGCGTAAGTGCATATATTTCTCCTGTTTCAGGAGCGTAATTATCCAAATATTTACATTCGGGCAAATACATATATTCTCCATCAATAAAATTAAAAATTCTACTCATAAATTTTTTTTCATAATTACGTGTGGAATACCAATTTCTTTAAAAGTTTCACTTTCTATCGTGTAATTTAATTTGGTATAAAACTCGATAGCCGTTTGTCGCGAGTGCAACGTAATCAAAGTATATTTTTTTTCTTGGGCAAGTTTTTCGGCAAATTGCACCAATATTTTTCCAAAACCTTTTCCTTGATATTCATTATCGATAGCCACTTGTCGCATTTTAAGTTCCTTTTCTTCTTCGTGAATAGGTTTTAAAATCAAAATTCCTATGATTTTATTTTTTTCATCAAACAAACCGATATGAAAACTATCTTTTTCAGTATCTAATTCTGCTCCCGAATAATATAAATTTAAAGGTTCTCTTAAAATTGTGTGTCGCAAAGTTACGCTTTTCCAATAATCTTGACTTAAATGTTCTATCATTTTAAGTTGATACATATTTATTTTGAGTTTTAAATTTGGATTAAAAAAATATTTTTATAAAGTTTGGTTCTTAGGAAACTTGTGTGGAAAATAAAAATGAAATATGTTTTTTGAATTGCCTCCAGATTTATCTGGAGGATAATAAAAAATTCAATTGTTGGCTTTAGCCGAAATCTCTGTGTTTCTCAAATTGATATTTTTTTAATAAATAGTATAAATGCCATTTCTATTCATACAGAATAAAATTGTATCCACAATATTTTCTCATAAACCTAAATTTTATTTGGTATTAAAAAACGTACCTTCAAAAGTTTTTTCTGCTTTTCCAATCAAAAATACATTCGAAAATTGATTATTTTGCGTTTCAAAACTAACAGACAAATCACCTCCTAAAACCTTGATGAGAATAGGAGAAGGCATTTTTTGAGCAATATAAGCCGTCATCGCACACGCCGTTGCACCTGTTCCGCAAGCATAAGTTTCGTCCTCTACGCCTCTTTCATAAGTTCGAATCGCAATAGAATGTTCATTTATTTTTTCTACAAAATTAACATTTGTACCTTTTTCTTTAAATCTATCATTATAACGAATTTTTTTACCATTTTCGACTACTTTATAATTATCTAAATTTTCTACCCATTCTACATAATGTGGCGAGCCTGTATCTAAAAAATAAAAAGTAGGATTTGTTTCAATTTCTGTTACATTTTTCATTTGCAAATGCACATTTTCACCTTCTATAAAAGCATTATGTTCGCCATCACAAGCCAAAAAATATGTTTTATTTTCAAAAATTTGTAAACTTTTAGCAAAAGCCACCGCACATCTTCCACCATTACCACACATAGAACCTTCAAAACCATTGGCATTAAAATAAATCATTTTAAAATCAAAATTATCAATATTTTGAATTAAAATCAGCCCATCAGCCCCAATTCCAAATCTTCTATCGCACATAGTTTGAATAAGTTGATGATGATAGATAGGAAATTCAAGATTTCGGTCATCTATCATAATAAAATCATTGCCTGTTCCTTGATATTTGTGGAATGAAAACATAGTTTTTTGTTTATTTTTTATGATTTTTTTTGTTTACAATAGTACAAAATTAGATAATTATTTTTAAAAATGCAAATATTTTTTTAGTTTTGATAGATTGTTTTAAATCTATCATATAAATGAGCAGATATTTCTTAGAAAATTAAATAGCATAATATTTTTTTTGTATTTATGATTTCAATCAATAATTGATATTTTTAACAATTCATTAATTTAATGTAAATATTTTGTTTTATTTTTCAAAATAAAACAAAATAAAATGTCGTTCATTAATCTATTGCATATTGTTTTAATTCTTTATTTTCATAAAAAAACCTATTTAAAATTTGGATATTAGAATAATATTGCTTTCTTTTGCAATGTTTAATTTATTTAATACTTTTTTAAACATTTTTAAAATTCATAACACAACAAAATGTTAAAACATCTATTTATTTTTTTGGTGCTGAGTCTGCTCACAATAGGGCAAATGATAGCACAAAACCGAACCGTAAAAGGTAAGGTAACAGATGCAGACACCAACGAAGGAATTCCGGGTGTTAGTGTTTCTGTAAAAGGTACCACTTCTGGTACTACTACTGATGTAGAAGGGAACTTCGAATTGGCAGTATCAGAAGGCGCAGTACTTATTTTTCAAGGGGTTGGACTTGCGTTACAAGAAGTAACAGTAGGTTCTCAATCTACGGTGGCTGTATCTATGAAATCTGAATCTAAGCAATTAGGGGAAGTGGTTGTAGTTGGATATGGTGGTATCCAAGACCGTAAAGATTTGACAGGAGTTGTGGCTACTGTAAAAGGTTCAGACGTAGCCAATTTACCTGTTCAAAGTTTTGAACAAGCTCTACAAGGTCGTATGGCGGGTGTGAACATCACAACGCCTAATGGTGTTTTAGGAAATCCGCCAGTAATTAGAGTACGTGGTACAAATTCTATTACATCAGGTGCACAACCTTTGATAGTAATTGATGGATTACCAATTTTTTCAGGACAAGCATCAAGTGGTACGTTTACATCAAGTAATGCTTTGGCAGACATTAATCCTAATGATATAGAATCTTATGAAGTATTAAAAGATGCTTCTGCTTCTGCTATTTATGGTTCTCGTGCTGCAAATGGCGTGTTATTGATTACTACTAGAAAGGGACAAAAAGGAAAAGCCAAAGTTCAATACAGTAGTTGGGTAGGTTATACAGAAGCATTTCGTAAATTTAGTGTTTTGAATGCACAACAATTTATGACGATGAAAAATGAGGCTGCAGCTAATAATCCTGCTGCTGCGGGTGGAACAGTGATAGCAAATCCTACTTTTAATGCTGATGGAAGTGTAGTAGATACAGATTGGTATAGCACTGTTTATCAAACAGGTTTTCAACAAAACCATCATTTAAACGTAAGTGGTGGCGATGAAAGAACAAAATATTATTTTGGCGTAGGATATACAGACCAAAATGGTATGCTTGTTAAAAATAGATTTAGACGCTTTACAGGACGTTTTAATATTTCTCATCAAGTTACTAATTATTTGAGTGTTGGAGCAAATATTCAAATGACAAATAGTTTTACTCAAAGCCCAAATACTGGTTCAACAGGTGCTTTTAGTATTGGTGGACTTGGTCGTTTGCCTTTGGTATTGCCTCCCAATGTAAGCCCAAGACTTCCTAATGGTGACTATAATATAGAAGGAGGAAACCGCATAGGAAGTGGCAATAATACACAACCAAGTGGTAGTTTTTATAATCCCTTAGTTGATCAAGAATTAAGTAAATTTACCTCTGAAAATAATACATTGGTGGGTAATATATACGCAGAATTAAAATTATTAAAAGGCTTGACTATGAGAACGACTGCGGGAATAAATAGTGTTGGTACTGAGGATATAGATTTTCGTAATCCATTACATGGAGAAGGGCAAACACTTAATGGTTTAGCAAGTAATGTTTATAGTCGTGCTACTACTTGGAATTGGCAAAATACTATTAATTATAATCATACTTTTGCTGATAAACATACAATTGATTTATTGGTAGGGGCTGAATATCAACAGACTAAGTTTAATACTTGGGGAGGTTCACGCCAAAATATAAATGACCCATTTTTGACAAGCTATCAAGGGGCTTTTCAAACCAACAATCCACCACCTGTTTTTCAAACAGAGAATGCGTTAGAATCTTATTTTTTAAGATCTAACTATTCTTATATGGGTAAATATTTATTCACTGCTAACTTACGTAGAGATGGATATTCTGCTTTGTCAAAAAATAATAAATTTGGTAATTTTGGAGGGGTTTCTGTGGGTTGGAGAATATCAGATGAAAACTTTATCAAAAATACTACTGCTTTATCTTTCATAGACGATTTTAAAGTAAGAGCAAGTTGGGGACGTTTAGGAAATGTAAATATTGGTGATTTTTCATCATTAAATTTATTTAATGCTGGATTGTATGGCACTGTTCCAACTTGGTTCTTTTCACAAGTTGGAAATGCTGATTTAAAATGGGAAAGTAGTACCAAAACAGATATAGGTTTTGATGCGTCATTTTTCAAAGGCAAAGTACAAGCAAGTTTCTCTTATTATATGAATAATATAGATAACTTGATTATTGGTAATCCACTACCACCTTCAATGGGTATTCCGGGTAGTGTAATTGCACAAAACGTAGGAAGTATGGAAAATAAAGGTATTGAATTAACTATCACTACTACTAATATCAAAAAAGGTGATTTCGAATGGACTACAGATTTTAATTTCACCACCAATAGAAATAAAGTCCTTTCTTTGAATGAAAGAGGGTCTGATATTGTAGGGGTAACAGGAGGTTTGGAATCCACTAATATTACAAGAGTTGGCGAACCTGTGGGCAGTTTGTTTGCGGTTAGGTCTGCAGGAGTAAATCCCGTCAATGGTCGTGCTATGTTTATTAATGCAGCAGGCAGAACGGTACAATACAGCCATGCAACAACACCAAGATGGAGTTTTGTTGATGATGGTTCTGCTGCTAGTTCCCCTGCAGGTGATAGAGTATTAGCAGGCAATACCAATCCAACTTGGTTTGGAGGTATCGGCAATACTTTGCGTTACAAAGGAATTGATTTTAATATATTTTTCCAATTTTCAGGTGGTAATTATATATACAATGGAACAAGAGCAGGTTTATTAGACCAACGTATGTGGAATAATAGTACTGATATTTTGGCACGTTGGACTACACCGGGTCAAAATACTGATATACCAAGAGTTGTTTTTAATGATAACATTTCTAATGGTAGTGCCTTCCCTCTGACGAAAAATGTCGAAAAAGGTGATTTCTTAAGAGTGAGAAATATTACGTTGGGCTATACATTACCGACTTCTATCTTGAAAAAAACAGGGGTAGAAAGAATTCGTTTGTATGCACAAGTGCAAAATGCTTTAGTATTTACCAATTATAGAGGTTCTGACCCAGAGGTAAGTACAAATGGTGGTTCGAATATAACACCCGGTGTAGATAGAAATTCTACTCCACAATCAAGAACTTATAGTTTCGGTATTAACGTTAACTTTTAAAAAAAAATTAATAACATGAACGTATTAAAATATATATATTATGGTATAAAAATAGCCACATTATTGTTAATTACAAATGTGATGATTTCTTGTACCGATTTATTAGAGCCTAAGCCTATCACACAATTACCAGATTTAAATAGTGTATTTGATACG
>JAAFJG010000116.1 GCA_013298075.1 Cytophagales bacterium | reverse complement strand
GATATAAATGATAAAACATTGATAATCAATTACTTAGCCTAATTTGTGTTGGGAATTATGCCCATTTTTTTAAGCATAAATCCTTGATAATCAACGTTTTACGTCAAAAATCGTGTCAAAGCCAAGAAAAAATATCTATGTACTATTAAATAACACATTTATCGTAAATTCAAAATGTCATTCATATTGTAATAAAAAATTCAATTGTTGGCTTTAGCCGAAATCTCTACGTTTTTCAAATTGATATTTTTCTATATTTTCAAAATAAATAGCTATTTATAGTAGAACAAAATTAGCTCCACAATAATTTCCTATATACACAATAAAAAAAACGCTCAAAATGATATTGAACGTTTTTTCGAATTTATTTTGCTTTTCAGCTTGCTAATTATTGAAACACTAACACCGGAAGTTAGCACTTTTGTTATAATCAACAATGATATTTTTATACTATTTTTATACTATTTTTATACTATTTTTATTTTTTTGAATTTTAAATTTTTATGAAACTCAAAAAAAATCATCTACTTCTATCTTTCCAACTTCTTTTTTTATTTGTTTGTGATACTGAATTATTTTCATTTTGAGTTGATGTATTATTATTTTCTGTCAATAATTTCCCCACCAGAGCTGCTAAAATATTCAATTCGTTTTCGTTATTTTTATTGTTTAATTTATCAGGAGTAAAATATTTTTCTACAAATTTTGTATCAAAATTACCTGATAAAAATGCTTCGTGTTGCAACACAAAATCACAAAAAGACAAAGTAGTTTCTACGCCCACAATTTTATACTCCGAAATTGCTCTTCGCATACGCGCTATTGCTTCGGTTCTATCTTTGCCAAAAGTAATCAATTTAGCAATCATTGGGTCATAATAAATTGGAATGGTCATACCTTCCGAAAAGCCATCATCAACTCTTACGCCCAAACCTTGTGGTCTTTGGTAGGTTTCTAACGTGCCAATATCAGGCAAAAAATTATTTTTTGGGTCTTCCGCATATATGCGTACTTCTAACGAATGTCCTAATATTTTTAAGTCATTTTGTGTGAACGATAAAGGCTCGCCTTGGGCAATTTTAATTTGTTCTTTGACCAAATCAATGCTCGTAATTTGTTCAGTAACAGGGTGTTCTACTTGCAAACGAGTATTCATTTCTAAGAAATAAAAATCTAATTTTTCATCTACAATAAATTCCACCGTTCCTGCTCCAAAATAATGACAAGATTTAGCCACCATTACCGCACATTCGCCCATTGCTTTTCTCATTTGAGCATTAACAACTGGCGAAGGTGCTTCTTCGATTACTTTTTGGTGTCTTCTTTGAATCGAACATTCTCTTTCAAATAAATACACAATATTTCCAAAAGTATCTCCTAAAACTTGTATTTCGATATGTTTTGGAGAGCCAATATATTTTTCCACAAATACTGCTCCATTGCCAAAAGAAGATTGCGCTTCGCTGACCGCTCTTTGCATTTGTGATTCAAATTCTTCATTATTTTCGACTACACGCATACCTTTTCCACCGCCACCTGCACTTGCTTTTATCAATACAGGATACCCAATTTCTTCGGCTTTCTTTTTTGCTTCTTCAATATCTGTGATAGCCCCTGGCGTACCTGGTACTAAAGGAATATTATATTTTTGTGCGGCTTCTTTGGCGGATAATTTATCGCCCATCACCACAATACTTTCAGGCGAAGGACCAATAAAAATCAAACCTGCTTCTTTTACTTTTCTCGAAAAATCTGCATTTTCAGATAAAAATCCGTAGCCTGGGTGAATGGCATCAACGTTTAATTTTAAAGCCGTTTCGATAATCACATCACCTTTCAAATAAGATTGATTAGAAGGAGGCAAACCAATACAAATTGCCTCGTCTGCGTATTGTACGTGTAATGCTTGCCTATCCGCTTCGCTAAAAACTGCCACTGTTTTGATGCCCATTTCTTTGGCAGAACGCATAATTCTGAGTGCAATTTCTCCACGATTGGCTACTAAAATTTTTTGAATTTTTTTCATTTCGATACAATATTTTTGAGAAAGAAATAATGATAATCTAATACAAATACCAAAAATCTTTACTTATTAGGTCGCAAAAGTAAGGTAAATTATTTTAATTCACAAAAAAATAAAAATTTTATTTGCATTTTAAAAAAAGGTTTTTACCTTTGCACCATTAAAACTATTGTTTTATTTATAATCTCATTTTTTATGCAAAAAATGTTTAAATTTTTACCCCATCGATTATTTGTTAAAATAATTAGCATTTATCTTGTTTTACTTTGCTTTTTTGTGGTTTCGTGTAGACCGAAAACAGAAGTAGAGCCTATTCCGAGTATCAAAACAATACATCCATTGGCACAAAAAGCCAAAGATTTGTATCATTCACAAAAAAGAAAAAGTGCTAATACTAAATCTTTGATAAATAGTGATTATGAACCTGATTTTGAAAATGCTGTTGTTAAAAAAGGATTTTGCGACCAACCTTTATTATCTATTCCGCTCAAAAGAGTTGATAATCAAAATAAAATGCTATACTTTACCATCAAAAAACAAAATGAGTCTATGATTGGAGTTCCTCAGTTATTGATGAGAATGACAGAAACAGGATATAAAACTGCGTGGGTTGTAACATCAAGTAAAGTATTAGATAAGATAGGAACTGATAATTACTTTGATAAATCACCTAATTTTTCAGGTGTAGACTTATTTTTTAGTGCCGAAGATGCTACTATAATAGGTAGTAATTCTTATACAAATGGTAATTTTGTAAGTTCACAACGGGTAACTTGTTATCAAAGTTGTGTCAATGTTCCTTCTGGGGGTAGTGAATCGCCAAGTGGAAGCGGATCGGGAGTTGGCACTCCAAGCGGATCGGGAGTTGGCAACCCAAGCGGATTTGGAATTGGTACACCAAGCGGAACAGGTACGCCAAGCGGGACAGGTACACCAAGCGGAACGGGTACGCCAAGTGGAACAGGTACACCAAGCGGAACGGGTACGCCAAGCGGAACGGGTACGCCAAGCGGGACAGGTACACCAAGCGGAACTCCTTCTAACTTTGGACCAATGGGACCATTTTTGCCGAGTGGTGGTGCAAATTCAAACTATCAACTTACTGATCAAGAAAACCCTAAAACAGGAACTGGACAACAAGCAGGAGGAAGAGATCAAGACATCATAAGACCTCCAAGCGGGTCTACCGCTGAAAGACTGGCTTGTACTACAATATGCTCAGGTAATGGTGGAGGTTTATCTCCCAATGATAATCCTATTGACCCTACTTGCCCAGATGGAGATTGCTGTGAGGAAGTTCGCAACAAATCAAAAGTAACAAAAACAAATGATTTTAAAAATAATGCAAAATTAAATTGTATTTTTGAAAAACTAAAGGAAACAGAGTTATTTAAAACTATGGAGAAACCAATAACATCTACTTCTAAAAAAATTGATATTATTTTTGATTTAAAACCCATTAACGTAGAGGATAATGGCTTAACTGCCACTACAAACGCAAATGAATTACCTATAAATAATCAAGTTTATATAGATTTTAACTCGAATTTAGTTGATAATAAAACTCCATTAGAATTAGCAATAGCTATGACACATGAAATTATACATGTTTATGTAGTTAAAATGCTTGATGAACTAGGGATAGGAGGCTATCAAAACTTAATTTATATCGATGTAGATGATTATCAAGAGCCTTATAAAGCAAGAATAAAAGCTTTAAAGGAGGCTTACGCTAATTTTCCTCCTGAAATATCAAATAATCCACTTGGTAATATTGATGAAATAGATTTTGATAGACCAGAGCATGAACTAATGTTCAAAGAGCCTTTTTTCGGTATGTTCAAAAATACATTACGTTCTTATCTATCTAATTTTCCGATAGCAAATAATCTTATGACTGATGAAATGCTTAAAAATACCGTTTTATTTTCACTTTCTGATACTCAAAGTTTTAGAGAAATGTCAGATAATAAATTAAAAGAGGCTCAAAGAGATTACGGAATTTCTATTGGATCAACATCTATTTTCTTAAATTGTCAATAATTTTAAACATTTTAAATCAATGAAAAAAATAATTTTTATTTCAATATGTGTAATAGCGATAGCTTTCACATCTATAAAATTACAAGCACAAACTTTATATCTTCGTTTTGAAGAAGCAAAACCAAGAGAATATAGTGATCAATTTACACTCTTAGATGGAACCATAAAAAGATACTTTGTTTATAAAAATGGACATTTTTATGGTAGAAATCCAACTTATTATGTTGATTATTCTACACCGATTCAAACCATACCTCTTAGTAGTATTATAAATAATCCAAATTATAAAACTCTTGAAGATATAGAGGTATTTACTATTCCTTTGCAAACTCGTATAAAGAGAGGAAGATATTGGAATCAATATAAAGATATTTATATTGTTGAGATTATTCCTAATAGTACTAATGTTAATATTATCCGAGCGAAATTAGACATATCTAATCTTTCTATGCGATATTAAAAAAGTATTTTTAAATATATCTTTTAAGCAAAAATAAAAATATTCCCCAACTGGTTTAAGTATTAAGCGAAGTGTTACTTAAATCCAAAAAACTGAAGTTTCCAAACTTCGTCATTCGAAGAATGGTAATATTCCGTAGAAAAAATATCTTGTTATTTTGATAGAAAATAGTGTTTTTTATCAAAATAACAAGTACTTTTTTGTATTTCCAACAAAAAATAAGTTTATTTGCAGGAAAAATAAATGGTTGTCTGACAATTTTTGTGGAGAAAAAAAACATTTATTTTATCAAGATGGAATTAGTAATGTATCTCGTTGTTAATCAATAAGTTATGAATTTTTTTCTTTGCTTAAAATGATAGATTTTTAATAATTTTAGGTTTTCCACAAAAATTGTCAGACAACCAAATAAATAACATTTCTTTAAATAAAAAAATCATAAGGTCGTAAAAGTTGCTATTCTTCGAATAGTAAAGTCAGGAGACTTCAAAAGTTATAGGTTTAAATAACGCTTCGCTTAATACTTAAACCGGTTTGGGGCTATAAAAGATGCTGAATTTTCTATTTATATCACAAAATCAACTTTGTTAAATTGTCAATAATCTTAAATATTCTAAATCAATGAAAAAACTCATTTTTATTTCAATAGGTGTGATAGTGTTAGCTTTTACATCTACAATATTACAAGCACAAACTTTGTATCTTCGTTTTGAAGAAGCAAAACCAAGAGAGCGTAGTAATCAATTTACACACTTCGATGGTACTATAGAAAGATACTTTGTATATGAAAATAGAGATTTTTATGGGAGAAGTCCAACTTATGATGTTGATTATTCTGTACCCATTCAAACCGTTCCTCTTAGTAGCATTATAAATAATCCAAATTACAAAACTCTTGAGGACATAGAAATAATTACTATTCCTTTGCAAACTCGTAGAAAAAGGGGAAGGTATTGGGGGCAATATAAAGAAATTTATATCGTTGAAATTATTCCAAATAGTACTAATGTTAATATTATCCGAGCTAAATTGAATATATTTAATCTTTCTATGCGATATTAAAAAAGTATTTTTAAATATATCTTTTAAGCAAAATTAAAAGTAAAAATATTCAAAATAAAAACCTTACATTTAATTTTTTAAATGCAAGGTTTTTTTCTAGTTTCTAAAATTTGAGCAATACAACTGATAATATTTTTGGTGCTGTCACAAACTCATTACAAGAGATTTTAAATAAAATCGTTATTTTTATTTGTGGGTGTTTTTTGTTTTTTGTGCCAATGTGTTTATTTTGATAACGACATTTTTTTTACGTATTTTTAATATTAAATATAGTTAAAAAATAGTTTATTTATCTATTTTTTTTTATTTTTGCGAAAAAATAATTTATTTATACTATTTATTATGAAAAGAGAT
>JAAFJG010000115.1 GCA_013298075.1 Cytophagales bacterium | reverse complement strand
ATAGAAATTAACTTGTATAATATTCTGTAAAAAATCTATAATTTTTTGAAAATCTTATAGATTTGGCAAATTATATTTTGATTTGTAAAATAATTTACCTGACAAATATTAGAACTTAACAACACTGGGGTTAGGGTGGGGCTTTTGAGCAAAATTATGCCCCACCCCAGCCCTCCCCGAAGGTGAGGGAGTTTTTTTAGGTATATTATTTTTTATTTAGTCCCTAGATTTGGCAAATTATATTTTGATTTGTAAAATAATTTACCTGACAAATATTAGAACTTAACAACACTGCCATCGGACGACAACTTGTATGACCTGATGCAGTACTTAAAAATATCAACCACATCAAAAATGAAAACGGGTAACGCTGTCCCTGACCACCACGAAAATCAGATAGATTTTCAATAAATTTATTATACTCCATAAACCAAATATTATATTGTTTTTTTAGGTGCAAATATAACACCTTTTTTAGTATTTAACAACACTGCCCTAATCCTCCCCAACGGTGAGGAAACTAAAAGTAGGTTTTTTGAGTGGGTAGTTTATTTTTTAGATGCTCCCTAATTCGTTGCAAAAAAAATGCAATTTGAGAAAAATAATTGAAAAAAAAGTAATTGCAAAAAAATATCAATCAAAAAAATACTAAATCAAATAAAATTACGTAATAAATAAGTAAGTTTTTTTACAAATTTATTGATAGTTCTATACATATTCACTGCACTTTAAATTATCCTCAAAAATGAAAAAAAAAATATTTCTTGTAAGTATGATAGTTGGCTTGACTTTTTCCATATTTGCCCAAAAAAATGATAAAAAAATCCTTGAAAAATTAGATAAAACATCTGACAAATATGCTAAAACAATCAATCAAGAAGACCTAAAAAAACACCTCACTATTATTGCTTCTGATGCTATGGAAGGTAGATTGACAGGTACAAAAGGACAAAAAGAAGCAGCAAAATATATCAGTGAACACTTTAAAAAAATTGGTTTACAAGGTCCTGTAAATAATGCTGATGGCAATAAGTTTTATCAATATTTTAGATTGGTGAGCAGAGAATGGAAACAAGTAGCACTCAAAACTTCGGCAGGTAAAAGTATCGAATTTTTAAAAGGCGTTTATATTTTAAGAGCCTCTTATGATTTTGAAACTGAAAAACAACTAATGCCTGTTTATATTCCAAATATCGAAGAAAAAAATATAGTTGCTATTCCAAGTTTAGCCAAAGCAAGAGATATTGTAGTTTTAACGCCTACTTCAAAAAAACCAAAAGAAGATACAAAAATAGCCGAAAAATTACGCAGTCAAGGAGCAAAAACAGTGATTTTTGTGCATCAAACTGATAAAGAATTTGATGAAGCCATTGAAGCAAACGGATATTATCTCAAAAGAAAAATACAACAAATTGCACGCCCAACAAAAACAGAATTGGGTATGTTTTATGTAAGCCCAACGATAGCAAAACAACTTTTAGAAGTACAAAATTTTGAGTTGAGTAATACGTATATGAACCCAAAAACCATTGGAGTAATGGCAAAAATGGAGGAAAAAGAAGTTTGGCAATCTGAAAATGTGTTGGGTTTTATTGAAGGAACAGACAAAAAAGACGAAGTAGTAGTCATTACTTCGCATTATGACCACGTAGGTACGACCAACGGAAAAGTATATAATGGAGCAGATGATGATGGCTCTGGCACTGTGTCTGTTTTAGAAATTGCAGAAGCATTTTGTAAGGCAAAAGCAGACGGAAAAGCACCTCGCAGAAGTATGTTGTTTATGACGGTGGCAGGCGAAGAATTAGGATTGTATGGCTCGTCTTATTATGCTGATATTGACCCAATTTTTCCATTGAAAAATACGGTTGTTGATTTGAATATTGATATGGTCGGCAGAATTGGAGGGGATTATATTGCTAAAAATGACCCCAATTATGTATATTTGATTGGCTCGGATAAACTTTCAACAGAATTACACGAATTGAACGAAGCAGCGAATAAAAAAACTTTAAAACTAAAATTGGATTATAAATATAACGATGAAAAAGACCCTAATCGTTTTTATTATCGTTCTGACCATTATAATTTTGCTAAAAATAATATTCCAATCATTTTTTATTTTAATGGCGTGCATGATGATTATCACCAACCGGGCGATGACGTAGAAAAAATTCATTTTCCTAAATTAGAAAAAATTGCAAGATTAGTTTTTTATACGGCTTGGGAAATTGCTAATCGTGAGAAAAGATTGGTGGTTGATAAAACTCCTGAAGCTGCTCCTGACGAAGAGTAGAAATTTTAAATATATGATATGAAGTCTATCTAAGTTAAAAAAATAGATAGACTTCATTCTAATTTTTTCAATCAATTAGTCAAAAAAAAAGTTGTAATAATTTTACACAATCAAAAAAAATATTTACTAAAAAAACCTTATTTATTCAATGAAATCATATTTTTTTATTTGTTTTATGTCTTTTTTTATTTTTGCGTGCCAAGAATCTGCCAAAAATAATGATACTTCAAAAGAACCTGCTACCAAAAAAGAATTAAAACCTGAAGAGTATCAAACTTCTATCGAAAACGCTTTGTCTGTACCCGAAAAAGTCGATATTTTGAGATTGGGACAAAAAAATTTAAAATCTTTTCCTGCAGAATTGGCAAAATGTAAAAATCTAAAATCTTTGTATTTGGGTTATAATCCTGATATTGATTACGAAAAAGCGTTTGATGTAATCGTTCAATTCGAAAATTTGGAGGAATTACAACTCACAGGCAATCATCTGAAAAAATTACCAACAAAAATTACGGCGCTCAAAAAATTAAAATCTCTTTGGATTGATGCCAATAATAAATTGAATTGGGAAGAAACTTTTGCGATTTTGAAAGAATTACCACAATTACAAGAAATATTTTTGGGTGATAATGATATAAAAAAACTCCCTGAAAATTTAGTAGATTTACCTGCTTTAGAAATATTAAATTTGGAAAGAAACGAACTAAATATTTTACCAAAAAGTTTAGAAAATGCTCCAAAACTACACACAATCAATATTTCAGGCAATCTCAATATTAAATTGGTTGATTTATTTCAAACTTTATCTAAATACAAAAATTTACAAGTATTGCAAATTTCTGAAAATGCGATGAGTATTTTACCTGAAGAAATTGTTGCTTTACAAAATTTAGAAGTACTTTGGATAAATAATAATCGTTTAAAAAATCTCCCAAATGGTTTATTAAAATTATCAAAATTAAAAAATTTATACGTTTTTAACAATGATTTAGATTCGTTATATTTGCAAGATTTGAAAAAACAACTTCCTAACACAGAAATCGTTAGCAAAGGTGGTATGAAATAATGCAAAAAATATATTTATCTCCGCCACATCTTACAGGCGAGGAAGGAAATTATTTGAATGAAGTATTAGCAAGTGGCTGGATTGCTCCAATGGGTGCTTTTGTTGATGAATTTGAAAATCAAATAGCACAAAAAATTGGAGCAAAATATGCCTTAGCCACCAATTCGGGTACATCTGCTTTGCATTTGGCTTTACTTTGTGCCAATATCGAAGCGGGAGATTATGTGTTGGTTTCTACTTTTACTTTTGTGGCATCTGCCAATCCAATTTTATATCAAAATGCCATTCCGATTTTTATAGATAGTGATGAAAAAAGTTGGAATATTTGTCCGATTGCTCTCGAAAATGCTTTGATAGATTGTCAAAAAAAACAAATTTTTCCCAAAGTACTCGTTCTCACGCACCTATACGGACAAGCAGCAGATATGGATAAAATCATAGAAATTGTATCAAAATATAATTTAATTTTGATAGAAGATGCAGCAGAATCTTTGGGCTGTACTTGGAACAATCAACACGTAGGAACTTTTGGAAAATATGGTTTTTTTTCGTTCAATGGCAATAAAATCATTACCACTTCTGCGGGCGGAATGTTGATTATCCCTGATGAAGAATATAGAAAAAAAGCACTTTTTTTAGCCACACAAGCCAAAGATGAGGCACACCATTATCAACATAGCGAAATAGGTTATAATTATCGATTGAGTAATATATTGGCAGGAATGGGCGTGGCTCAAATGAAATTTTTATCCCAAAAAATTCAAAAAAAGAAAGAAATTTTTAAATTTTATCAAGAAAATCTACCAAAAAATATTGATTTTATGCCCGAATTACCACAAAGTAATGGCAATCGTTGGCTGACTTGTGTATTATTTGAAAATTTTGAACAAAGAGAAAAAGTAAGAAATATATTAACAAAAAATCAAATTGAATCTCGTCCACTTTGGAAACCTTTACATTTGCAACCTTTATTTCAAAAAAATTTATACTTTGGAGAACATATTTCCGAAAAATTATTTGAGAAAGGACTTTGTTTGCCCTCAGGGACACAACTCACAGAATCAGAACAAATGACGATTATTGATTTGATAAAAAGTGTGATTTGAGTCCAAAAATTGATATAAAATTTTAATTTTTCTTCACTAAAACCAAATATTCCCAAGGTTTAAAATCTAAAGTATCATCGCCATTTATTGTATATTCTTTTTCAGAAAAAAGTTCTTGATATTTACCTTTTTCGTGTTTTGTTTTTAAAATTACTTTGACAGATTTATCACTAAAATTGATAATTGGAAAAACTTTATCACCATTTTTTTCACGTACAAAAGAAATAATTTTATCCATTTGATTGCTATAAATTCGAACCATTTCACCACCATTTTCGCCATTCCATAAAGCTTGATTTTTATGTTTTAAGTTAAATAATTTAGTATAAATTTCTTCGTTTTTATGTTTTTTCCATTCAATTAAATCCTTATCAAAAAAAGCCAAAGACCTATTCAAGCCTGCTTCTTGCCCTCCATACACCAACGGCATACCATTTACAACGCCCGTTAATACCATACAAGCCTCCAAGCCTTCTCCAAAATTAGAATATTGATTACCTTCCCAAGCATTTTTATCATGATTTTCTGTGAATGTCATTCTATAGCCACCTTTGGGGAAAGTACTAACATCATGTGCCATATATTCAGTAATTCCGCCAATACTTTTTTTATCAAGTGTTACTGCTCTCATTTTATCCCAAAGTGTCCAAGAGTACGTCATATCGAATGCTTTTTTGTGTAAATCTCTCGATTCCCATTCAGCCAACATAAAAACAGGTTTGATAGCATCTAATTCTACTCTTACATTATCCCAAAAATCTACGGGAATAAAACCTGCTACATCACATCTATATCCATCGATATTAGTTTCTTTTACCCAATATTTGAGTGCTTCGGTCATATATTTTCTTAAATCTTCATTTTGATAATCAAAATCGATAATATCGTCCCAATCATACCAAGGAGTAGGTTGAAAATCACCATCTTTTGATTTTGTATACCAATTAGGGTGTTTTGTTACCAATTCATTGTCCCAAGCAGAGTGATTTGCTACCCAATCCAAAATCACATACATACCCATTTCATGAATTTTTTTGACTAATGCTTTCAAATCTTCTACATTTCCAAATTCAGTATTTACGCCATAATAATCTTTGACAGAATAACCACTTCCTAATGATCCTTTTCTATTTTTATTTCCAATTGGGTGAATAGGCATCAACCAAATAATATCTATTCCCATTTTTTTGATACGTGGTAAATGTGCCTCAAAAGCCTTAAAATTGCCTTCTTTTGTAAAATGTCTAATATTTACTTGATAAATTGTGGCATTTTTACTCCATTCTGGGTGTTTTATTTCCACATAAGGTTGAGGTTTATAACTGATTTTATTCTCTTGTTTTTTTAGATTTTGAGGTGTGCAGTACGAAAATAAAATTATTTGTAAAGCAATAAAAATAATATAAATGAAACGCATTTTATGAGTAAAATTATAAATTAAAAAATTGTTAAATTTTGATTTGATTTTTTAAATAGTAAGTATGAATCAATATGAGTGACATTTTGAATTTAACACAAAAAGGCTATTTAAAGACGATTAAGGTATTTTCAATATTTTTAAATATTTAGTATTTGGTTAAATTAATAAAAAATACTTACGGGAATTTGTCGTATCTATTTTTAATTAATGTTTTAAATACAAAAAATTCTTTTATACTAAATTTAAGCCTTTATAGCCTTTACAACTATGTCACCCATATT
>JAAFJG010000114.1 GCA_013298075.1 Cytophagales bacterium | reverse complement strand
AAGTACAAAGAATTACTAACAGTTATCAAACTAAATTAGATAAATTGCTGAGTCTTTTTGAGCAAAAACATTTTATTGATGACAAAGAAACTACAAAATATTTTAGACACGATGGAGAAAGTGATGAAGATATAAAATCAACGACTTCCATTTTACATTTTGTAGGTACAAATCCAGCAGAACGCAAACTTCTTGAAGATGAACAAGAGGCGTGGCGAACTATTGATGCGGTGATGGGTGATTTAAGAAGTAAAGTGATCGAGAGTGAGAAAATTCTCAAAGAAAAGGATAAAACCATCAATGAAAATAAAAAAGTCATCAATGAAAAAGATAAAGCCCTTAATGAAAAGGATAAAGCCCTTGACGAAAAGGATAAGTTAATCGAGGAATTAATGCGTAAACTAGGCTCTTTATAGTTTTATTTCATTATGATAGAATTTGAAAATTCTATCATAATGGTAAAAAAAGGTATTTTTAAGGAAGTATCTAAAAATTTTGGCTTAGTTTTGTTAATATTTCAAGTCAAATTTATAAAATTATCAACATAAAAACCAAACAAATCATAACTATAAATTTCTTAACTTACATTCAATTCTTATCATATTTATATGCAAAAATTATTTTTATTAGATGCAATGGCTTTAATTTATAGGGCGCATTTTGCGTTTGCTAAAAATCCACGTATCAATTCAAAAAAAGTAAATACAGGGGCTGTTTTAGGATTTACTAATTCATTATTAGAAATATTACAAAAAGAAAACCCTTCGCATATAGGCGTGGCTTTCGATACGCCTGAACCTACTTTTAGACACATACAATTTGAAGCCTACAAAGCACAAAGACAACAACAACCTGAAGATATTTCGATAGCAATTCCTTATATTTTTCAAATTTTGAAGGCTTTTAACATTCCAATTTTGAGAGTGCCAGGTTTTGAGGCTGATGATGTGATTGGTACTTTGGCAAAAAAAGCAGAGGCTGAAAGTGATTGCACAATTTATATGATGACTCCTGATAAAGATTATGCACAATTAGTTACAGACCGAATTTTATTGTATAAACCTGCTATGTTTGGCAATGATGTAGCCATTTGGGGCGTAAAAGAAGTCTTAGAAAAATGGGACATTGATAATACTTTGCAAGTCATTGATATTTTAGGATTGCAAGGTGATGCGGTGGATAATATACCCGGTATTCCCGGAATTGGTGAAAAAACGGCGATTAAACTTATCAAAGAATATGGAAGTGTAGAAAATTTGATTGCCAAAAATAGCGAATTGAAAGGGAAACTACAAGAAAATATCGTTAATTTTTCTGCACAAGGTTTGCTTTCAAAACAATTAGCGACCATCGAATTGAATACGCCTATTGCTCTCGATATGAATGCACTTGCTCGTCAACCTATCAATGAGCAAGCCGTCAAAGATTTATTTGATGAATTAGAATTTAAAACATTGAAAGCAAGAGTTTTTAAAGAAACTTTGGAAAATAAAGTATTAGTTCCTAATCAAAACGCACAAAATACGCCTAAAACCAAATCATCTTCTAAAAAACAAGATATTGCACAAGTAGATATTTTTGGAAATATGACTGCCCCAAAAATCGAAACAAAAGAAAATTTACAAGAAAATGAAGAAGTAAATACTTCATTTTCAACGTATTATAAAAATATAACCGATACAATACATCAATATTATTTGATTGATACTCCTGAATTAAGACAAGAACTCATCGAATATTTATCACAAAAAACAGAATTTTGTTTTGATACCGAAACGACTAATATCAATGCGTTAGAAGCCGAATTAGTTGGAATGTCTTTTTCTTATTATGCTACAGAAGGTTATTATATTCCTTTTCCTGCGGATAGAAATGAAACTTTATCCATTTTAAACGAATTAAAACCTATTTTTGAAAATGAAAAAATACAAAAAATAGGACAAAATATTAAATATGATTTATGTGTTTTACAAAATTATGGCATCGAATTAAAAGGAAAAATGTGGGATACAATGTTGGCACATTATATTTTGGAACCAGATGCAAGGCATAATTTAGATACACTTTCGCAAAATTATTTACAATATTCTCCCGTTTCGATTGAAACTTTGATTGGAAAAAAAGGCGTTTCGCAAGGCAATATGCGTGAAGTAGCCTTGCAAGCCATCAAAGAATATGCCAGCGAAGATGCAGATTTGACTTGGCAACTCAAACAAAAATTCGCTCCCGAATTAGAAAAAAATAAAGGACTTCAAAAAGTTTTTGAAACGATAGAAATGCCTTTGATGCCTGTTTTGGCACAAATGGAACGCAATGGAGTTAAAATTGATACCAATATTTTAAAAGTAATTTCTGAAAGTTTAGGAAAAGATATTTTGATTTTAGAACAAAAAATTTATCAAGAAGCAGGAGTAACTTTTAATATTGCTTCGCCCAAACAATTAGGCGATGTTTTGTTTGATAAATTAAAATTAGATGAAAAGGCAAAAAAAACTAAAACAGGACAATATGCCACAGGTGAAGAAATCTTAACAAAATTAAAAGATAAACACTTGATAATCAATCTAATATTAGAATATAGAGAATGGGTAAAACTCAAAAATACGTATGTTGATGCGTTGCCTTTGCTCGTGAGCGAAAGCGATGGACGCGTGCATACGAGCTATCAACAAGCCGTTGCCTCGACAGGAAGATTAAGTTCTACCAATCCAAATTTACAAAATATTCCTATCAAAACAGAAAAAGGGCGTGAAATTAGAAAGGCTTTTGTGGCAAAAGATGAAAATTTTGTGTTACTTTCTGCTGATTATTCACAAATAGAACTTCGAATTATGGCACATTTTGCAAAAGATTTGACAATGATAGAAGCTTTTAGAAATCAAGCTGATATTCACCGAATTACTGCCTCAAAAATTTTCAAAGTAACAGAAGAGGAAGTAACAGATGATATGAGAAGAAAAGCAAAAACAGCCAATTTTGGAATTATTTATGGTATTTCTGCGCACGGTTTGTCGGAAAGATTGGCAATTCCACGCAAAGAAGCAGCAGAAATTATTAACGCTTATTTTGAGGAATTTCCTTCTATCAAGGCTTATATGGATAATGTAGTGAATGATGCGCGTGAATCTGAATTTGTCGAAACGCTCTCAGGTAGAAGACGATATTTGAGAAATCTTAACTCCGCAAATATGGTGGAAAGAGCCAATGCAGACAGAAATGCTATCAATTCACCTATTCAAGGCACTGCGGCAGATATGATAAAGTTGGCGATGATAAATATTCACGATTTTTTATTGAAAAATAATCTTGCAACCAAAATGATTTTGCAAGTGCATGATGAATTGGTGTTTGAAGTGCCTAAAAATGAATTAGATTTTGTCAAAGAAAATATTACACAACTCATGAAAACGGCTTTGGCGTTAGATGTGCCAATGGAAGTGGGAGTAGGCGTGGGGAATAATTGGTTGGAGGCGCATTAGTTTTTTGGAGAGAAAATCATCAAATACTTTTCAAAATATTTGATGATTTGAATTATTTTGTGTATTTTTGTGTGTTATGTATGTTTATAAGTTAAATATAATTTTAAAAAATAAAACATTAAAAACAATAAAAAAAAAATGATTATAAAAGATTTTTATAGTATTATTGATACAGAACTTGATACGTTTATTGCTAAATATAAAGAGGACAAACTTATTAAAAAACATAAAAGTTCGATTGATAATCAAAAATCTTATGCACTTTTGATATGGTTTCTCGATTTTTATGGTAGAATATCTAATTATTCTGACTTTATTACCGATGGGAATAATGATAGTTCTTGTGATATTGTATTTGACAATATAAACAATGAAGGAAATAAAATTTTTTATGTGGTGCAATCAAAGTGGAATAATGCTGATAATGCTAGAAAAGAAACCAATAAAGATGAGATTTTAAAAGCATTAAATGATTTTGAAACAATTTTACGTGGCGAGAAAAAAAGTGTAAATGAGAAATTAAAATCTAAATTACAAGAACTTGATTTGCATTTGAAAACCAACGGAGAAGTAAAATTTATTTTTCTTTCTCTATCTCAATATAAAGGGGGAGCAGATGAAAATATTGAGGCTTTTCGTAATAATGATGTCAAAACTAAATTTGAAGTGATTGACATCAACAGAATACGAGTAGATTATATTGATAGAAAATACAAAAAAATTGACCCTATCAATCCGCTTGCTTCTTATCAAAATCCAGAAGAAAGTCCTATTATTTTGAATATTGTGCAAAAAGGAGGTAGCATAAAAATAGAAAAACCTTACGAGGCTTATGTATTTTTATTGCGTCCAAAAACAATATGGGAACTTTTTCATAAGTATAATTTTGCATTATTTTTCAAAAATGTCCGAAATCCTTTGTTGCAATCTCAGTTTAATGCTGATATTGAGAAAGCAATTTTAGAAGAATCTTCTCTTTTTTGGTATTATAATAATGGGATTACTGCCATTACAAAAATTCTTCCCGAAATAGGCAAAAAAGCAGAAACAATATCGGTGATTGGTTTGCAAATAATCAATGGTGCGCAAACATTTTATTCTATTTATCGGGCTTATGAAAACGCATCACTTACAAAACGTACTCAAATGGATACCGAAGGTTTAATAACATTGCGTTTGTTAAAATCAGGTGGTAAAAATTTTGACTTAAATGTTACTCGATATACCAATTCTCAAAATCCTGTGCAGGATAGAGATTTTTGTGCCAATGATGATATACAAATTAAACTTCAAAATGAGTCTTATCAAACAAATATTTGGTATGAAAAAAGACGTAGCGAATTTAGGGAAGTGCCAGAAGGAGTTAAAAAAGTATCTAATTCAGTTTTTGCCAATGCGTATTTAGCCTATTATTTGCAAGATCCTGTCAATGTTTTGAAAGGTTATGGATTGAAAAATATAACAGGCAAAGATTTAAACTTTATCTCACACAAAGAACACAAAGATGGACTTTATGAGAAAATATTTAATGAAAATACATCTTTTGAAGATATGCTTTGTGCTTTTTATGTATTTGATACGATTTGGAAAACAGAAGCTATTGTATATGAAGATACGTTTAAAACGGACTTATATCATCTTTTAGCCTTGTTTCAAATTACTTTTACAAAATATCTTACCTCAAAATACAAAGAAAATGTCAATGTAAATAAGCAAATCATTAAAATTTATGAAAAAGGAGAAAAGGAAATAATTATCAAAACTTTTAAGTTTCTTAATCAATTTTCTGAAAAACAGATTGATGGCGCAAATATCAAGGACGCTTTGGAAAATACAGAAATATCTGTAAAAGATATTGAAAATATAGTATTGGAAAAATGAAATGATAAAATGTGATAAAAATGATAAATAAAAAAAACAATTCTATTTTTATCAATCTAAACTTTTATGTTATTTTTATCGTTTTAAAGAAAGAAACCTAAAAAAAGATTAAAAATAAACTTACATTATCAAAAAAATAACTACAACAAACATGTAGATTAACGTATAAAAAATGAAAAAAGGTTTGATTTTATTGGCAGAAGACGATACAAATTTAGGATTTGTGGTCAAAGATAACTTAGAATTAGCAGGCTACGAAGTAGAATTATATCCCGATGGAGAAATGGCTTTGGTGGCTTTTGGTAGAAAAACGTTTGATTTATGTATTTTGGACGTGATGATGCCCAAAAAAGATGGATTTACTACCGCACAAGAAATTAGAAAAAAAAATACCGAAACTCCATTTATTTTTGTAACCGCCAAATCACTCAAAGAAGACCAAATCAAAGGACTAAAATTGGGGGCAGAAGATTATATAACCAAACCTTTTAGCATCGAAGTTTTGATGGTAAAAGTGGAAAATATTCTAAAAAGAACACAAAAACCTGACGCAAATCCTATTGCATACAAAGAAGTATTCGAAATCGGAAAATATATATTGGACTTTAAAAATCAAGTCCTTACTTCTACTATTGATAATAATACGCAACAAATGACGCAAAAAGAAGCTGAATTATTACGTTTTTTGTGTATTCATCGAAATAATGTAGTAGAAAGAAATGTAATTTTGACTACTATATGGGGCGATGATGATTATTTTACAGGGCGAAGTTTAGATGTATTTATTTCAAGATTGAGAAAATATTTGAAAGCAGACGCAAATCTCGAAATTGCTAATGTGCATAGTGTTGGTTTTAAATTGATAGAAAATAGTTGATAAAAAACGGTTAATATAAAAATAATTGATAAAAAACAGGTTAAACGCACCTAAAAAGGCATATTTTGTCTTTTTAGGTATAAAAATTAGAATTTTTAAAAAGTATTTTTAATTTTTAAAAATAAGTTGTTTATATTTGGACTGATTTTACAAAGCACTTAA
>JAAFJG010000113.1 GCA_013298075.1 Cytophagales bacterium | reverse complement strand
AAAGTTGCTTATAATAGCAAAAAATACTTAGTATCAAAAGTTATATTCCGCGAATAATTGAATTGCGACTGTAAACACATTTTAATAAAAAGAGTTAATTGTTGAATCAAAAGTTATATTCCGCGAATAATTGAATTGCGACCTATTATTGATTTTTAACTTTTTTTTTGTTTTATATACATCAAAAGTTATATTCCGCGAATAATTGAATTGCGACTCATCAAATCGTAAACGCTCAAAATCAAAAAACAAATCAAAAGTTATATTCCGCGAATAATTGAATTGCGACTTACTTCAGTTTCCTTACTTCCTGCCATGTTTGACCATCAAAAGTTATATTCCGCGAATAATTGAATTGCGACAAAAATAAGCATCAGCAATGGTGCTTATTTATATATCAAAAGTTATATTCCGCGAATAATTGAATTGCGACAATTGTTTAACTTTTGCAACTTTTTTGCTTTTTTCTATCAAAAGTTATATTCCGCGAATAATTGAATTGCGACAATAATGAACAATAAAGCAAGCAAAGACATAATTATCAAAAGTTATATTCCGCGAATAATTGAATTGCGACTTGAGCCATTGTTTTCAACCTCCACAAAAGCACATCAAAAGTTATATTCCGCGAATAATTGAATTGCGACTGAAATATCTTTTGGGAGACATTTCATATTTTTCTATCAAAAGTTATATTCCGCGAATAATTGAATTGCGACTTTTGTTTTTAGTCTTTCAAAGTATGTCACATTGTATCAAAAGTTATATTCCGCGAATAATTGAATTGCGACAAAAGCACCTTGGAAGATGCTTTGTGATACGTGTATCAAAAGTTATATTCCGCGAATAATTGAATTGCGACAGAAATTGTTTGGAGTTCTTAAATGATGTGGTTTTATCAAAAGTTATATTCCGCGAATAATTGAATTGCGACTGACACATTTGAAGAAATAGTGTCTGCTGTAAATATCAAAAGTTATATTCCGCGAATAATTGAATTGCGACATCACCGAAAGAAAATCCTCCTTGCCAAGACTTACTGTATCAAAAGTTATATTCCGCGAATAATTGAATTGCGACATAAAAGAATATGAAGCTAATGTTTGTAAACATTATCAAAAGTTATATTCCGCGAATAATTGAATTGCGACGTTACAAGGCGACAGAAGAGATTTTTCTCCAATGTCGATCAAAAGTTATATTCCGCGAATAATTGAATTGCGACTTCTTTGTCGCCTTCATGTGATATGACACAAACAGTATCAAAAGTTATATTCCGCGAATAATTGAATTGCGACGAACCATATATGATTTTAATAAGAATTATTTACATTATCAAAAGTTATATTCCGCGAATAATTGAATTGCGACATGATATGCATGCCTTTTGTAACAATTTTGAATCCTTATCAAAAGTTATATTCCGCGAATAATTGAATTGCGACTTGTATGTGATTTTTACATCATTTGTAGTATTTTATCAAAAGTTATATTCCGCGAATAATTGAATTGCGACGATTTTTCTTTTACAATAATAGGAACGCTTGCTACATATCAAAAGTTATATTCCGCGAATAATTGAATTGCGACAGTTTTCTTTAGTGATTAAAACTAAAAAGTTTTCATCAAAAGTTATATTCCGCGAATAATTGAATTGCGACATAACTAAAAAAGATTTTACGCCCCCCTATCCTAATCAAAAGTTATATTCCGCGAATAATTGAATTGCGACTCGTGACTTGCTTTAAGGCTCGTCACTTACATTCTATCAAAAGTTATATTCCGCGAATAATTGAATTGCGACTTTCATTTACTAACTTTCCATCAAGCGTTTCAATTTTCTATCAAAAGTTATATTCCGCGAATAATTGAATTGCGACTACTATTAGTAGAAGCATGATGGGAAATTTTAAAAAAAATCAAAAGTTATATTCCGCGAATAATTGAATTGCGACATACTAAAGAAAACCCTATATTTAAAGCAGATAACATCAAAAGTTATATTCCGCGAATAATTGAATTGCGACATTGTATATGATTTTCTTGTTATATAGGTTTTGTAAATCAAAAGTTATATTCCGCGAATAATTGAATTGCGACTATTTGCGAAATGGTGCGTTTGAAGAACTTCTGTTTTTATCAAAAGTTATATTCCGCGAATAATTGAATTGCGACTTATATAGGTTTTGTAAGCCTTTTAAATATACAATCAAAAGTTATATTCCGCGAATAATTGAATTGCGACAGAAATATCTACTATTATTAAGAAAATTATATATATCAAAAGTTATATTCCGCGAATAATTGAATTGCGACTAATGAAGAGTTAATAATTTCATTTAACATTTTGCCACATCAAAAGTTATATTCCGCGAATAATTGAATTGCGACACAATAATCTTTTGATTCTTCTGTTCTTAAATCTAAATCAAAAGTTATATTCCGCGAATAATTGAATTGCGACGTTTTCCCCTTTACACCAATTTAACCCCATTTCATCATCAAAAGTTATATTCCGCGAATAATTGAATTGCGACTCAAAAAAATGCAAAAAACCTCGACCTTTTAACTATCAAAAGTTATATTCCGCGAATAATTGAATTGCGACTTATATAATCTTATAATAGTACTCAAATACTAAAAAATCAAAAGTTATATTCCGCGAATAATTGAATTGCGACAGAAATATCTACTATTATTAAGAAAGTTATATATATCAAAAGTTATATTCCGCGAATAATTGAATTGCGACTTTGAAAGTTCTATTTTGAAAAGTCGCAAAAATGTATCAAAAGTTATATTCCGCGAATAATTGAATTGCGACAAATATAAACCTGATGGAGTTACTATAATATAAAAAATCAAAAGTTATATTCCGCGAATAATTGAATTGCGACTGCTACCTATTTGGTAGCACTTATTGTATTCCTTTATCAAAAGTTATATTCCGCGAATAATTGAATTGCGACATATTACAAAATATAGATTTAGATGAGTAATATTTCTATCAAAAGTTATATTCCGCGAATAATTGAATTGCGACAAATATAGATTTAGATGAGTAATATTTCTATTTATTATCAAAAGTTATATTCCGCGAATAATTGAATTGCGACCATAAGTGTATTCTATTATTGAAGGTCATTCTCAAATCAAAAGTTATATTCCGCGAATAATTGAATTGCGACTTTTTATTTGAAAAACTATAATAATCTAAGAAAATCTATCAAAAGTTATATTCCGCGAATAATTGAATTGCGACAATGTTACTTGACAAATATTGCAACCAAGAAGTCTTATCAAAAGTTATATTCCGCGAATAATTGAATTGCGACTCATATTTTCATCTTCAAACTCAATATTTATATTCATATCAAAAGTTATATTCCGCGAATAATTGAATTGCGACTTCTCTATTCCAAATTTCAATTTCTAACTGCTTTTATCAAAAGTTATATTCCGCGAATAATTGAATTGCGACTAGTCCTTTTATGAAATGTATAAGATAATGATTTTTTATCAAAAGTTATATTCCGCGAATAATTGAATTGCGACTCCACCAACTTTCATAATAGGTGGTTTCAACTGAATCAAAAGTTATATTCCGCGAATAATTGAATTGCGACTTATAATTAGTTCTTAAATCTTTAAATTCACTATATCAAAAGTTATATTCCGCGAATAATTGAATTGCGACTTATACCTGATTTATAGTATTGTATGTGGTATAATTATCAAAAGTTATATTCCGCGAATAATTGAATTGCGACATGATTTTAAAATTAATAATAATTCAAGTTTATATATCAAAAGTTATATTCCGCGAATAATTGAATTGCGACAGAGGGATGATTATGAATCTATGATTATTTACAGTGGATCAAAAGTTATATTCCGCGAATAATTGAATTGCGACCATCAATCCATACCATATCATTTTCAAGCATTATTCATCAAAAGTTATATTCCGCGAATAATTGAATTGCGACTGTGAAGGTAATCAATACTATGAAAAAATTATTCAATATCAAAAGTTATATTCCGCGAATAATTGAATTGCGACAATATTTTTTCAATTTGTTTTTTTATTTCAATATTCATCAAAAGTTATATTCCGCGAATAATTGAATTGCGACTCCAAGCCAAAATTAACATAATTGTCTTTTGTTACTACATCAAAAGTTATATTCCGCGAATAATTGAATTGCGACAGTTTTTATGTTTGACGATATGGTGAGTGTGTGTATCAAAAGTTATATTCCGCGAATAATTGAATTGCGACATTTTCGCCTTTTGTGCGAAAACAATACTGATTCATCAAAAGTTATATTCCGCGAATAATTGAATTGCGACATAATTCTGACTCTTTTAAACCAGGAACTAAATCAAAAGTTATATTCCGCGAATAATTGAATTGCGACAACATTACCTAAGTTATCAATGGGTAAAGATTTTTTATCAAAAGTTATATTCCGCGAATAATTGAATTGCGACTGTTTAACTCTTGTTCTAAAACAATAGTCATGTTTAATCAAAAGTTATATTCCGCGAATAATTGAATTGCGACAATTCTGACCCAAACAATATAATTATGGCACACAACATCAAAAGTTATATTCCGCGAATAATTGAATTGCGACTATAATCTGTTGGAACTCGTTTGAACACAGGTTTATCAAAAGTTATATTCCGCGAATAATTGAATTGCGACAATAAAATAATTTAGTTATTTTTAGTGTAACGGGATCAAAAGTTATATTCCGCGAATAATTGAATTGCGACTTCTGTTGCCCCTTTCATCATTTCTGATAATTTTATCAAAAGTTATATTCCGCGAATAATTGAATTGCGACATTGCTAAACTACCGCAAAATAATTTAATACAAAATCAAAAGTTATATTCCGCGAATAATTGAATTGCGACTAAGTGTGATGTCTAATAAATCTCCGTTTGCAGCCTATCAAAAGTTATATTCCGCGAATAATTGAATTGCGACACTATGAAAGGATATTTTAGAAAGGTATTATTTACAATCAAAAGTTATATTCCGCGAATAATTGAATTGCGACTAAGCATCGTCTTTTTGCTCAAAATATTGCATTATTTATCAAAAGTTATATTCCGCGAATAATTGAATTGCGACTAGCATAACCTTTGCAAAAAAGCCTGCTAAATATAATCAAAAGTTATATTCCGCGAATAATTGAATTGCGACTTAATAACAATAATTTTTATTTGAATTCTTTTATTATCAAAAGTTATATTCCGCGAATAATTGAATTGCGACAAGACTAAGTTCTTTTTTGTGACACCGTCCTTCTCGTAATCAAAAGTTATATTCCGCGAATAATTGAATTGCGACTGCTATAGTGGAAACAGAAGGACATTGAGCGTTATTATCAAAAGTTATATTCCGCGAATAATTGAATTGCGACTCAATCACAGAAGTATATTCTGTGATTGGAACTTATCAAAAGTTATATTCCGCGAATAATTGAATTGCGACAACACTACAATATTGAATTTTGGTTTTTCTGTCATCAAAAGTTATATTCCGCGAATAATTGAATTGCGACTCTTAGTGGTCTTTTGGTCATAAATAAAGATATGCTATCAAAAGTTATATTCCGCGAATAATTGAATTGCGACAATTTGGTTTGTCGACATATGTTTTGTCTAATTTATCAAAAGTTATATTCCGCGAATAATTGAATTGCGACTGTTTTTTTTGAAGTGTATCAATGCTTTCTTGTAATATCAAAAGTTATATTCCGCGAATAATTGAATTGCGACTTATGCAATAAACAAAAGTCTATTTTATTGTTGTAATATCAAAAGTTATATTCCGCGAATAATTGAATTGCGACAGTTTACCTTTGAACACGTGACCTTTTGGAAAGGTATCAAAAGTTATATTCCGCGAATAATTGAATTGCGACGAGAAAGGTGCGAGATGAAGACTGTCCAACTTCATATCAAAAGTTATATTCCGCGAATAATTGAATTGCGACATCAAAACTTCGGCATCGTATTCCGCTCCTAATCCAATCAAAAGTTATATTCCGCGAATAATTGAATTGCGACAGGAAAAGAACGATTTTAGATTAAGAATTTAACATCAAAAGTTATATTCCGCGAATAATTGAATTGCGACAAAGATTTAATTGAATTAGATTTATCTAATAACCATCAAAAGTTATATTCCGCGAATAATTGAATTGCGACTGTATTTTTTGCACTATCATTAGCAGCCGTTGCTATCAAAAGTTATATTCCGCGAATAATTGAATTGCGACATTTTCTGATTTTTCTACATTTAATCCCTAACTTTTCTTCTGGTATTAGGTAATATATAAATATTTGTTATAAACGTATTTTGGCACTATTTGTGTTACCTAATATTAGGTAACACAAATTATATATTTCATTATGGCAACACCAGATTGGGCATTAGTACAACGCAAAAAAAATCAAGAAATTAAAAAAATTCAAAACAAATATTATTTGTACGAAGTAAGCAGTGTTTATGATAAAGAAA
>JAAFJG010000112.1 GCA_013298075.1 Cytophagales bacterium | reverse complement strand
GAAGCATATCAAATGGCGATGAGAAACGAAATTACAGATTCTTTGAGTGTAGCAGGAATTTTAAAAGTGTATATTTTGAGAAAAATATAATTTTTTTGAATGATGAAGATTTTTAGCACACGGATAACGCGGATTGAGCAGATTAAAACGGATTTTTTTCCAAAAATAATTCAATAATTTATTCCTATTATTTCAAAAAATGCCCTAAAAAAATGGATAAAACTAAGAAAAATATCACTATTTTTAGGTTTTCATTTTAATTTAAAAAAAAATAAACAAATAAATAAAAAATATTTTGATATAAAAAAAAACTACTTTAATTTTGGCAAATCTTTTGCCTATGTATTATTAAATCTATTCTTATTCTAATGAAAACCGCCACAAAAATATTTTTCTTCTGCCTGTTTATTCTGATAATCGTTTATGCGATGAAACAAGTTGAAACCAATGCTCAAAACATTGAAAATCAATCTATCGAAATCAATCCAATCAAAATAAATAACATACTTGGTACGATGCCACCCGCTTGGTATCCACCTTTTTTTACTCCTAAAAATTTGGAGGCAAAAAATATTACTAATGATAGTTTATTTTTTGGTTATGCAGGCTCGCAAACTAATACTTTGGATAAATTTCAAATTATAAATCTTAGTCATAAAGACCTTACTTTTCGCACACAAGATGGAAGTCTTTTGATGGTGCAAGAAGCCAAAAATGAAAAAGGTGATTGGCAACCGATAGAATATTGGCAATGGGACTGGGGTATGGAAAATGTGATTTTTGAAACTTTGACTTTGCAACCCAATAAAAATCTAAATTTTGTTGCGCCCAAATATTCGGGTACTTTCAAAACACAAATGAGATTTAAACTAAAAGTATCAGAAACCAACGATAACAAACAATTTTATTATTCTGATAATTTTGAAGTGAGTGTAAATCCTTCTCAATTTCAATTAAATTCGCAAAAAGTAAAAGGAAATGCAGAAGTCTGGAAGTAACAAAATACTCAAAAAAATATTCATAAAGACGTTCAAAATAATAGGCATTATTACATTGATTTTGTGTATTTTGCCTTATTTTTTTCCTTTGTCTTCTTTGGATATTTCACAAATTATCAAACAAAATCCAGCTAAAACTTGGGGTAAAATAAATTTATATTGAAAGCTGTGGAAAAAAATATTTTATTTTGTTAATTTTATTTAAAATTTATTTTTATTCTTAAAAAAAGTAATTATATATATTTTACAAAATATTATTTGGTAAAAATTCAAATATGCAAATTTTAAATAATTAACATATTTGTTTAAAAAATTATATTTAACTAATAAATTAACAAAAATTAAAATTATAAAAAAGGTAACAAAATAAAAATTTAAGATTTATATTTTCACCAAATTATATTTGGATTATTATTTATCAAAAAAAATAAAGAATAAAAAAAACCTTATTTAAAGCCATTTTAAGGACATTTTTACTAAGAAAATATTTTTTCCACAGCTTTCAAATTTATAATATATTGCCATAATTACTTTAAATATTCTAAAAAAAAATAAAAAATAATTTTAAAATTTAACTAAGTTTTTACTTAAATTTTAAACCTTTAAAGTTTTTTACTTTTATCATTTAAAAACATTATTTTTTATTACATTAAAATATTTTTTATTTGAAAAAAAACTTACACATACTGCGCTTTTAATTAGACCTATTTCCAATTAAAAGTGCAGTAAATCTTTTCAAATGATATAATCATAACCAAAAAACATCAACACTAAAATTCCTCTCTTTATCGTCATTTATCAAAATAAAAAAAGAAAAATCAAATTTATTTTTTTGGAATTATAAAAATAAATAATTACTTTTGCGTGTATAAGAAATAATTACAACGCAAAAAAAATGATTTTAGATGGCAAACAAACTTCTATCGAACTCCAAAATAAAATGGCAATAGAAGTACAAAATCGTAAAAAAGAAGGACTAAAAACGCCACATTTAGCGGCTATTTTAGTGGGAGAAGATGGAGCAAGCCAAACGTATGTCAATGCAAAAGTAAAGGCGTGTGAGCAAGTTGGTTTTGACTCTACTTTGATTCATTTACCGAAAGAAACGACTGAACACGAACTTTTATCACAAATAGAAGCACTCAATGAAGATAAAAATATTGATGGTTTTATTGTGCAGTTGCCTTTGCCTGCTCATATCAATGTAGATAAAGTTTTTCAACAAGTAAAACCTAACAAAGATGTGGACGGATTTCACCCTATTAATATAGGTCGAATGGTGAAGAATTTGCCTGCTTATATTTCTGCTACGCCTCTCGGAATTTTGATGTTATTGGAAAAATATAACATAGAAACGGCAGGAAAAAAATGTGTTGTGTTGGGTAGAAGTCAAATTGTAGGTTTGCCAATGAGCATTTTATTAGCTCGAAATACTACGATTGGAAATTGTACAGTTACGCTTTGTCATAGCAAAACATCTAATATAAAAAAACATACTTTGGAGGCTGATATTATTGTGGTGGCATTGGGAATTGCAGAATATTTGAAAGGAAATATGGTCAAAAAAGGGGCAATCGTGATAGATGTAGGCATTACACGTGTGAATGATGAAACTAAAAAAAGTGGTTTTAGATTGTTAGGAGATGTAGATTATGAAAAGGTTGCTCCAAAATGTATTGCGATTACGCCTGTTCCTGGGGGTGTAGGTCCGATGACAATTACAGCTTTATTGCATAATACTTTGTTGGCTTGTAAGAAAGAAATTTATGGATAATTGTGTATATTTTTGTGGTTGATTTATATTTTTTGGTTATTGGAAAATTTGTGCGGACAATGAAAATGTATTTTTTGAATTGCCTCCAGATTTATCTGGAGGTCAATATAAAATTCAATTCTTGGCTTTAGCCGAAATCTCTGCATTTTTCAAATTGATATTTTTTAAATAAATGGCATAAATGCCATTTCTATTTATACAGAATAAAATTATATTCACAATAATTTCCCATAAACCTATTTTTTCTCTACTTTTTATTTTAATTTTTATACCTATAATGACTAAAAAATATTATCTTTTATTTTGTTTGATGTGTCTATCGTTTTGGATATATGCACAAAAACCTGAGTTATCTGTGGTGGAACAGGAAGGTGAAAATTTTTATTTTCATTTCAATAATCCTAATCCTTATCCTATTTCTTTGTTGATTGAATTTTCTAAATTGGAAAATTTAGTATCCAATAAACAACTTCCTTTTAAAGTTATTTTGAAACCCAATCAATCTCGCGAAAAAGTAATTACTTTATCGCCTAAAAATAAAGATAAAAAAACGTTCTATAAATATACTTATAAATCGATGAATGGGGATTGTAATAAGAAACACGACTCAAGATATGCGTATCAATTACCTTTCGAAAAGGATGATAAATTTAGAGTGATGCAAGGTTTTTTTGGTGAATTTTCTCATAAAAATCAATATGCGATAGATTTTGATATGCCCATTGGTACAAAAATAGTGGCGACTCGCGAGGGAATTGTAGTACAAACCAAAGATGATTCAAATAAAAGAGGAAACACAAAAGAATTTGCCAATGACGGAAATTACATTCGAATTTTGCACGATGACGCAACAACGGCTAATTATTTTCATTTAAGAAAAGGAGGAGTAGAAGTAAAAGTAGGCGATGAAATTAAAAAAGGACAATTTATTGGTTATTCGGGCAATACAGGCTGGTCAACTGCTCCCCATTTACACTTTACAATTTATCAAAATAGTTTTGAAAAATCAGTTACTGTGCCTTTTAAATTTGAAACTTCTCCCAATAAATTAGAAGAAGTTAAAAAAGGTATTTTTTACAAGGCGTTTTGAGGAAAATAATTATAAAACTATTAAAATAATTATTTTACATAACTTTTTATTTTAGCATCGAAAAAGTACTCATCTAAATTTTTTATTTTATTTATTTTTGAGATATAAAAAATGTTATCACTGCAAAAAATGGCTTAGTGACAAACAAACTAAATAACTAAAAAATAGAATAATTTTAATTTTATATTTACTTTTTTTAGTGTTTACATTATTTAAAATCTGATCCAAAATTTCTTAAGAACCATTTATTTTTGATAAATACATTGAAATTCTCTAAAAATATTTGAAAAATCAAATAAAAAATGTAACTTTGCCAAAAAATTAGGGAAAAATATTTTTATGGAACAACAAGATTTTATTGAAGTTTTTGGGGCAAGAGAGCATAATTTAAAAAATATCGATGTCAATATTCCAAGACATCAATTAGTCGTCATTACGGGCGTTTCGGGAAGTGGAAAATCTTCACTTACTTTTGATACCATTCACGCAGAAGGACAAAGACGTTATTTAGAAAGTTTTTCGGCGTATGCACGTTCTTTTATTGGCAATATGGAACGACCTGATGTAGATAAAATCAATGGATTAAGTCCTGTCATTGCTATCGAACAAAAAACTACTTCTCGAAATCCACGCTCAACTGTCGGAACTGTTACCGAATTATACGATTTTTTGAGAGTTTTATATGCGCGTGCAGGCATTGCATACTCGTATAATACAGGCGAAAGAATGGAAAAACAATCAGAAGACCAAATTATTGATACTATTTTTGAAAAATTTACCAACGAAAAGATAACATTACTTGCACCATTAGTCAAAGGTCGAAAAGGACATTATAGAGAACTTTTTGAGCAACTAAAAAAGTCGGGTTATACCAAAGTAAGAATCAATAAAATCATTCAAGATATTACGCCAAGACTTCAATTAGATAGGTACAAAACACACAATATTGAGTTGGTGATTGATAGATTAGTACCCAAAGAAGAGGATAGGTTTCGCATCGTTAAATCGATACAATTAGCGTTGAAACAAGGCGAAAATTCTTTGATTATTATTCATCAAGTGAGCGAAAGAGAGCATAAACAATATTTTTTCTCGAAAGCATTGGTCTGTCCAAGTACAGGAATTTCTTACGAAGAACCTGCTCCCAATTCTTTTTCTTTTAATTCTCCTTATGGTTGGTGTGAAAAATGTCAAGGCATTGGACATATCAATATAATTACAGAAGATACAATCGTTCCTGACAAAAAAATCAGCATAGAAGATGGAGCGCTAGCGCCATTAGGTGAGTCGAGAGATATTACAATTTTTGACGAAATAGAAGGTTTACTTAAATCATATAAACTAACTTTGAATACGCCTTGGGAAAAAATTTCAAAGAATATTCAAAAAGAAATTTTTTATGGGGCAGACAAAGAAATTAAAATATCAAATAAAGAAAAAAAACGTTATTATTATGGTTATTATGAAGGTATTTTTAAATATTTACAACAAAAAATAGCCTACGGAAGTGAAAAAGATAGAGATGCTTTGGAAGAATTTGTCGTAAAACAAACTTGTGAAGAATGTCAAGGAACAAAAATAAAAAAAGAAAGTCGTTATTTTAAAATTCACGATAAAAATATTGCTGAACTCTCACAATTTAATCTCGATGAACTCAGAAATTGGCTCGAAAATATAGAAGAAAAACTCGAAAAACGTCAATTAGTAGTCGCAGAACCATTATTAAAAGAAATTAGAACTCGATTAGGTTTGTTGTTAGATATTGGTTTGCATTATTTGAGTTTGGAAAGACAAATGAAAACGCTTTCGGGTGGAGAAGCACAACGGATTAGATTGGCAACGCAAATCGGGACGCAATTAGTGGGCGTTTTGTATATTTTAGATGAGCCAAGTATTGGTTTGCACGCGCGAGATAATGTTAAATTGATAAAATCTTTGCAGGCTTTGAGAGATTTGGGAAATTCGGTGATTGTGGTAGAACACGACAAAGATATGATGTTGCAAGCCGATTATTTATTGGATATTGGCAAGGGTGCGGGCGTGCATGGGGGGCGTGTGATAGCGCAAGGAAAACCTTCGGAAATTTCGCCTGATGATAGTACTACTATGAAGTATTTATTAGGCATCAAAAATATAGAAATTCCTACAGAAAAAAGAGAAGGAAATGGCGGATTTTTGACTTTGATTGGTGCAAAAGGACATAATCTAAAAAATGTTACGTTGAAATTACCTTTGGGAAAAATGGTTTGTGTTACAGGCGTATCAGGAAGTGGAAAATCTACTTTGATTCACGAAACTTTATTTCCTTTGTTAAGTCAGCATTTTTTTAGGGCAAAAAAACTACCTTTGCCTTATGAAAAAATAGAAGGTTTAGAAAATTTAGACAAAGTAATTGAGGTTGACCAATCTCCTATCGGAAGAACTCCACGTTCTAATCCTGCGACTTATGTTGGTTTTTTTACAGAAATAAGAACTTTATTTAGTTTATTACCCGAATCAAAAATCAGAGCCTACAAACCCGGACGTTTTTCGTTCAATGTAAAAGGTGGCAGATGCGAAGATTGTCAAGGAGGAGGAATGAAGTCAATAGAAATGGAATTTTTGGCTGATGTATATGTAGAATGTGAAACTTGCAAAGGAAAAAGATACAATCGCGAAACATTAGAAATTAGATTTAAAAGTAAATCTATTGCTGATATTTTGGATATGACCGTAGAAAGTGCCGTACAATTCTTTGAAAATCAACCTGTTATCAAAAGAAAAATCGCTGCTTTGGCTGATGTAGGTTTAGGATATTTGAAATTAGGACAACAAGCCACCACACTTTCGGGAGGCGAAGCACAAAGAGTAAAATTAGCCACAGAACTTTCACGCAGGGACACAGGAAAAACTTTATATATTTTAGATGAACCAACAACAG
>JAAFJG010000111.1 GCA_013298075.1 Cytophagales bacterium | reverse complement strand
TAAAATCGTTACTTTTGCGTTTTATGAAATTGAAAGCAAAACTTGTAAACTATTTTGGTTCATGGTAAATTATTGCGGATATAATTTTATTTTGTATGAATAGAAATGGCATTTATGCCATTTATTTAAAAAAATCAATTTCAAAAATGCAGAGATTTCGGCTAAAGCCAAAGATTGAATTTTTTATTATCCTCCAGATAAATATGGAGGCAATTCAAAAAATATATTTCAAAAAAATATTTTTATTTTCTACATAAATTTACTAAAAAAACACTTATAAAATTTGCGTTTATAAGTGTTTCTTTTTATTTTTATAAGGAAAAATAAATGTTATCCTGCCACCGTAGAAATCAAATAACTTAGATAAGCCAAATAAATCACAATCAAAATAATGCCTTCGCCTCTGCTAATCATTCTACCTTTTCCTGCCAAGGTAAACGTAAACATCATAATACTCGATAAGATAGTCATCAAAATATCTACCAAAGCCGTAGGACTTGAGAAAGGCAAAGGATTGATTAAACCACTTAAACCTAAAATAAAGAATATGTTGAATATATTCGAACCTACCACGTTTCCTATCGCAATATCAGAATTTTTCTTGTACGCCGCAGTCGCAGAAGTCGCTAATTCAGGCACAGATGTACCCGCTGCAATGATAGTCAAACCTATAATTGCATCACTTAAACCTGCTACTTTCGCAATCTTAACCGCTCCTATCACCAACCAATCAGACCCAAAATATAAACAAACTAAACCACCAATAATAAATAAAGTTGCCTTTCCTGATGACATTAAATCTTTCTTTGCCAAGTCGTTGTGCATTTCTTTTCCTAATTCATCTTTCAAATCTTCTTGCGTATTTCTTGAGGCATACACTGTGTAATACATAAAAACAGCAAAGAAACACAATAAAATTAAAGAATCTGTTCTTGTGATTACGTTCTTAGTAATAATATTACCTCTATCTCCAAATCCAGCATCAAAAAATATATCATTCGCCATTACGCCTACCACCAAAGCCGCCAACAGACTCATCGGAATTTCTATCCAAACAGATGCACTTTGCACACGCACAGGATAAATAACAGCAGCAATACCCAAAATAATAAATACATTAAAAATATTACTTCCTAAAATATTACCAATGGCAATATCGGTTTTTCCGCTGATGGAAGACGTAATATTAACTGCCAATTCGGGAGATGAAGTACCAAAGGCAACAATAGTTAAACCTATAATTAAATCTGAGATATTGAATTTTTTTGCAATCGCAGAGGCACCATCTACTAATATATTCGAACCGATGACGGTCAATACTACGCCTATTGCAATTAAACCGAGACTAATGAGAATTTCCATTTTTTAGTGTGAATAAAGATTGTTTAAATTTTGAAATATATTTTGAAATGATAATAAATACACAATGAATAAATAATAAAAAATAGCTACCAAGCCATCGTACATTCTTTTTTAGTTCCGTTTGGATATATGCCTTTTATAATAGCATTTTGATTTTTTTCTTTTGATTCTTGCAACATTTTTTGAATATCTTGCACGTTTTTCATTTGTTTTCCTTTTATTTCTGTGATAATAAAACCATCTCTAAAACCACATTCTTTGAATTTTCCTTTGCCAATCACCAAAATTTTTACGCCATTATCAATATCAAAACGTTTTTTTTCCTCGCCTGTGAGCCTTCGCATACTCGAACCCAACACTTGTGTAATATCTTTTTGATAGATTTTAGATTTTTTAGGTATTTTTTCTCCATTTTTTCCAAGCAATATTAATTCTACTTTTCGTTTTTTATTATCTCTCCAAAAACTAATTTTCATTTTGTCGCCCGGTCTTTTGAGTGCGATTTCAGTTTGTAATTCTGCTAAATTATTGATGTTTACGTTATCGACCATAATAATCACATCATTTTTTTGTAAACCAGCTTTATCAGCCACGCCACCTTTGGTAACGCCCATCAAAATTACTCCTTTTACTTCTGATAAATGATTTTTTTCTGCAATATTGGCGGTTACACTTTTTCCACTTACTCCCAAAACTGCTCTTTGACTTTCGCCGTAATTCATCAAATCATCACTTATTTTTTTGACTAAATTAACAGGAATTGCAAAAGAATATCCTGCAAAAAAACCTGTTTGCGTCGCAATAGCGGTATTTATTCCCACTAATTCACCTTTTGTATTGACTAACGCACCACCAGAATTACCAGGGTTTACGGCTGCATCAGTTTGGATAAAAGCCTCCACAGAATAATTATCATCTAACAAACTAATGCTTCTTCCTTTCGCACTTACGATGCCTGCGGTTACGGTCGAAACTAAATCAAAAGGATTGCCAATCGCCACTACCCATTCGCCAATTTGCACTTCATCAGAATTGCCATATTTTAAAAAAGGCAAAGAATTTTCATCTATTTTAAGCAATGCCAAATCTGTACTTGGGTCTGTGCCTATCAAAGCCGCCGTATAACTTCTTTTATCAAATAAAATCACGTCTATTGTAGTTGCATCATTAATCACGTGCCTATTCGTAACCACATATCCATCTTCCGAAACAATCACTCCCGAGCCAGACGAATGATGTCCTCTTGGCGTATCATTTCTAAAATCCTCAATGGTTTCCTCGCTTTCTTGTGCGACAACTCGATTAGCATATTTTACTTTGATATGCACCACAGAAGGCAAAGCCAATTTAGAGGCATTCGTAAAATTTATATTATCAGGAACTTTTATATTTACTTGACGAGAGGCAAAAATATTATCAGGTTGAATTTGTTTGCGAACATCATTTTTAGGTTTGGTAATCCACCAAAAACCCAATAAACTAAATGATCCACCCAAAAATGAGGCTAATAATAAAAAAAATAGTAATTTTTTTGCAGACATTTTTCCTCGCCTTTGTTAATTTTTTTCAAAAATAAGAATAAGTTTTTAAAATACAAAAATATATCTATTATTTTTTTGATTTATTATTTTTTTGAGATAATTTTTGAGGTATGTTCGAGTTTTATATCCCTAAAAAAGAATTATTTTTTACATTGCTTTCGCAGGATTTCCAAAAACTGTCGCATTTGGTTTTACATTTTCTATCACCACCGAACCTGCTCCTATTCTTGCGCCTGCTCCTATTTTCACACCTGCCACAATCGTAACGCCTGAACCGATAAAAACATTGTCTTCGATAATGGCATTTGTACCGATAATAGTTCCTGCTCCAATTTGCACAAAACTTCCAATTGTTGTTTCTGCTTCTACAATCGTATTCGTGTGAAAAATATTATGATTACCTACAATCACAAAAGTTCCCAAACTTACGCCATTATTCAATAAATTTCCAAAACCTAAACTAAGCGTAGAACTCAAATGATTGTTCGAATGAATGGCATTGACAGGCATTACTTTTCGTCTATCATTCAACATTTCTATCATTTTGTATTTGTATTTGCTATCATCAGAAGCAACAAAAACATCACATTTTTTGCCAATCAATTTTAAAAAACCATCATCGTCAGGACTTCCAAAAATAGCAATATGGTCAATTTCTTTGTCATATTTATTTTTATCTTCATCTAAAAAACCATAGACAACTACATCATTAGATTTAAAAATTTCTAAGGCGATTTTTCCAATCGTATCAGCCCCAACTATTATAACAGGATTTAATAAGTTCATAAATAAAAGTTAAAAAAACCGCCTACAATTTCATACTCAAAAATAATTAGTTTTGTGATTTTTTTTAAGATATAAATTCTTGAAAATCAAGTGAATCAATCTTATAAATCATCAAAATTATATAAATCTTGGTATAAATATTAGGCGGTTTGTGTTTGTGTAATAATTTTAGTAAGTATATTTTTGTTTAATATTCATCATCATTAAACAAGAAATCTTCTTTACTTGGATAATCAGGCCAGATTTCCTCGATACTTTCATAAGGTTGTCCGTCGTCTTCCAGTTTCATTAAATTTTCACGCAATTCGAGGGGCGCACCTGTTCTTTCAGCGTAATCGACTAATTCTTCCTTTGTTGCAGGCCAAGGTGCATCTTCTAAGAAAGAAGCTAACTCAAGCGTCCAATACATAGTTTTTATCTATAATAATTTTAAAAAATAAGTTTATTGCAATATTTTAACGAAAAAAAATGAAAAAATTATAAAAAAATATTATTTTTTTCGCAAAATTAAAAATAAATTTGAAAAAAACAATATTACTAACCAAAAAAAATAAAAATTATACAAAAAAATCAGTTTTTTTAGGACTGATTTTTTTGTTTTTTTGGCTTATTTTGTGGAAAAATTATAAGGCAAACGCGCTTGAATTAAGTCTTGTTTTTTGCTATATTCCAACATTTTAAGGTAAGGATATAATTCGCCTAATTTTTCTTCTAATATTTTTTCAGTAATTTTTGATTGTTTGGTTAATTTATCCGTTAATTTTTGGAAAAAATCAACTTCAATAGGATAGTAACGCAATTTATAATCATCATTTTTAATTTTTGCTTTTTCTGCTGCCAACCTAATAGCCAAATCAACGCCGCCCAATTCGTCCACTAATTTTCTTTCTTTTGCTTCTTTTCCAGACCACACACGCCCAGAAGCAACTTTTTTCAAATCTTCTATCGACATATTTCTGCCTTTTGCTGCTTTTGAAGTAAATTCTTCATATCCACGTTCTACCATAGTTTGAATAATTTTACGTTCATCATCGCGCATTTCACGCGTCATATTTCCTAAATCCGAAAATTTACCTGTATTTACGCCATCAAACGTAACACCTAATTTATTTTTCAGCATTTTTTCAGTATTCATCAATACGCCAAAAATACCAATCGAGCCTGTAATGGTGTTAGGTTGTGCGACAATCAAATCGCAGCCCATTGCCATATAATAACCACCCGAAGCCGCCACATCTGACATAGAAGCAATCACAGGTTTTACTTTTTTGGTAATTTGTATTTCTCTCCACATTACATCTGACGCTAAAGCACTTCCACCCGGCGAATTGATACGCAAAACAATCGCTTTTACGTTTTTATCATTGCGTAATTTTCGCAATTCTTCTACTACACTTTCAGAGCCAATATTATTATCACCACTTTTTCCTGAGTTAATTTCTCCTTCTGTTACCAAAACTGCAATTTTATTATCAGAACTACTATTTTCTTTTTTGCCTTTTACATCAGCATATTTTCCGATTGAAACGAAGGGAATTTTATCACTTTCTTTCAATTTAATTTCTTTTTTGATTTGTGTTTCTACTTCGTCATAATACGCCAAATCGGTAGCAATTTTATATGTAATAGCGTCTTTTGGCTCTCTCAACAACATTTCATTAGAAATATTACGTAAATCTGCCAAAGAAATATTTCTTGATTTTGCTACTTGTTCCAAAAAATGATCATAGATAGAATTTAAGTAACTTTCAGTTTGTTTACGATTGGCATCACTCATTTTATCCAATAAAAACATTTCTACGGCACTTTTAAATTCTCCTACTTTAAAAACTTCAGGTTTTACTTCTAATTTGTCTAATGTACCTTTGATAAACATTTTATTAGAATTTAAGCCATTTAATTCCACCATTCCTGCTGGATTTAAGTAGATTTTATCTGCCACAGAAGCTAAATAATAAGACGCTTCTTCATAAATTTCGGCATACGCATAAATAAATTTCTTAGATTTTTTAAATTCTATCAATTCATTTCTGATTTCTTCTAAGGTTGCATATCCGCCGCCCGCACCTGAGAGAGTTGCTTTGATTAAAATTCCTTTAATTTTATTATCATCTTTTGCTTTTCTGATAGCATCTTTGATTTCTTTCAAGCCGATAGATTCTTCATCGCCTCCCAAAGGATTTAAGCCCGCCAAAGGATTTTCTTTGGTGCGTTCTGAAATATTTTTATCCAATGATATTTCTAAAACAGACCCATTTTTGATATTGACAGATTTATCGGTTGGAATCATAAACACCACAATTATAATGCTGATAAAACCCAACAAAAAAATACCTACAATAGTTGCAAACACATATTTCAAAAAACTCCACATAATTTTTATAATGATTTTTTTTAAGATTAAACTTCTTTTTTTATTTTTATAAGTGTTATTTATGGATTGAATATTACAAAAAAAAATAATTTATTTTGGAAAATAGGATAAATTCTTTTCAAATGAATGTTTGTGTGAATAATTTTTTTTCAAAAATGCTCAATTTTATTATTATTTTTTTATAGTTTTACTAAGTAAAACTTATTTTTTAATGTTTTTATTTAGGTTTTATGAAGTTTCGTTTTTTTGATTTATTTAGGCAATGCTTTACTTTTTTTTGATTTTTTTTCATAACTATTTTAAAATAACGGCAGTATAAATGGGAAACACTAATTTTTTTGATTCTTTCATTATTTCGGTACTTCGTGTTGTGAACATTGCATATTGTTTTATTTTATAAAATCCGCCTTTATGTTTACTATCAAATTCATTGATTTCATCAAAAGTATCAGCCACACCCAAAACATCGAGTTCGCTATTTTCCACATATCCTCTATTTTTAAAACCCAATGAAACCCATTTATTAGGATATTTTTTTTGAATTTCTTCCCAAGAAAGCCACATAACTATATGTGTTGTTGCTACTTCTTCTTGCTTTACCATAATTTTATTTGTTTTAATTTTATTTTTTACAGGTTAAACGCACCTAATAAGCCATATTTTTTAATAATTCCTTTAAATATTTATCATTCCAGCCTGCTTTTTTTCTTCGTTCTTTTATACTATGTTTAT
>JAAFJG010000110.1 GCA_013298075.1 Cytophagales bacterium | reverse complement strand
TTGATTTGTAAAATAATTTACCTGACAAATATTAGAACTTAACAACACTGACCCTAACCCTCCCCAGCGGTGAGGGAACTAAAAATAAGTTTTTTTGAGTGGGTAATTTATTTTTTAGATGTTCCCTTATTGGAATATATAAAATCAAAAAAAAAAACAAAACTTGCTTATTTTTTTTCCCCTTACAATCTATACATTTTTTTATCAATGAAATGTATAGATCTTGTATTTATCTCAAAATTATTTTCAATATTCAAAAAAATGACCGATTTATCAAATAAAAGTTTAAAAAATGATGAAAATCATATACAAAAGGAAAAAACAACTTGGCAAAATTTGATGAGTATTCCCGTTTGGGTGGCTGCTTTGGGCTATTTTGTTGATGTATATGATTTAATCTTATTCAGTGTTGTGCGGATAGAAAGTCTAAAAAGTATTGGTATCACAGGTGATAAATTAGCAACTGATGGACTAATTCCTTTGAATACGCAAATGTTAGGAATGTTAGTCGGCGGTATTATTTGGGGAATTTTGGGCGATAAAAAAGGACGTTTATCTGTTCTTTTTGGCTCGATTTTATTGTATTCTTTGGCAAATATTGCGAATGGTTTTGCTACAAATTTAACACAATATAGTATTTTAAGATTTATTGCAGGCGTAGGTTTAGCAGGAGAATTAGGAGCAGGAATTACGTTGGTTGCAGAAATATTACCCAAAAAAATTAGAGGATATGGCACAACTTTGGTTGGTACAGTTGGTATGCTCGGAGCAGTTTTAGCCTATTTAATTTCCACTATTTTTGATTGGCGAACTTGCTATTTTATCGGTGGAGGTTTGGGTTTAATGTTGTTAGTTTTGAGAGTGGGCGTATTTGAATCGGGTATGTTTCATCAGACCAAACAACAACAAGTACAACGAGGTAATTTTTTTATGTTATTTACGCCTAAAAAACGTTTTTTAAAATATTTGTATTGCATTTTGATTGGTTTTCCTACTTGGTTTGTGATAGGAATTTTAATAACTTTAGCTCCTGAGTTTAGTGAATATTTAGGTTTTCAAGAGAAAGCAAGTGCTGGAAAAGCGGTTATGTATGCTTATTTGGGCATTTCTATAGGTGATTTATTGACAGGAATTTTAAGTCAATGGTTGCAAAGTCGAAAAAAAGTAGTTTTATATTGTATTTTAATGGCAATTTTGATGACCATATTTTATTTGGTTGCTCCTATCAAAACGCTTACTTTTTTTTATTTGAATTGTTTTTTACTGGGTATTTCGATGGGTTATTGGGCATTGTTTGTAACGATTGCAGCCGAACAATTTGGTACAAATTTGCGGGCAACTGTGGCTACTACCGTCCCTAATATTGCACGTGGTACGTTGGTTTTGGTTACGATTTTGTTTCAATTTATTAAAGAAAATATGGGTTTGACTTGGGCGGCTCTCTCTGTGGGTATGCTTACGATGCTGATTGCTTTGGTGGCTTTATATTTTATGGAAGAAACTTTTTCAAAGGATTTGAATTATAATGAACAATGATGTTTTTTTGTATAGATAACTTATGTTACGCAAGGTAAAATTTTAATTTGTAAAATGGTAATTTCATTATCATAAAGTATTGATTTTCAATGAATATAAATGTAAGAAAGCAGAATAAAACGAAAGAAAATCTGCTTATTACAAATCTTATTTAAAGCCTGCGTAACATCAGTATAAAATTAAAATTATTATATTTTTTAGTTATTTAGTTTGGTTATCACTAAGCCATTTTTTGCAGTTATAACATTTTTAGACCTCAAAAATAAATAAAATAAAAAGTTTACATTATTACTTTTTCGATCCTTAGTTGCTATTTAAATCTTTTGCAACAGATTTATATTTTGTATTTTAATATATTTTGTATTTTAATATATTTTTTTAATATATTTTTGTCCAAAATCCAACAGAAAAAATCTATATCTCAATTTTGGAAAAATTTTTGCTAATTTTATAGATAGTTAGTTATTTTCATATAAAATTATTAGATTTGCATTAAAATTTTATACTCAATTATTTTTCAGTACACATACATAAAAACTCATTCTTAATCATTTTTATCTACTTATGAAACGTTCACCTATACACCAGATTATTTATATTTTACAAGAATCTTTTAATGAACTCAAAACTAAAGTTGCTGATAAAGAGGTAGAATATTTAGGATTATTGATTCATAATTCAATGATTGGCACACGCCGTAAATTTCATATACCAGAACATGCATTGACTGTATTAAAAGACCTAAAAAATCCGCTACAAAAATTAAGTATTCTGTTTCATGATGTCGTTTATTTTCAAGTAGATGGCGGTTATCCTGTTAATTTACAAGATTTTTTGGAGGATTATGCTACTATAAAAGGAGATGAAATTTTTATTATCAGAAATCATCTCACCGAACATGATACTGTTTTTAGATTAGTATTAGATATTTTTGGATTTAGTTTGGGACAGAAATTATCACCTTTTCAAGGATTGAATGAATTTTTGAGTGCCGTTACTGCCGCAAAATTATTAGAACCTTTTTTATCACCTAAACAATTAGCCACCATTATTTCTTGTATCGAAGCCACCATTCCTTTCAGACCCCTGAGCGATTTTTGGAGTTATGAACAAAATGAAAAAAAATTAGAAAGACTCAACAAAAAATATCAATTAGAATACAAAGGAAAAGAAATAGAAAACACTACTAAATTATCTGTCGAAGTGGCTAATGCTGATGTGCTTAATTTTTCGGATACAAATGTAGGACGTTTTTTGGATAATACTTGGCTTTTGATTTTTGAATCTAATAATATTCAAACTAATTTAGATGGTTATTCTTATTCGATTATCAAATATAGACAAGGAATTATGCGAACCGAAAATTTTATTAGATTGTTAAATCCTGATAATATTTTTCGTGAATATAAAGGAACTCCCAACAAAAAAACTTTTTTACAATTACAAACGCAAGCCAGAATTAACTTAATTGTTGCTTCTGAATATTTACAAATTAAGTTATTATTAGCTACTATTTTGGAGGCTTTTGCGATTGTAACGGGAGAAGATGTGCCGCTTTCTCTTTTGACGGGTTCGGCCAGAAATAATTTTAGCAAACATCATGTTGATAGAGCAGAAGATTTTTTACCTATTCCTACACCTTTATACGAAAATATCGTATACCAACCTGAAGTATTGCATCTGCTCGAGCATGGGCGAGAAACCGAAACAAGTTTTGATATGAAAAACTCCCCACTTTCTGCTTTTGTGTATAAATCTTTAGGCTCAAAAAGATGTAATGAACTCATCAATAAAGCACGAGAGTTATATGACGAAAAAATTTATTATTACGAATTTTTAGATTTTATTGATAAACCTGTTATTTCTGCTTTGGCTCAAGCGTGTGCAAAAGTTGCCATGACCAGAGCAAAAGCCTTAGAAAAATATTTTTAGATGGCAATTTATATTCATATTCCTTTTTGTAAACAGGCTTGTTATTATTGTGATTTTCATTTTAGCACTTCCCAAAAATATCGTTTAGAGATGATTCAAGGGATTTGTAAAGAAATTGAATTGCAAAAAAATTATTTGACTGATAAATATTTATACTCGATTTATTTTGGTGGCGGGACTCCTTCTTTATTGACTGCAAATGAATTGGGTTTGATTTTTAATACTATTTCAACATATTATACTTTTGATGAGAATACCGAAATTACATTAGAGGCAAATCCTGATGATATTAATATTGAAAAACTAATCGAATGGAAAAATATAGGAATCAATCGTTTGAGCATTGGCGTACAGACTTTTGAGGACGATATTTTGAAAAAACTGAATCGCGCCCACCATTCAAAAGATGCTAAAAATAGCATTTTAAATGCACAAAATTATGGTTTTAATAATATTACTATAGATTTGATGTATGCTTTACCTTTACAAAGTAATTCTATTTTTTTGAATGATTTATCAACTGCTTTGTCTTTTGATGTGCCTCATATTTCTGCTTATTGTTTGACAATAGAAGAAAAAACAAGTTTTGGGAAATGGGTAAAAAATAAAAAAATGATTCCTATTTCGGAAGAAATAGCCGCAGAACATTATGAAATTCTGACCAAAATTTTACAAAAAAATCAATATGAACAATATGAAATTTCTAATTTTGCTAAAAATAAACAATATGCACAACACAATAAAAATTATTGGAAACAAGGCAATTATGTAGGAATTGGTGCCTCTGCACACTCTTATAACGGAAAACAAAGGCAATATAATATCAGTAATAATGCTGTTTATCTCAAAGAAATTAATCAAAATAAAATTCCTTGCACTATCGAAACTTTGACTGATATTGACCATATCAACGAATATTTATTGACAGGATTAAGAACTATTTGGGGCGTAGATATTACAAAAATATACGCAGAAAAAAATATTGACTTTTTAAATATCCAACAAAAAACAATCGACAAATACATACAAAATAATTGTTTATATATACAAAGCAATACAATTTTTTTGACAAAAAAAGGTAAAATTTTAGCGGATAAAATTACTTCTGATTTATTTTTATAAAAATAATTTGTCAGAATTTCAAAAAAGATTAAAAAATTAGTTATTTTTGCAACTTTAAAAGAAAAATAATTTATGAAAATAGTCAAAACTATCATTATTTCAGACCTTCATTTAGGAATTACAGAATCAAAAGCAGACGAAATTGTACATTTTTTGTCTGATTATTCGTGTGAAAATCTTATTATGAATGGTGATATTGTCGATGGTTGGGAACTTAAAAAATATGGAAGTTGGAAACAAAAACACACTCGTTTTTTTAAATTTGTAATGAAAATAATGGAAGAAAATCAGACAAAAGTTTGGTATTTGCACGGCAATCATGATGATTTTTTAGATACTATTTTGCCATTACAAATTGGTAATTTTTCTTTGCAAATGGATTATATTTATGAATCTTTTGGAAAAAAATATTTTGTAGTACACGGTGATATTTTTGATTCGATTACTTCAAATGCAAAATGGTTAGCAAAAATGGGTTCTTTGGCTTATATTTTTTCTTTATGGTTGAATAAAGGCTTGAATTTTTTACTAAAAAAAATAAAAATAAAACCAATATTTGTTTCTCAATATCTAAAAACAAAAGTAAAATCTATTTTTTCGCCTAAAAATTCTTACCATAAAAAATTAATCCAAATGGCAAAATCAAAAAAATGTGAGGGCATTATTTGTGGACATATACATAAACCCACAATGGAAAAATTGGAAGGTATTTTATATATGAATTCGGGAGATTGGGTAGAATCGATGAGTGCTTTGATAGAAAATTTAGATGGAAGTTGGGAATTAATACATTATAAAGATATGTTCTCAGACATAGAACAAAGAAATAATGAAATTTTTATGAATAATGAAAAAATTGATAAAATGGCTGATTTTTATGTAGAATGGTTAAAAAGTAAGGTTTAAAATAAATTATGCTGTTTAGAAAATAAAACATAAAACAATAAAATGGAAGAGAAATCTAAAAATAAAGAATTAGATAAAAGTAACAAATTTGATAAAATTATCAAAGAAAATATTGATAAATCTGCTTTCCCAATTGTCAATAAATTATTTTCGTTGGATATTCTTGAAACTCAACTTTCAGAAATAGACCCTTTAATTCAATCTACGAGGGAACGTGAGAGTGATGTTTTGCGCAAAGTAACTTTTGAAGATGACCCAAAGAAGAATTATTTGCTTCAAATAGAATTTCAATCCAAAAATGAAACCGATATGAATATTCGTATGGGCGAATATTTTATGATTCTGCTAAAAAAACATAGATTACCTGTTCATCAATACGTAATTTATATTGGTGACGAAAAAATGACGATGAAAAATAGTTTTGAGTATAAAAATATAAAATTTAGGTTTGATATTATCGATATTCGGGATATTGATTATGAAGAATTTTTGGAGGAAGATATTCCTGAGTTTGTGATTTTAGGAATTTTAGCGAAGTTTGATAAAGGGACAGAAAGAGTAGTCGCCAAAAATATTTTAGATCGAATAATTACAATAACTGAAACGGATATACGTTATAAAGGTACGCTTAAACAAGAAAAATATCTAAAACAAATAGATGTTATGAGTGGTTTACGTGGCTTACGTGGTTTACAAAATATCATCATTGAAACAATTAATAATATGCCTATTACATTAGACATCACAAAAGACCTTCGTTATCAAGAAGGCAAACAAATTGGCGAAGCGAGAGGCGAAGCGAGAGGTAAAGAAATTGGTAAAAAAGAAGGCGAAACTATTGGCGAGAAAAAAGAAAAATTTAAAAATATTCTAAAAGGATATTCTAAAGGAATGAGTTTAGAAGAATTGGCGGATCTTTTTGAAGTAAGTATTGATTATGTTAAAAATGTGATTAAAAGTAATTAATTTTTTTAATAATAATTGAAATAATTAATAATATGCCTATTACATTAGACATCACAAAAGACCTTCGTTATCAAGAAGGCAAACAAATTGGCGAAGCGAGAGGTAAAGAAATCGGTAAAAAAGAAGGCGAAACTATTGGCGAGAAAAAAGAAAAATTTAAAAATATTCTAAAAGGATATTCTAAAGGAATGAGTTTAGAAGAATTGGCAGATTTTTTTGAAGTAAGTATTGATTATGTTAAAAATGTGATTAAAAGTAACTAATTTTAAGAACGTTTTTAACTTAAAAAACCTTATTTTTGCCTGATTTTTAAGCGCAATACTTATTTTTTGTTTACGTTAATTAGTTGATAGTCAAATTTTTAATTCTAAGTTGCTGAATATATCAAATCAAATATTTTTTTAAAATATTTGATTTGTGTATTTTAAAATAAATAACTTAGGGAGCATATAAAAAATAAACTAACCACTCAAAAAAACCTATTTTTAGTTCCCTCACCGCTGAGGAGGGTTAGGGTCAGTGTTGTTAAATTCTTTTTTTTTAACAAATAAAATAGAAATTAACTTGTATAATATTCTGTAAAAAATCTATAATTTTTTGAAAATGTTTACACTACCCGATGTTTTTTAAACGGTTAAAAATCTTGGTTTTAATTCTGGCTAGATGAATAAATTCATCAATAAAATTATTCCAAATAGTGATAAAATTCTTCGTTTTCTTTATAAAAATTTCAC
>JAAFJG010000011.1 GCA_013298075.1 Cytophagales bacterium | reverse complement strand
CCGAAAAAGTTGGGTCTGTACTTGCTTGCACATTATAACGAATCCCTAAAGCAGTTCCTGTAATCACATTCCAGTTGGCTGTAAATGAATTATTGGTTACTAAAGTTCCCGCTAAAGCCGTTGGAATGATAGGTAAAGTATTGATAATTAAAGTCGGAGTATTGACAGAACTTACCAAATTTGCTCCCGCTCCTGAGTAAGCACGCACACGAGCATAATAAACCGTATTCAAAGGTAAATTATTGATAGTCAAAGAAATATTTAAACCTACATCAACAGGATTATAAGGACTAACAAAATTGGTAAAACTTGCATCTGTTGCTAAATCTACATAATATCCATTCACTCCTATGACACTATTCCAAGATAATTGCAAAGTATTAGCAGTTAAGTTGGTGATAACAAAATTTGTCGGTGTTGCTGGTGGCGTTGCCGAAGTAGCAAAATTGATAACATTTGAATTGACTGATGGAATAGCAGCCGTATTTATCGCTCTTACTCTATATTGATAATTTGTCAATGGATTTAAACTTGTCAAAGTCTGACTATTGGTAGTTAATCCTGCAAAAGTATTCAAAACAGATACAAAATTATTGCTCGAAGTTTCCAAAGTATAAGAAACCGCACCCGCTACTATATTCCAATTTGCAGTGGCTGTTACATTAGTTACCAAAGTAGGCGAAGTAGCCAACGGAGCAGGCAGAGGCGCAAGCAAAGTATTGACCGAAATAATATTCGAAACAAATGAATAGGTTGTGCCTTTGTAAGCCCTAATGCGATAAAAATAATTAGTGCTTGGATTGAATGTATTGAATACAAAACTATTATTAGCCATTCCAATCACGTTTTGTGTTGATAAAACCGAAGTAAATGTATTACTTAAACTTACTTGCACTTCGTAACCATCAATATTTGTACCTGTATTCCAATTTGCTGTAAAACCATTGAGTGTAGGCAATGTAGCATTATTTGCAATCGGATTGGTAATGACACTAATTGGATTAGATACACTCGAAGTTCCCGATGCATTAGTAGCGGTTACTGTGTAAATATATGCCGTTGCTGAGGTCAAACCTGTATAATCAATAAATGTATTTAAAGGAATATTTTGATTACCCGCAGTAGATTGAGTACTATAATTAGTAAGTATTCCATTGCCACTGACTGCATTCCAAGTCGCTTGAAAAGAATTAGAAGTAACAGACGTAGGCACATTCGCCACAATCGTATTAGGTAAAGTAAGCGTAGTGGCTGCCAAACTATACGCAGAAATTAAAACTCCACTATAGGTTTTTACTTTTACATAGTAATTAGTATTACTCGACAAGCCTGTAATATCTACAAAACTAACTCCTTGCCCTGCCACAATCAAAGGATTAAGATTAGGTACTAAACTTGTTTCAAAACTTGCTGCACTTAAATTATCAGTAGCCACATATACATAATAACCTGTAATTCCTGATTGTGTAATCCAATTTACTCTAAAACTATTGGTTGCAATATTAGTAATAGTTGGTAAAGCCACAGGCATTAATAAAGTACCCGTTTGGATTACATTTGAATTATCTGATATATTTGATGAAAGATTTTGAGCTCTTACACGATAATAATATTGTGTATTCGCAGTTAAACCTGTTATATTTAAGGTATTAACATTGCCTACTGATAAATTATTATACGAACCTACAAATGTACCAAAACCTATATCAGTAGAAAGGTCAAAGAAATAATTATTCGCTCCCGCTACTACATTCCAATTCGCTGTCAAACTTATATCTAATATATTTGTCGCTGGTTGAGCAATAGGTGGAGGACATAATAAACGGAAAGGAGATGAGAAAGAAGAAAAAGTACCTGCTCCTGACGCATTGATGACACGAACTCTATAATAATATTCTTCATTTGGCAATAAACCTGTTATATTCAAAGCAAGTACTGGAGCAAGTGCTGGAGATAAAACCACTTGTGAACCTGCCGAAATATCATTAGGTAACGCTACACGCCACCATTCTATTTCATAACTTACAGGATTAGTAGTAGAACCATTAGCAGGTTTCCAATTGGCTATAAATGAATTAGTGGTAACATTTGTTTCGCCTTGTATCTCACCTGCTGAGGGTATAGTAAGTGCTGTAATAACATTAGAACTACCAGAAATTCCTCCCGCACCATTCACCGCTCGCACTCTATAATAAAAAACTTTATTTCCAGAAAAACCTGTAATAGTATAATTCAATACATTTCCTACGTTCAAATCTTCATATCCTGACGCAAAAGAACTAAAATCTGAAACCGAAGAAACATCGAGACGATAAGAAGTTGCATTTGGGACAACCTGCCAATTTGCCGTAAAACTACTTGAGCTGATAGGCGTGTTAGCGGTGGCTACTGGAATAGCAGGCGGAGTTGCTAAAGTAGTGAATGAAATAACAGAGGAAGCAATAGATGCACCTGACGTATTTACATTATATATTCTGTAATAATAAGTGGTAGCAGGTGTAAGTCCTGTAATATTAGCACTCGTACCCGTTAATCCTGTTTGTATAATAACTCCCGATGAGAATGTATTATCTGTTGTATATTCTAATGTTATAGTATGAGGAACTGGACAACTTAGTATCCAATTTGCCGTAAAAGAAGTACTTAAAATATTAGAAGATGTAGGAGGAATAGGTTGTGAAGAAATTGTAATAGCCGAACCAATATTAGAATAAACAGAACTTCCCGCTGAATTTGTAGCCCTTACTCTATGATAATATTGTTTACAAGATTGGAAACCAACTATATCATAAAAAGGATTTGATAACAAAGACTGAGTAAGAATTGAAGCAGTAGCAAAATTATCATCACTATATTCAATGGTATAAGTAAGTGGTGCATTGCCCATAGGAGCAGTCCAATTCGCTCTATATCCATTAAATAAAAAATTTGATGACACATTTAATATAGGTGCAGTAGGCAAAGTCGTAATCACCAAATCAGCAGTACTTATCGATTGAATAATATTAGGCGAAACTCCCGTATAGGCACGCAAACGAGCATAATACAAAGTATTGCTTGATAAACTATTGATAGTAGTAGTAAGATTTAAACCTACATTTTGAGGATTAAAAGAAGGAATAATATTCGTAAAACCTGCATCTGTTGCCAAATCTAAATAATAACCATCTGCTCCTGCCACACTATTCCAACTCAAAGAAACACTATTTAATGTAGTGTTTGTAATCGCAAAACCTGTCGGTGTAGCGGGTGGAGTAGGCGAAGTCATAAATGAAATAATATTAGAATTAAACGAAAACGTACCATTGCTTGCTCTCACTCGATAATAATATTGTGTATTAGCATTTAAACTTGTTAGATTTAATGTATTAACATTGCCTACTGATAAATTATTATACAAACCTACAAATGTACCAAAACTTGGATTACTAGAAAGGTCAAAAGAATAATTAGTTGCTCCCGCTACTATATTCCAGTTGGCTGTCGCTGTAATATCTGTGATAGAGGTAGCAGCAGTAGCTACAGGCGATATAGGCGAAGTCAAAACATTTATTTCGTTGCTATAAGCTGATATTACTACACTTTCGAGAGGTGGTGCGACATACGTTTTTACTCTTACATAATATTGGGTATTAGGTTGTAAGCCTGAAATTACCGCTGTCGTTGTCGCTTGTCCTGCAACTGCAAAACCATTATAAGTAGGTAATAAATTACTATCAAAATTTGAACTCGAAGTAGATACAAATACATAATAACCACTCACATCACTTACATTTCCCCAACTAATTGGAAAACTAACGGAAGTAATAGGATTATTCACTACAAGACTAGCAGGTGCATCAGGCAAAGTACGCACTTGTATTACGTTTGAATTATTAGTAATGATATTACCACCATTTTCTGCCCGCAATCTATAATAATATACTTTGTTTGGGTTAAGTCCGATAACACTAAATAAAGTTACATTGCCTACATCTTGATTATTATAATTTGGTAGAGAAATACTAAAATTAGCAAACTCAGATACATCAAGTCGATATTTATCAGCAGATGCAATAGCTGTCCAATTAGCATCAAAAGACGTATTGGCAATATTATTGGCTGATAAAGCTATCAAATTTGCTAAAGTAACATTGCTTTGTATCGCAAAATTATAATTACTATTCGCACAATCATTACTAATAATATTTACATTGGCATTTTTTAAACCAATCGTATTTGTAGGCGTAAAAGTTACATTAAAAGTCTGCGAACTACTTGCGGCTATGTTAAAAGGTAAAGCGGGCAAACCTGAAATAGCATATAAACTTACATCTACTCCACTTAAAGTTAGATTCGAAACTATTAAAGCATTTGCTGCACTACTATTTTGAATGGTATAAGTACGAACTACATTATTACCACCTATTGAAACCGTTCCAAAACTGGTGAAATTAGTTAAAGATGGAGTGACAGAATTATTCGTAATGTTTGTATTGTTACCTTGCAAATTGATAATTCCGCGTATTGTATTATTAGTAGTTTGAGAAACTGCTGGATTTCCTGCTACAAAATTCGAATTATTACCAGTCAAATTAAAGCCAATTAAGTTACCTGCAGCCAAACATCTTGTATTATCTATTAAAGTATTAATACTTGTATTGTTTCCTGCGGCAATTCCTTGGTTAAATTTATTATAATATATCAAACTAGCTTCATTGCCTGCTAATTCTACATTTATATTGCTTGAAAGTTCTGAAACATTACGAGCAGTATTCCAAATACGCACTTCGTCCATCTCTCCTGAATAATTAAATAAACTTGGCGCTCCAAATGTACCTATTTTTAACGTTTCTGAAGAATTTGCTATAAAGGCAGTAGAAGATGTCATCGTTTGTAATATTCCATTCTTATATATCTGAACAGAAGTTCCATTGACTACAACCGCTACGTGTTGCCAAATTCCAAAACTAATCACCCCTGCAGCAGAGATAGCAGTATTATTTTGTGTTTCAAAACGTAATTCTCCATTAGAAGTACCAAAGAAAGCCCAGCCTGGATTAACAAGTCCTGATATTTTTTTGCTTATAATCGTACTAGAAGTACCTGTGTTAGTAGGTTTTATCCATGCTTCTACAGTAAAATTAGTGGTCAGATTAGGTCCGCCACTACTCACCTCGACATAATCATCAGATCCATCAAAATTCAATGCTTTATTTGCCACATCACTTGAGCCTTGTATCGCAAAATTATAACTACTATTCACACAATCATTGTTAGTAATGGTGAGAATAGCATTTTTAACTCCCGTAGTGGTGGACGTAAAAGTTACATTAAAAGTCTGTGAACTATTTGCATTTATGTTAAAAGGAAATGCGGGCAAACCTGAAATAGCATATAAACTCGCATCTATTCCACTTAAAACCACATTCGAAACTACTAAAGGATTTGCTGCACTGCTATTTTGAATGGTATAAGTACGAACTACATTATTTCCTATTAGTACCGTTCCAAAATCTGTAAAATTACTTACATCAGGCGTGACAGAATTATTCGTAATATTTGTATTATTTCCTTGTAAATTAACTATTCCGCGTGTTGTATTATTAGCGGTTTGAGAAACTGCTGGATTTCCTGCTACAAAATTTGAGGTTATACTTGTCAAGGTAAAGTTAGTAATGGCACCAGTAGACCCACAACCTGTTCCTTCTGTCAATGTATTGATACTCGTATTGTTACCATTTGCTACGCCTTGATTAAATTTATAATATGTTACCAAACCCGATTCATTGCCTGCTAATTCTACATTTATATTGCTTACAAGTTCTGAAGCATTACGAGCAGTATTCCAAATACGGACTTCGTCTATACCTCCTCTAAAATAATTTGCACTTCCTCCACGTGAGCCTATATACATCGGGTCATTACCACTGCTTGTAACAGCAGGGACGATACCTGTGCCAGCCGTTGATAATCCTGTTTGTTGTACGCCATTCACATATATTTTCAAGCGATTAGCATCTCCTATTTGTGTGCCATCAAAAACCAGAGCCACGTGTGTCCACGTATTCAATGGAATCACATCACTATTGGTATTCAAATTGATATTATTCGTTAAACCATCTGCCACAATGGCTACTAAGTCATTTGTTCCACCTTGTGAACCACCTGAAAGTGCTAATTGTGTACGCAAATTTCCTGGTGATTCTTTGGACATAATAATACCAAAATCAACCCAAGTACCTTCTACTTTTATCCATGCTTCGTAGGTTAGTTTAGACGCATTGTTAAGTGTAGTAATATTATTGCCTACTATAAAATCATTCGTTCCATCAAAATTTAATGCTTTATTTGCCACATCACTTGCGCCTCGTATGGCAAAATTATAACTACCATTCGCACAATCATTATTAGTAATGGTGAGAGTAGCATTTTTAACGCCTATAGTGGTGGGCGCAAAAGTTACACTAAAAGCCTGTGAACTACTTGCGGCTACATTAAAAGGAAAAGCAGGCAAACCTGAAATGGTATATAAACTCGCATCTATTCCACTCAAAGCCACATTCGATACTGATAAAGCACCCGCGCCTGTATTTTGAATAGTATAAGTACGAACTAAATTATTCCCTATTAGAACCGTTCCGAAATCTGTGAAATTAGTTACATTGGGAATTACAGAATTATTAGTAATATTTGTGTTATTTCCTTGTAAATTGATAGTAGGTTGAGCAATAGGTGAACCTACTATTACGCCATTGGCAGTGGCATCTATCCAGTTTGAGGTAGTTCCTGTACGTGCAAAAGAACCTGAAATACTTAAGGCTTGTCCAACAGCAATTCCTAATGAAGATGGATTAACAACTCCTGTATTAATGCCTCCTGCTATTCCTTCGTTTAGTTTATAATATAAAAATAAATTGGGTTCATTCCCTACTAATTCCCTTGTTATGGTAGATTTGATTTGAGAACAAGTTCTAGAAATATTCCAAACTCTAATTTCATCAATATCTCCCACCATATATTCTGCTGGAGTATAATTCGAACCAATCCTTGAACCAGACATATTCGTAACAAATGTTGCAACAAGTGAATTAGCCAATACTCCATTCACATACATAAGCATTGTTGTACCATTATAAGTAACGGCTATATGCGTCCAGGTATTGAGAGAAACAGAAACATTACTATTTAAAATATTCCAAACTGAAGCATTGCCAAAAGTACATCGCCAATTATTATCAGCATCAGCAGTAACAGAATATCCCTGAAAAGTAGCATTTCGAACTGTAGCAATAGTGCGTACTGTATTAGTTCCTCCAGTAACTCGCACCCAAGATTCAAAAGTAAAAGTGGTTGCTGGATTAATAGATGTACCACCAAGAATAGCAACATCATTCACCCCATCAAAATTCAATGCTTTATTCGCCACATCACTTGTGCCTCTTATCACAAAATTATAGATACCATTCGCACAATCATTATTAGTAATGGTGAGAACAGCATTTTTAACGCCTGTAGTGGTGGGGGTGAAAGTTACACTAAAAGTTTGTGAACCACTTGCGGCTACATTAAAAGGCAAACCAGGAAGTCCTGAAATCGTATATGAACTCGCATCTACTCCACTCAAAGCCACACTCGAAACCGATAAAGGATCTGTTCCTGTATTTTGAATGGTATAAGTACGAACTAAATTATTGCCTATTAGTACCGTTCCGAAATCTGTGAAATTAGTTACATTGGGAGTTACAGAATTATTAGCAATATTTGTGTTATTTCCTTGTAAATTGATAGTAGGTTGACCAATAGGTGAGCCTACAATTACACCATTGGCAGTGGCATCTACCCAGTTTGAGGTAGTTCCTGTACGTGCAAAAGAACCTGAAATACTTAAGGCTTGTCCAACAGCAATTCCTAATGAAGATGGATTAGCAACTCCTGTATTAATACCTCCTGCTATTCCTTCGTTTAGTTTATAGTATAAAAATAAATTGGGTTCATTTCCTACTAACTCTCTTGTTATGGTAGATTTGATTTGAGAACAAGTTCTAGAAATATTCCAAACTCTAATTTCATCAATATCTCCCACCATATATTCTGCTGGAGTATAATTCGAACCAATCCTTGAACCAGACATATTCGTAACAAATGTTGCAACAAGTGAATTAGCCAATACTCCATTCACATACATAAGCATTGTTGTACCATTATAAGTAACGGCTATATGCGTCCAGGTATTGAGAGAAACAGAAACATTACTATTTAAAATATTCCAAACTGAAGCATTGCCAAAAGTACATCGCCAATTATTATCAGCATCAGCAGTAACAGAATATCCCTGAAAAGTAGCATTTCGAACTGTAGCAATAGTGCGTACTGTATTAGTTCCTCCAGTAACTCGCACCCAAGATTCAAAAGTAAAAGTGGTTGCTGGATTAATAGATGTACCACCAAGAATAGCAACATCATTCACCCCATCAAAATTCAATGCTTTATTCGCCACATCACTTGTGCCTCGTATCGCAAAATTATAGATAGCATTCGCACAATCATTATTAGTAATGGTGAGAGTAGCATTTCTAATACCTGTGGTTGTGGGCGTGAAAGTTACACTAAAAGTCTGTGAACTACTTGGGGCTACATCAAAAGGTAAAGCAGGAAGTCCTGAAATCGTATATAAACTCGCATCTACGCCGCTCAAAGCCACATTCGAAACCGATAAAGGATCTATTCCTGTATTTTGAATGGTATAAGTACGAACTACATTATTATTTGGTAAAATAATTCCAAAAGATGTAAAATTCGTTAAAGAAGGAGTTGCAGAATTATTAGCAATATTTGTATTGTTGCCTTGTAAATTGATAGTGGGTTGAAGAACAACAAGTGGTGAGCCTACGATTACACCATTTCCAGTGGCATCTACCCAATTCGAAGTGGTACCTGACAATGCAAAACCAGTCAATGTACCATTATTGCCCGCAGGTACACTTGTCAATGAATTTAAACCAGTATTAGTACCACCAGCAACTCCTTGATTAAAATTATAATACGCCAATAACCCAGATTCATTTCCTACTAATTCTCTATCTTTGGTAGAAAGAACTTGAGAGCAGGTTCTTGCTATATTCCAAATTCGAAGTTCATCTATATCTCCCGCATAATAATAAGGTGTGAGAGTAAATGCACCTATTCTTAGATTTGATGGTGAAGTTGCTACAAAAGCAGTAGAAGTTATCATCGTTTGTGCTATTCCATTCTTATATATTTGAACAGAAGTTCCATTGACTACAGCTGACACGTGTTGCCAAACGCCAACAGTAATAACCCCAGGTACAGTAGAGGCATCATTATTTTGTGTTTCAAAATGAAGTGTACCATCAGAGGTATTAAAACCATTAATAAAAAAAGACCAACCCGGATTAGCAAGCCCTGATGTTTTTTTACTTGCAATGACACTAATAGTAGTTCTACTAGCGGGTTTTATCCATGCTTCTACCGTGAAACTACTACTCATATTAGGTCCGCCAATAACATCAACCAAATCATTTGTCCCATCAAAATTCAAAGCGTTATTTGGTATAAAACCTGTTCCTCGTATCGCAAAAATATAACTACTATTCACACAATCACTACTACTAATCGTTACAATGGCATTTTTAATACCTATAGTGGTGGGTGCAAAAGTTACATTAAAAGTTTGTGAACCACTTGCGGCTACATTAAAAGGCAAAAGAGGAAGTCCTGAAATAGTGTATAAACTTGCATCTATTCCACTCAAAGCCACACTCGATACTGATAAAGCACCTGCTCCCGTATTTTGAATGGTATAAGTACGAACTAAATTACTACCTATCGAGACATTTCCAAAATCTGTAAAATTAGTCAAAGAAGGAGTTACAGAATTATTCGTAATATTTGTACTATTCCCTCGTAAATTGATAGTAGGTTGCGCAATAGGTGAGCCTACTGTTACGCCATTGGTAGCGGCATCTACCCAATTCGAGGTAGTACCTGATAATGTAAAATTAGTCAATGTACCATTATTGCCCGCAGGTAAACTTATCAACGAATTTAAACCAGTATTAGTACCCGCAGCAATTCCTTGATTAAAGTTATAATATGCTACTAAACCTGATTCATTGCCTATTAATTCTCTATCTTTGGTAGAAAGAATTTGCGAACAAGTTCTTGCTACATTCCAAATTCGAACTTCATCTATATTGCCATTGGCAGGGGCATCATTCACCACTCTCCTACGTATCCCCACATTAACACTATTAGGTGTCCACGAGGCAGGGGCTGTAAAAGTAAAATTCTCGGTATCTACTCCATTTATATATATTTTTAATGACGTAGCAGAAGTTCGCACGAGCGCAATATGCGTCCAAACATTCAAAGCGATAGTGGCGTTTACAGAGACAGCATTTAGTCCAACACTTACCCCATCTCTAAATATTAATTCAAAATTACTTGTCGCATCAAGAGTTGATATACTAAGCATCGGATTATTATCACCTGTAGATGTTTCTGTATAAATAGCAGTCGAACCATTGGTACCTGTTCGCCTTACCCACGCTTCTATCGTAAAATTACTGAGTTGAGAAACTGAAACTGCATTAGGTAAGTTCACATAATTAGAACCCGCTGAATCAAAATTCAATGCGTTATTATTTGAAAGAGTACCTGTTCCTCTTATTGCAAAAGCATAGCTACCATTCTCACAATCACTATTAGTAATGGTTATGGTGGCATTTTTAATGCCTGCAGTGGTAGGCGCAAAAGTTACATTAAAAGTTTGTGAACTACCTGGAGTTATATTAAAAGAAAAAGCAGGAAGTCCTGAAATGCTATATTGTGCTGCATCTACTCCACTCAAAACTACATTCGACACCGATAAAGTGGCGGCTCCTGTATTTTGAATGGTATAAGTACGCACTAAATTACCACCTATTGAAACATCTCCAAAATCTGTGAAATTAGTCAAAGAAGGAGTTACAGAATTATTAGTTATATTGGTAGTATTGCCTTGTAAATTGATAGTAGGTTGAGCAATAGGTGAGCCTACTATTACGCCATTTCCAGTGGCATCTATCCAATTCGAAGTAGTACCTAACAATGCAAAACTAGTCAATGTAGCATTATTACCCGCAGGTAAACTTATCAATGAAGTTAGACCAGTATTAGTACCACCAGCAACTCCTTGATTGAAATTATAATACGTCAATAAACCAGATTCAGTTCCTACTAATTGCCTATCTTTGGTAGAAAGAATTTGAGAGCAGGTTCTTGCTATATTCCAAACTCGAACTTCATCTATATCTCCCGCATAAATAAAAGGTGGGAGTCCAGTAAATGCACCCATTCTTAGATTTTGTGGCGAATTTGTTATAGAAGCAGTAGAAGTTATCATCGTCTGCGCTATTCCATTCTTATATATTTGAACAGAAGTTCCATTGACTACAACTGCTACGTGTTGCCAAACGCCAACAGTAATAACCCCCGCAACAGTGGACGCATCATTATTTTGCGTTTCAAAATGAAGTGACCCATCAGAACCACCAGCAGTATTAATAAAAAAAGCCCAACCCGGATTAGCAAGCCCTGATGTTTTTTTACTTGCAATAACACTACTGGTGGTTCTAGTACCGGGTTTTATCCATGCTTCTACTGTGAAAGTACTACTCACATTAGGTCCGCCAGTAACGTCAATCACATCATCTAGCCCATCAAAATTCAGTGCTTTATTCGCCACCGCATCACCCGTTCCTCGTATTGCAAAAGCATAACTACTATTCACAACATCATTATTAGTAATTGTCAAAGTGGCATTTTTAATGCCTACAGTTGTAGGCCTAAAAGTTACATTAAAAGTCTGCGAACTACCTGCGGCTATATTAAAAGAAAAAGGAGGCAGCCCTGAAATACTATATTGTGCTGCATCTACTCCACTCAAAGCCACATTCGAGACCGATAAAACTGCTACTCCTAAATTTTGAATAGTATAAGTACGAACTACATTATTATTTATTAAAGCATCTGGGAAAAGAGTAAAATTAGTCAACAAAGGAGTTGCAGAATTAGGGACAATATTAGTATTATTACCTTGTAGATTTACTGCACACAACCTGATATCGCCTGTGATTGTCCAACTTTTAGGAGTACTAGTCAGTGTAGTTCTATTTGTAGCATTGCAATAATTACGACCTATTGCTCCTAAACTACGCCCTGCTACGGATTGCGTAGCCCAACCTGCTAAAGTTGCTTCATAATTGGTGCTATTCATACCGCAATTATTTAACATATCTGTAAGATCTACGGTGCTATTTAATTGCCAACTACCTATATTTTGGTTAAAAGCAGTGGCCCCATTAAACATATTATCCATAAATGTTACTGCACTGGTATTCCAACTGCCTATATTTTGATTAAAGGAACTAGCATTCTGAAACATAACAAACATATCTCCAACCACATTAGTATTCCAACCGCCTATATTTTGGTTAAAAGCACTAGCTCCACTAAACATAGAACCCATATTTGTTATTGAATTGGTATTCCAACTACCTATATTTTGGTTAAAAGCACTAGCTCCACTAAACATATACCTCATAGTTGTTACCGCACTGGTATTCCAAGTACCTATATTTTGGTTAAAGGAACTAGCCCCACCAAACATACTAGCCATACTTGTTACCGTACTGGTATTCCAACCACTTATATTTTGGTTAAAGGCACTGGCTCCATAAAACATACTGTCCATAATTGTTACTGCACTGGTGTTCCAACCACCTATATCACCATTAAAAACACTGCAACGAAGAAACATACGAAACATAGTTGTTACATTGCTTAGATTAGGTACATCAGTAGCGGTATAAGTAAGATTAGAACAGCCATTAAAAGCATTAACCATAGAAGTCCATGCTTGGCTTCCCCATTGTTGTATGGTACGTATATTACCACTTCCTGCTGTACCATTGAAACGTATAGAAGGAAAAGCACCTGTGATAGTTACCGTATAAGTGCCTGCTGTCGTATAAGTGTGAGAGGCATTGCCTGTATAATTTGTATTATCAGGAATCCCATCTCCCCAATCTACAGTATAAGAGTAAGTTCCAGTTGTAGTAGGTATGGTAATAGATTGATTATTTGCGGTGGTTTGCCAAGTAGTAATAAAAGGTCTATTTTGCGCTACAAAAGTACCTGCAAGCGGACTTCCTATTTTATAAGTAGGGGAAGCATTACTACAATCGCCATTGTATTCAAAAACTGCTATATGATAAGTAGTGCCATTAGTCAAACCTGTAACGTTTACTTGATTGCCTATGCCATTAAAAATCACACGCCCTGTACCATCTACAAGGGCTCCACTTGAAAAAGTAGTATTGGCAGTGTAAGTAGTGCCGCTGATTACAGCATTAGCGCTCACTGCAGTAGTAGGTTTTAGGACTACTACACGCCTTTTTCCATTCCCATTTGTCCAATAAATATGGGCTGTGGTAGCTGCCTGACTAAAATACAAAGCAGTTGCTTCGGTAGTCGGTGCTGTGGTGCTGGCAGTATTATAAGTGCCTTTGGGAGAAGCCCAAGCGGTTGTTTCAAAAGCATTGACAGGAGAAAGCGTTCCTGTACAGTTAGTAATCGTACCACGATTGTAAATTCCGCCTGTACCTTGTAATGTAATTTCATCGCCTGCGACATCATTCAGCGTTAAAGTAATACCTGTATTGACCATTAAACTTCCTTGTACGACTAATTGGTCAAGGGTAATATTAGCAGTTACGGTGGCATTACTGTTATTTCGAATGGTGATAATACCATTCGCAGAGGTAGGTGCAGCGCCTGCAGCCACCCAAACAGTGCCATTGAATCGTTGCCAATTCGTAGCAGTAGCAAAATCAACGTTGCCTATACTGCGATAGTCTTGTGCGTATGTTGTTTGCAGACCAAAGACAAACATTAATAATAGACTTAAACTGTAAGCAAGTCTATTTATTTGATAAATTTTATAGATGTATTTCATTTTATTTTATTGCTGAAATTTATGTTATCGTAAAAAAACTATAAATAGTTTTCGTTATAAAGAGTAAAGTAATGTAAAAAGATTGAAAAATAAAAATTTTAATGGTTAATAAATGGATAGTATAATGGAATAAGTAAAAAATATGCCCCACCCCAGCCCTCCCCAAATAGAATAAGTAAAAAATATGCCCCACCCCAGCCCTCCCCAAATGGAATAAGTAAAAAATATGCCCCACCCCAGCCCTCCCCAAAGGTGAGGGAGTTTTTTTTATAGGCGTATTATTTTTTAGTTAGTCCCACTCTAACTTTCCCCAGCTTTGTTTTTCAGTTGATATATTTTTGCAAAAATAACAAAAAAGACAAATAAAAAGTTTTGCCTTTTTATAAAAATGTAATTTTTTTTCATAGTGGATATAATTTTTTAAGCATATTTTTATGGTTGATTTGAAGGGAAATATACTTGTTTGTTTATAGATAACGCAAAGATACAAAAAGTAAATGGTTTTCTATGTTTTTTTTAAAATATTTGCTAAAAAATAATCAACTATATTTTTAAGTAACACAATAAAAAATAATATATTGGTAAAAAATTCTCACTTTTGGAGATAGTTGAGTTATGTGTCATTTTATAAAAAGTACCATAATGACCTTTTTAGTGAATAAAAGAAGTAAGAGAGTTTGTAAAAAATACATTACGCAATTGTTAAGAAATTGGTCTTTTATTTTTTAGCTGCTCTCTAACTTCCTAAGAAGCAATTTTTTGCTCATTACCATTCAAAAACAAAAGCCCTCCCCAGCGGTGAGGGAACTAAAAGTAGTTTTTTTTGAGTGGGTAGTTTATTTTTTAGATGCTCACTTACAAAAAAACTAAAAAATTATTGTGCAATAAATAGTTTTTTAATTCTCACTATCGGACCTGGGCAAGCTGATTTATGACAATTCAAACAATTATTCACCATCATATTATAGGCACCTAATTTTTCGGTTTTAGTTTGTGCTTTATATAAATTATCAATACTGACCAAAAAAGCATCTGCCATTATTTTATACGTAGCATCTTTTTTGTCCACTTCTGTGGGCTTGGCGGTATGAAGTTTGGCAAATTTTTCTTTTATATTGATAATATTTTGATTTTTTTCGATAGCTTCTTTTATTTTCCAGCTATCCTTGTCCATTTCTCGCATCAAAAGTGCTAATTCACTGCTTCCATTTGGGTCAATTTCGCCCATTTCTATGGTAGATTTTGCATTATTATTGGTTATTTTTTTGGTACAATTATAAAAAATAACGCTTGTAAAACATACAAAAGATACAATAAGAATCATTTTTTTCATTTTATTTATTTTTTAATTGATGATTTTTTTAACTTTAATTTTTATGGTTTATTGGAAATCATTAGATATTTCGGGTAGAGCCAACGATTGAACTGTATATTATCCTCCAGATAAATCTGGAGACGATTCAAGGAGTACATTTCAAAAAAAGACAAATCTGGAGGCAATTCAAGAAATACATTTAAAAAAAACATTTTCTATTTTTATTTGAATTGAGGACATTTTAAACCAACATTGACAATATAACTCAAATGAAAACCTGTAAAAATATACATATCTTTTCTATTTTTACTTCCTCCGCGTGAAGTTTGTCCATGTTGAAAAGGCGGTAAAGTTTGATATTGATTGCCATCAAAACCAACATAAGAAATAGGTGAGCCAAAATTGGCATATAACAATTCTAAATTTCGTTTTTGACCGTTGTTGGCTGCGTTTATTTCTAAAGTTCGATTGCTCATAGCTGCTGCTAATGGATTTCCTAAATTATCTAATTTTGGATAAGCACCACCTACGTCATCTAAATAATCTGTAAAAGTAAATCTTGGCACGATTTCCATACCAAAATCCCAACGGTCATCAACTTTAAATTTAAGTCCAAGTCCTACTGGAATTGTGATTTGCACTTTGTTGTATGGCGTTCCATACCCAATTCGTCCTTGTCCTTCTGTGCCTAATGCTTGTAAATCTACCCATTTTGCATCCATATTGGTAGGTGTTTTTGCTTGTGGGTTGTGGTGTAATAAAGCAATTCCTGCGACAAAATAAGGAGTAAAAAATTTTCTTTTTTTATGTTTTCCATAACTTGCCTTAAAATCATACTCAAAACCTATAAAAATCTCTTTTAAATCATTTCTAAAATGTAAATTTCGAGCATACGGCACACTGCCTTCGGCTGCTTTCGAATCATCTCCTTCAATTCTTCCTACTGATAAATTAAGCCTTAAATGTATGTGTGGGCTTATTTTTCGGGTAATAAATAACGCTAAGCTAGGTCTTGTAAAACTGACATTTGTGTATATATCACCAAAATAATTGGCTGTTCCTGCCATCATACCCATACGCACATATCCCTCTGTAACTGCGGGCAATAATGCGGGAGTTTTTTTAGGTTGTGCTACAATTATTTGAGTAATGGTAAGCAAAAAACTTAAAAATATAAATCTAAAATACATACATTGAAAGATAAAATAATTACATTTAGGTTGATGTTTTATCTAACGAAAAAAATAATATTTTATTTAAAAAAAGAAGCAATATATTTAATAGATTTTTTGAATGAAAGAAATTTTAACACACAGATAACACGAATTTAGCGGAGTAATACGTTTTTTTTAGTGCTTTCCCAAATGCGTTGCAAGAGATTTAAAATAAAATCGTTGTAGATACTTTTTTCAACATAAAAATAAATTTGCAACGAAATGGGAACAGCATCAATATTTTCTATATTTTTTTTAGTTTTATATTTTATACTCCTCGATTTTTCGATATAATGTGGTCAGTCCAATATTCAAAAGTTTGGCGGTTTCAGTTTTGTTATAATTTGTATAATTTAATACTTTTTGAATATGAATTTTTTCTAAATTTGCTAAATCTAAAACATTGTTATTCAATAAGTTATCATTATTATTTTGTATTTCAAAAGATAAATAATCAACAATAAGTGTATTATTTTCTATTAAAATCATACATCTTTCGAGAGTATTTTTAAGTTCTCTGATATTGCCTTTCCAAGTATATTTTTTGAGTGCATCAATAAAATTTTTGGTAATTGTTGGCTTTTTTTTATTCATTTTTATCATAAAAAAATTGATAAAATAATCAAGTAACATTTCAATATCCTCAATTCTTTCACGCAAAGGTGGTAAAATAATTTCAAAAACAGACAATCTATAAAATAAATCTTCTCTAAATTGATTATTTTTGATTTCAACTAACAAATTTTTGTTCGTTGCCGCAATAATTCTTACATCAACTTTGGTAATTTTTGTTTCGCCTATTTTAATAAATTCGCCATTTTCTAACACTCTCAAAAGTTTTGCTTGTAAATTAAAGGGCATTTCAGCAATTTCATCTAAAAAAATAGTTCCTTGATTTGCTTCCTCAAAAAGTCCTTTTTTGTCGTGTATAGCACCCGTAAATGCGCCCGCTTTGTGTCCAAATAATTCACTTTCTAATAATTCTTTGCTAAAAGTAGCACAATTTATCGCCATCATTTTTTTTTGATTTCTTGGGCTTGTTTTGTGAATGGCTTGTGCAAAAACTTCTTTTCCTGTGCCTGTTTCGCCCAAAAGCAATACAGAGGCAGAAGTTTCTGCTACTTTTTTGGCTAAATGAATGGCATTTGTGATGGCTTTTGAGTTACCAATAATTTGTTGAAAAGCATTTTCAGACGTATTTTGAATGATATAATTTTTTTTATTTTCGCTTATTTTTTCTTGTGCTTTTTGAATCAGTGGAATAATTTTGTGGTTGTCATCTCCTTTGGTGATATAATTAAACGCACCATTTTGAATTGCCAACACGCCATCAGCAATGTTGCCGTATGCGGTCAAAACAATGATTTCAGTCCAATGATATTTATTTTTAATCTCTTTTACGAGTTCTATTCCGTTTATATCAGGCAGTTTTACATCGCACAAAATTATATCAATGTGTGGATTGATTTCTAATTTTTTGAGTGCATTTTTTCCATTATTTGCTTCTATCACCTCAAAACCTTCCAAACTTATAATTCGAGTCAAAAGTGTTCTTAGTTTTTCTTCATCGTCTATAATTAAAATAGTCGTCATTTTCTATTTATATTTTTTGCAAAAATACACAATAAAAATATAATTTATGATTGAATTTTTATTTTTGTTTTTATAAATATCAAAAGCCATTAATTTCCCAAAATAAAATAAAAAATACTTCCTTCATTTTCCTTACTTTCTACGCCAATCGTACCATTTTGGGCTTCTATAAAACCTTTGCTAATTGCCAAACCTAAACCTGTGCCGTTTTTTTGTTCATAAGTTGGCACTTGAAAATATCGCTCAAAAATTTTGTCTTGATATTCTTCTGGAATACCTTTTCCTTGATTTTGGACAGAAAAAACGACTTTATTTTCTTCATTTTTTTCTGCTTTTACTTCTATGACGCTGTTTTCGGGAGCATAACGAATCGCATTTGTCAAAAAATTAACTAAAACCCAAGCCGTTTTGTCTGAATCTGCTTTTACTTTGGGCAAACCCGCAGGCGTATGCACACGCAAAGTAATATTTTTAGGTTGTGTTTGTATTTCGATAGATTTTACGGCATAATCAACAATTTTATACGGTTCAGTTTCTTGTAAATAAAGTTGAATATTGCCTGTTTCTACTTGTGAAAGGTTTAATAATTCGCTCGTTATTTTTAACAATCTTTGCGAATCTTCTTTGATACTTTGAATTAAATTATTTTGTTCTTCGTTCAAATCACCAACTTTTTGATTTTCGAGGAGTTGTAAACTCATTTTAATAGACGCAATAGGCGTTTTGAGTTCGTGAGAAACGGTGGCGATAAAATTAGTTTTGGCAGTATCTAATTCTTTGAAAGTAGTAATATTATTGAGCATAATAAAATTTCCGATGTCTTGTTGTTTGTTTTCGCCTGTAGAAAATATCACAATATCAATGATTTCTTTTTCGAAGTACAAATCTTTGTTTTCGAGGTTAATAGTTAAAGTTTTTTTGGTCGATTTTTTTTCATAATTTTGTATCGGAATCATCAAATCTTGAATTAAATTCCGCATCAAATCGTTATGAATAGCAATATCTTGCGCATATTTTCCTAAAACATCTTCATTTTTTAAGGCTAATATTTGTAATGCTTCTTGATTGATATAAATAATTTTTCTGTATTCATCTAAACCTATAATTGGATTTTTGAGTTGATTAATCAATGTTTGTAGTCTTTTTTGTTCGGATAAGAGTTTGGCAATATTACTATTTTCATATACTTCTAACTTCATTGCCATTGTATTAAATGCTTCTGCCAAAGGCAAAAATTCATTTTTTTCTTTTATTTCGATTCTTTGTTTATAATTTCGATTCGTAATATGAGTAATGCTATTAGTCAATACATTCAAAGGTTTTGTAAATGAATTAGGAATAAAAATCAATAAAAATATAGCAGTAATTCCACATACAAAACTCGTAAAAATGACCCAAAAAAGTGCATTTCGAGCATCTTTTTGTGCAAAATTACTTTTTTGTTCTATCGAATTCATATTTATTTTGATGATATTATTCAAAATAATTCTAATATCTTGTTTTACTTTATCTTTATTTTTTTCGTTTGATAAGGCTTGAAAACTATAGATTAAATTTTCGGTGAGTTCTTTTTCGCCAATTTCTGTGATATTATTTTTTTGTTTTTTTAGATTTTGTTCAAAAAAATCAATATTATCATTTTCCAAAGCATGTTGCATTTGGTTGATATATTTCAAACTATTATAATTAGCTTCCAAAATATTTTTTATATCATTTTCTAATCTATATATTTGTGAAGTGCTTATCAAAGCTAAAACCAAAATAGAACATAATAAAATAGATACGCCTAAAAAAATTTTTATTTTTATTTTCATTATTGAAAAGTAGTTAAAAAAATTTCCCAAAATGAAAACTCAAAATTGGGAAATTTTTGGTGAATTATAATCTAAATAAAGTGGCAAAAATCAACCTTGTTTCGTCTTTTACTAAGTCTGGTCGCCAAGTTCCATTCGCATCTACAGGAGTTGTAACATATCCATCAGACGAAGTTACGCCACCACGTCCTGCAAAATAATTTTGGTCAGATTGTCTATACACACATTCTAAACGAAAAGTTACACTTTGATTGGGCATCCAATCCAAAGTAGTCGAAATATCCCACGCTTTGAATTGGTCGCCCGGATTAGCCGTAAACGGAAATGATCCCGCAGGTTGTGTAGGATTATTTGGATTAGGTAATGGACTTGCTTGTCCTGTTGGCAACAAAGTCAAATATCTTCCTGGATTAGTAATAAAACCACCGCCCACAGTCCACCCAATTTTATTTTGATTAAACCAAACTCTATGATAAATCATTCCACTAATAAAATGTTGCTCAGGAGTTGTGGCATTTCCACCAAAACCTACCACGCCTCCACCTTGTTCAAAACCTACATCAAAAGTTGAAGAAAGGGCAACTCTCGAAATTCCTTTTGCTTTTGGATTGTTATAATAACGCAATAAAAAACTATTATCCGTATGATAACGTTTTCGGTTAGGAATATTAGCGGCATCAGTGCCATAATAATTATTCGAAACCACTTGTATATATTCTTTTGGTCGCCAAGTAATTTGTCCACCTAAACCGGGCATACTATTAAATTTGCCATAACTTTGCCAGCCATTGATTAGCCAAAGTTCTACTTTTAATTTTTTGGTAGGAAATATTTGAATTCTCGCCCCATTAAAAAACCAAGGCGTATTATCAGAAGTATAAGAAGGTTGATAAGCCCAATTTTCGATATTATAATAAGAAAAAAGTCCCACATAAGACATAAACATACCCACATCTACATTGATTCCGTACCATTTATCAAAATGATAACCTGCATACGCCTCACTCAAATATCGATAATTGTTTTGCAAATCGTATTGTCCACGATATTGACTAAAATCATTTCTTGGAACGACTGTGCTTCGTGTTCCAAATTGCGTTTTGATTTTTGCTCTTGCATTTTTATAGAAAAATTCAGCCCCAATACTTCCGAAAGAAAGTTGCATTTCGTTATGGCGTGCAATAGCAGTCGAGCCAACAATCGTATTATCAATAGGATTATTCAAAGAATAATTATAATTGACATCGAGCATAATATCGGCTGTAAAATATTTATTTTTTAATACAGAAGAATCTCTGCGGTCATTTCCGTTGAGCCACGTTAAATCCATTCCTTCAAAAGCTTCGCCTTTTTTGGTTGCTTTTGTGGTATCTTCTTGGGCAAATATAGTTTGTACAAAGAAAACTAAAAATAAAAAAATATAAATTTTTTTCATAATAAGATAATATTTTATAAGAATTTAAAAAAATTAAACAGCCAAATCTTCTGCATTTATATTATTCATTTTTTGTCTATTTTTACGGCGTTCTAACAAAGCAATACCAAAAGTAAGTACGCCCAAACGCCCAATAAACATCAAAAAAATCAATACACATTTTCCAAAAGAAGTCAAAGTACCCGTAATTCCTGCACTCAAACCCACCGTTCCTAAAGCGGAAGCAACCTCAAAAAGTATAAATGAAAGTGGAAATTTTTCGGTAAATGAAAGCAAATACATTCCCAAAAATACTAAAGTAGTATAAAAAATAAACGCAGAAACTGCTACATCTACTCTATTTTCAGGAATTTCTTTGCCCAAAAATTGCACTTTACTACTCCCAATAAATCGACTATATACCACAGAAATAACCGCCGTAAAAGTCGTAGATTTTAAACCACCCCCTGTTCCTGATGGCGATGCGCCCACATACATCAAAAATGTAAGTGTTAATAAAATACCTGTAGTTAATGTTGCAATCGGTACACTATTAAAACCAACGGTGGTCATTGCACTCATAGCTTGGAATAATGCAATCAATAAAGCGTCCAAAGTTGAGTATTTTTGTAAAGATGGTTCAAAAAAGAAGATGACTAATGTACCAAAAACACTCAAAACAAAAGTAATTAAAATGATAATTTTGCTCGTAAACGTAATATTTTTTGTTTTTCCTGTCATCTTATTCCAAACATCAATCAAAACAATAAAGCCCATCGCACCCAAATAACTTAAAATAATAATAATCCAATTTAAAAAATAATGAGTTGGATAGTTTTCAAAACTATTATTATACAAACCAAAACCTGCTGTGCAAAATGTAGAAATACTATGAAAAATAGCACTCCATATCGCAAAATCCCACGCCACGCCTGCTTGTAAAAAAGCTATATAAAATAAAATTGCTCCAATCAACTCAATAACTATCGTAAAAATAATCACAGAACGTACAAATTGATACAAATCAAAACCATTCGGCATCGTAAATTCTGTACGCAACACACGCACACGCAAAACAGAAATTTTTTCAGCCGTAGAAAGCAACACAAAAGAACTAAAAGTCATATAACCAATACCTCCAATTTGTATCAAAAGTGTGATAATAATTTGTCCAAATAAAGTATAACTATCGTACAAACTAACAGTAACTAAACCTGTGGTAGAAATGGCGGAAGTTGCCATAAATAAATTATCTAAAAAACTAACATTTGTTTTTTGAGAGAATGGTAAGCACAAAATCAATGTACCTAAAAAAGTATAGATAAAAAAACCTACAAATAAATTTTGTTCAGAGGAAAGGTTTAATCTACTTAGTAAACCTTTTTTTTGCGTGGAATATTCGTCTTTCATTTTGTTGTAATAAAATTATTATAAAATGAATATGCCAAAATCAATTCCAATTTTATTTTATGGATATAAAATATTGATTATCAATGATTTATTTATTTTTTCTTATCTGCTTATGATTTTATTTTTTTCATTTTGATATAGTATTTTTTTCATTTTGGTAGGGTATTTTTTAAAGAATAATTTTGTGTTATAAAGAAAAGATATTTTTTTATTTATAATTTTGTTCATTTTTCAATCTTATTTTCAAAAAAAATAGTTATTTTTTCAAGCAAAATAATACATTGAATCGCATAAAAAATGAACGAAACACAATATTTTTATCATCACCAATTATTTCAATTAGAAAAAATAGTAGCCGTTTTAAAAGATTTTTTTCCAAAATTTAGTAAAAATCATTAAAAAAACTTACCTTTGCAGTTTAAAATTATGAGTACAGAAACTAAAAGGCAACAGAAATTTGCGCGACTTGTGAAAGAGGAACTGAGTGTCGTTTTTCAGCGCAATTTTCAACATTCATTTGATAATGCTTTTATTACAATTACAGCCGTAAGAGTTACGCCTGATTTGAGTATTGCAAAAGTGTATTTGAGTTTTTTATTAGCAAAATCTCCTACAACTTTGTTGGAAGATATTGAAGATAACAATAAATTGATACGACAAGCTTTATCAAATAGAATCGGTAAGTCAGTAAGGATAATTCCTGAACTGCAATTTTTCCTTGATGATAGTGCAGAATACGCAGACAAAATGGACAAACTTTTTGAAAATTTGCATATTCCACCTACAAGTGAATAATTTTTTTAAAGTAGTAGGTTTTTTATAGATAATTATTAAATATGAATTTAAAAAAACTCCCTCACCGCTGGGGAGGGTTGGGGTGGGGCAATTTTTGGAAAGAAAGCCTCGAAACGTGAGGATTAAGGCATAATTTTCGAAAAGAAAGCCCCACCCTAACCCTCCCCAAAGGTGAGGGAACATAAAAACTCTTAAATTCGTTTTTTTATAAAAGAATAAATTTACTACTTTATATTTTATTATCTCAAAAATAAAAAAAATAATATAAAAAATAAAAATAAAGAAACATGTCTGGACATAGTAAATGGTCAACCATCAAACGAAAAAAAGGTGCTTTAGATGCAAAACGTGGCAATTTATTTACAAAATTAGCCAAAGAAATTACGGTAGCAGCCAAATTAGGACTCCCTGATATTACCGTAAACGCAAGATTAAGATTGGCAGTACAAAATGCAAGAGGTGCAAATATGCCCAAAGATAACATCGAAAGGGCAATCAAAAAAGCACAAGGAGCAGATGGCGAAAACTACAGCGAAACTACTTATGAAGGATACGGATCACATGGCGTAGCAATATTTGTCGAATGTACTACCGATAATATCAATAGAACAGTCGCCAATGTAAGAAGTTATTTTACAAAATATGGCGGTAGTTTGGCGGTTAGTGGTTCTGTTGATTTTTTATTCGAAAGAAAAAGTATTTTCACTATCAAAAAACCAGCACAAATTTCTGCCGATGATTTTGAATTAGAAATGATAGATGCAGGAGCAGAAAATATCGAGATTGAAGATGATTTTGTAACTATTTCGTCATCTATGGAAGATTTTGGGAAAATTCAAAAAAAATTAGATGATTTAAAATTGGAAGTAGAAGAAGGTGGTTTGAGACGATTGCCATTGACTTTGGTCGATTTGAATGACGAACAATTTGCACAAGTGATGAAATTGATTGATAAATTAGAAGACGATGAAGACGTACAAAAAGTGTATCATAATATCAATGCAACCGAATCGCAAATGGATATGTAATTGTAATTGTTGTAAAATAAAAAACCTTCGTCTATCAGACAAAGGTTTTTCTAAATTCTTCAACCAGCTATGCATTAAGTTTTCTTCTGATTATGTTTACGTGCCAATTCTTTGCCAATAATATAAAGTATTGATAATCAATCAATTATATATTTTTATTTTTTTTGATTATTCCCAAAAAGAAAATAAATTTCCCAAAATGAGAAAAATAATAAAAATAGGTTATATTTTGTTTCAAAATGGGAAAAAATAAATAGTATCAAACCAAAAATAAATAATTTATCAACCAATCATCAAAAATAATAATAATTTTATTTATTTTTGTGAAAATATAATCAAAATTTTTATGAATAGTATTGATAGTTTTTTGAATTATTTAAAATACGAAAAAAATTGTAGCCCACACACCACACTCGCATACGAAGAAGATTTAACACAATTAAACGATTATTTAGGTACAACTTACGATATTAAAGACCTCAAAGAAGCAGAAGGAATTATGTTGAGAAGTTGGATATTGACTTTATCCGAAAAAAAATATTCCCCCACTTCTATTAATCGAAAAATTGCTACACTCAAATCTTTGTATAAATTTTTAAGAAAAAGAGAAAATTTAGAAAAAAATCCGACACTAAAACTTCGCCCTTTAAAAACTCCTAAAAATAATCCTACGTTTGTAGAAGAAAATAAATTAATTCATTTGTTAGAAAAAATAGAATTTGGAGATAGTTTTGAAGGTTTGAGAAGTAAAGTGATTGTTGAGATTTTGTATGCAACGGGTATGCGTTTGTCTGAATTATTGCATTTGAAATGGACTGATATTGATATGTATCAACAACAAGCAAAAGTTTTGGGGAAGAGAAAAAAAGAGCGTTTTATTCCATTACACGCCAATTTAATTCATTTATTGAACGAATACAAAGAAAAAATAATGCTTACTTTTGCAGAATTGCACCCAAAAGTTATCATCACAGAAAAGGGCATAGAAGCCTATCCAACTTTGATATATTCGACTGTCAAAAAAATGCTGTCTTTGATTACTACACAAGACAAAAAAAGCCCTCACGTTTTAAGACATTCTTTTGCTACACATTTATTGGATAAGGGAGCAGATTTGAATGCAGTCAAAGATTTATTGGGGCATAGCAGTTTGGCATCTACGCAAGTTTATACGCATAATACGCTCTCGAAATTAAAAGAAGTGTTTAATCAAGCACACCCAAAAGCAAAGAGAGAGTAAAATATTTTTTTAAAATTATTTTAGCAAAAATTAAATAAAAATAAGTAATTTTGTACTCAAATTAAAAACCTCAGCCATATTAATATTTATTTATCAACAAAAAAATGCAAGAAAATACCGCAACACAATATCAATTTGTTATACAAAATTGTCAAAATCTGTTCCGAAAAAAAAATCAAGATTATGGAACTTCGTGGAGAATATTAAGATTAAGTTCTTTGACTGACCAAATTTATATCAAGGCAAAAAGAATTAGATCGATACAAGAAAAAGGCGTGCAAAAAATAGATGATGGCATCGAAACCGAATTTATTGGCATTATCAATTATTGTATTATGGCTTTAATTCAAATAGATTTAGCGAATGAAGAATCTTTTAATCTTTCTGCGGAATATGTAGATGAATTATATACGAAAAGAGCCAATAAAAATTGGGAATTATTAGCCAACAAAAATCACGATTATGATGAGGCTTGGCGCGATATGCGTGTGAGTTCGATGACCGATTTAATTTTGATGAAATTATTGAGAATTAAACAAATCGAAGACAATCAAGGACAAACTTTGGTATCAGAAGGAATCGAAAGTGGTTATCAAGATATTATTAATTATGCTGTTTTTTGTATGATACATATCGAAAAATAAAGATTTTTATATAAAAAACTGTTACTGTAATTAAAAGTATGGAAAATTATTTTGTGCTAAAATAATCACAATTTTTTAAAAATAAAGTGGATTTATTTGCACAAAATTACAAGTAAACCTTCTATTATTTATTTACCAGCCAAAAAATTACAGTAAAAATTTTACAAAAAAGTAATCTCATAATATTTTGAGCAATTTTTTCATCTCTTGTGATGCCCGTTACATTGCTTGCAAAATAATCTCTTATTTCTCTAAAAATAAGTTTTAAGTGATTGATAGGCAATAAGTTATGTTTATAAATTAGGCTTTTTGATTTGCTAATTTCTGCTGATGAAAATATGTTCATAATTTTTTTAAATTCGATAGGCTTTATGTCTTTTTACGACATTTTTTTCGGAGTTTGTCAATTTTTCAACATTGACAACTCTAAAAAAATAGATACAATATTTTTTGCAAAGATAAATAAAAAGCACTTATTTTAAAAATAAGAGAAAGAATTATTTTTAATTGGTTGATTTAGAGATAAAAAAATTATTCAAATACCAAAATAATATATTTAAAAAAGTATTATTTACCAAATAAAATAGAATAAAATCTTGTATATGTAAGTTTTTTCATTTATTTTTTTGTTATTGTAAATTTTTTTGTTACTTTTGTGGTGTTTTTCTTAATAATTTAATTACAATTTTACATTTTTCAGTTTTCAGTTATGAAAATAAATATTACATTTTTAAAAGTATCTCTAATAAGTGTTATTTTTATAAGTTTATTTTTTGCTTGTACACAAATGCCTTTGCAAGATAAAAAATTAAATGCGATTGATGTGCAAGCTATCACAGACAGAAAACTAAATCGCGTCCCTAAAAAAGATAGACCCGATTTAGCATTGGCACAAGATAATCATCGTACTAAAAACCCGATTACAGGTGAACCTGATTATGATGCCAGACAAAGGGCAATGGAATATACTGCCCGAAAAAGCAAAGAAAAAGCAGCTATTGCAAACATAAATTGGGTGGAAAGAGGACCTAATAATGTAGGTGGAAGAACGCGTGCTTTGATGTTTGACCCCAATGATAATACTAATAAAAAAGTATGGGCAGGCGGAGTAGCAGGCGGACTTTGGTACAACAATGATATCACAGACGCTAATTCTACTTGGAATAAAGTAAATGATTTTTGGGCAAATTTAGCGGTTACTTGTATTGCTTATAACCCTGCCAATACACAAGAAATGTATGTCGGAACTGGAGAAGGTTGGTTCAATGGTGGTGCGGTAAGAGGTGTAGGAATTTGGAAAACAAGCGATGGAGGAACTACTTGGAATCAATTAGCTTCTACCACAGGAATTTTCTTAAGAACTCAAAAAATTGTGATTACAAGCGGGGGAATAATTATCGTTTCAGATAGAAATAATGGTTTTTATCGTTCTACTGATGGAGGAACTATTTGGACAAATACATTAACAGGAGAAAGAGGTGCTGATTTAGAAATTGCAGCCAATGGTGAGGTATATGGAACAACAGGCGTTTTTTCACAAGGCAATATTTATAAATCTACAGATAATGGACTGAATTGGGTATTGAATTTGGGAGGAGGTGCTAATGCAGGTAGAATAGAATTAGCTACCGCCCCCTCTAATCCAAGTATAGTGTATGCAGTTTGTCATAAGACTAATGCTGTGGGAGATAATGATGTTTTATGGTTTAAAAAAACAATAAATGGAGGAACTTCTTGGACTAATATTACTATTCCAAAATATATTACTACTCCAAATACTTGTGTAACTAATACAACTCATTTTACAAGAGCGCAATGTTGGTATGATTTAATTCTAAAAGTTCATCCTACTGATGCTAATTTGGTATTTGCGGGCGGGATAGATTTGCACCGTAGTACTAACGGGGGGACAAATTGGATACCTATTTCTTTTTGGTATTCTGTGCCTTGTTTGCCTTACGTGCATGCAGATCAGCATACTATGTCATTTAGACCAGGTAGTACTAACGAAATGATTTTTGGGAATGATGGAGGAGTTTTTTATTCTACGAATGCAGGAAATAGTGGTGTGGCTGCTCCCCATACTATCAATGCTCGAAATAAAAACTATAATGTAACTCAGTTTTATGCAACAGGAACAAAAAATTTATTCAATTCTGCTTATTATGTAGCAGGTGCGCAAGATAATGGTTCAAAAGTAATGAATGGTTTTCAAGTAAAACCGGGTAATCAAGTTACAGGAGGAGATGGTGCTTTTTGTTTTATAGACCAAAATAATCCTGATATTCAAATTACTTCTTATGTGAACAATAATTATTATCGTTCTCTTGATGGTGGGTCTTCTTTTCCAAGTATATTATCTGATAATAATACAGGAGATTTTATTAATACCGCTACTTATGATAGTAACACAAATATTTTATATACCAATAAATGTACAAGTGCAGGAGCTGCTCCTTTTAATTTATATAGAGTATCAGGAATTGATTTAGTTACTCCTACTCCTGAAACGATTGATTTTACAACTGCTCTATCTAATAAAGTAACTGCCCTAAAAGTATCACCATATACCGTGAATCAATTATTTATGGGTACAAGTGATGGCAATATTTATACGATTACTGATGCAAACATAGGTATAACTAAAACTGCTACAAAAATAACAGCGGCTGTTTTGGCAGTAGGTACAGTATCTTCTATTGATATTGGTGCAAATGATGATCAAGTATTAGTAACCATTTCGAACTATGGCGTAAATTCTGTCTTTGAAACTACAGACGGTGGTGCAAATTGGACAAATAAAGACACAGGTTCTCTGCCTGATATGCCTATTCGTTGGGGTTTGTATAATCCTGATAATCGAAATCAAGTAGTATTAGCCACAGAAGCAGGAATTTATACGACTGATAATTTTAGTGCAGCACCCGTTTGGGGAACTTCTAACAATGGTTTGGCAAATGTTCGGTGTGATATGTTACAATATAGAGCCATTGATAAAACCATCACAGTAGCTACACATGGGCGAGGAATTTATACCTCTGATATTTTTGTAACTGCTCCTTTTGCTGATTTTGAGGCAGGTCCTTCTGCAGGTTGTGCTGGAAGTTTGACTGTTAATTTTACAGATGGAAGTTTAAAAACAGCTAATTCTTGGGCTTGGGATATAGATAATAATGGAACAACAGATTATACCACACAAAATCCTACGCATACTTATACAACTGCTGGTTTGTATTCAGTGAAATTGACTGTAGCAAATGGTGGAAATACAACTACAAAAAATAGTTTGGTGAATGTATTATCAGGCGCACCTACTGCGGGTTGTATTCCTCTTAATAATAGTAATGCAGGTAATGGCGTAGGCATTTCAAACGTAACATTAAATACTATCAATAACACAACGTTATTAGATGATGGAACTGCACAAGATTATACCTGCACACAAAGTACAGTTTTATTACCTAATACACTCTATACTATCAAGATTTCTGTTACAAATGCACTTTCTATGGGTAGTAATGTATATATAGATTATAATAATAATGGTGATTTTACGGATGCTGGTGAAAATATTGCAACATTTGTAGCAAGTAATATTGGTTTGCGAACAACAACATTTACAACACCTAATTTACCTACATTTAATACCCCTTTGCGTATGCGTGTAACGAGTAGGTCTTCTAATATGCCAACTTCTTGTGATATGGGAACTTATGGACAATATGAAGATTACACAATAATTATTTCACCTTCTTTTACTTGGGCAGGAACCACTTCATCAGATTGGAATGTATCAACAAATTGGTCATCTAACACAATTCCTACAAGTTATAATGATGTAGTTATTCCAACAGGAGTGCCTAATTATCCAATTTTAGATGCAAATAATGCAATATGTAAAAATTTCACGGTTGATCCAGATGCAAATTTTACGATGGCTGATAATAGTATTTTGACTGTAAGAGGTAATTTTAATTCGAATGGTAATTTTTTATATACAGGAACAACCGCTCAATTAGTACAAACAAAATTTGCTAGTTTTAATAATTTAACTATCAATAATTCAAATGGCGTAAAACTGCAAACAAATGCTTCTATTTCAGGTACATTGACTATTCAAAGTGGAAAATTAGATTTAAATAATTTTAATGTAGATTTAGGAACAACGGGAGTAATCGTGGAAAATAGAACAAATAATTTCTATGTTACAGACAATACTTCTGGTTTGAATGAAACTAATAAAGGTGGATATTTGAGATTTACTAATAGAGCAACCAATGGAACATTGACACAAATCGCAGGCTCAGGAATACATTTGGCTAATGCGGGAACGATTACTATTGATAGACATCATTTTAAAGGGGCAGGAATGAGTCCGGGTGGGTCAGTTAAAAAAATATATTACATTACAGGTACGCCTACTAATGCAACCATGCGTATTGAGTATGCAGTAGGAGAACGCTCATCTATTCAAAGTAACTCAAATGTAAAATTATTCAAATATAATGGCACAATTTGGCAAAGTCAAGGAGGAACTTGGACAGCAGGCACGCCTCATTATGTAGAATTAACAAATATAAATGCGTTTTCGCCTTGGACTGCGGGTAATACAAGTGATCCTCTCCCAATTACTTTACTTTCTTTTACCGCTCAACGCCAAAACGAAACACAAGTAAAATTGACTTGGGTAACAACTACCGAAATCAACAATCAAGGTTTTGATATAGAAAGAAGTGTTGATGCTATTAACTTTGAAAAAATAGGTTTTGTAGATGGTTTAGGCAATTCAAATGTAGGCAAAACTTATACATTTACCAATCAAAATCAAGAGGCGTATTATTATCGATTAAAACAAAAAGATTTTAATGGTGCTTTTGGGTATAGTGAAATTAAATTTGTAGAAGGCAATGGAAGTGATGAAATAATTATCTATCCAAATCCAACAAATGGACAAGTTTCTTTAAAATTATCTCGCAAAATAAATCCAAATACAACTGGAAAAGTACGCATTTTGGATATAAGTGGCAAAGAAATCAATCATTTTGGAGGAAAAATGAATCAAGCCGAAAACTTTTTGAAATTAAATATTTTAAACTTACAAAATGGTGTCTATGTGATTGATTTTAGTACCAATGTAGGACGTTGGCAACAAAAATTGGTAAAAGAATAAAATGTAAAAGAATAAAATGTAAAAGAATAAAATGTAAAAGAATAAAATGTAAAAGAATAAAATGTAAAAGAATAAAATGTAAAAGAATAAAATATATTGGTTCTTAGGAAATTTGTGCGAAAAATAATTTTTTTCTTGAAATATATTTTTTGAATTGCCTCCAGATTTATCTGGAGGATAATATAAAATTCAAATGTTGGCTTTAGCCAAAATCTCTACATTTTTCAAATTGGTATTTTTCTATATTTTCAAAATAAATGGGTTATCCGCAGTACAACAAAATTAGCTCCGCAATAATTTCCCATAAACCAATAATTCAGTTATAAATCTTAAAAAAAGTTGTTGATATTAACGTATCAACAACTTTTTTTTATGAAAAATAAACTAAAATTAGTAATTTCTTTTTAAAATTTAATATCTTTGTTCATTCATTTTAAACAAAAAAATTATATAGCTATGCAATTTATATTTCCCTTTTCACAAATTTTGACAATGCGAGGTTTAGCCCTCAAAGGTGCTTTAAAAGATAATCAATTAGAAATTATCACTAATGGAGCAATTTTAATTCATAACAACATTATTATTGAGGTTGATACATACGAAAAATTATTACCCAAAGCAAAAAAATTAAGCGCAGAATTTGTGATATTAGAACAAGATTTTGTTTTAACTGCAGGTTTAATCGATTCACATACGCACTTATGTTATGCAGGCTCGCGTGCAGGAGATTTTGCCAAAAGATTAGAAGGAAAACCTTATTTAGACATTGCCAAAGAAGGCGGAGGAATTTTATATTCAGTCGAAAAAACAAGAGAAGCAACCGAATTAGAACTCAAAAATTCTTTGATAAATAGAGCAAAAAGGCATTTTAACGAAGGCATTACAACTTGTGAAGTTAAAAGTGGATATGGTTTGAACGTAAAAGATGAGTTAAAAATGTTGTATGCTATTCAAAAAGCAAATCAAGAATTATCCATAGATTTAATAAGCACTTGTTTGGCTGCACATACAATTCCAAAAGAATTTTTAGGAAAATCCAACGAATATTTGGAAATGTTATCCAATGAATTATTGCCTATTGTCCAAAAAGAAAATCTAAGCAAACGCATTGATATTTTTGTAGAAGATACTGCATTCAATATCAAAGAGGCAAAAAAATATATTCAATATGCCCAAAAATTAGGTTTTGAAATCACCATTCACGCTGACCAATTTCACCCTGAAGCTTCTATTTTAGCCGTAGAAGTCAAGGCATTGAGTGCAGACCATTTAGAAGCAAGCACAGAAAAAGAGATTAAAATATTGGCTAATTCTGATACAGTGGCTACTTTGTTGCCGGGTGCTTGTTTAGGTTTAGGAATTATGATGCCGCCTGCAAGGAAATTATTAGATAATGGAGCGTGTGTAGCTATAGCAACAGATTGGAATCCGGGTTCTGCGCCTATGGGAGATTTATTGGCTCAAACGTCTATTTTAGGTACTTATCAAAAACTAACTATGGCAGAATTATGGGCTGGAATTACATTTAGAGGAGCAAAAGCATTGAATATCAATGATATAGGAAAAATACAAATGGGTTTTAAAGCAGATTTATTGGCTTTTCCTACGAATGATTTTAGAGAAATTTTATACGCACAAGGCAAATTGAAACCTGAAATAATTTGGAAAAACGGAGTTTTACATATAATTTAACATTTTATAGCATAAAATACTCAAAATAAATGATTCTTAGGAAATTATTATGGATCTAATTTTTTTGGTTCATAGGAAATTATTGCGGATCTAATTTTCTTCTGTATGGATAGAAATGGCATTTATTTAAAAAATATCAATTTGAAAAGTGCGGAGATTTTGGCTAAAGCCAAGGATTGAATTTTTTTATTATCCTCCAGATAAATCTGGAGGCAATTCAAAAGATACATTTCAAAAAAAATTTCATTTTTCGCACAAATTTACTAAAAACCTAAATCCTTTAAAACGTATTTTTGATTAGAGAATAAAAAGACAAATTAAGTCCACAAAAATTGCATAATAGAAATTAAAATTACAAAAATCAATAAATAATAAGTATAAATTTTGGCTTTAGGGGAAACAGACGCAAACTTTGCCCCAATATACGCTCCAATCGATTGCCCAAATGCCGTAAAAATCCCCCAAAACCAATCGACTTGACCTTGCCAAATAAATATACATAACACAGGCAACGCATACGCACCAATCACCAAAACTTTCAAACTATTTGCTTCTGTTAAATCGTACCGAACTTGCAATACCAAAATAGATAGCAATACTACGCCCACGCTCGCCTGAATAAATCCGCCATAAAATCCTGCAGCAAACATCAATAACCAAGTCGAAAAATGATGCAAACGCAATACTTCATTTTCTTTGGTTTTGAGCCATTTTTCAGGTTTGAGAATAACTATTCCTAACATCACAAACATCAAAATAATGATAAAAAATTTTAAATCATCGGCTTTCATTTGTGTAGAAAAATATGCTCCAATCAATCCACCCAAAATAGCAGGAAAAATAAGGGGTAATAAATTTTTTCTCCAATCTAATTTTTTCTCTTGCAAAAAAATTAACATTCCTGTTAAACTTTGAAAAAAAATTGCCACACGATTTGTGCCGTTGGCAATATTGGCAGAAAGTCCCATCTTCATCAAAATAGGCAACATTACCAAACTTCCGCTTCCCGCCAAAGTATTGATAAAACCAATAATAATGCTGATAAAAAAAATAAGTAGATAAATCATCAAAAGAAAGAATTATTATTTTGCTAAAAATTGATGCAATACAATCAAAGCCCACAAACGATTATAGAAAAAAGTTTGTCCTTTGAAAAATTTATTTTTCATATTTTCAACCATTTCTACTCTTACAATACCTATTTTTTCTATATTTTCTTTACTCAAATGCGTATCAATCAAATATTTTAAATCAGTTTGTAACCATTGTGACATCGGAATCGAAAAACCTTGTTTGGGTCTTTGAAACAATTTTTCGGGGACAAAATCATACAATATTTGTTTTAATAAATATTTTGTGGTTTTTCCTTGTACTTTTAAATCGGGATTCAAATTGATGGCAAATTCAATAATTCGATGGTCAAGCAAAGGCACACGCACCTCCAAAGCGTGCCACATACTTGCTCTATCTACTTTGGTCAATAAATCATCGGGGAGATAATAATATAAATCAAATAAGGCTTGTTTTTCTGCAGGAGATAGATTTCGAGGCACTTTTGGATAACGCAATAAAGTTGTCAAAGGCGATTCTATCATCAGTTGTCCAATTTCTTTTTTTGAAAAATAAAATTGTTCTTGCGAAAAAATATGACTTGCCAATTCTTCTTTTTTAGGATAATTGAATAAGTTTTTTGCTTTTTGAAAAGAAGGTTTTTTTGAAATTTTCAATAATTGTGCCGTTGGTTTTCTAAATATTCCCCAAAAACCATTATTCAATCGTTCTGCCCAACTATACGAACCATATCCAAAAAATAATTCATCACCACCATCTCCACCCAAAGCCACTTTTACGTGTTTGCGTGCTAATTGTGATACAATAGAAGTAGGCACAGCAGATGTATCTCCAAAAGGCTCGTCATACATATCGAGCATTTTTGGGATAATTTCTTTGACATCATCAATAGAAACCATCAATTCGTGATGATTTGTACCTAAATGTTGTGCGACAGATTTGGCAAATTCACTTTCATTTGATTTTGAATCTTTGAAACCAATCGTAAAACTATCTACTCTTGAGTTGCTTTGTTTGGCTGCAAAAGCAGCAACCGTACTCGAATCAATTCCACCACTCAATAAAATTCCGACAGGCACATCACTAATCAATCTATAATTTAATGAGCTTTCTAATAAACTTTTGAGATATTCTTTTGCTTCTTTTTCTTTGGTATATAAACTTAATTTTTGTTGTTTTTCTTTTGAGTGTAATTTTTCGGTTAATTGCCAATATTTTTCTGATATTAAACCTGTTTTATTGACTTTTAGCCAACTTCCTGCCTCCATTTTGAATACGTTTTTATAGGGCGTGTGAGGTGTAGGAATATAACCTAAATGCAAAAAATCGGCTAAAGCTTGTTTATTATATTCTAATTCGATGGGTAATTTTGTCAGACTTTTGAGTTCGGAAGAAAAGGCAAAATCTTCTCCATCCCAATAATAATAAACGGGTTTGATGCCAATTCTATCTCTAAAAATAAATAAATCTTGTTCTAATCTATCATACATCGCAAAAGCAAACATACCGTTAAAATGATATACAGATTTTACATATTGCTTCGCAAATAATTCCAAAATCACTTCTGTATCGCCTGTGGTTTTGAGTGGTACTTCGATTTGCCTTAATAATTCACGATAATTATAAATTTCGCCATTAAAAACAATTACCCATCTTTCATTATTCGAAATCATAGGTTGATTTGCTTTGCTCGATAAATCTAAAATACTCAAACGTCTATGCCCCAAACCTACCGTTCCATCACAAAAAAAACCATCTGCGTCAGGTCCTCTATGTTTGATGGTGTTGGTCATTAATTTCAAATGACTTTCTTGAAATTTTTCTGAAAATGATAAATAACCTGCTATACCGCACATAAATTTTTATTTTGATGTATTTTTGAATGAACTTGCAAAAGTAGTTTTTATTTCTTATAAAAACAAAAAAAAATGATACTTTATGGTATTTTCATTTTTGTATAATATTTGATTGTGTTTTGCTATTTTTATTTTTTAGGAGTTTTTATTTGTTTTGGACTTCGAACAAGAAAGTATTAAAAAATAAAAAATGACAAGTTTTCGTAACTTTGAAAATGAAAAATCATAACATCACAGAAACGACTTGTCAAAATTTTTTAGATTGAATATTTTTGCGTATAAATACATTCGTTAATTTCAGTGTTTGCCAACAATATTTACCAGAAAACAAGCGGCTAAAAAATAATGTAGGAAAATGAAAGTATGTTTTTTTTGAAGTATGTTTTTTGAATTTCCTCCAGATTTATTGAGAAAATAATATAAAGTTTGTTAGTTGGATTTAGCCGAAATTGTTCTATTTTTGGGATTTATATTTTTCTATATTTCACAATCAATGGTTATTATTTTAGCACGCGGATAACGCTGATTTTACGGATTTTTTAGTATTTTTTATCAATTTTTGTGTTTCATTTTTATAATATTTTTCAAAATTTTGTTTTGAAAAATCATTAAATTCTTGCTCCTCTGCTCCCGCAAATAAAACAAAATTTTTATGAATTTGTTTGGCTTTACCTACTTCATTTGTAGGTATTCCCGCTAATATCCACATATTTGGATATTGTGTTGTGATTTCTTGTAAATCAAGCAACATATTGGTATCGGGTTGAATAATCATAATATTTTATTGATGATAATAACGTGGTAAAACTAAAAATAGATATATTTCCTACCTCATAAATTTAATATTTGATGTAGGAATATACATTTAAAAAACAATTATTTTTTCTTTCTTCTTCTCACAATTTCATATACATCTTTGCGTCTATCAATCAAATTTCTTACGCTTCCTTGCGTATGCAATTCTATTAATAAATCTAAATCTACATCAGCAATCAAAATCATTTCTGTATTAGGCGTTGCTTCTGCGACTACTGCATTGGTCGGAAAAGCAAAATCAGAAGGAGAAAAAACAGCTGATTGTGCGTATTGAATATCCATATTGACCACTTTTGGAAGGTTGCCCACGCTGCCCGCAATCGCTACATAACATTCATTTTCGATGGCTCTTGCTTCGGCACATTTACGAATTCTTTGATAACCATTATTCGAATCAGTAGAAAAAGGAACAAATAAAATTTGCATTCCATCATCTGCCAACAAACGCCCCAACTCTGGAAACTCAACATCATAACAAACCAAAATTCCAATTTTACATACATCGGTTTCAAAAACTTGTATTTTATCACCGCCCACAATTCCCCAATCATCAACTTCGCTTGGCGTGATATGAATTTTATATTGCGTTTCGTATGTGCCATTTCTTCGACATAAATAAGACACATTATATAGTTGTCCATCTTCATACAAAGGAACACTTCCTGCGATAATATTAATATTATAACTCACAGCAAATTCCATAAATTTATCCAAAATTGCTTCTGTATATTGTGCCAATTTTCGAATGGCTACGGGCGCTCCATCTTGATTAAATTTAACCATCAGAGGCACATTAAATAATTCAGGAAATAGAATAAAATCAGCATTATAATTTGCCACCGAATTGATATAAAATTCTACGTGTTCAAAAAAAGCCTCAATAGAAGGAGAAGGACGCATTTGCCATTGTATCAAACCAATTCGAGCATAACTTTTTTTATCGCCTATTTTTCTTTTTTTGGCAGTATAATAAATATTATTCCATTCCAATAAAGTCGCATACGTTTGTGATTCTTTATCGCCTTGCAAATAATCAGTCAAAATTTTGATTACTCTAAAATCATTCCCCAACTGAAAACTCAAAACGGGGTCATAAATCTCACGCAAACGTACTTTTTCGATATATTCTTTGGGTTTTAATTGTCTTGAATGTTTGTGATAATTGGGCATTCTTCCGCCTGCAATAATAGAACGTAAATTTAATTGTTCACAAATTTCTTTGCGTGCATCATACAAACGTCTACCTATACGCATACCTCGATAATTGGGGTCTACACAAATATCTACGCCATACAACACATCTCCATTCACAGTATGCGTACTAAAACTATCATTGCCAGTGGCTTGCAAATACGTATGTTCATCGCCAAGTTTGGCATAATCCAAAATAATAGACAATACAAAACCTGCAATTTTCCCTTTATCTTCTACACAAATTTGTCCATCAGGAAAAATAGACAATAATTTTTTAAATTGTTCTTTTGTCCACGCTCCGCCGATGCCGTCTAAATATACATTTTCCATAATTCTTTTGATTTCAGAATAATCAGAAAGTTGTAAAATACGAAGTTCTAAAACGTGGTCAGTTTCTTGGTCTTTCATTTTTTTATTGATTGATATTTTGAGGGCAAAGGTAGTATTTTTTTTTATGAATTTCTTTTGATAAAAGTAAATATTTATAGTTTTTAGAAAATTTGTGCAGGATTTTTTTTTCGAAATGTTTTTTTGAATTGCCTCCAGATTTATCTGGAGGATAATATAAAATTCAGTCGTTGGTTTTAGCCGAAATCTCTGTGTGTCTTCAAAATAAATAAAAAAAAGAAAAAAAAATGATTTTTAAAGTATATATATTATATTTTTGATTACATTTGCAAGCTAAAATTATACATATTTTTGTTTTAAATGAAAAAAGAATTACAATATTTTTTGACTGCGATTATGTTTTATACCAGAATACCTTGTCCAAATTGGATAGACCATTCTGAAGATGCACTCAATAAATCTACTAAATATTTTACGTCAATAGGTTGGATTGTAGGTGGAATAAGTGCTTTAATGTGTTGGATATTGGTAGAAATATTCCCGATAGAAATTGCTGTTTTATTGAGTATGTGCGGTTCTTTGTTATTAACAGGTGCTTTTCATGAAGATGGTTTTGCGGATATGTGTGATGGATTTGGAGGTGGCTGGACAAAAGAAAAGATATTAGAAATTATGAAAGACTCGCGTATGGGTGCATACGGAACGATTGGTTTGGTGATGATATTATCTTTGAAATATATTTGTTTAGTAAAATTAGGCACAAATGCTCCTTTTGGATTATTAGTTGCTCATGTTTTGAGCCGTTGGACTGCCACCACAGTGATTTTTAGATATGAATATGCAAGATTAGACGAAACATCTAAATCAAAACCGATTGCCAAAAAAATGCGTTTGTTAGATTATTTATTTTCGACTTTGATTGCTTTTTTGAGTGTATTATTATTTTTACCTGATTATTTTCTTTTTATGTTGATAATTTTATTCATAGAAATGAGTAGAATATATTGGGCAAATTATTTTTCAAAATTTTTGGGTGGTTATACAGGCGATTGTTTAGGTGCATTACAACAAATCAATGAAGTAACAATCTATTTAATTTTATTGGGTTTTCCAATTTTATATGCGAAAATTTGGATATTTTTTTTGTAAATTAAAAAAAAACGTTTAATTTTGTAATAAGTTTATACATTTATTTAATAATGTTATGGGAAAACTCAATTATTTTAATTATTATAATCGTATTAGAGATGATGAAAATGTTCTTTTTTCGTACAAAGGAGCAGTTAATGATGCAGTTTTAATGGAAATATGTGAAGATATTAGGCAAAAATTAGATATAGAAGAGGTTTATAATCGGAAAATATTTAGTACATTTATAGAGTTGGTTCAAAATCAAATTTATTATGCAGCAGATAAATATCTTACTGATAGTTTTGCAAAAGAATCTATTGGTTTAATTATTTTAAGTCAATCTGAAAATAGTTATAATCTTACCACAGGTAATTTGATCACCGAAGAAAATTTATTAGCATTAAGGCAAAAATTAGATTATCTTCATAATTTATCTCCTGAAGAACTAAGGTCTCGTAAAAGAACCCAAAGAATGGATGCAGCAAAAAAAGAAGATGAGTCAAGTGCTGGAATTGGAATGATTAAAGCTATTACAGTATCAGACAATCCGTTGAGTATAGATTTTGTTAAAATAGAAAATGATTTATACTTTTTTACGCTTACAGCCTTATTTTCTATGGCAAAAAAAAATTTATTTAGTACTAATTCGACAACATAACAATAAAATGGCAAACATTAAAGATTTAGAAATAGAAGGAAAACGTGGTATTTATTACGTCCCCAAAGTACATTTTGATGGAACGACAGGAAAATGTAGCATAGAAGGCGAATCTCACGTAGAAGATGCTTATTCTTTTTATCACCCAATAAGACAATGGATTCAAAATTATATCACTGAAATAAAAGGTGATTTGATTTTTGATGTAAAACTAACTTATATGAATAGTAGTAGTTCTAAAAGTATTTTGATTATTTTGAAAGAACTCAAAGCCTATCAAGAAAGTGGTGGGAAGGTAGAAATGAAATGGCATTATCGCGAAAATGATACAGATATGTTTGAAGATGCGGAAGATTTAATCGCAGAATCAGGACTTGAATTTGAACTTGTTCCATTAGAAGATTAAAAAATTTTAACTTTTTTATTCTGCTAAAAAAATATTTATAAATACTATTACGCTATATTTTTGTATCATAACTATCTTCACAATCTAAATTCATTTTATATAAATATTATATTTTAAAATGTTTTTTTATATTTATTTATAAAAAAATTTGCTAACAATATAATTTTAACTTAATTTTATGCGAAAATTTATGCAAAAAATAAATTAAGCTTAATTAAGCCTTACATACATTAATTATATGAATCAAAATATAAAGAAACTTGCTGAAATTAGCCAAAAAGACGAAAAAATTATTCTTGGTTTGATGTCAGGCACATCTTTAGATGGGCTTGATTTGGCGTTGTGCAAAGTCAAAGGATTTGGATTAGATACAAAAGTAGAAGTTTTAAAATTTAGTACTTATCCTTATTCCGAATCTTTACAACACAAAATCAGGGAAGTTTTTGCCAAAGATGCCGTAAAATTACAACAAGTTTGTTTATTACATTCACGCATTGCTAACGTACACGCAAGAATGATACTTTCTACGTTGCAAGAATGGGGCGTTTCTCCAGAAGAAATAGACATAATGGCAAGCCATGGACAAACAATTTATCACGCTCCTAAAAGATTACATCTCAAACCACATTTCACTAATTCAACTTTGCAATTAGGCGATGCTGACCATTTGGCATATAAAACAGGCATTATTACGATTAGTGATTTTCGCCAAAAACACATTGCAGCAGGCGGAGAGGGCGCACCTTTGGCGGTTTATGGAGATTATTTATTGTTTGGAAGTGAGGACGAAAATCGAGTCTTATTAAATATTGGAGGAATTGCTAATTTTACTTATTTGCCCGCAGGATTTGTAGCCAATGAAGTTTTTTCGACAGATACAGGCGCAGGAAATACGTTGATTGATACGATTATAAGACAATTTATGCCACCAAAACAATTTGATGAGGGTGGAAAAATTGCAGGTGAGCATCAAGTTAGTCAAGCACTTTTACAAACGCTCAAAAATCACCCTTTTTTCTTACAATCTGCTCCTAAAACCACAGGACAAGAATTATTTAATCTTAATTTTGTTCAATCTGCTCAAGCAAGTTCGAATACTTTGGATTTATCAGCAGGAGATGTGATTGCGACTTTAACGCGTTTTACGGCTGAAACTATTGCAGAAACCATCGCAAGTATTATGCCTGTTGGTACGCAATGCAATGTGTATGTAAGCGGAGGAGGAGCAAAAAATTTAACTTTGATGAATTGGTTGAAAGATTTGATGCCACATTATCATTTGCATAGATTTGATGAATTGGGTTATTCGGCTGATGCCAAAGAGGCAATTTTATTTGCCGTTTTGGCAAACGAAACTTTATCTAACGAACCTTTGAATTTAGGGCGTGGAGATTTGAAAATTCCTGCAGTTTCATTTGGTAAAATTTCTTTTCCTATTTAATAAATATCAAAAAAATGGAAATAACAACTTTTGAAATAGACAAAATAAAAAGATATTTGCGACAACATTGGGTTACAAACGAAGTATTTATCACCAAAACAAGTAATCAATTTGTTGATGAAATTCGAGAAATTGATGCTAAAAATATTACTTTTGACAATGCTTTGGAGCAAACATTTCATAAATTTGGTGGCACAGAAAAAATAATAGCATTGGAACAAAGTTTTTTAAACAACGAATTTAAAATCGGAATAAAAGATTATTTTGGTGCTTTAAAAACGTATTTTACAGAGAGAAACAAAATAATATTTGTACTTTTATTAGTAATTAGTTTATATTTTTTGTTGTCTAATGTTAATAATTTATTTTATGTATCTACTTTTTTTATTGGATTGATTGTTTTTCAATTAGGTTCTGTGGTTTATTTTGCCATCAAAAATAAAGATAATCAACCTCAATTAAAACTAAATGGAGTTTCGTTAGTTAATACTATTTTAATGAGTATGTATATGCAATACAAAGCATATTATATCATTCATTTTCAAAATCCATCTTTTGGGTATATTTTGATGAGCGTATTTTTGAATACCTTATTTTTGCTTAATATTTGGATTGTTTTTAGTTTGATGCGAGATTATCATTACAAAAATACAGAAAATTTCGGAATAAAAAATTTAGTATAAATATAAAAAAAAGAAACTGACCAAAAATTTTAGTCAGTTTCTTTTTTTGTTATCAATTATTCCTCTTCTTCCTCATCACTTTCCTCCTCTTCTTCAGGTTCTTCTTCCTCATATTCCTCCTCTTCAGGCTCTTCCTCTTCAGGTTCTTCTTCCTCCTCCTCATATTCTTCCTCTTCTTCAGGCTCTTCTTCCTCGTCCTCTTCAGGTTCTCCCTCCTCTTCTTCAGATTCCTCGTCATATTCTTCCTCGTCCTCTTCAGATTCGTCCTCGTCATATTCCTCCTCCTCATCTTCGCCCGCTCCCATAGATGCGACATCTATTGGATTTCCATCTTCGTCATATTCTTGGTCTTCATCTTCTTCTTCATCATCATCACCAAAAGAAAGAGATTCATCGCCTTCCCAAAAAGATTCTTCGTATTCTTCAGGTTCTTCTTCGTCATATTCGGCATCATCTCCAAATAAATCATCAATGATAGAATCTACATCAAAATCCTCAAAAGCATCTTCATCAAAATCATTTGCTTCGTCAGCATCAAACCAATCAAAACCATCACCATCATTGATAATAGTAGTATCTCCATTATCCCAAGTTTCTTGATTATCAGGAATGTTTCCTGTGCTTTTGAGCATCCAACAATCACCTAAATTAAATTTTGCATTCATCAAATATTTATAAGGCATATAACAATAACCTCTTTCGCCCCAATCAGCACCCCAAGAATTTCTAATGATAAACATTTGATCGACATCAGAATATCCTACACACAACATCGCATGCGCTCCGTGTGCTTTGCGTCCTGCTTCATCAGGCGAGGGCATTCCGACAATTCCGCCTTTTTTACTACATTCATCAAAACTACCAAATAATAAACAACCAAAAATAATTGGATAACCATCTGCCAAACATTTTTTCCACGTTTCTAATTCAACGGGTACTTTTTGATAGTCTGATATTTTAAAATTGGCTGCTTCTTGATATGAATTTTCATTGGGTTTAGTCAAAACTTTACTTGTATCATATTTCCAAGTTTTTTCTGAACACGCTCCAAATTTTTGTAAACTTTCGACAGCATATTGAATGACAGAGCCAGAATCTTTGTCTTGAGAATTGCCGCGCCAACGGGCATTATAATAAACAAATAAACGACTTACATCAAAAAATTTTTTCGGAGCTGCTTTTTTAATTAAATATTCGCAAGCACCCACCACAGCATTGGCAGTACAACTACCTACTTGTCCTTGATTTTCGACGGTGGTCATATAAGGTCTCAAATCTACTTTATTGGGTAAACTTGAAGAGGCTATTCTTGAAGAGGCTTTATACGTTTTGGTATTAGGAGCCGCTTTCATAAATTTATAACCTAAAAATTCGTGTTCCATAAAAAAAAGATGTGTATAAAAATGTATAAAAAACGTTTCACAAATGTAAGGTTTTTTTGACAATAATACATAATCTTAAAAATATTTTTGAAAATATTTTTTTGAGTGAGATTTATTTAATTTTAAATATAATTTTTTAGAGAAAAAATAAATTAAAATTGTATTATTTTTATATTCATATATTGAGTAAATGAATAGCATTTAATTTTTGTACAAATCAAAAAAAATGATTATTTTTGCATCATTATTTTATTTAAAAAAATATTTATTAGTTATCAAATATGATAAAAAATTTAATTTTTGATTTAGGAGATGTAATCATTGACCTCAATATAAAAGCCGCCCAAAATGCACTCAGAAATATCAATGGAAATATGGCTGAAAACGCTTATGCTATCAGCGATAAAAAACCTGATTTTTTTAATGATTTTGAAAAAGGTTGGTTATCAAATGACGAGTTTAGGATAAAACTGAAAGATTTTTTGCAAACAAATATCGATGATAATGCGTTGGATATTGTTTGGAATACAATTTTAGGCGATTTTTTGATGGAAAGATTAGTTTTGATAGATGAATTAAATCAACAAAAAAAATATCGCACTTTTTTATTGAGCAATACAAATGATATTCATATTATTGAAGTAGAAAATATTTTGCGTAAAAATTCAAATCAGCAATATCAAACGTTACAAACGCTTTTTGAGAAAGTTTATTATTCTCAAAAAATGGGAATGAGAAAACCTGACGCAGAAATTTATGAACAAGTCTTGAAAGAAAATAATTTATTAGCAAATGAAACTGCTTTTTTTGATGATAATTTTGATAACATTCAAAGTGCAAAATCAATTCAAATTCATAGTTTTTTAGTTATTCCCAAAGAAAAAGAAATCGTAAATTTCTTTGAAAAAGATAATCAAAATCAATGGCATTTAAAAAATATAAACGATGAAAGTAACGCCTGACATTACAGCACATTTGAGTAAAGACAAAATTTTAAGTCAAATTATGCATTTAGATATTGAAATTGATGAAAATAATACTTGGTATTCGGACAAAAATATCTTCACCTCTTTGATAAGAGCCATTATTTATCAACAATTATCAGCAAAAGTTGCTAGCGTAATTCATCAAAGATTGATAAATTTGTTTGAGAATGAATTAACTACTCAAAAAATAATCGAAACAGAAGATGAAATGTATAAAGGAATCGGTATATCCAGACAAAAAATTTTATATCTAAAAAATTTAGCACAATTTGCAGAAAATAATAATTTAGATTTTGATTATATTGATACTTTATCAGACCAAGAAATTATAAAATATCTCACTCAAATCAAAGGAATTGGCGTTTGGACGGTACAAATGTTATTAATGTTTGATTTTAAAAGATTAGATATTTTTCCTGTTTTAGATATTGCCATTCAAAATGCTATCATCGATTTATACGAATTAGAAGAAAAAAAAGGAAAAATAATGCTTAATTCGATTGAAAAAATAGCTACAAATTGGCAACCTTATCGAACTATTGCGTGCCTTTATTTGTGGGCAATCAAAGATGGAAAAGAAAATAAATAAATTTATTCGTATTTTTTTTTACTAATATCAAAAAAAATAGTAGATTTGCAAAGTAAAACAAAAGATAGAAAAATGAAAAGAAAATTAGGCACATACATCAATCTTTTTACAGATTTTGGTTTCAAAAAATTGTTTGGTCAAGAAGATAGTAAAGACGTATTGATTGATTTTTTGAATGCACTTTTATTGGAAAAAGAAGATAAAATTGCAGATATTACTTATCTCAAAAATGACCACGCAGGCAGAACAGAATCGGATAGAAAAGCCATTTTTGATATACATTGTAAAACTATTAATGGTGAATTTTTTGTCGTAGAAATGCAAAATGCCAAGCAAGAGTTTTTCAAAGATAGAACGATTTATTATGCAACTTTTCCGATTCAAAATCAAGCCATAAAAGACTCGAAAAAAAATGGTATTCAATGGACTTATGAACTAAAAAGCGTGTATTCTATTGCCATTATGAATTTTAAATTCGATGATTCTAATCCTATCCAAAAAGTAAAACACCACATTATGTTGAAAGATATTGAAGATAATACAATATTTTATAACAAATTGCAGTTTATTTATTTAGAGATGCCAAATTTTAATAAGAAAATAAAAGATTTGACAACTCGCTATGAAAAGTGGTTATTTGTTTTAAAAAATATACCAAAATTACAAAATCTTCCTCCAACATTACAAGATGAAATTTTTATGAAAGTATTTGCAAAATCACAAGTATCGAGTTATACAAATGAAGAATTAAATGAATACGAAAGTAGTCTAAAAAATTTAATTGATTTCACTAATAGTGTGGCTACTGCTGAAAAAGAAGGAATAATTAAAGGTGAAAAAGAAGGACTAATCAAAGGTGAAAAAATAGGAAAAATCGAAGGAAAAATCGAAGGAAAAATCGAAGGAAAAATCGAAATTGCCTTAAATCTTATAAAAAGAGGTTTTGATGATAATTTCATTCAAGATGTTTCTGGTTTATCTATTGAACAAATAATAAAAATTAGAAAAGAAAATACCTAAAATATTTTTTAATTGATTATTTTCAACATTACAAGATGAAATTTTTATGAAAGTATTTGCAAAATCACAAGTATCGAGTTATACAAATGAAGAATTAAATGAATACGAAAGTAGTCTAAAAAATTTACTTGATTTCACTAATAGTGTTGTTACCGCTGAAAAAGAAGGAATAAAAAAAGGTGAAAAAATAGGAAAAATCGAAGGTGAAAAAATAGGAAAAATCGAAGGTGAGCAAAGTAAAGCCCAAGAAATTGCCTTAAATCTTATAAAAAGAGGCTTTGATGATAATTTCATTCAAGATGTTTCTGGTTTATCTATTGAACAAATAATAAAAATTAGAAAAGAAAATACCTAAAATATTTTTTAATTGATTATTTTCAACATTACAAGATGAAATTTTTATGAAAGTATTTGCAAAATCACAAGTATCGAGTTATACGAATGAAGAATTAAATGAATACGAAAGTAGTCTAAAAAACTTAATTGATTTCACTAATAGTGTTGCTACCGCTGAAAAAGAAGGAATAATCAAAGGTGAAAAAATAGGAAAAATCGAAGGAAAAATCGAAGGTGAGCAAAGTAAAGCCCAAGAAATTGCCTTAAATCTCATAAAAAGAGGTTTTGATGATAATTTCATTCAAGATGTTTCTGGTTTATCTATTGAACAAATAATAAAAATTAGAAAAGAAAATACCTAAAATATTTTTCAAGTTTTAGAAAATTATCATACTCAAAATCTAAAAAAAATCAATATTAAAAATAAAAAAATCAATGAAAAAAATTAAAAATTTCGTATTATTCGTATTTGTGTATATTTTTATATCAAATATCGCTGTCGCACAAATCAAATACAAAAGATTGTATCAGGTTTGGAAACCTATTTCTTTGCAATTAGCAGATAAAAATACGCCCAAAGACAAAGCCGATTTCTCGAATAGAATGGCTGCACAAATGAAATTTCAATTTGTGAATGAAACAGAATTGCAAATTTTTGTGCCAATGATAGAAAAAAGTATTGTGTATGATTGGAAGTTTTTGGATAAAGAAAAAACAATTATTCAAGCCATCGAAAAAAATCCAACTTTTGTAGAATCACCTGTAAAATGGTTATTAAAAATTATAAAATTAAATAAAAGTGAACTTGTTTTAGAAGATTTGGCTGATGAAAAAAAGGGCAATCTCTGGAAATTAGCACCTTTTAAACAATAAAAATGATACAAATTGATACAAAACTTCCAATTATGGAGGCTTTTTATACATTGCAAGGAGAAGGTTTTTTTCAAGGAAGTGCTGCGTATTTTATTCGTCTAGGCGGTTGTGATGTAGGTTGTGTGTGGTGCGATGTCAAAGATTCTTGGGACGCTACCAAACACCCACCAATTTCTATCGAAAATATTGTAAAAGATGCGTCAGAATTTCCTGCTCGTTTGGCAGTAATTACAGGTGGAGAGCCTTTAATGTACGATTTAACAGATTTAACGGCTTATTTGAAAGAGAAAAATTTTAGAACTCATATCGAAACTTCGGGCGCATATACCCTCACAGGTACGTGGGATTGGGTTTGTTTTTCACCAAAAAAATTTAAAAAACCACTCGAAGAAGTAGCCAAAAAAGCAGATGAATTAAAAGTAATTATTTTTAATGCGTCTGATTTCAAATTTGCAGAAGAATGGGCAAATGAAGTCAATTCTGATTGTAAACTTTTTTTGCAACCTGAATGGGAAAAATCTGAAAAAATGTTGCCTTCTATTATAGAATATGTGAAAGAAAATCCAAAATGGAGGATTACTTTGCAAACGCATAAATTTTTAAATATCCCTTAGATGAAAACTATCATTTTTTTGTCGTTTTTATTACTTCCTTTCAGTGCAAAAGCGTGGGGATTTTTTGGACATCAACGCATCAATCGTTTGGCGGTTTTTACTTTGCCACCTGAAATGTTGCGTTTTTATAAATATCATATCAGTTTTTTGACTGAAAATTCGGTCAATCCTGACAAAAGACGTTATGCAGTCAAAGGAGAAGCACCACGACATTATATCGATATTGATATTTATAACAAATTTTATCAAGATAGTGCCATTTTTAAAATGCCAAGATATTGGAATCAAGCCGTTGAAAAACATTCAGAAGATACTTTGCAAGCCTACGGAATTGTGCCTTGGCACGTGAATAGAATGCGTTATCAGCTCGTAGAAGCATTTAAAAAAAGAGATATTGGACGTATTTTGACACTTTCTGCAGATTTGGGACATTATATTGGAGATGCGAATGTGCCTTTGCATACCACAGAAAATTATAACGGGCAACTCACTAATCAAGTCGGTATTCACGGTTTGTGGGAATCTCGTTTGGTAGAATTATTTTCGAATGATTATGATTTTTTTGTTGGGCAAGCCATATTTCTTAAAAATCCACAACTTTCTATTTGGGAATCTGTTACTAACGCACATTTGGCGTTAGATTCTGTGTTGAAATTTGAGAAAAAATTATCTTTTCAATTTCCATTAGACAAAAAATATGCTTTTGAGGAAAGAAACAGCGTTTTAGGGCGAACTTATTCTTTAGAATTTGCCAAAAGTTATCATCAATCGCTCAATGGACAAGTCGAAAGACAAATGAGAGCAGCTATTAAAATGGTTGGAAATTTTTGGTTTACGTGTTGGGTAGAGGCAGGACAACCTGATTTAGATGGACTTTTGAATGAGGAATGGAAAGAAAAATTAGAAAAAGAATTGCCCGAACCCATTCCTACGCAAGTACGCCCACACGAAGGAATGGGTATGAAACAAAAAAATTGTTGCGAAAGTAATGTTTATTTGGCTTATTATAAGAAAAAAATAGCAGAAAAAAATGAAAAATAGTGAAAATTAAAAAATAAAACTGACAATTTGTCGTTTTTTGTGTTAATTAAAGTTAAAAATAATATCGGTATGCAACTTGTAAATGATTTTTGTAGTTATATGAGTAAAGAAAATAAATTAAAAAAATTCATTCAAATAAATTCAAAAAAATTTTAATAACTTTAAAAAATTATGGAAAATAAATCTTGGTTAAAATTGATAGCTGTAGCTGTTTTTAGCAGTTTATTTACGCTAATTTTATACAAAACATTAGGCTTTGAACGTCGTTCAGTTGTTTTACAAGACGGAGAAAGTAAAGAATCTTTAGCAAAACTAACACGAAAAGGTGATATGTTGGTGCCGCTTGACTTCACAGAAATTGCACAAAAAACAACCACAGCCGTTGTGCATATTACCGCTAAATATGGCAACCAAAATGCTACAAACAACAAACGTAACAATAATAATAGACAAAATAATATCAATGATTTGTTCAGAGATTTTTTTGGTGATGGTGGTGATCCATTTGGACAAATGCCAAGACAAAGAGGCGAAGCAACTGGCTCTGGCGTAATTATTACAGACGATGGGTATATTGTTACCAATAATCACGTAGTGGCTGATGCCTCAGAAATTGAAGTTTCTTTGAATGACAAACGTACTTACAAAGCAGAAGTAATTGGTACTTCGCCTGCCACAGATTTGGCGGTTATCAAAATTAAAGAAAAAGGTTTAGGCTCGCTTTCTTTTGGTAATTCTGATATTTTGAAAGTAGGAGAATGGGTAGTGGCGGTAGGTAATCCTTTCAATTTACAATCTACGGTTACGGCGGGAATTGTGAGTGCAAAAGGTAGAAATTTGAATTTATTAAAAAATGACAAAAATGGTAGAGATAATGGCACAAAATTAGCACCTGTAGAGTCTTTTATTCAAACTGATGCAGTCGTAAATCCTGGTAATTCTGGTGGGGCATTAGTCAATACGAAAGGCGAACTAATTGGTATCAATACAGCCATTGCTTCTCCTACAGGTAGTTTTGCAGGATATTCTTTTGCAGTTCCTTCTAATTTGGTGAAAAAAATTGTCAAAGATTTAATCGAATTTGGAGCAGTCCAAAGAGGTTATTTAGGAGCATCAATCAGAGATTTAGATGGAAAATTAGCCGAAGAAAAAGGCATCAAAGACCTCACGCAAGGGGCATATATCGAGAGCGTACAAGATGAAAGTGCAGCCTCAGAAGGTGGATTAAAAGAGGGCGATATTATCATAGGCGTTGATGGAAAAAAAATAAAATCGAGTGCAGAATTATTAGAAGAAATTGCTAAACGCCGTCCAAATGATAAATTATCTTTGTCTGTCAAAAGAGGTTCAAGCGAAAAAACTATCAATGTTTATCTTAAAAACGAAGAAGGCAAAAAAGGTTTAATCGGAAAAAAATCAAGCACAGACGTTCAAAAATCATTAGGAGCAGATTTTTCTAATCTTAGTGCCAAAGAAAAAAGTAGTTTGAATATTTCTGGAGGTGCAAAAGTAGAAAATATTACAGGCGGAAAAATTGGACAACAAACTGATATTCGTGAAGGATTTATTATTACTAAATTAAATGGACAACCTATTAAAGATGCTGATGATTTATTAAATAAACTCAAAATCTCAAAAGGTGGCGTTTTATTAAGCGGTTTTTATGCTGATGATGATTCGAATACAGAATATTATTATGGATTTGGTATGTAATTTTATTTGATTTTTATATATTCAAAATTTTATACTAAAAAAACAAAAACACAATTTCTAAAAATAGGAATTGTATTTTTGTTGTGGTTTTTAATATTTAAGCCATAAGAAGTAATACAAAAGGATTAGTAATTATATGTTTGGTAAACCTTTTGGTTCATTGGAAATTATTGCGGAGCTAATTTTGGTCTATATATGAATATCTTTTTATTTTAAAAATATAGAAAAGTATCTATTTGAGAAACATAAAAATTTGGGCTAAAGCCAAGAATTGAATTTTATATTAACCTCCGGATAAATCTGGAGGCAACTCAAAAAATACATTTCAAAAAAAATTCATTTTCTGCACAAATTTCCTAAGAAACATAACTTTCTAAGAATTTTTTTTTTTAAAAATCCTATAAAAATAAAAAAAAACCGTCTTTTCCACAAAAACGGCTTACTAAAAAGTGTCAAAAGATATTTTTACACAGAATATACATCATCAATTCTTCTTGAATAATTAAGAATTTTCTCAATTACCTCAGCAGATGGCTGTCGATTCAGACTATCTAAATTCTTTTGCGTATCCGCAAGGCGATCATAGAATAGCCTCAATTTTTTATCCGTATCAATAAAAGCCTGAATAATATCGGCTTCTTCGGCATTACATTCATTGTAAGCATAACGGATAACATCCTCATGGGTGAGCATCTTTATCATATTGTAAAGGGGTTTTTGTCATTTGCTTCCTTAGATTTATCAAAGCATATCTCATTCGCCCCAAAGCTGTATTTACACTCACATCAGTTACTTCTGCTATTTCTTGAAAACTCATTTCAGCATAATGCCTCATAATCAACACTTCACGTTGTTTTTCGGGCAAAACTTGAATTGACATACGCAAACGGCTATAATTTTCTTTTTTGATTTGCGCAGCCTCTGCTGAATCTTCAGAAAAATACATATTATTGAGTGTCTTTATATGGTCATCTAAATCTACTTCAGGATAGCGTTTTTCTTTCCTAAAATAATCTATGGCTAAGTTGTGGGCGATTCTAATTATCCAAGGCAAAAATTTACCTTCCTCATTATAACGTCCTGACTTAATGGTTTTGACCGCTTTGACGAATGTATCTTGCATCAAATCTTCGGCTAAATAATGGTCTTTTACAATAATCAATATTGTTGTAAAGACCTTTGTTTTATGACGATTCAAAAGCTCAGCAAAAGCATTATCATCGCCATCTTTATATTTGATGACTAACTCGCCATCATTAAGCCCGCTTTTTTTCATCGCAGTACAATAGTTAAACGTAAGTGAAAAGAGTTTTATTTTATAATTCTAAAAAAAAAATTTTTTTTTATTGATATTTACGAAAAAATACAAAATAAGTTAAAATTATTAGTCTTATTAACAATGTATTAAATAATAATTTTAACAACTATCATTTGCCTGTGCTACCAAATCCGCCTTCGCCTCGTTCTGTTGCTGAAAGTATTTCTACTACTTCCCAATCTATTTTTGTGTAAGGTGCTATTATCATTTGTGCAATTCTTTCTCCGCTTTCGATAACAAAATTTTCTTGAGATAAATTCACTAATAATATTTTTATTTCGCCTATATAATCGCTATCGATGGTGCCCGGTGAATTTAAAACCGTAATTCCGTATTTATAAGCCAATCCACTTCTGGGTCTAATTTGTGCTTCGTATCCTATTGGAAGTTGGATAAAAATTCCTGTCGGAATCAAAACTCTTTCCAAAGGTTTGATAGTGATAGCTATTTCGAGGTTTGCTCTTACGTCCATTCCTGCTGAACCTTCGGTTGCATACTCAGGTAATACGTGATTATTTTGATGAATAATTTTAACTTTTTGCATTTTATTTTTTATTGGAAAAACTCTTTGTCGTTTTTTTTAGTTATTTTATCGAAGTTTATTTGCATTTGGTCGATTATCAAATTTTAATTCAAAATTTCGTTATACCTTTGCATTAAGAACAATAAAAATCTATCTTTCAATTATTTAAACACTATTAAACATTTTTTATGATGCAAAATCTAAATACTACTAACGCAAATTCTCTTGATAAAGAAAGAATGGAATTTATCAAACAAAGAGCATCTGAAACAAGAACAAAATTATTGGAATTGGCTCAAAAACATAATATATATCCAAAATCATAATTACAATTTACATAATTTATACCCAATAATATTTTTTATCATTATGGAAATTCAATCAAATCCAGGAATATCTTCACAACTCAAACATTTAGAGTTATTGAAAGAACAAACGGCAGAACTAAAAAAGAAATTATCAATGCTTTATAAACATAGCAAAGGTAACGAAAAAAAATAAATATTCACTTTTTTTAACCAGAAAAATAAGATAATTTATTCATTATTAATACAAAAATAGTTTTTTTACACCAAATAACCTATTCATAGATTTTGAATAGGTTATTTTTTTACATCAAAAATTTTTTGACCTATTTTTTGTAAAAATAAAGTTGCAACTAATTTGAGACAGCATCAAATATTTACACAAAATAAGCGTTTTAATGAAAAATATTTAATTAAATCTCAAAAAATATGCTCATTTATGGCGTAGGCGAACATTCAAAAGTAATAGTAGATTGTTTATATTCACAAAATACAGAAATTAATGGTTTTTTTGATGATAACGTAAAAGAAATGAATTTTGGTAATTTTGATTTTTTGGGACAATACCAAATGTCTATTCTGTCCGGCAAAAAAATAATTATTGCCATTGGAAATAATCAAATTAGAAAAGAATTAAGCCAAAAAATTACCCACCAAATCGGAAAAGTTGTGCATAGTCATAGTTGTATTTCTCCTTTTGCACACATCGAAGAAGGACTTATGATTTTGCCTTTTGCGGTCGTGCAGGCATATACACATATAGGTAAACACGTGATTTTGAACACAAATTCGACCATTGAACACGATTGTAACATAGATAATTTTGTGCATATTGCTCCCCATGCGACTTTGGGAGGTGGCGTAGAAATAGGCGAAGGAACTTTGATAGGTTTGTCTGCTACTATTTTGCCAAAAATTAAAATCGGAAAATGGTGCGTAATTGGAGCGGGAGCAGTAGTCAATAAAGATATTCCTGATTTTTGTGTGGCGTATGGAGTGCCTGCCAAAATTAAAAAAAATGTGATTATTTAACCAAAAAATATTTCGATTTCAAAAAAAAATATTTACCTTTGCACTAAAATTTTCAATAGGACAATGGAAAAAAAGATTATTATTGCCATTGATGGCTATTCTGGTTGTGGAAAAAGCACTACTGCTCAAAAAGTAGCACAAGTTTTGGGCTATACGTATATCGACTCTGGTGCTATGTATCGTGCTGTTACTTACTATTTTTTAGAAAATCAAATTGAGTTTGATAACCTCAAACAAATCGAAAACGCACTCAAAAATATTCATATTCACTTCGAATGGAATCCTGAAAAAGGACGAAATGATATTTATTTGAATGAAAAAAACATCGAAAAAGAAATCAGAAAAATGTATATTTCTGATAAAGTAAGCGAAGTAAGTGTAATACACGAAGTAAGAGTGGCGATGGTGGAGCAGCAACAAAGATTAGGCGAAGAAAAAGGCGTAGTGATGGACGGCAGAGATATTGGTACAAATGTTTTTCCTGAGGCTGAATTGAAAATTTTTATGACTTCTGAGGTAGAAATTAGAGCCAAAAGAAGACAAATAGAATTAGAAGAAAAGGGGGAAAATATTTCTTTGGAAGATATTATAAATAATCTAAAAAAACGTGATTTGATAGATACAACAAGAGCAGAAAACCCTTTGAAACTTGCAGAAGACGCTTTTATGTTGGATTCTACGTTTTTAACTTTCGAACAACAAGCTAATTATGTAATTTATTTAGCCAAGTCTTTAAAAATAGGTAGAATACACACCGTAGAAATGTCAAATCCGATAAGTATGTTAGAAAATCTAAATCATTTAGAAACGCTTGAAAACGTTACTTTTCACGAAATATTCTCAAATTTTTTACCAAAAATATAAATTTTAATTTAACTTTAACTTTCATTCAAACTAAATTCCCCTTAAAAATGCACTCATTAAAATTAAAAACTCCTCTTGTTTGTTTTGATTTAGAAACAACAGGTATCAATATTTCAAAAGATAGAATCGTAGAATTATCATTTTTGAAAGCGATGCCCAACGGAGAAGTCATACAAAAAACACGCAAAATAAACCCTGAAATGCCTATTCCAATCGAATCAAGTTTAATTCATGGAATTTATGATGATGATGTAAAAGACGAATCAACTTTTAAACAAGTAGCCAAATCGTTGGCACAATTTATCGAAGGTTGTGATTTGGCGGGCTTTAATATTCTTAGATTTGATGTGCCAATGTTAGTTGAAGAATTTTTGAGAGCAGGTATAGATTTTGAAGTGGGCAATAGAAAAATTGTTGATGCACAAAGAATTTATCATTTGATGGAGCCAAGAAATTTGTCGGCTGCGTATAAATTTTATTGCAAAAAGGATTTAGAAGATGCACACACTGCGGAAGCGGACACGATAGCGACTTTTGAGGTTTTGAACGCACAAATAGACCATTATGAAGGAGTAATTTTGAAAGACCACAATGGAAAAGAATATAATCCTGTCCAAAATGATATGAATGTTTTGCACGAATTAACGGCTGCAAAAATGGTTGATTTTGCACAAAGAATGATTTTTAATGCACAAGGAATTGAGGTTTTTAACTTTGGAAAACATAAAAATATTCCTGTTTTGGACGCACTTAAAAAAGAACCTACTTATTATGAATGGATGATGAATGGTGATTTTCCTTTGGATACGAAAAGAAAATTAACACAAATTAAATTGCGTGCTGCAAAATTAAATAAGTAAATTTTAATCAAATAATATACATAAAAAAATGAAAATTGCATTGATTGGCTACGGAAAAATGGGAAAAGTAATAGAAAGTATTGCTTTGGAACGTGGGCATAGCATTAGTTATAAAATTGGAGAAGATAATAAATCTGATTTTGAAAAAATCAATCTTAACAATACCGATATAGCCATCGAATTTACGCAACCAGAAAGTGCTGTCAATAATATTTTGAAATGTTTTGAAAAAAATATTCCTGTGGTATCAGGTACAACAGGTTGGCATCATGAATGGGAAAATGTAAAAAATGCTTGCGAAAACCAACATGGAACGCTTTTTTATGCGTCTAATTTTAGTGTGGGCGTAAATATTTTTTTTCATCTCAATCAAAAATTAGCAGATTTGATGAACAATTTTCCAAACTATAATTCATATATCGAGGAAATTCATCACACAGAAAAAAAAGATACACCAAGCGGAACTGCCATTACTTTGGCTGAAGGAATGTTATCGGCTCTTTCTCAAAAATCAAAATGGACAAAAGGAGAAACAAATATAGCAGACGAATTGCCTATTATTTCTGTGCGTGAGGCGAATGTGGCGGGAACGCATACCATTTTTTATACCTCAGAAGAAGATACTATTGAAATAAAACATACAGCCCATTCTCGAAAAGGTTTTGCGTTGGGTGCGGTGATAGCAGCCGAGTTTTCAAAAGACAAAAAAGGAATTTTATCGATGAAGAATTTATTAGCCTTTTAAAAAATAAGTTTTGCATTATATTTTTGTAAAATATTTTTATTACTTTTGCAACTTATTATATTTAACAGCTTATATTTTTGAAACTCATCTTTGAAAATTAGTATTTATTATGACTTTTTGGGAAAATCTTTGGATTTATAATCCAAAAGAACCACTTATTTTTACGACAGGTTTGTTTTGGTTTTGGTTTGCATTGATTATTATTGCGTATCAATTTTTACATAGTCGTATTTTTTGGCGAAATTTATTTTTAACCGTATTTAGTCTTTATTTTTATTATAAATCAGGCGGATATTTTTTCTTTCTGCTCGTTTTTTCCACCGTTTTAGATTATGGAATAGGCTGGGCATTGCACAAAACCGAACACAAAGGCAAGCGATTATGGTTATTAGTGGCGAGTTTAGTGGTTAATTTAGGTTTATTAGCCTATTATAAATACGCCTATTTTTTCACCGATACATTCAACCAAACTTTTCAAACCAATATTCAATTATTAGATTATTTAGCGTTGGCTTGCAATCAATTATTTGCGTCCAATTTGGTAGTAGATAAAATAATTTTGCCTGTTGGTATCTCTTTTTATACTTTTCAAACATTAAGTTATTCGATTGATATTTATAAAAAAGAATTAGCACCCACTAAAAATATCATTGATTTTGCTTTTTTTGTAACTTATTTTCCACAATTAGTGGCAGGTCCGATTGTGCGTGCTTCGGATTTTATCCCACAAATTTATAGTAAATACGAACTCACCAAAGCCGAATATAATCACGCTATTTTCTTGATAATCAATGGATTGATAAAAAAAATGTTGATTTCTGATTATCTTTCTACCAATTTTGTAGATAGAATTTTTGAAAATCCTACGGCATTTTCGGGCATCGAAGTTTTATTGGGCGTATATGGTTATGCGTTGCAAATTTATTGTGATTTTTCGGGTTATACAGATATTGCGATAGGTTTATCTTTGTTGTTAGGTTTCAAATTAAATCTTAATTTTGACTCGCCTTATGTGTCTGCGAGCATCACAGAATTTTGGAGGAGATGGCATATTTCTTTATCGAGTTGGTTGCGAGATTATTTGTATATTCCTTTGGGTGGCAATCGTGGTGCATCGATTTTTACATATATGAGTTTGCCGATTGTGTTGTATAGTTTATGGTTTGCAGATGGATATAAAATAGGAATAAACGCTCAAAATGGTGTTTTTATCACGATTATTATTTTAATTTGGGCAATTTATTTATTCAGTAAATTAAAATTTGTGGCGTGGATAAATGTACCTTTTATACTCAGTTTAATTATTTATTTGGGAATAGAACGACAAATTTATTCTGTAGTAGGTTTAAGTTTTATGTTTATTTTTCAATTATTATTATTGATAAAACCAAACTTAAAAAATGCAGTTACTACGTATGCTAATTTAACAATCACGATGCTTTTGGGCGGACTTTGGCACGGAGCAAGTTCTCTTTTTATTATTTGGGGTGCTTTGCATGGCGTAGCATTAGCGGTTCATAAATTATATATGGATAGCACAGCCTCAAAAAATACAAAAATAATAGGTTTTAGGAAATTTATTGGACAATTTATTACCTTTCATTTTGTTTGTTTTTGTTGGATATTTTTCAGAGCGAAAGACTTATCAACGGTTAATTTGATGTTAGAAAAAATGGCTTTTTCTTTCAATGCACATATATTTCCACAAATTGTGTCAGGTTATTCGATAGTTTTTGGTTTGATGTTATTGGGTTATTTATTACATTGGCTTCCTAAACATTTCAAAATTTCGGCTCAAAATATATTTGGAAAAATTCCTGATATTGGCAAAGCATTACTCATAACTTTGGTGATTGTTTTGTTGTATCAAGCAAGAACTGCCGAAACACAACCTTTTATTTATTTTCAGTTTTAGGATTTTTGGTTATTGGGAAGTTTGTGTGGAAAATGAAAATATATTTTTTGAAATGTGTTTTTTGAATTGCCTCCAGATTTATCTGGAGGATAATATACAATTTAATCGTTGGCTCTATCCGAAATTTTTGTATTTTTCAGATTAATATTTTTCTATATTTTCAAAATAAATGATTATTCATAATAGAACAAAATTATCTCCGCAATAATTTTCTAAGAACCAAATAGATTTAATAACCTTAAAAAAATTGGTAGATGATAATAGTAAAAATTCAGAATTTTTAGTACGATTAGCCATTCCTTATTTATATGCTCAATGGGAAGGTTTTGTAAAAAAATTCGGGAACCGCTTATTTAAGTTATATTGAATTTTTAGGAAAAAATATTTCATTATTAAAAGATAATATTGTTGCATTAACACTTAAAAAGAAGTTTAAAACAATAGAACAAACTAAATTCGAAACACTTCAAGATATAATTACCTTTCTAAATAGTAATGAAAAGGCAACTTTTTTAGTTGATGAAATAGATACAAAATCTAATTTAAAAGTAGATGTTTTGAAAGAGATTATTAAAAAATTAGGCTTTGATTATTCTTTTTATGAAGGAAAAGAAAAAACTGTTATTGAAATGTTATTAGATAAAAGAAATAAAATAGCACATGGAAATAGAGAAAATGTGAGTGTTGATGTTTTTCTATTTTTATATAATAGTATTTTTTAAATGAAAGAGATTTTAGCACATAGATAACACGAATTTAGCGGATTAATACGGATTTTTTTTTCTTTTTTCTCAAATTTTTAATGATTTTTGTCAATTTTTGGCTACCATTTAAAAAACTCTATTATTATTTTAATCTCGTTTTTTTTAATATTATGTTCCCCAAACTACATTCATAAACATTTCGTTTAGTTCAAAAAAACCTTGTTTTTCCCTATATATTTTGCATAAATCATATAAATTTTGATTATAAATACAACTTAAATTTTCTAAAACTTGTGCTTTTATCTCAGGATTTCTTTTAAAAACATCAGTAATATTGACTTGGGGTAACACATAAATCTGACATAGAGGTGAAATTACAAAGGCATTAAAAATGCGTTTTGTTTTTGGTAAAAGTGAATTATGCCCAAAAGAAGCAAAAGTTTCTAATTGAATAACCGATTCAAAATGTTCTTTAATATCCAATTCTAAACTTAATTTTCCTTCTTTGATAAGATATAACGCTTGACTTGGATCATTTCTAAAAAAAACGACTTCATTTTGTTTATAACTCCGAATATGTAAATAAGTAGCAAATGATAATTTTTGTGTATCAGATAAATCTTGAAACAATCGTACATTTTGTAGAAAATTTAATAATTCAATTTCTATGGCTGAAAACTTACGCTTAAAAGAAAACATTTTTTAGGCTGATTTTGAGTGAATGTTGATTATATTCGTTCGTAAAAAAAAACTATAATGCAAATATACCATATTTTTCTTTATTTTCCAAATTTATTTTTTTTAGTTTAGAAAATATTTATTCAACGTCTAAAAATTACTTAAATTTTACCATAAATCACAAAAAAATAAAGATAACTTTTTTTTTATTCGAAAAAAAATATATCTTTGCATAAAAAATACCCTAAAAATGCAAATAATTCATTCAACGACTGTTTGTGCAGTAAGACATAACGGAAAAGTAGCCATAGGAGCAGACGGACAAGCCACAATGGGCAACACGATTGCGAAAAGTAATGTAAAAAAAATTCGTAAAATTGGCAATGGAAGTATTGTCGCAGGTTTTGCAGGCTCAACCGCCGATGCTTTTACTTTATTAGCAAAATTTGAAGATAAATTAGCCTCACACGGACAAAATATGAAACGGGCAGCCATCGAATTGGCAAAAGAATGGCGTACTGATAAATATTTAAGACAATTAGAAGCAATGTTAATCGTGGTCAATAAAGAAGAAATTTTAATCGTTTCGGGTACGGGTGATGTGTTGGAGCCAGATACCGATGTAGCGACCATTGGCTCAGGCAGTATGTACGCACAAGCAGCGGCTTTATCACTCAAAAAACATGCTTCGCACTTGAGCGCAGCAGAAATGGTAAAGGAAAGTTTAACTATTGCGGCTGATATTTGTATTTATACCAATCATAATTTTGTGATAGAAGAAGTTGGATAATTTTTTTATGGTACTAATTTTGCAAAAATAATAAAAAAGTAAAAAATAATAAAAGCAAATTTCGTTTGATATTCATATTTTAAAAATATATTTATGAAAAAGTTTTCTCAACTCTTTCGTTTTAGTAGCATCAGCCAAAAAATCATAGCAGGTTTTATTTTCATTTACATTTTGTTTATTGTAATGGGAATAATTAGTTTAGTTACTTTAAACCAAAGTTCTTCGCAAACCAAAACCATTGGTAAAGTTATCAATCTTTCGATTGATAAATTAGAAGAATTTAGGCTAAAAGTTACACAAGCAGAAGCATATACTTTTAGTTGGGTGTATGAACAAACCAATGTGCGTGCTCAAGATAAAAAAGCACTCAAAAAATTACACGAAGATTTTCCTGAGTTTAAAGATAAATTGATTGCATTGAGTAAAAAATGGTCATCTCTTGGGCTGATTAGACAATTAGATTCTGCGATTACTAAATTTGAAAATATCAAAAAAAATCAAGAAGAAATCATGGAAATCTTGGCAGAAGGCGAAGATTATATGAGAACTGATAAATCTCAAAAAGCAGAAAAAATATTAAATACGATTATTCTACCCGAAACTGATGCTTTGATTGCTAATTTGAGTGGTTTGACAAATCAAAAAAGACAAAATAGAGAAAGTAAAGAAGATATTTTATTAACTTCTTTCAATAATTTGAGTAATTTGATTATCGTGTTTCAAGTAGGTTTGATTTTTATCGGATTTATGGTAAACTGGTGGACAAGACGACAAATTGTAAGACCAATTAAATATATTAATAGCGTTTTCGTAAAATTAGGACTAGGAGAAATTCCTGATGATAGACATTATAAATTTAATAGTGATGAAATTGGTGAAATGGCAACTTCTGCAGATAAACTAATTATCAACTTAAAAAATACTTCTACTTTTGCAGGACAAATCGGAAAAGGAGAATACGAAACAACTTATCAACCCATTAGTAATAAAGATCTATTAGGAACAGCTTTAGTGAGTATGAAAGATAACTTACAAAAAGTAGCAGAAGAAGAAAGTATCCGTACTTGGACAAATGAAGGTTTAGTATTATTTAGTGATATTCTTAAAAATAATAATGAATTACAAACGCTTTCTGAAAAAGTAATTTCAAATTTAGTGAAATATTTGAAAGGAAATCAAGGAGCATTATTTATTGTAGAAGAAGAAACTAAAAAAGACCCTTATTTATCACTTTCCGCGTGTTACGCATGGGATACAGACAAAAGTTATTTGCAACAAAAAGTATATCAAGGAGATGGATTAGTAGGGCAAACTTGGCAAGAGCAAGCAACTATTTGTTTGACCGATGTGCCTGAAGGATATATCAGAATTACTTCTGGCTTAGGCGAATCAAATCCAAATTGTATTTTGATTGTGCCTTTGAAAAGTAATGACAAAGTATATGGTGTAGTAGAATTAGCGTCTTTTAAAATTTTTGAACCATACGAAATTTCATTCGTAGAAAAAATTGCAGAAAATATCGCTACTTCTATCTCAAACGTAAGAAATAGTGAAAAAAATCAAAAATTATTAGATGATTCACGCCAATATGCACTTCAAATGCAAGCACAAGAAGAAGAAATGTTGCAAAATATGGAATCTTTACAAACTGCCCAAGAATTGATGGAAACTTCACAAAGAGAAGCAAAAGAAATACAAAAATTATTAGAGGTTTCGTATATGATTATCGAAACAGATTTAAAATTTGCGATGATTATGCTCAACGACGTATTATTAAAAAATTTAGAGTTCTCTCACGGAGAATTGAAAGGTTTGGGAATCGATTATTTATTTACAGATATAGAAAAAATAAATGTAGCCAAAGATACTATTTCAAAAGGTGAAATTTCGAAAGGATACGGCACTATCAAAGGAAAAGGCGATAAAAAAATCAATGTAAATATGGCTTGTGCTGCTATTAGACAACAAAACGGGGAAATAAGTAAATACTTATTCATTTTTGATGAAATGAACGCTAATAAATTTGCATAAAATAGAAATAAAATAAAAAATTACACATTCAAAATAGATATAATTTACTTTGAATGTGTAATTTTCTTTCATATACAAAAATCAATTATTCATATACAATGTATCCAATTTTAGTTCTCAAACCACAAAGAGAAAAATCAATTTTACAACAACATCCTTGGATTTTTTCGGGAGGAGTTTTGACAATGCCTGTGGCTCAAACAGGCGATATTATAGAAATTAGAGATAGTAAACAATCTTTTTTAGGTTTCGGATTTTTTGATGCACAAAGTCAAATTACAGCCAAATTATTTTATTTTGGTAAAAATCCTATCGTCTTAGATGAAAATTTTTGGTTTGATAAAATTAAAAATGCCTTCGAATTAAGACAAAAATATGTACTCAATTCAAATACAAATGCGTACAGATTATTGCACGCCGAAGGAGATTTTTTACCGAGTATTGTTGCCGATGTATATAATGAAGTGATGGTTGTGCAGATTTTGAGTGAAGGAATTGAAAAAATATTTCCACACATTCAAAAATCTTTCGAAAAATTAGGTTTCAAATATATTTATCTAAAAAATAAAGGTTCGCAAAAATGGCTGACTGAACCTTATAAAGACAATATTATTTGGATAAAAGAAAATAATTTAGATTTTTGTATTGATTTAGAAAAAAGCCAAAAAACAGGTTTTTTCCTCGACCAAAGAGAAAATCGTTCTCTTTTGGCTCAATATAGCAAAGGAAAAAGTGTTTTAAATACTTTTGCTTATACAGGCGGATTTAGTGTGTATGCGTTGGCGGGAGGTGCAGAAAAAGTAATTTCTGCAGATATTTCAAAAGAGGCAATCGAAAATTGTGAAAAAATAATTCAAAAAAATATACCCAATACAGAAAAACACAGCACGCACATTGGCGATTGTTTCGATTATTTGAAAAATACAGAAGAAAATTTTGATATTATTGTTTTAGACCCACCTGCATTTGCCAAAAACAAACAATCTATCAAAAAAGCCGCCAGAGGTTATATTAGTTTGAATGAATTGGCTATCAGAAAAATAAAAAAAGGTGGTTTGATATTTACTTTTTCGTGTTCGGGGCATGTGGATAAAGATTTATTTCGAAAAATGGTTTTTGCAGCCGCCTCAGAAGTGAGAAGACCTGTGCGAGTGATTCATCAATTAACACAACCTTTAGACCATCCTATCAATATTTATCACCCAGAAGGAGAATATTTAAAAGGTTTGGTTTTGTGTGTAGATTGATTTTGATTTTTTGGTTTTTAGGAAATTTTGCGGAAAATAAAAATATGTTTTTTGAAATATGTTTTTTGAATTGCCTCCAGATTTATCTGGAGGATAATAAAAAATTCAATTGTTGGCTTTAGCCAAAATCTCTCCATTTTTTAAATTGATATTTTTATTTTTTTTAAATAAGTGGCATAAATGCTATTTCTACTCATACAGAATAAAATTATAGCTGCGATAATTTCCCATGAACCAATTTTTTATATTATTTCTCAAACTATTTTTAGTTATTTATGGTTTATGAGATATAATACAATAAATCATTTCATTCCAAAAAAATAAATTTTAAGAAAATGTATAGACAAGATTTTCCGATATTACACCAAAAAATTCATCAAAACAAATCACTCATATATTTTGATAATGCGGCTACTTCTCAAAAACCAACCATAGTAATTGATGCTTTGAGCCGTTATTATCAAACCCAAAATGCTAATATTCACAGAGGGGCGCATTATTTGGCAGCCAAATCAACGGGTGATTATGAAGAAACAAGAGAAGTAATTCGACAATTTTTGAACGCAAAATGGGTAGAAGAAATTATTTTTGTAAGAGGAGTTACCGAAGCAGTTAATTTAGTAGCAAGCACTTGGGGCAGGCAAAATATTCAGAAAGATGATGAAATTATTTTATCAGAAATGGAGCATCATTCTAATATTGTGCCTTGGCAACTATTGGCACAAGAAAAAGGAGCGAAAATAAAAGTAATTCCAATTACTGATGAAGGCGAATTAAAACTCGATGAATTTGAAAAATTACTCTCACCTCGCACCAAAATTATTTCTCTCGTACACGTATCTAACGCACTCGGGACTGTGAATCCTGTCAAAAAAATCATCGAAAAAGCAAAACAAAATGGCACAAAAATATTTTTAGATGGAGCGCAAGCAAGCGTACATTTGGATATAGATGTGCAGGAATTGGATTGTGATTTTTATGCTTTTTCGGGGCATAAAGTCTATGCACCTACGGGCATTGGTGCGTTGTATGGCAAAAAAGAATTGTTAGAAAATATGCCACCTTATCACGGAGGAGGGGAAATGATAAAAGATGTCAGCTTTGAAAATGGGACAACTTTTAATACAATTCCGCATAAATTTGAGGCTGGAACTCCCAATATTGCTGATGTAATTGCTTTTAAATATGCTTTAGAATACGTTCAAAATATCGGAAAAGAAAAAATTAGGCAGCACGAAAACGAGTTGTTATTATATGCTACCGAAAAAATATCGCAAATCGAAGGCTTGAAAATTATCGGTACAGCCAAAGAAAAAATTAGCGTTATTTCTTTTGTGATTGAGGGCGTTCATCATTCGGATATTGGTACTTTATTAGATATGGAAGGCATTGCGATTCGTACAGGTCATCATTGTACGCAACCTTTGATGAGTAGATTGGGTTTATTAGGCACGTCCAGAATTTCTTTTGCTTTGTATAATACCAAAGAAGAAATTGATGTTTTTATGATTGCTTTGCAAAAAGTAATTAAAATGTTGAGATAGTTTTTTGAAAAATGGTACTTTTATTTTGATGATGAAGTACCATTTTTTATTAGTTACAAACTATAAAATTGAACGTTATTCACAAAATATTTTCTAGAAAGTAAGTAACGCTTTGCTTAATTATAGAAGTAAATTTTGAAAATCAAATTAGTTAAATAAATCATTAAAAACGATAAATTTTCACATAAAAACGAATAAAAATGGCAAAAAAACGAAGAATCTATGATAATGAGTATGACAAATTACTCAAAGAAAATATTGAAACTATTTCAAAAACATTGATAAATCTTTTGTTGGGCATTAAAATAAACAGCACAAATAGTGAAATTTTGCCCACTAAAAAGCAAAAAACATTAGAGCGTGAACCTGATTTTTTGATGAAAATAAAACATAAAAATAAAAAGTTAGATTACATTTTGCACATAGAATTTCAAGTAGCGGATAATCCTAAAATGCACAACCGAATGAATTTTTATCAAGCATTTTTGAGGTCTGAATACAATATTAATGTACTGCAATACGTTTTCTATTTAGGTAAGGGAAAATCACGTATGAAAAACTTTATCAAAGAAACAGATATAGATTTTAAATATAATTTGCTTAATTTTGAGGATTATGATTATGAATTATTTGTTAATTCTAAACAACCTGAAGAAATTATATTGGCAGTTTTAGCAAATTATAAAGGCAAAAATCCTGAAGATATTGTAGATATTATTTTACAAAAAATAGTTTCTATGAATATTGCGGTAGATAGAAAAGAAAAATGTGCTGTGCATTTGGAAGTTTTATCAAAATTAAGAAACATTCAAGAAATCACTAAACAAAAAAGTAATAATATGGCATTCATTTATGATTTAGAAACTGATATTCGATACATCGAAGGCATCGAAATCGGCGAGAAAAAAGGCATCGAAATCGGCGAAAATCGCACTGAAGAGTTTTTTTACGCTGTTATTTCTTTATATAAACAAAAAATTTCTATAGAAGAAATAGCAAAAAAATTAAACACAACAATTGATAAAGTAAATAAAATTATTGTAATGATTTCATAAAAACTATGGCATTCATTTATGATTTAGAAACTGATATTCGATACATCGAAGGCATCGAAATTGGTGAGAAAAAAGGTGAGAAAAAAGGCATCGAAATTGGTGAGAAAAAAGGTATCGAAATCGGTGAAAATCGCACTGAAGAGTTTTTTTACGCTGTTATTTCTTTATACAAACAAAAAATTTCTATAGAAGAAATAGCAAAAAAATTAAACACAACGATTGATAAAGTAAATAAAATTATTGTAATGATTTCATAAAAAATTAGATACTGTCCCAAATTCGTTGCGATTTTTTTGCAACAAATTTGGGACAACATCAAAAATCACTCTTTAAAATATTCTTTACCTTTTTTATCAATATATCCTGTTTTTTTGTCGTGAGTAATTTTTGCTAATCCATTTTTAAAATCTCCTACTTCTTGATAGCGAATATAAATCAAAATATTGCCGTTTTTATCCATAAAACCCCATTTTCCACTTAATTGAACCGCCACCATTTCATCAACAAAATCACTGACTTGGTTATATCTAATAGGTACAATTTCCTCGCCTTTGGCATTGATAAAACCCCAACCTGACGAAGTTTTGACTTTTGCTAATCCATTTTTAAAAGATTCTGCTACATTATATTTGCAAGAAATTACGTTTTTACCTGTTTTATCTATATATCCCCAAAAACCTCTCACAAAAACGGGCGCTAAATCTTCTTTAAAACTCAATACAGACGCATACACTTCTGCATTTTCTTTGCCATTTTTATCTACAAATCGCCATAAATTTTCGTATTCAACTCTGGCATATCCTTCAAAAAAATTTTCAACGGCTGTATATTTATAAGGAATAATCAATTTTTTCTTTGTATTGATAAAACCCCATTTTCCATTCAATTTTACTCCTGCCAATTCCTCTCGAAATGGCAAAGCAAAATCAAATTGTGCGGGCATAATTTCTTGTCCATCTTGATTGATATACCCCCACAAATAACCAATTTTGAAAGCCGCCAAACCATTATTAAAATAACTTACGTTGTCATATTGTGGTTTAATTACTTCTTTTCCCTTATTATTGATAAATCCACAAAGATTATTTTTTCGGATAGATGCTAATCCTTCTTTAAATTCTCCAATTTCTTGATAATCAATTTTTGTGATTTCTTTTCCCTCCAAATTCATCAATCCATAACGTCCATTCAACCAAACTCTTGCCAAACCATTCTCAAAATCTGTCGCAAAATAATAAGTACAAGGCACAACTTCTTTTAATTCGAGATTGATATAACCATATTTTTTACCTGTACGTACACGCGCCAAATTTTCGACAAAAGGATACGTTTCGTCATAATCCAACGTAACAGACACACCACGTTCTAGGTGCGTGTAGCCCCATTTATCAACATTTCGATAAGGAATCCAAACTTTATTTTGAGCAAATAAATCACTATTGAAAAGAAAACAAAAGAATAAAAGTATATATTTTGACATTATTTTTGATGAAAAATGTGTTTGAAATTGCTTTGACCTTGCAAAGATAGTTAATTTATAGGGAGTTTTGAAAAATATGCAAAAAATTATACCAAAATTTATCTATGTTAAGAAATTATGAATAGATTTTTTACATTCATAATAAAACCTTAATTTTTAGGTAAGACAGAAATAACAAATCAAGTTTACCTTTGCAGCATCAAATTTTAAACACGTTTGTTACTTTTATTATGAAAAAATTATTACTATTTTTAGGCTTTTTGTTAAATACCATTTTTTTTAGTGCTTATTCTTTTGCTCAAACTGGTTCTTTGAAAGGACAAATTAAAGATATTTCTAACAAAGAAGTATTAGTGGGTGCAACCGTTATGATTGAAAATACAGCCATTGCTACTTCCACAGACATTGATGGAAATTTTATATTGCCCAATATCAAAATAGGAAAATGCAATGTAGTTGTCAATTACATTAGTTATAAAACAAAAATTGTTGAGAACGTAGAAATTTACGCCACCAAAGTTACAGAATTAAATGTAGAAATTGAAGAAGATGCCAACGTATTAGGAGAAGCAACTGTGACGGCTCAAAGAGAAACTTTTTCAGAACTTTCTGTCGTTTCTGAAATTAAAACCGCTCAAAATGTTGCCGTAGGTATTTCTGGCGAGCAAATCAGTAAAAGCCAAGATAGAGATGCAGCACAAGCAGTACGCAGAGTGCCGGGGGTTTCATTGATTGATAATCGTTTTATAATGGTAAGAGGTTTGGGACAAAGATATAATACGGTTTTATTAAATGATATTATTACGCCAAGTTCCGAAGTAGATGCAAGAGCCTTTTCTTTTGATGTTGTGCCTACTAATATTATCGATAGAATAATGGTTTATAAATCGGGTGCAGGTGAAATACCCGGTGATTTTGCAGGAGGAGTAGTAAAAATTTATACTAAAAATGCACCTGACCACAATTTTATGAATTTCGGTATTAGTACTGGTTTTAGATTGGGTACTACATTTCAAGAAGTAGCCAAATACAAAGGAGGAAGTTTAGATTTTTTAGGTTTTGATGATGGTGGAAGAGGTTTGCCTAATTTACCTGCACGCGTGAGTGGAAATTTGAGCAATGAAGAAAGAGCAAGTATGATGAATAAATTTCAAGGCGGTTGGGGTATCAATAATCAAAATGTAATGCCTGATTTGCGTTTGAATTTTTCTATTGGTAGAAGATTAAAAGCAGGTGGTATAAATATTGGCACAATTACAAGTATCAATTATAGTAATACACAACAATTTGCAGAAGTAGATTTAGGATTATATGTGCAAGAAAACAATGATAATAATAACTTTACAAGGTTGAATTTGAGTGCATTAGATAAACAAATTACGAACAATATACGTCTGGGGATTTTACATAACTGGTCTTTTAAATTTAATAACAATCATACAATTGAGTTTAAAAATTTATTTAATCAACTTACTTTTTCTGAAACCGTTATCAGAGACCAAGTAGATATTCCAAATGACAGAGATCTTCGTAATTATTCATTCCGTTTTGAAAATAGAAGTATTTATAGTGGACAATTAGTTGGAAGACATAATTTTTTGAAAGATAGATTGAATGTAGGTTGGCAATTAGGATATGCTTATACCAATCGACAAGAACCAGACTGGCGTAGAGTAAAAACTGAGCGTCCATCAAATACAAACGAACCTTATCGTATTTCTATTGCACCCTCTCCTAATATTACTGATGCAGGGCGATTTTTCTCAAATTTGAATGAAAATATTCTTACTTTTGCTTCGAATGCAGAATGGGCTTTGGGTACGAAAGACAAAGATAAATCTATTAAAATCCGTTCAGGTTTTTATTTAGAAAGAAAAGATAGAAATTTTGAAGCAAGATTTTTTGGGTATAAAGGTTTGGGTAATATTACATCTATTACAGGGTTGCCTTTGGGACAGGCTTTTTTACCACAAAACGTAACAGGGCAACAAGGAAGTTTGACTATGGAAGAAGGCACAAGACCGCAAGACAAATATATAGCAGATAATACTTTGGCAGCCGCTTATATAGGTGCTTCATTTCCTATCACGCCTAAATTAACCATTGCTACAAGCCTAAGATTAGAATATAACTTACAACAAGTATTTGGGAAAAAATTAAATGGTGATAAAGTAGAAGTAAGTAATCCTATTACTTCGCCTTTACCTTCTGTTAATATTACTTATGAATTAACGAGCAAATCTTTGTTACGTACCGCTTATTCAATGACTATCAATCGACCTGAATTTAGAGAATTAGTACCTTTTGATTTCTTTGATTTTAATTTTAATGCGTTTGTGATTGGAAATCCTGAATTAAAAACAGCAACTATTCAAAACGTTGATTTACGTTGGGAATATTATCCTTCTGTGGGTGAATTAATATCTGTGGGAGCATTTTATAAACATTTTACTAATCCAATTGAAACATTTTTATTGCTTTCAACAGGAGGAGCAAATAATTTTGGATATAGTTTTATTAACGCAAAAACGGCTACTAATTATGGTTTAGAAGTAGAATTTAAAAAATCATTTGCAGGTTTGATAGATGGAAAGTTTTTTGATAATTTGAGTTTCAGTGGAAACGCATCTTTTATAAAAAGTAGCGTAGATTTGGGAGATATAGTTCGCGCCCCACAAACAGATGGAAGTATTATCTCTACAAATGTAAAAGATAGTCAAGATAAAGAAAGACCGATGGTATATCAATCTCCTTTTTTAATCAATGCAGGTCTTTATTATACAGATGAAACTTCAGGCTGGCAAGCAAGCATATTATACAATGTTTTTGGCAAAAGAATTTTTGCAGTAGGGAATATTGATAATTCTACTATGTACGAAATGCCTCGAAATATTATTGATTTATCTATTGCTAAAAAAATAAATAAAAAAGCAGAACTTCGATTAGGCATACAAGATTTATTAAATCAACCATTCTTAATCAAACAAGATTCGAACAAAGACAATCAAATAAATGCCCAAGACAAAAATATCAGAACGTTTAGACGTGGACAATATTTTAGTATAGGTTTTAATTATAATTTTTAATATTCTTTTAAAATAAAAACAAAAATAAATTTTTATATATTTACTCTCATGAAAAAAATATCTTTTTTATTGATTTTATTCGTTGCTATGGTAGCAACATTCTCGGCTTGTACGAAAAACAACACTGATACAACCACACCTGTAGATGCAAGTTTAATCGTATTAGAAGGTGAAATTACATCTAATCGTACCTTAGATGCCACAAGAAAATATTTACTGAAAGGTTTTGTCTATGTAAAAGAAACAGTAACACTTACCATTCCTGCAGGCACAGTTATATTTGGAGATAAAGACAGTAAAGGGACTTTAATTGTAGAAAAAGGTGGAAAAATTGAAGCCAATGGAACATCTACAAACCCAATCATATTTACTTCTAATCGTCCAAGAGGACAAAGAACTTATGGTGATTGGGGAGGAATAGTACTTATTGGTAAAGCCCCGCACAATCAACAAACCTCTCGCGCCTATGAAGGAGGTATAAGAGGTGAATATGGTACTTTTAGCGATGCAAATGATAATTCAGGCACTTTACGCTATGTAAGAATTGAATTTGCAGGCGTAGCCCTTACTCCAAATGGTAATAGTGAAGTAAATGGTTTAACAATGTATGGCGTAGGGGCAGGTACGACCATCGAATATGTGCAAGTTTCTTACTCAGGAGATGATTCTTTTGAATGGTTTGGTGGCACAGTAAATTGTAAATATTTAGTAGCCCATAGAGGTTGGGATGATGATTTTGATACAGACCACGGCTATATAGGAAAAGTACAATTTGGCGTTTCATTGCGTGACCCTGCTTTTGCTGACCTATCTACTTCTAATGCTTTTGAATCTGATAATTTTGACCCCGGAACTCCTGCTACAGGTAATAATAATGGTTTACCTTTGACACAACCAACTTTTGCGAATATGAGCGTATTTGTAACAACAGGAACCCCTTCTGCTACCACACAATCAGGCTCTGGTGGTTATGGTCGTGCTATGCACTTACGTAGAAATACTTCTATTAGCATTTATAACAGTGTATTTGTAGGTTATCCTGAAGGTTTGAGATTAGATGGAAGTTCTACTTATGCGAACGCAACTGCTACCACTCCTACCTTAGAATTAAGAGGTATTGTATTGGCAAATATGACCAAAAATATTGCAGGAGCAACTACTGTAACAGACCAACAAGCCACCGATTATTTCAATAGTGCAACCAACCCTAATCGTATGAATACGGCAATAGCAAGTGGTGATTTGACTACATTGTTATTAAATGCAAATACATTTAACTTGACAGCCCCTAATTTCTTACCGCAAGCTAGTTCACCTTTATTAACTGCCTCAGCAGCGGCTACTTTGCCTACTAATAATTTTTGGTCACCAGCTAATTTTAGAGGTGCATTCGGAACTACGAATTGGACAGCAGGTTGGACTAATTTCGACCCTCAAAATACGGATTACTAATCGTTTAAAAATAACAAAATAATAACAATTTTGTCTAAAAAATCAAAAAACTTTATTCTTTTGGAATGAAGTTTTTTTTTATTTTGATATTTTTTTTGAGAATATATTTTATTTTTTTTTCTTAAAAATACATAACCAAAACACTAAAAATGAAGTTTTTTTATTTATTTCAGATATGTTTTTATTTCATATAAAAAAGATAACTATTTTTTAACTTACTTTTAAACCTTTTGAAAGTATATAAGTCTATAAAAAAAATAAATTAGAGTTCTTTAAATGGTAGCCAAAAATTGACAAGAATCATTAAAAATTCAAGAAAAAAAAAATCCGTATTAATCCGCTAAATCCGTGTTATGTGTGTGCTAAAATCTCTTTCATTTAAAAAATACTACTTAAAAAAAATTCTCCCCTAAACTCATTGAAAAAATAATTTCAATATTTGAAAAGGAAGACCAATATAAAATATTTTAAAACAACCACAAATCTACCAAAAAATCATTTTTCAATTCACCTATCAAAAAAAAAACTTTTATTTTTTATTTGTTTGTATTTTTATCTCTAACTTTGTAACCATTATACAAAAAAAATTGATATATTACCAATGAAAAAAATACCTTTAAGCGACTTACACGAAAGTTTAGGTGCAAAAATGACAGAATTTGGCGGATTTTTGATGCCTGTAAGATATAGTTCGGACAAAGAAGAACATTTAGCGGTCAGAAATTCCGTAGGCGTTTTTGATGTTTCTCACATGGGCGAATTTACTTTCAAAGGTAAAAATGCTTTGACTTTATTGCAAAAAATATGCTCTAATGACATTGCAAATTTACCTATCGGAAAAGCACAATATAATTATTTTCCCAATGAAAATGGTGGAGTTGTCGATGATTTGATTGTCTATAAAAAAGCAGAAGAAGACTATTTGATGGTAGTCAATGCGTCTAATATTGACAAAGATTGGGCTTGGGTAAGTCGTTGGAATGAAGAAATAAAAGCAGATATTCAAAATATTTCTGATGATATTTGTTTGTTTGCAGTGCAAGGACCGCACGCTGTCGCCTCTTTACAAAAATTAACAACCACAGATTTAGCAGAAATGCCTTATTATGCGATTGCTCATATTACTTTTGCAGGCATTGATAATATTACGATTGCTTCTACGGGTTATACTAAAAAAGGTTCAGGAAGTTTTGAGGTTTTTGTACCCAAACAAGATGCTGAATTAGTTTGGAAAAAAATATTTGAAGCAGGAGCAGAATTTAATATCAAACCAATCGGATTGGGTGCGCGTGATACATTGCGTATGGAAATGGGTTATTGTTTGTATGGTCACGAACTAAGCGATACAATTTCACCTTTAGAAGCAGGTTTGGGTTGGGTTACAAAATTTACAAAAGAATTTATCAATCACGAAAATCTCAAAAAACAAAAAGAAGAAGGCATCAAAAGAAAACTCATTGCGTTTAAAATTCCTGAAAATGGTGGTATTCCTCGAAGTCATTACGAAATTGTAAACGAAAAAGGTGAAAATATTGGAGAAGTTACTTCGGGAACTTTATCGCCTGTTTTGAACATTGGTGTAGGTTTAGGGTATGTTCCTTTGGAATATGCCAACGTGGGTGGAGAAGTTTTTATTAAAATTAGACAAAAAAATTGGAGAGCAGAAGTCGTAAAATTGCCTTTTGTGTAACTAATATTTTAAATTGCTAAAAAAAATTATATTTTATGGTTTTTTTTAGCAATTTATAAAAAATAGAATTATTTTTGCATAAAAAATAAATATATGCAAAAGGAAAGAATTATTATGGGCATTGACCCTGGTACCAAAATAATGGGCTACGGCATCATAGAAGTCAAAAATGGTAAAATGAAATGTATTTTATATGGCATTATTGATTTATCAAAATTAAAAAATCACGCCCTGAAATTAAAAAAAATTTCTGAAAGAGTGAGCGAATTGATAGAACAATATGCGCCTGACGAAATGGCATTAGAAGCACCTTTTTATAGCAAAAACGTACAAGTTGCCATCAAATTGGGCAGGGCGCAAGGCGTAGCAATGGCGGCGGCTTTGGTCAAAGAAATTCCTATCGCAGAATATGCTCCTCGAAAAATAAAACAATCAGTTACAGGACAGGGCGAAGCATCAAAAGAACAAGTTGCCTCTATGTTAAAAAATTTATTAGAACTCAAAGACGATAAAATTATTATTGATGCAACAGATGCCTTGGGCGTGGCGGTTTGTCATTATTTCCAAACTTCGTTGGGAATTAGTACAGAACCAAAAACATCAGGAGGTTGGGGAGCATTTATAAAAAATAATCCTGATAGAATTAAATAATAAAAATTAAAAACAATAAAACAACCAAAAAACCCAAATTTCATTACAGAAAAATAAAAAAAGAACATCATTTATATTTTTTTTTATAATTTTTCTTACATTATTTGTATTTTTTCATAAAAAGATTTTAAATTTACGCTTAAAATAATAACTATCTTTTTATTCCTAACTTTTTATGGACTATACACTGATTATCATAGCCATTTTTATCGTCGGCTACACGCTCATTACGATTGAACACAACATTCATATCAACAAAACCGCCACTGCTCTTTTGACAGGCGTGCTTTGTTGGACGGTTTATATATTGTTTGACCATCATCATGGGCATGCGTTCATCAATAAACATCTTTCAGAAGATTTATCAAAAATTGCCGAAATTTTATTTTTCTTATTAGGGGCGATGACTATTGTTGAGTTGATTGACTCTTATGAAGGATTTAGGATTTTGACTGATAGGATAAAAACACGTAATCAAGTAAAATTATTGTGGGTAATTAGTATTTTAACTTTCTTTTTATCAGCTGCTTTAGATAATTTAACGACTGCGATTGTAATGGTTTCCTTGTTAAAAAAATTAGTAAACGATTCGGAACAAAGAAAATTATATGCGGGCGTGGTGATTATTGCTGCCAATGCAGGTGGTGCTTGGTCGCCTATTGGAGATGTAACCACGACCATGCTTTGGATTGGCAATCAGATTACGGCTCTTAACATTATGGGAGAATTATTTTTGCCAAGTTTAGTTTCTTTGATTGTACCTGTTTTATGGATTTCACTTTTTATGAAAGGAGATTTGAAAGGAGAAGTTAAAAAAGAACAAATAGAAAATCCAAAAGAAGCAATGATTATGTTTGTGATGGGAATTGGGGCATTATTATTTGTACCTATTTTCAAAACCGTAACGCATCTGCCTCCTTATATGGGAATTTTATTTGGTTTAGGTGTAATGTGGGTAACTTCTGAACTTTTGAATGGTAGTAAAGATGAAACAATAGGCAAAAGACATTCAGTACCTCACGCACTTTCACGCATCGATACGTCAAGTATTTTATTTTTCTTAGGAATTTTAGTAGCGATTGGCTCGTTGGCATCTACGGGAGTTTTGGTTGCATTTGCCAAAACTTTGGATAATTATTTAGGTTATACCGAAGTAATTATGATATTTATCGGTTTGGCTTCGGCTGTGGTTGATAATGTGCCTTTGGTGGCAGCAGCACAAGGAATGTACCCAATTGCTCAATATCCAACCGACCATAAATTATGGGAATTATTGGCGTATTGTGCAGGAACAGGGGGTAGTATTTTGATTATTGGCTCGGCTGCAGGCGTGGCAGTTATGGGTATGGAAAAAATTGATTTCTTTTGGTATGTTAAAAAAGTTTCTTTGGCTGCTTTATTAGGTTATTTTGCAGGCGTAGCGGTTTATTTAGTAGAATATTTGTTTATTGCGCAATAAAATAATCATTATATTTGTATGATTTTTGTGTATTTATTCAATTAAGTACACAAAAATTTTATGCATATATTATAAAACCAGAAATATAAAAAATGGAATTAAATCCAAAACAAAAAGAAGATGTTATTGAAATGATACATTCTTATGTACAATCAGTAGGATTAAAATTAACAGACGCTTATAATGCTTTAAAACAATCTTGGACTTGGCGAATAGGCTCGGCTACTATTCACGTATATATCGAAACAAGAGTAAGCGGAGGTGGTTATTCACGTGATTATTTGAGAATTTTTTCTCCATTGATACAAACACCAGTAGGAAATGAATTAAGTTTTTTTAGATACTTATTAGAATCAAACGACTCCAATTTGGGCGTAAAATTAAGTATTATGCCCAATAGTAATTGGGTTTTTGCGACTTATGAAAGAGATATTAAAGGAATGGATTATGACGAATTATCTACTTGTATTGCTGATTTGGAATGGTGGGCTGATAAATTAGACGGTGAATTGCAATCAATGTTCCCAAATATGTATTAAATAAATAAAAAATAATGATAAAAAAATGGGAATTGCAAATCGAAGCCCATCAAAATTTGCAAACACTTTCTGCTGATTGGCAAAAACTTTGGGAAATAGCCTCAAAAACTTGTGAAAAAGCGTATGCTCCTTATTCTAATTTTTGGGTAGGAGTGGCTATTTTATTAGAAAACAATGAAATAATCGAAGGCGTAAACCAAGAAAATGCCGCCTATCCTTCGGGTTTATGTGCGGAAAGAGTAGCCCTTTTTAGTGCAGGAATATTATTCCCAAATCAAACAATAAAAATGATGGCAATAGCAGCCAGACGGGCAGAAAATCCACAAATTATTCCTGTTACGCCTTGCGGTGCGTGCCGACAAGTAATGATAGAATTCGAAAATAAACAAAAAACACCTTTACAAGTGCTTTTTAAAGGAACTGAAAATGAATATTATATCATCGAAACCGTGTCAGATTTATTGCCTTTGCAATTCAATTCGACAAGCTTGGGCATATAATTTCTTAAAAAAATTGTATTTATTCCTACAAAAATTTTAAAAAGTTTTTGACACAACGCTGTAATACTGAGTTCATCTCCTCAAAATCTTTAAAAGTGCCATAATAAGGGTCTGCTACATCTAAAACGCCTTTTGTATCGTCAAAACTACGCATTAACATAATATTAGTTTCAGTAGCAATACTCACTCTTGTTTTATAACTTAATATATTTTGATACACAGACCTATCCATGGCAATAATATAATCATATTTTTCAAAATCCTCTTTTTGAATTTGGCGAGCTCTATGCGTCAAAATCATATTATTTTTTTGTGCCATTTGTTGCGCTCTATCATCAGGAAGTTCGCCAATATGATAGGTAGAAGTTCCCGCAGAATCGCAGTCAATCATTATATTTTCTGTGGCTGCTTGTTGTCTTAAAATTCCTTCTGCCAAAGGAGAGCGACAAATATTTCCTAAACAAACAAATAAAACTTTGGTCATATTTTTAGATGATGATAATTCGTTACGATAATCTTTTTTTGTATAAGGTATTATTTCAAAAAATATGCAAACTTATTTTTTTTTGAAAATATTTTTGAAAATATATTTTTTGAAATAATTTTTAGGTAAAATAAAACCAAATTTATTTATGACAAACGCTTAAAAACTTTCGTAAATTTCATCATTTCTCCTAAATCACTGATAATAATTTCGCCATTCATTAACGCATCTTGTGGATTGATTTTGCCTAGTTCTAATCCTTCATAAATATTATCTTTCACAGAAATAATACATTTTGGTTGTCCTTCTAAGCCTTGTTTGACTTCACAAACGCCATTTTGAATATGTATCGTATATTTTCCACCATTATTTCCTGTAATATCATAATGCACAATGCTTTGATAATCAAGGGCTTTTTCAGGTCGAAATCTATCAGACAAAGATAAAATAATTTCTTTCGCAATCAAAATTGGTTTGTCAGTTTTGGAGTCCGTTTCAGAATATGCTTTTTGGTACGAAACATTATCAATCACCATTTTAGCAATAATTTCACGCATAATTTGAGAAGTTCCGCCCGCAATCGTACCCACACGCGTATCTCTGTATGCTTGACAAACTACAAAATCTTCCGAATATCCATAACCACCAAACATTTGTAAACATTCATCGATTACTTTTTTATTCAATTCTGTAGATAATAGTTTTATCATCGAACATTCTTTTACTACATATTCGCCTTGCGAAAAAAGCCAACAAGTATGATAAATAAATTGTTTATTTTGTTCAATTTCAGACGCTAACTGAGCAATAGTATGCCTTAATGCTTGATATTTATTGATAGGTTTTCCAAAAGTTTCTCTTTCAGACATATATTGTAAAGTTTCTGCTAAAATCCATTCATTGCCACCTATCAAACCAATGCCAATCGTCAATCTTTCTAACTGAAAACTATCCATAATATACGCAAAACCTTTGCCTTCTTCTCCTACCAAATTGCTCACAGGAACTTTCACATTATCAAAAAAAACTTCTGCTGTATCCGAACTATGCAAGCCCATTTTATTCAATTTTCTACGAGTTACTCCTTCTGAATCTGCATCAATAACTATCAAACTCAAACCTTTTTCGGTTTTGACTGCGGTACAATAAAAATCACAATAAGTGCCGTTGGTTATCCACAATTTTTGTCCGTTGATGATAAAATTATCGCCTTCACGCCTCGCAGAAGTGCGCAAAGCCGCCACATCTGAGCCTGCATTAGGTTCTGAAATTGCCAAAGCCGCAATTTTTTTTCCTGCAATCGCATCAGGTAAATATTTTAATTTGAGGGCTTCATTTCCTGCTTTGGCAATATGATTGGTTGCCATATACATGTGAACGCTAATATTTCCACTAAAACCTGCATTTGTTTTGGCTAATTCTTCTAAAAAAACAACATTATACCAAAAATCAAGACCAACTCCGCCATATTTTTCTTCGTGACAAATGCCCAAATATCCCATTTCTCCCATTTTTTCCCAAATATTTCTGGGAATTTGTCTATTTTCTTCCCACGTATGCGTATGTGGTAAAATTTCTTTTTTAAAAAAATCTTGCAAAGATTGTCTAAAAAGTTCGTGTTCTTCTTTGAAATAAAGTGATTTTTTCATTTTTTTTTGTTTATTTTTTATTTTTTATTGATGGATTATATTTTCGAATAAGTTGGATAATTTATCAGATTCAGCCCAAAAACGTTTATATTCGATAGCATCAGAAACATTAGATAAATCATCAGTAACTAAACGCAAATGAACGCTTATTTGTTTGTTATCAAATTTAAAAATTTTAGGACGATTATTTTCCTCAAACAAATCAACATATCCTTTGATTTTATCTAAATATCCAGAATCTCTCGTCCCTTTTGGGTCAATGTATAAAATATAATAACGGTCATCTTTTTGTAACCAAAAAACAAAATCAGGTAAAAAATCACGCTTACCAACTTTGGCATCTATATAAGGAATATAAATTTTTTTGTCTAAAGTATGGTCTATTTTACTAAAATACCACCAATCAAAATAATTTAAAACATTATTTTTTTGGCTTACATATTTTTCTAATTGATTGACAAAAATAATTTCACTTTCTGTATCAATAATATGTTTTAGCCAAGAAATTTTTTGGCTCTCTCCTTGAATAGTTGGAAAATAGTAATGATTGAGTAATTTTTTGATGATAATAGATTCAGTTCGATAGTTTGTAAACTTTATTTCTTTGTTTTTTTCGCTTATTTTATCATTCAATTTCATCATTTCTGACATCAATTTAGAAGGATTATCACCATATTGCACCTGCAAATCACGTACTAAATTATTAAATTCTTCAGGTTCATAAGTATTCTTTTGCTCTTTGACCAAAGAAATATCTTTTTGTAATCGCTCATATTCTCGAAAAGTAATCGCAGTGCGAGAAATATCTTTCGAACCTTCTTTGGCTACTCTTACTTTGATGCTTTGATAATGTTTGATTTCATCGGTCAATGCCGTAAAAGTATCTAATTCTTGCGGAATAGTATGATAATAATTTAAAAAATGGCGAATAATCATATCTATTTTGCCCAATTTATTGTCTTTGCTTTTTATAAAATTATTTTGAGTATATTTAGTTCGTAACAATTTTATATCCTCATATTTTAAATTATATTGATACAAAATACTTACATCTTCTGTTTCAGATAAATAATTATCCAACACTTCAAAATCATCTACATTGATTTGATAACGACTTCTTTGAATACTTTTTGCATTTTTAGGAACGTCTTTATACGTAGGAATAAATAACGTTTTTTGAATATTCAAAGCCGCAAAAGATGATAACGGATATTCTTTTTCTGGCTCTTCATTTTCCAAAGTTTCTAAAACCGATTGAATCGCTTTTTTATTCGTACCAAATACGTATAAAGTTTCGATAATTTTACATTCATTTTTTATTTTATCAATATTTGGAAAAACTTCGTTGTTTTCATTTGATATATGCACTAATCTTTTTCTTTGATTTTTTTTGGGTTCAATCCGAATCCCACGCCCCAAAGATTGCAAAATAAATTTTTTTGAATCTGATTGTGTGCCAATATTAACAAAATTAATCACATTAGGACGTGTGCTGTCCCAACCTTCATAAAAAGCACGACTGCCTAACAAAATTCTAATTTCACTATTATCAATGTTTTCAAAATAAGTTTCGGTAACAAAAGCCTCTTGAATGGTATAATCTGCTAAATTATTTTTAATAAAACCATCAATTTCTCCAATTTTTATCAACGCAAAAGGAGAACCTGCCTCGCCTGATTTGACGCTCAAAGATAACTCCTGTTTATTTTTAGGATTACGCCTTACTTCTAATTCTCCAAAATGCTCCGTATTAAAAACATATAGCAATACTTCTTTCAAAGTAATCGCTTCTATTTCTTGTATCATCAAAATATCATCTAAGGCTTTTTCGGTATCCTCAAATTGCAATTTATTGTTATCACCATAAAAATTACTGGCTAATAATTGTTTTGACTCCTCAAAAATTTGTGGCGATATTTCATCAGCAATAATTTTTTTTAATTGCTGAAAAAATAAATCTAAATCAGACTCTTTTTTGCTCACAGAATTAACCAAAGTAACTAATAAAGGTTGATGATATTTTAGTTGATTGGTCTGAGACCGAATATAGTCCGCTTTTTTGGATACAAAAGCAAATTGAATCAAAGACATCAAAACAATTTTTACTTTTTGTTCCTCCTCAAAATCTAACTTTTCTTCTTTTTTATTTGCTTTAAAATCTTTAAACTCTTCTTGAAATAAATACAAATGTTTTCCAAAACCTTTGCGAATATATGCCGCCAAATTCAGATTATAAACCGTAGTCAATTTGTCTATTTCGTCTGTAAAAGTAGCCGAAAAATTGAACAAAAAACCATTTCTACTCCAAATATTATAATATTGTTTGCGTTTACTTTCATCACTTTCGCCTTTGTGTGCCTCATCTAATATCACAAACCAATTGCCATCGTTTTCATAATCTTTAAAATCAATTTTATTTTCTTTGCCAATATCCTCTACCAAATCTGACCGATAATAATAAATATGAATTTGATTATTACGAAAAACCTGCCCTTGATTTTTGTGTTTGAATATCTCTTTTATCTCGCATAACACAAACTCATAGCCGTATTCTATGCGGGCAAAATCGTTAAATTCTTTGAATTGTGATTTTAATTGCAATATCAAATCAGGACGCAAAGTCAAAAATAATATATCTTTTTGAGGCAATAAATCAAAGTGCATCAAATTATATAGCATATCTATCAATTTAACTAACACAATACTTTTACCACTTCCTGTTGCCATCCAAAAACTCATTCGATTCACAAAATGATACGCAGGCAAATCTGGTTTAGATTGTATAGAATCAGCCTCAAAATAATCACGCAATATCGAATAAGCCTTGCTTTTTATATCTGTATAAGCAAAATGTTTCTCTTGAAAAACCTTTTCTAAACCATTTGAAGACAATAATTTTAAAAATGATTGCTTCTGAACCTCAGTATTATCACGTGAAAAATTATAGTATTTGTACAAAATCAATAACGCATTTTTTAACGCATCTTTTTGATAATCGTACATTTTTTTGCCAACAGAAAAATTATCAAAGTCAATTACTTTCCACTCAGACGGAATGTTATCAAACCCAAAACTCTCGATAATTTTATAATAAATGCTATGGTTCATAATAAATATATAGGTAAAAAAACACACCTAAAACAAAAATTTAGATGGTTTTATTTTTTATTGATATTTTTATTTAAGTAATTTTTTGCACAGAAATAATAGACTATTTTATTTTTAGAAAATGAAACGAAATTGCACACAAATAACGCAAATTTTACGGATAAATCAAAAAAAAATCTTACCAAAAAACTAACTTTTTAACGTCTTTATGGCTCAAATCAGCAAAAAATAATTCCTCTCCATCTTCAAAAACTACTTTCTCGGCTGTGATTTGTTTGATAAACTTTCCACGCGAATGGCTCAAAGTTTCGGCTATATCTATTTTTGAATGTAATTTGGTGAGGTCTATTGCCACACGCTCCTCTGAATCGTCTATTTCTGCAATCACACTCGATAATTTCAAATCTTTCATAAAAATATATTGCTGATAAATATCACCTACCATTGGTGATTTATCTTCATAAACTACTTTTTTTAAAACCTCCTCGTATTGCTCCAAAGAAAAATATTTGAAAAATTGACTTACACCTTCTCCTTTTTCTTGGGCTTTGCCTTCTTTCCATTTATCCGAAAAACATACTTTTTTTAGACGAGGAATAATCACATCTTGAAAATGTTTTCCCATTTCTACTAAAATATATTTTCTCTCTCCATCATCTTTTTTGTTTAATTCTATGGTGGCGTGGGCGGTTGTGCCACTGCCTGCAAAGTAATCAAGAATAAAACTATTTTTTTGTGAAGAAAAATAAAGTAGTTTACTTATAAGTTTTATTGGTTTTGAAAAATTAAAAGCTCCTGCATTATTAAACATTTTTTTTATTTGAGATGATGCATCTTGTCCATTTCCAAAATCGGTATTTTTTAATATTGTCATAGGAACTACACCTTCTTTCAACTCATTTAAAAACCTTTTGATTCTTGGGACATTTTTTCCTTCTTCTCCAAACCAAACACGATTATTATTTATCAATTCTTCAACCTTAGTTGCACTATATCGCCAACATCTTCCCTTAGGTGGAAATACTACGCTCTTATTTGGTTTCTCTATGCCAAAAACATATTTTTCGCTAAAAGTAGTAGCAAGCATAGAACCAGAACTCCAAAGACCTCTGCTATCATTATCGGGATTTTTATAATCTTTATTATGTTTTTCTGTCCTCTCCAAAGGTATTAAAATAAAATCATTTTTTTTCTTGCTAAATAAATAAACATATTCATGTGAGTTAGAAAATAATCGACTATCATTTTTAGGTGCGAAATTTTTCTCCCATATTAGTTGAGATATAAAATTATCCTCCCCAAAAATATCTTCTAATAAATTTTTTAAATTAGATACTTCATTATCATCTATACTCACAAAAATACTTCCTGTATCTTTTAAAAAATTTCTTGAGATTATCATTCTATTTTCCATCAAAGACAACCAAGAAGCATGTCTATAATTATCTTTGTAAATAAATTCTTCATTTTTTGTATTATAAGGAGGATCAATATAAATAGTTTGTATTTTTTCTTTAAATTTATTTTCTATTGTTTTGAGTGCTTGGTAGTTTTCAGAATGGATAAGCCAGCCGTCAATTTGTTTATCGAGGTCATCAAAAGTCATCAAAATATCGAGTTCAATATCTTTAAAATATTTGGTATCAATCGGTAAAAATTTATTTTTTTGTTCGCGAATATTTTCTATGTTGATAGATTCAAAGAATCCGAGTTGTATCCATTCTTCTATTTGTTTGTTTATATTTTTATGGCTTATAATTTTATCGAGTAGATTTTCATCTTTTATTTTATCTAAGGTGATGACATAATTAGACGAGTGGGCAAATTTTGGTTTATTCCAAATCTTTACTAATTCGTCCTCAAATTGACTTACAATATTGATAATTTTGATACCAATTTTTTTAATTGTTTTGATTTGATTGAGTTTTATGACTTCGAATATGGTATCATCTTCGAGGAGATAATTATTGATATACATACTGAGTTGCTCGCTCAAAAATTTTTTTGCGTCTTTATTGATAAAGAAATCGACTTCGGTTTGTTTTTTAAATATACTAAATTTTTGTTCGAGGTCTTTTTCAGTGATAATTTTACATTTTTTTTCTTGTTTTATCAATGTTTTTAAGATTTCATCAGTTTTAGTTTTGTTTCCTTTTTCGGCATATTTGACGTTAAAATTGATTTTAATGATAATTTCTTTTGTTTCTGCTTCTTCTTCTATGGTTTCGATATTATCAAATTCGAAGACGAGGTCTTTTCTTTCGTTATTTTGTTTGAGAGGAAGATTTTGGACGCTAAAAAAATATTGAATAATACCGTTTTCATCTTCTATCAAAAAATCTTTATAAAGTCTGTCCGTTTTTACGTAGTAAAGCATGTGAGTTTTCCAAAACAAAGAAACATCTTTATCATTTTGATAAACTTTTTCGTTAATTTTGTCTTTAAATCTTGTTTGTGCAAAAAATATAGACCCGCTTTCAGAGAAATATTTATTAAAAAAAGTATATAAATGTTCGAGTATATATAATTTTGCTTCGTCTTTTGCTTTAATTTCTTGGAATTCGGTATCAATATCTTGTGATAATTTTGTTTCGAATGATTTATAATATTTGCTTTTAATTTTCATTAAATTGACGTATCCCGAATCGCCTTCGATGGTAGCGCCAATAAAAATATCTTTTAATACTTTAAAAAATGCGGTTCTTATTTGATAATAATTCATATTTATTTTTTTTATTTTTTTGCAAAAATATACAATTTGATTTACTTATAAAAATTTTTATGTAGTTTTTTTAATCAATTTCTAAAAAAATAAAAAGAACTAAAAAATAATGCAAAATATTTGTAAAACTAAAAATATTTTTTTAACTTTGTTTCCTAATAAACATAAAAAAAATTCTCAATGATAATGGATTATAGTAATAATATGGTACAATATGGTTTTATTATAGCCTTGTATATGGCTACACAATTTATTCCGATAGACAAAAAAGGCGAAGTTGTTTTTTTTGATGCGGAAATGAACAAAAATATTACATTGATGCTCAATTTTAATAAATCAACTAAAAAATGGGTAGTAACTGAGAAAGAAAAACCCAACGAAGCAGGGATTTCTATGATAATTGATGACAAAAAACATTCGCTTAAACCAGAGAGTGAAGGCGAAGAAATTGTTTTTATGACCAAGTTTTTAGAACTCAAAGAAGGTGAAAAAATTAATTTCAAAAAAATCAAAAAATTCAAACTCAAACCTGAATATGCGTCAGATAATGATGACTTAATGGTAGAAATGAAAAAAAATGAACTTAATCTTTCACAAAAAAAAGGTTTTTTACAGCCTTTAAAAACGATTAAAATTACATATTCAAAATAAATATTGAAATAAAAAAAATATTCTATAAAAAATAACAAAAATTATTTGCAAGTGATACAAAATTTATATAATTTTGCACTCGTTTTTAATAATTCATTATTTTAATATAATTGTATGTACGCTATCGTTGAAATCGCTGGTCAACAATTCAAAGTAGAAAAAGATAAGTATTTGTATGCACACCGCTTATCTACACCCGAAGGAGAGGAAATCTCTTTCGATAAAGTACTTTTGATAGACCGCGACGGTTCTGTAACTATTGGCGCACCCACCGTAAGTGGTGCGAAAGTAACGGCTAAAGTTTTAGCCCACGTAAAAGGTGATAAAGTGCTTGTGTTCAAAAAGAAACGCCGCAAAGGGTATCAAAAATTGAATGGACACAGACAAGCATTGACAAAAATTGTAATTCAAGATATTCAAGGCTAAATTATGCTATTCCCTCACCCCAAAGGGAAACATAATGAAAAAATTATACAAAAATATTTAAAATTTTCCCTTGCGGGGTAGGGAGTTAAATATATACAATGGCACATAAAAAAGGTGCTGGTAGTTCACGCAATGGTCGTGAATCACACAGCAAACGCTTAGGCGTAAAGATATATGGCGGTCAATTTGCCAAAGCTGGTAACATTATAGTTCGTCAAAGAGGTACTGTTCATAACCCAAGCACAGGTGTAGGTGTAGGAAAAGACCACACATTGTTTGCATTGGTAACAGGCGTTGTTCATTTTAAAAAAGGTCGTGATAATAAATCTTTTGTATCTATTGAACCAATTTCAGTATTGGAGCCAGTAGTTGCAGGAGCATAGTTTGTCATATCTATTCATCATTCAATTAAAAAATTATCATGGCAAAAAAAGGTAATCGTGTACAAGTCATTTTAGAATGTACCGAACATAAAAATAGTGGTGTAGCAGGTATGTCAAGATATATCACTACCAAAAACCGTAAAAATACTACGGCACGTATGGAATTACGTAAATATAATTCTATTTTAAAACGTTATACTGTTCACAAAGAAATTAAATAACTTATAATATGGCAAAGAAAGTAGTTGCAACCCTCAAAAAAGCTGATGCAAAAGCTTATACAAAAATCATCAAAACTGTAAGATCTGAAAAAACAGGTGCTTATGTGTTTCGCGAAGAAATTGTATTAGCAGATCAAGCTTTGGCTGCATTGGGCAAATAATCATATTTTGTTCGTAAAATTATAAAAAAGACTATTCCAAATTTTTTTTGGTAATAGTCTTTTTTTTTTTTGTAATAATATCTATTAATTTCTTCTACTCTATCAGAAAACTCTTGTTTTATTATTTGTATCATTATCCTAAAAGTTGGTTTGTAATTAATTCAATCCTTTCTTTTACTTTTAATGATTCGTGTACTTTGGTATTTCCTTGCCAATATTTTCTAAATTCATTAGAATTTAAAATATTTGTCATTTTCTCTGTTGTTATACTTAAATCTGAATTTTGCTTTAATGCCACATAAACACCAACAGAAATAGACTCAAATATAACACGTTTGGTTTGTGGATTGTGAGTTATTCTAAATCCATAAGTTGAATATTGTTTTACAAATTTTAGCATCTTGAAAAATTCATCTAAATATTTTTGTAAAAGTGTGTCAAGTTGATTTTCATTCATTAAGTTTAACTCCGTATTTTTATTTTCTAAGTAAGCATCGAGAAATTTGGCAATGCCTGTGTCTCTTGGGAAATGCTTATATCTATCAGAATCTGATAGTGCAAAATATCTTAAAACAAGTTCTTCTCTTTCTTGCCTATTTTCTAACCACTTATCAATAGGGGCTAATTCACGTAAAAGTGTATTTACTTCTTGATATTTATCTGTTACTTTATCCTCGCTTGCACAAATAGCATATATAAAATCAGTAAATTTACCTGTTTTATCTCCTTTTCGTTTTTCCATAGGTTTTAATAAATCACTACCACGGTTAATACGTTCAAACATATCTCTTTTTACTTCGTCATTGGCATCTTCTGAAAGTACAATCATTCGCAAAGGAGTACCTATAAACTTGCTTTGACGCGAAACGTCTAAATCCTTAAACTGAAAGCCGTTTAAAGCATCTATTTTTTCAAGACTATTGAGTGTTAATTTATTATTCAAAAAGGCATGTAGTGTTCTAATTCGTTGTGAGCGATCTACTATTTCCCAAGCACCATGCTTATTTTCCGCTACAAAAACAAGAGGAATAGGTAGCCCAAGTAGAATAGACTCAATAAATCTTGATTGTCTAACATTATCCCAAGTAAAATCTCGTTGATAATCAGGAATAAATAATACACTATAAAAAGTAGATTTATCTAAAAAGTCATCATCTTCTTGATAATCCAAACCTTTTTGATACTTACTCACCATGATTTCGACTATTAGTTCACGAATATCATACCGAACATTTTTTCTTAACATATATATCTGTTGCTCTGATGTAGCAACTTGTTCTTTTGTAATCATTGGTTGTTTTATTTAGTGGTTTTTAGGAAACTTGTGCGGAAAATAAAAATATTTTTTTGAAATATGTTTTTTGAATTGCCTCCAGATTTATCTGGAGGATAATAAAAAATTCAATCATTGGCTTTAGCCGAAATCTCTGGATTTTTCAAATTGTTTTTTAAGAAATATTCATACAAAATAAAATTATATTCGCAATAATTTCCCATGAACCAAATATTTTAGACTTTAGTACCTCAAATATCGAAAAATCTTACAAAATTATAACGTTTTTTATCTCAAAAAAGTTTATTTTATTTATTCCTTATTTTCTAAAATGATAGAATATAAAAGTAAAATGATTGATTTTATGCTAAAGTTTTACGCCCATAATTGTAATATCATCGCGTTGTTCGGAGCCTTGTTGATGTTCTATAATTTCGGTGAGCATAATAGATTTTTGTTGTTTCATACTTCTGTTAATATTTTCTAAAATAACTTCTCTAAATCTTTTTACACCATATTTTTTTCGTTGTAAATTAGGCGTATCCATCATTCCATCGCTTGTCAAATAAAGCATATCTCCCGCTTGTAAAGTAACTGTTTCTTGCGTAAATGCTCTATAATCTTCACCTTGCCAACCACCGATAGATTTTCTATCGCCTTTCAATTCTAATAAATCATTTTCTTTTTGAGAATAATAATACAAAGAACGTTTCGCTCCTGTAAAAGTAATGGTCGCTTCTGAACTTAAAAAATTATCAATTCTACACAAGGCAACGTCCATTCCATCTTGATTAGTGGTTTCTCCTTGTCTTAATTTACTTCTCACACCCAAATGTAACAATTCTAAAATTTTATGTGGCTCAAAAACTTGCTGCACATTCACAATTTCATTCAATAAAGTATTGCCAATAATAGACATAAAAGCACCCGGAACGCCATGACCTGTGCAATCTACGACTGCAAAAAATGCTTTATCTTCAATTCGACTAAACCAATAAAAATCACCCGAAACAATATCTTTAGGCAAATAAACGACAAAATAATCTTGTACGGTTTCTCTCATTTTATCATCAGCAGGCAAAATTGCTCGTTGGATATTTTGAGCATAATTGATACTCGAAGTAATCATTTGATTTTTGGTTTCAATTTCTTTATTTTTAGTTTGTAAATTGAATGCTTCTTTTTCTTTTATTTGGATAATGGCTTGATTTTTTGCGTTGATTTCGTCTTGTGCGGTTTGAAGATTTGACATATTTTTTCTCAATTCTTGCTCTTGTAATTGCAAAGTATTGGCTTGTGATTGTGTTTCTTCTAATAATTTTTTATTTTGAGTAATATCAAAAGCCAACGAAATTACTTTTGAAACTTTATTATTGGTATCAAAAACAGGCGAAAAAATAGCATTTATCCAAAAATTATTACCATTCCAATCAACAAAACAATATTCGCCATATTGAGGTTTTCCATTTTTTAATTTTTGCCAAAATTTTTCATATCCATTATTATCGAGATGTTTTTGGTCTAAAAATCTTTCGTGTTTTTGCCCTTTGAGTATATTAATTTCACATTTAATCATATCGCAAAAACTATCATTGGCAGAAATAATTACCCCTTCTAAATCAAATTCAATTTTAGCAATCGTACTCGAATTAATGGCATTTAATTGTCCGTCAAGTTCAGTTTGTGCGATGGTCATCTGTTCTTGGGTCAATACCAACATCTCCATATTTTGCTGCATTTGTTTTTCTTGCATCAATAATAGTTCAGATTTTTGGGTTTGTTCTGCCAATGCTTTTTCAATTTCTCCTTTTTGATTTTCGATAAGTGAATTTTTTCTTTCCACCATTTCTTGTGTTGCTCTTAACTCCTCAAAATTTTGTCGCATTTCTTCTTCTTGGACTTGCAATTTTTGGGTTAATTCCTGAGATTCTTGTAATAATTTTTTGGTATGAGCATTGACTTTGATAGATAAAATGGCTGAGGCGATATTTTCAGATATTTTTTCTACGAATGTAATTTGATATTTTTCAAAAGGTTTAAAAGCCGTTAATTCTACTGCTCCTTCCATTTTTCCGTTAAGTTGTAACGGTACAATTAAAATCGTATTAGGAATTGCCTGTCCCAAGCCCGAAGTAACTTTTACGTAATCAGCAGGCACATTAGTCAAGTGTAAAGTTGTTTTTTCTAAAAAAGTTTGCCCCACTAGTCCTTCTCCAAAATTATCTTTGATAATAATTTTTTGATGATATTTTTTATGTTCTGGATAGGCGTAGCCTGCTGTGAGTTCTAAATATTGATTTTGGTTATTATCTTCATCTAACACATATAATCCGCCATTACCTGCCTCTAAATATTCGACTAAATTATTCACAATTTTTTGAGAAAGGTGACGTAAATCGGTATCATCAGACCTCAAAATTTCAGTAAAATTAGCCATTCCCATCGTTATCCAATTTTCTTTTCTTTCTATTTCTGATAAAGTTTGGAGTTGATTTTTCATCATTTGCAGTGAGCCAAATAATGTTCCTTCGTTATTTACTGTTACATTATCGGAGGTTAAATCGTCTATATCATAATCTCCTTTTCCAATTTTTTGGCTAAAATCTCTTGCTTTTTTCATACTATTAGCTAATTCTAATGTATTTTTCGTGATATTTTTCATTTCAAATTCTGTAGGAATAGTAATTTGAACATCTAAATCACCCTCAATAATTGACATAGTCACTTGGTTTAATTGACGCAATGGCTCATCTATGTATCGCAACAAACATTGCCACAAAATATACTGCACCAAAAAATTACCAATACCTATGATAATCAATAAAAAATAAGGAATTGCATCTGTGGCATTAAACCATGAAAATAAACCAAAAGCAAGCCCAATTGTTGTCAGAACAATAGAAGATATAATAAAAGAATTTAATCTTGATTGAATTGTATTTTTTTTCATAAATCGGTAAAGCCAATATAAAAATAAACGATAATAATAAATATATACAGAAAAATAAAAACAATAACATTATCTTATACTCACCAATAACTAACTAAAATTTTGCCATTTTTCTTTTATTCTCATTTTCTTTCTCTTATTTTCTTTTTTTATGCATAATCATTGGAAAAAATGAAGACGAAGGAAAATGTTCGTGATACGCAGGAAAATCTTGAAATGGAGCAAAATAATCAGGCATCGTAAAATGTCTTGTATGTCTCGATTCTGTACTCAAACAATAATCTGTCAATAATAATTTTTCTGCTAATACTTTTTTTTCAACCCAATTTTGAGGTGATTTTATGCCAAAAAAACTACAAAAATATATAATTATCACAAAACTACACGACCAAAACAATAATAATGCTTTGATAAATTTATTATTTTTTTGCATAAATAAATAATTTTAAAGATATTTGCAACTACTTTTAATATGTGATAAATATTTGAATAAAAATATTTGTTCAAATATAAATCATAATTTTTTCATAACATAAAAAAAATAAAAAAATATGCAAAAAATTTTATATTCATTCTTATTTTTATGTTTATTTATAAATATGATAAACGCTCAAAATATCGATAATAATGATACTTTGAAAATTACCGATTTACAAGAAGTAATTATTTCTGCGAGCAGAACAGGCGAAAAACGAATCGATATTGCACAACCTGTTACCTTGATTAAATCTTCTCAAATTAAATTTGGAAATTTTCAAACCACAGGTGATGTGCTACAAAATTTGGGAAATGTATTTGTGCAACGCTCACAAATGGGCGGAGGAAGTCCTGTGATTCGTGGTTTTGAAGCAAATAAAGTCTTGATTGTCGTTGATGGTGTCAGAATGAATAATGCCATTTATCGTGGTGGACATTTACAAAATATTATTAGTTTTGACCCCAATATTTTAGAAAGAATCGAGGTTTTGAACGGAACAGGTGCGGTAATGTATGGCTCTGATGCATTAGGTGGCGTGATGAGTATTTATACCAAAAATCCTTTATTGATAGCAGAAAACGATGGTAAAAAATTTAAAGGTAGTGCTTTTGTGCGATATTCATCAGCCAATTCAGAAAATACAATCCATACAGATTTTAATTTTGCGGGCAATAAATGGGCAAGTTTGACCTCGATTACGATGTCTTCTTTTGATGATTTAAAAAAAGGAACAAATTCAATCAAAGGATTTGAAACGTTTGGAATGTCTAATCATTATGCTACACAAATTTTAGGTTTAGATACAATGGTTGTCAATCCAAATCCAGATGTGCAGATTCAAACAGGTTACAAACAAATTGATGTATTACAAAAAGTTCGTTTTTCATCTTCTAAAAAACAACAACATTTACTTAATTTGCAATTTTCTACTACGAATAATGTCCCAAGATATGATAGATTAACAGATAGAAATTCAGCAGGGAATTTAGTCTTTGCAGAATGGAATTATGGACCTCAAATTAGGTCTTTGGTTTCTTATCAATATACCTTAGAAACAGAAAATAATCCTTTTTTTGATAAAATGCGGGTGATGCCTTCGTATCAATTTATAGAAGAAAGTCGTTTGATAAGACGTTTTAAAAGTAACATACGTAGCGAAAACGTCGAACAAGTCAATATTTATAGTATGAATATCGATTTTCAAAAAAATGATAACAAACGTGAAATTAGATATGGAATAGAAGTCAATTCAAATTATGTAGGAAGTAGTGCATTGAATCGAAATATTTTATCAGAGGTAAATATTCCGATTGTTACGCGTTATCCTGATCAATCAAGATATGATTTATTGGGTATTTATTTTTCACAAAATTGGGAAATTACGCCAAAATGGGTATTGAATGTAGGTTTACGTTATTCTTATTTTTGGTTAAATTCGAGTTTTAATTCACAATTTTTTCCTGTCTTAAATACATTAAATGCCAATGTTTCTCAAAAAAATGGTGCTTTGAGCCATCAAGCAAGTATCGTTGGAAAATTGGGAAATTTTAGAGTAAGTGTTTTGAGTTCATCTGGTTTTAGAAATCCAAATGTAGATGATATGACAAAATTATTTGTTTCTACTCAAATTGGAAATAGTGCTAATCAACTCCGTTTAACCATTCCTAACACAAATCTAAAACCCGAATTTGTTTGGAACAATGAAATAACTTTGATTTATTCGAAAGAAAATAAATTTCAAATAGAAGGAACTGCTTTTTATAGCCGTTTGAATGATGCGATTGTGTTGAGAAATACGAGTGTAAATGGGCAATTTAGCGTGAACATTCCGCCACGTACTTATTTTTATCAAACCACAGTCAATACAGGTTTGGCTGAAATTTGGGGTTTTTCGGCGCGTATTTCTGCTAAACTTAGTGAGGCTTTTTCTATGCGTGCCAATATTTCTTATACTTGGGGCAGAGATTTAACCGCACAATCACCGCTTGACCATATTCCACCGCTTTTTGGTAGTTTCTTTTTAAATTATCAAACTAAAAAATTAGAATTATCTGCTTATACGATTTTTAATGGCTGGAAAAATTTGGCTGATTATAGCACATCAGGTGAGGATAATTTACAATATGCGGTCAAAGACGCAGGTATGCCTGAATGGTACACTTTTAATTTTAAAGCCTCTTATCAATTCAATGATAAACTAACGGCACAAGCAGGTGTAGAAAATATTTTAGACCAAAGTTATCGTACTTTTTCATCAGGCGTACATTCGCCCGGTAGAAATCTTATTTTAAATGTTAGAATTAATTTTTAACATAAAAAAACGAATTTAAAATGTATCTTTTTTTTTAAAAAAATTTATATTTTAAATTCAAAAATAATTACTTTGATAATGACATCTATTTTTTTTTGAATTGCCTCCAGATTTATCTGGAGGATATTATAAAATTCAATCGTTGGCTTTAGCCAAAATCTCTCTATTTTTCAAATTGATATTTTTCTATATTTTCAAAATAAATAGCTATTTATAGTAGAATAAAATTAGCTCCACAATAAATTCCTATGAATAAAAAATATAGGAATTAAGCAAATTTTATTTTGTTTAATTCCTACGATTTATATTTATTTTTTCTTTTTAGAATCACCTTTTTTAACTACCTTAACAATGTTTTCATCTTTGTCATAAAAAATAACAAAAGGTTTTCCAACCATTTTAGGATTAGCACCGGGTAAGCCTTCCAAATTTTTGCTATCATCTACCAAACCTTTGGGTAATGAAGGAACTTTTGTACCTTTTTCTACAAATTGTGGAGCAGAAACCACCACCGTAATTTCTTGTTTATTATCTATTCTTTTAAATAAATAATCTGTTTTTCCTGTGTAAACCGTACAATTTTCGTAGGTAACATCAATTTTTTTTAGTTGCTCTTTTTTTTGTGCTGTAATAATGCCCAAAGAAAAAATAAATAGTAAAGACAATAAAAGTATTTTTTTCATACTAATATAATGTAGAAAATAATGATTAAATTTATTTGAAAAACCTTGTTATTTTATCAAAAACAAGGTTTTATTTTTTTTAGGCGTTAAAATTAACAACCTGCTTCAATTTCTAAAAATTCACCATACGCATATCCTTCGTATTTTCCATAACGAACTTTGTACCAAAGATGCCCTGTGCCATCATCTATCACGTCAGTATTTTCAGCATTATCATCAGTTGCAGGCGTAAAAATCATATATACATCTGCTCCTGACGGGATTACAGTAATTTGCTCTCCGTCTGTATTAGGGTCTTTTCTTAGTTTTAAACCTGATTTTGCTTTCACTTTTGCTATTGAAAAGTTGATGAAACCGCTGAATAAATAACCTTCTTTTTTGCCATAACGCACTTTGCACCAATCACCAGAAATACCACCAATTTCTACGAATTTATCTAAAAATTCTATTACTCCTATTTCTTGATTTTTAGGAATAATGCCTAAACTTTTGCTTTTTGCATCGGGTTTTTCTCTCAAAGTTAAGCCTGATTTTGCTACGACTAACCCTTTTTGAATGACACTACTAAAATCGGTTTTTTCAGTATTTTCTGTGGCAGTTTTGGCGTTTGCATTGTTGCTTACTTCTATTTTTTGCCCTGTTTTAAGATAAGCCGCAAAAGCATATCCTTCATATTTTCCGTATTTTACTTTGTGAAAAGGTGCTTTTTTGCTACCAATACTCATTTCTTCTGTGCCTTTTTCGACTATTTCGACAATAGCACTTGAAGGCAAAACGGTTACTAATTTTGATTTTCGGTCAGACGATTCTCTCAAAGATAAGCCGTTTTTAGCAGTTACAACTGCTTTATTTGTTTCTTCGCTTTTCTTTTCTTCTTTTTCATCTGATTTTTGACTTACGTTTTCGTCAGATTTTTTTTCAGTTTTTTCTGATTTTTCATCAGTTTTTTCTGCTTCTTTTTTGCCCGCTTTTTCTCCGCAATTACTCAAAAGCATAATGCTGAGAGCGAAGATAGATAGATGTTTTAATTTCATTTGTAGAAATTTAAAAAATTATAGAATATACTATTTGTCTTTAACGATATATATAGACAAAAAATTATTTTTTTTCTGTATATTTTTTTTGATTATTTTTTGTTTCTTAGGAATATATTTTTGTTGGTAATGTTTTCGTTATAGTGTATAGGAAATATTATGGCTAAAAAAAATATTCACAAGAGAAAATTTATTGCTTTTGAATGGGATGATGTTCAAGTATTTAGAATAGAATTAGCAGAATTTACACAAACAGAAATAACACAAATATTAAAAAAAAATAGTATATTGGTCTAATGTAGATGTATTAAAATCACCCAGTTACAAAAAATTTACCAATATTAAAGTAGATTTTGGAAGATTAAGAATAGGAGATTTTAGAATATTTGTGCATAGAATATCATCAGATGAGTGGTTAATGCTACGAATATTCCGTAAAACTTCGCAAAAAACACCTGAAAATGAAATAGAAATAGCTTTACAAAGACTTTTAAATTTTTTACAACAATGAACAAAAAAGGAACAAGTATAGTGGATTTGGCTAATTCACTATTAACAAAAACAAAGGCGGAAAATGTACTAAAAAATACAAAAGATATTATTTTAGTAGATAATTTTCCTGAAGATGTAGATGAAGAATTGGAAATGTCCGAAAAAAAAATGGATATGTATAATGAATTATTAACGAAAGCAAAAAATAGTAAAATCCAAGAAAAATAAAATTATATAAAAAAAATAGATATAATATTTTTTAGTTCTTGGGAAATTATTGCGCATCTAATTTTATTCTGCTGTGAATAGGAATGGCATAAATATCATTTCTTTTGAAAATATAGAAAAATATTCATTTGAGAAACACAAAGATTTTGGCTAAAGCCAACGATTGAATTTTATGTTATCCTCCAGATAAATCTGGAGGCAATTCAAAAAATATATTTCAAAAAATATTATTTCGTTTTTCAATTATTTTCGTCTTTTTATTTGGCTTAAAATAGTTGCGTCTTCTGTTTTATCATCATCAACTAATAAAAATGCTTTGCTCAAAATCAAACTCAATAAATTATCTGTATCAAAAGGCAAAAAAATATGCTCCAAAGGATTGTGTTTTTTTCTTTCGGGAACAATACATAAATATTCGTCATTGGGTTTCATCAAAATATTTCCACTTCCAATATTGATTTTATAAGTTCTAATTTTACCTTCTACTACCAAAAAATTTTTCTCAAAACTACATAAATGACCAATTTTTAACGTAGGAACTATTTTTTCTAATACTTCTTTTCTTACTTTGGCAGAGGCAGTTTCTGATTTTTCACCAAAAGAAAAGGCGTTCCAATAATCTTCTAAACGATTTTCTCCTTGCCAATATGGGTCGCTTCCAATGCTACAAACTGCCACAAATAAATCAATATCTCGCATCATTTCAGAGAAAAAAATAGCAGGAATATTTACCAAAGGAATTGTTTTTTTATCAATGCCAACCATTTGCAAAAAACTTAATTTTTGAGAAGAAAAATAATCATTACTCGCATATTCCATTCCCCAAACTATTTTCAAATCCGAACTTTTGAGTTGTAAAAAACATTCATTTTCTACAAAATCAAACTTCCAATTTCTTTGATTAAGCAACGCCAACATCTTTTTTTGTACTAAAATATGTGCCGCAAATCGCAAAGAATAAGTATTTGTTTTTTGCTCAGCAGCAGTCAAAACATACACTTCTCTAAATGCTTGTTTGAAAGGTTGAATTATTTTTTTTTGATACAAAAAACTTCGCCAAGCCAACGTGATTTCAACTTCGCTCTCGACAGGATGCCACAAAGTTATGGTATCATTTTGGTCAGGAATAATCATTTCATTTTCCAAATTTTGTAAATTATTTTGATATAAAATACAAATTTTATTTTCTTTTGATATTATTTTCCAAATTAAATTTTCTGATAAATAAGAAAGCAAACTATGTTTTTGATAAATATTTATCCAATCTGAGATGTTCCAAATCGTATTTTTTCGCCAACTATCTTCTAAATGATGCCTTTGAATTTGCAACGTTTTTCGAATATCTGCGGTCATATTTTTTAGATTTTCTAAGGCTAATGCGTGTTCTTTTTTGAGGATAGCAGGCTCACTTTGTTGTGTTTCGCCATTAGGTTTTATCCAAATTATTTCAAATTTTTGATAAGATTTGATGTGTAATTGATACGTAAATTCTCCAATTTTTTGTTCAAAAATACCATTTTTAATTCCAAAATCTAATGCTAATAACAATCTATCTTCCCAAATTGCACAAGAAATATTTGTTTTTTTTTCAAATTCTTCCAAAAAACTATGAATAATTTTTTTAAAACTATTTTCTTTGATGTTATTTTGTAAAAAATTTAAAGATTTAAAACTTTCTAAATTCGCAAAATCTGTTAAAATTTGTAAACCTGTTTTACCAATACTTGTCGACAAAACGCCTTGAATTTTATCTTTTTTGAAAGCCGTTTGAACTATTTTTTCAATAGCAATAAAAGTTCTTTTTTCGTTTATATAATTTTTGAAAGTCCATAATAAACCTTTGATAAAAGCGGGACGATTGTCTGTATAAAACCATTCTTTATTCTCTAAAACAAATTCTACGATAAAAAAAAGTGTTTCTTTGAGTTCATTTGGATTAAATTGTTGTAATAATTCTTGCAAATTTTTTTCCCATTTTTGCGAAGGATTTTTTTTAATTCCAAAACTTAAAAAGTGTTGAAAAAGTATATATCTGATTGAGTTCCTATCTGCAAACGCATCAGGCATAGCTTGTGCTAGTTTTTGTTCGTCTTGTATCATAAAAATAGAAAATTTTATTTTGGAATAATGCAAAGTTAAAAAATTTCTTTTTATAATTGTGAAAGAGTAAATAATTTTTGTTACTCTTTATGAATTTATTCGAAAGTTATTCTTTTGATGATTAGATTTTGTTTATAATGCTTTTTATTATATCATATTTTTTTGAATTACTTAAAAAAAATATTAGATTTGCAAAATATTAGAAAACAAAATCAAAAAGTAAAAAAAAATCATTTCACTTCATTATTTATGACTCCATTAGCAAATACTGAACTTATTTTAAATCCTGATAAAAGTGTTTATCACTTGCATTTACGCCCTGAACATATCGCAAACACAATTCTTTTGGTGGGTGATCCTGATAGAGTAAAAGATGTTTCTGCTTATTTTGATAGCATTGAATACCAAATTCAGCACCGAGAATTTGTTACGCATACAGGTTATATAGGCAAAAAAAGGCTTTCTGTGATTTCTTCGGGCATCGGAACAGACAATGTAGAAATTGTTTTGACAGAATTAGATGCTTTGGTTAATATTGACCTTGATACTCGAATTATCAAACCAAATCTTACTTCTTTGCAAATGATTCGATTGGGAACATCGGGAAGTTTAAGACCAGAAATTGAAGTTGGAAATATTTTGATAACCGAATTTGCGATTGGTTTGGATAATTTGATGTATTTTTATCAACAAAATCAAACCAAAAAAGAAAAAGAAATTTCTCAACAATTAACCGATTATTTTTCATTCGGATTTACGCCTTCCTGCACACAAGCACACGAGAAATGGTTTGAAGAATGGCAACAAAAAACAAATTTTATCATAGGAAATACGTTGACTTGCCCTGGTTTTTATGCACCACAAGGCAGAGAATTGCGCCTTAAAAATTCATTTGACAATTTAAAACAAAAATATTATTCATTTGATTATGAAGGTTTTAAACTCACCAATTTAGAAATGGAAACGGCGGGATATTATGCTTTTGCGCGTTTATTTGGACATCAAATTATTTCTATTAACGCACTTTTAGCCAATCGATATACAGGACAATTTGCAGAAAATCCAACTCAAATCGTAAAAAATATGATTGAAACGGTTTTAGAAAAAGTATAGAAAAAACGTAGATTTTTTTTATTTATTTATTCTTTTTTGTTAAAGATTTGAAAACACAATGATTATTCGCTATAAAAATCATATTTTTGCTAATTAAAAATAATACATTATGAAAAAAGAAATTGAAAATAACGAAAAAACGCCCAATCTTGCGTTTTTATACGGTTTTACTTATGTATATTTATTTATTTTTATTGGTTTTTTAATCTGGTTTTCATATACTTTTAATAAATAAGTCTGAAATAAGCAACCATATTTTCATAAATATAAACGCTTAATTTCATACTTTTACACACACTTCATATCACATGCAACTTTTAGATTGGCTTGTACTTTGCGGCACTACATTATTCATCATTATTTATGGACTTTGGAAAAATAAACAAGAAGAAGAACAAGATATTGGCACTTATTTGCGTTCAGGGCATACGCTTTCTTGGTTTACCATTTCACTTTCTGTGATTTCTACGCAAGCAAGTGCGGTTACATTTTTATCTGTGCCGGGGCAAGGTTATACTGATGGAATGAGGTTTGTATTGTTTTATTTGGGTATGCCTTTGGCGATGGTTTTTATTTGTGTATTTATTTTACCTGTTTATTATCGATTAAATATTGTAACAGCTTATCAATTTTTAGAAACAAAATTTGATGCCAAAGTAAGAGTTTTAATCGCATTTTTCTTTTTAATTCAACGTAGTTTAGCGGCCGGCATTAGTTTGGCTGCTCCTTCTATTGTTCTTTCTGTGATGTTAGGCTGGAATTTTTACTATACCAATATTATTGTAGGAAGTTTAGTTGTTTTATATACGGTTTTGGGTGGCTCAGATGCCATTAGCCAAACCCAAAAATTACAAATGATAATTATTTTGGCGGGTATGGTGGCGGCAGGTTATTTGGTTGTTCATTTATTGCCCAAAGAAATAGGTTTTGTTGATGCTTTGCGTGTGGCGGGTACGAGTGGAAAATTGAACACGATAGATTGGAGTTTTGATTGGCATAATAAATATACAATTTGGTCGGGTTTAATAGGTGGTTTTTTCTTGCAAATGGCGTATTTTGGCACAGACCAATCACAAGTCGGGAGATATTTGGGTGGAAGCACTATCACGCAATCACGCATGGGACTTTTGTTTAATGGTATGTTTAAATTACCGATGCAATTTGGAATTTTATTGATTGGCGTGTTATTATTTGTTTTTTATCAACACGAACAACCGCCCATTTTTTTTGATAAAGTAGAATTACAAAAAATATCAAAAAGTGATTATGGTGTAGAATTTGCACAAGTAGAAAATAAATATGATAAAGCATTTGTAGAAAGAAAAAAAGCAAGCCAAAGTTTAGTAAAATCTTTCCAAGAAAATAATCAAACTCATATCGAAAAAGCCGAAAAAGAATTTTTAGAGAAAGAAAAAATATTTCAAGAAACTAAAAAAGAAGCAGGAAAAATCATCAAAAAAAATGATAAAGATGCCAATATAAACGACGCAAACTATATTTTTCTGACTTTTGTTACCAATCATATCCCTGTGGGAATGGTAGGGCTTTTGATTGCAGTGATTTTGTTTGCTTCTATGTCCACCACTGCTTCCGAACTTAATGCCTTGACTTCTACGGGTATGGTCGATATGTATAAACGTTTGTTTTTTGATAATGGTTCGGACAAACATTATATTTTAGTGTCCAAAATTATGACAATTTTATGGGGTGCTTTGGCGATATTTATTGCTCAATTATCTTTGCATTTAGGCACATTGGTCGAGGTAGTCAATATGTTGGGTTCTTGGTTTTATGGGACAATTTTAGGGGTATTTTTATTGGCATTTTTTAGTAAAAATCTAAAAAGTAATGCTGTTTTTTTGGCAACTATTATCACAGAAATTTTAATTATTGCGATTGATTTTGATGTTTTTCCTGCGGTAGATATTGCTTATTTGTGGTTAAATGTAGTCGGAACGTTTTTTGTAATTGTTTTATCTTATTTATTTAATTTTATTACGATTATTTTTAATAAAGATACATTCTCTAAAAAGTAAAAATAGACTTTTTTCAGTTGGTGTTGTAATAATTCCATTTTTTCAGGTTGTCAAGTCTTCGACATTGATAACTGAAAAAAATGGTTATTTTATCATTTTTGATAAAATAACCAATATAATTTTTTTATCTTTTTACTTTAGCTTCGATAGAATGTTGTGTATGTGGCACAAATTTTAATCTTTGTACTGGAATTAGTTTACCTGTATCAATACAAACGCCATACGTTTTGTTTTTTATTCTTACCATGGCTAGTTCTAATTGGTGAATAAATTTTTGTTGGCGTGCTGCTAATTGGTTTAAATTTTCTTTTTCTGCTGTTTCAGCCCCGTCTTCCATAGGCTTGCTTCCTGAGTTATAATCTAAGTCGCCATCGTTTCTACGAGAAAGTCTGCCTTTCATATAATCAAACTCTTGTTTTGCTTCTTTGAGTTTATCGCTGATTAGAATTTCAAATTCTCTCAGGTCTTGGTCTGAATAACGAGCCACAATAGTTTCGTTCATTACCTCCATTTTAAAAATAAATTAGAAAAGTGAATATTATATTATATATACTAAAAAAATGATGTAATATTTTGTTACTAATAAAACGTTTATATTCAAAAAAAAATGAAAAAATGAAAAATATTTTTTGATTATTTTTCGTAAAATAAAACACACCTTAATTTTTAGAAGTGCAAAATTAGAAATAACTTTTGTAAAATGCAAAAAAAACTATTATTTTTTATATTTATAAAATCAATAGTAACATATAAAATAGAATGAAAAAATAATAATTTATTCATTTTGATTTTGCAATTTTTGTAAGTTTACCAATAAATATATATTTTTAGAAGTTTTGTTTGCTTTAGGGACTAAGTAGAAAATATTATACCCAAAAAAACTCCCTCACCTTTGGGCTGGGCTGGGGTCAGTGTTGTTAAATTCTTTTTTTTTAACAAATAAAATAGAAATTAACTTGTATAATATTCTGTAAAAAATCTATAATTTTTTGAAAATCTTATAGATTTGGCAAATTATATTTTGATTTGTAAAATAATTTACCTGACAAAT
>JAAFJG010000109.1:935-8063 GCA_013298075.1 Cytophagales bacterium | reverse complement strand
CAATATGGGTGACATAGTTGTAAAGGCTATAAAGGCTTAAATTTAGTATAAAAGAATTTTTTGTATTTAAAACATTAATTAAAAATAGATACGACAAATTCCCGTAAGTATTTTTTATTCATTTAACCAAATACTAAAATTTAAAAGTATTGAAAAATGCCTTAATCATCTTTAAATAGCCTTTTTATGTTAAATTCAAAATGTCACTCATATTGATTTTATATTGAATTTTTTTATTATCCTCCAGATAAATCTGGAGGCAATTCAAAAAAAGTATTTCAATTTTTTTTATTTTCCGCACAAACTTCCTAAGAACAAAATTTATTTTTAGAGGGTTTTCAAACTCCTGATAAGATGCACTTTTTAAATTTTCTATCTGTTTTTTTTACAACGTGGTGGATTTTGTGGACTGCTCGTAATGAAGTCACTACTACTTGTGCTGTTTGGCAACAATATTTACCATAAAATAAAGAAGAACAGGGAGGCGAAAAACAAGCATTAAGCCATTCACAACTCCAAAGAGGGCTATCTGACTTTTTTGATACTTTTGATAAAACAGCCTTTATTCCTCCAAAGTGTAAAAAAGGTAAAGGCAGAGAAAAAGGCAAAAACTAATAAAAAGAAGGAAACAAAAAGTACTTAAAAAAGAAACAAAAAGAAACAAAAAGTAGAAAAAAATCAAAAAAATGAATAGAGATTAGACAAACTTTAATGAAAAATAAAAAAATGGCTTTCTTGAAAAAAAACAACGCTAAAATATTGTCCAAAGTCTAATTTTCTAAAAAATAAAAAAACCTTGAAAAAAAATATTTCAAAAAATATTTGTAATTTTGCCCTTTCAAATATAAATTCATCTCAAAATAAATAAATGAAAGATTTACAAATATTCGATTTAATCGAAAAAGAACATCACAGACAATTACATGGCATAGAATTAATCGCCTCTGAAAATTTCGTTTCTGAACAAGTGATGCAGGCGCTGGGTTCGGTTTTGACAAATAAATATGCAGAAGGATTACCAAAAAAACGTTATTATGGTGGTTGTGAAATCGTTGATGAAATCGAACAATTAGCCATAGATAGAGCAAAACAACTTTTTGGAGCAACTTGGGTAAACGTACAACCGCACTCGGGAGCGCAAGCAAACGCAGCCGTAATGTTGGCGGTTTTGCAAGCAGGCGATAAAATTTTAGGTTTTGATTTGTCTCACGGCGGACATCTTACGCATGGTTCGCCTGTCAATTTTTCGGGAAAATTATATCAACCTTCTTTTTATGGCGTAGAGCAAGAAACGGGTTTGATTGATTGGGACAAAGTAGAAACGAAAGCCATTGCTGAAAAACCAAAATTATTGATTTGTGGGGCATCTGCTTATTCTCGTGATTGGGATTATGCTCGTTTGCGTCATATTGCTGACAAAGTTGGAGCATTACTTTTGGCTGATATTTCTCACCCATCAGGTTTGATTGCGACAGGTTTATTGAATGATCCTTTAGCACATTGTCATATCATAACTACTACCACGCACAAAACTTTGAGAGGACCAAGAGGAGGTATGATTATGCTTAGAAATGATATTGAAAATCCGTTTGGTATCACTAATCTAAAAGGAAATTTGAGAATGTTGTCCGAATTATTAGATAGTGCAGTTTTCCCCGGCACACAAGGCGGACCTTTAGAACACGTCATTGCTTCAAAAGCAGTTGCCTATCAAGAAGCATTAAGTGGTGGTTTCAAACTTTATACGCAACAAGTATTGAAAAATGCACAAGCGTTAGCAAAAGCATTTGTAGATAAAGGATATAAAATTATTTCAGGCGGAACGGATAATCATTTGATGTTAATTGATTTGAGAAGCAAAGGCTGGACTGGAAAAATGGCTCAAGAAACGCTTATCAAAGCAGATATTACTATCAATAAAAACGCAGTGCCATTTGATGATAAATCGCCGTTTGTAACGTCAGGAATGCGTTTAGGAACGGCAGCCGTTACCACGCGTGGCTTGAAAGAAACGGATATGCAACGCATAGCTGATTATATTGATATGACGTTGAGAAACGCAGAAAACGAAACAACTTTGAATGGCATCAAAGCAGAAATTAACGCTTGGATGTCAAAATATCCGTTGTTTCAAATGGATTAAAATATAAATTTTTGAATAAAATATTTATCTCAAAAACAAAAAATATATAATTATTTTTCTACTTGTATATCTTTGTTTTAACTTTTTATTGTTATCTTTTTTAATTTTTCGTTGTTAATTTTTTATCTAAATTATAAAAAAAAATATTTATGCAAAATCGTCAATTTCGTTTAGCAAAACGACCTTTTGGACTTCCTACTCGTGATATTTGGGAACATACTACTGAAGAAGTAAGAGAAATTTCGGAAGGCGAAATTTTAGTAAAAATAAATTATATTTCATTAGACCCAGCAATGCGTGGTTGGATGAATGATGCAAAATCTTACATCGCACCTGTGGGCATTGGCGAGGTAATGAGAGCCGATACTGTGGGAGAAGTAATTGCTTCCAAAAATCCAAGTTTTGCCGTTGGCGAATACGTCAATTATGCTTTTGGCGTACAAGAATATGGCATTTGCAACGGAAAAGGCGTGAGAAAAATAGATGCTAATGTAGCAGATTTGCCTGTTTATTTAGGTGCTTTGGGAATGGCAGGAATGACCGCTTATTTTGGTATTTTGAGAGTAGGTGAATTGAAAGAAAATGAAACCGTAGTCGTTTCGGGAGCAGCAGGTGCAGTAGGATTGATCGTTGGGCAAATTGCTAAAATCAAAAATTGTAAAGTAATCGGCATTGCAGGTGGCGAAGAAAAATGTAAAATGGTAATAGAAGAATTTGGTTTTGATGCTTGTATTGATTACAAAAAAACTGAAAATCTTAAAAAAGAATTGCATAAACTCGCTCCTGAAGGCGTAGATGTTTATTTTGATAATGTGGGCGGTACAATTTTAGATGATGTATTAACTCAAATCAGAAAAAAAGCAAGAATTGTAATTTGCGGGGCAATTTCTCAATATAATAATACAACGCCTATTTTGGGTCCTTCTAATTATCTTTCTTTGTTGGTGAATAGTGCCAAAATGGAAGGTTTTGTTATTTTTGATTTCTTAAAAGATTATATGGAAGGAATTATGCAAACGGCTACTTGGCTCAAAGAAGGCAAAATAAAAACTCAAACACACATTGAAAATGGTTTTGAAAATTTCCCTGAAACGCTTTTAATGTTATTCGAAGGAAAAAATAAAGGGAAATTAGTTTTGAAAGTACACTAATCAACTAAAATATAAATGGTAATTATTGGCTTAAAACAAAAAAATCTTATTATTTCAATGATTATTTTGTTTTTCTTTAAAATTTAATTTAACTTTGACAAAAAAATTAAAAAAACCTAAATTTTTATGAGTGTTTTAATAAACAAAGATTCTCGAATTATCGTGCAAGGCTTTACAGGCACAGAAGGCACATTTCACGCTGGTCAAATGATAGAATATGGCTCAAATGTAGTGGGTGGAGTAACGCCGGGCAAAGGTGGACAAACACACTTAGATAGACCTGTTTTCAATTCTGTGAGTGATGCAGTCAAAAAAGCACAAGCAAATGTGTCTATTATTTTTGTACCACCTGCTTTTGCGGCAGATGCCATTATGGAAGCAACTGACGCAGGTATTGAACTCATTGTTTGTATCACAGAAGGTATTCCAACCAAAGATATGATCAATGTGAAAGAATATTTGAAAGGAAAAAAATCTCGTTTGATAGGTCCTAATTGCCCAGGTGTAATGACCGCGGGCGAATGTAAAGTAGGAATTATGCCCGCTTTTATCTTCTCAAAAGGAACAATCGGAATTGTATCAAAATCAGGAACATTGACATACGAAGCAGTAGATCAACTTACAAAAGCAGGTTTAGGACAAACAACGGCTATCGGAATTGGTGGAGACCCAATTATTGGCACTACTACCAAAGAAGCAGTTGAACTTTTAATGGCTGACCCTGAAACCGAAGGTATTATTATGATTGGTGAAATTGGTGGCGGAATGGAAGCAGAAGCAGCCCGTTGGATTAAAGAACACGGTACAAAACCAGTCGTAGGATTTATCGCAGGACAAACCGCACCCAAAGGTAGAAGAATGGGACACGCAGGTGCGATTGTAGGTGGAAAAGACGATACAGCCGCTGCAAAAATGCAAATTATGAGAGAATGTGGCATTCACGTAGTAGAATCTCCCGCTGATTTAGGAGTTACTATGTTGAAAGCATTGGGAAGATAATTAGATTTGTTTTTCTTGTTTTTATTTTTATATTATTTTTAATGCTTACAAAACTTTAATTTTGTAAGCATTATTTTTCTTTATTTTTTGTGCCAATGTATCTAATTTTATTTCTAATTATACGCATAAAATTTTAAGTCGTATCAAAATTATCCATAAAAAAATCTACTTTTGTTAGAAATTTATCTAATATCAAAGGTTTTTCGATACAATTAAAAAAACCTTGTTTTCGAACTTCGGTTTTTTGGATAGCATTGCTTATCAATATCAAAATAGGCGGAAATTTTTTAGTAAATCTTTGTTTTGCCATCAAAATCCATTCTAATCCATTCAAATTGGGCATATCAAAATCAGTAATAATCAAATCAAAATCAGTTTGTTCATACAAACCCAAAGCCTCTAAGCCGTCCATTGCCTCGATAACTTCATAATGAGCATATTCCAAAGGCAGTTTTAGCCATTCTCTCAAACTTTTGGCATCTTCTACTAATAAAATTTTTTTCTTCATTGTTTTGATTTTTATTTTTTATTTTTATTTTTGATTTTACTTTTTATCGATGCTAAATTTGGCTTTCCAAAATTCTAATTCCTTCCAAAAAACTATGTGGCTCAAAACCTAATTCTTTTTTGGCTTTATCAATTAAAAAACCTGTTTTGGGTGGTCTTTTGGCAGGTTGTGTAAATTTTGTGCTGTCTGATTTAACAATAAATTTTTTATCTAATTGAAAATAATCTGCGGTAATAATTGCCATTTGATAAGGCGTTAGCATTTCGAAACCTGAAATATTAAAAATACCTTCTTTTTCTTTATCAGCCAACAAAAAACAACCCATCGCCAAATCTTCTGCCAAAGTTGGAGTTCGCCACTGGTCATCAACTACTTGAATAGTTTTTTGGTCTTCTAATGATTTTTTGACCCATAAAATAATATTTGTTCTGCTCATTGCTTTCGTAATTCCATAGACTAAAACCGTTCTTGCTATCGCATAACGAAGATTTTTTGTTTTTTGGATAATATTTTCTGCGGCTAATTTACTTTCGCCATAAAAACTAATTGGATTTGGAATTGCTTCTTCTGAAAGCGGTCCTTCTGTACCATCAAAAATAAAATCAGTAGAAAGATGCACTAAAAAAATATTATTTTTAGCACAAATATTCGCTAAATATTCGGTTGCTTTTACGTTCAATTCCCAACAAAGTTCTTTTTGTGTTTCGCAATCATCAACTTGCGTCATAGCAGCCGTATGAATAATTACATGGGGTTGAAAAGCCTCCACGACTGATTTAATATTATTTTCATTGGTGATATTCATAGAGATGTACTCAAAATTTTTTGTTTTGGTGAGTCTATTTTCTCCTTTTCCTGTGGCTAAAACTAAAATATTTTGATAGGTATCTTGTGCTAATAAATGTACTAATTTTTGTCCTAATAAACCATTTGCACCCGTAATAAGAATTTTCTTTTGCATAAAAATTTAGATTGAATAGGCAAAGGTAATATAATCGATTTGATTTTTTATCAATTATGAAAATTATTCGCAGAAATTTTTCGGTTTTTTAGTTGAAGTTTGTCAAGTCTTTCGTATTGACAACTCCAACTGAAAAAAACAGCATCTTTAAAAAAAGAGATACATATTTATAAAGCTTGATATTTTCTTTTGTACTTACTTTTATTTGTATTGTAAAGAAAAAAAATATCAAAAAAAATAAAGAATAAACAAACTTTTTTCAGATAAATAATGTTATAAGGTCGCAAAAGTTGCTGTCTTTCGGATAGCGAAAATTAGGACATTTCAAAAGTTATAGATTTAAGTAATGCTTTGCTTGATACTTAAATCAAAGTGGGAAAAAGATGACTTGTAACTTCTATTCTAACTAAAAAAAGATATGCTATATAAATCGGGAGAGAGTTCAAAAATATATTTCAAAAAAAAAAATCATTTTTCGTACAAATTCTCAAGAGTTTTTATTCCTTATTTCAGTTTTAAAAGATCAATTCCTGCCAATATACTCACATAAAAGCCACCAAAATTCATATTTATTTTATCCGTAACGGGCGTTCCTGCACTCCCTATCAAATTACTTGCGCCTGTTCTCCAAGTTACTTCTTGAAAAGGAAGATAATAACCTGCTTTCAATCCTACCAAAGTGCGTGCTTTTCTACCACCTGTAAAATTAAAATAAACAGGAAAAGCCTCTGCCTGAACGCCCAAATGTAAACTTAATTGCGAAGTGCTTAATTGGGTAAAACCTGCTGGATTTGTCAAAAGTCCGCCTAGATTTGTATTGTTATTAATAGTCGGATAAATACCTAAATTTGCTCTTGATACTCCCAAACCTAACAGAGGCGAAATTTTGAATTTATCGTTGTTTAAAAGGCTGTAACCCACATTTATCTGAAATAAAGTTACATTCAAAGAGCCTGTTGAGGTGGTATTTTTGATTTCATTTTTATAACTTCTGATTTCGGCTTGTATCAATATATCGCCTTTGCTAAATGCTACTCCACCACCAATATTTACATTAGTAGAAGGCAAAACACTATAATTATTGGCTTGCAAAATATTATTAAAATTATTAAATTCGGGTATTTGAATGGTGCCAAGTGCATAAATGGACAAATTTTTTTCGTTTTTTTCATCTTTTTCTTTTGATTGTGCTACTAAAAATATAGGAAGTAAGGATAAGAATAAGCAATAAAAAAAATATACAATTTTCATAATATTTTATGTTTATAAGTTTAAAAAGCAAAGGTAAATTTTTATATTGATATTGTCAAAAAAGATTTATTAAAATTGTATCCATCAAAAAAAAAATAATTTCTTATATTTTGTT
>JAAFJG010000109.1:0-925 GCA_013298075.1 Cytophagales bacterium | reverse complement strand
TCCATCAAAAAAAAAAAAAATCTTACATTTTGTTGATGGCTATTTATTTATGTTGATAGATAATGATATAAATTTTCAAAAAAATAAAAAATGGCAGGCAATAGTAATGGTAGCATTATTTTTAAACAAAAATAGTACTCTAACCCGAATATTGGCTTAACCAACTCTATAAAACGAGAATAACGCTTGTCTTGAACGTTATCCTCAACTATCAAAAACTATACTCTTGATACTTAATTTCTGACTTTACTAAGACCGTAAATCGCAAGACGAAAAATTAGAATTTGCTAAAAATCTGTCACACTTTGATAACGACTTTTTTATTTTGTCAATAAATATTTACTTTATTATTCCTTTCTCCTTGGTCTGTGTCACACAGACCGAAATATCTTAGTAACTTTTATTTTGGTCTGTGTGCCACAGACCAAGGATTAACATAAAATAAATGTCATTATCACACTATACATGTTCAGACAAATTACTGCAAATATAGTTTATAGGTGTTTGCAATAAATATTCTATATAAGTTTTTTTTAGTCCATAACTTGCTTAATTTGTACGTAATAGTTTTCAATTATTGAAAAAAAACATTGAAATTGGCAAAATAATGCATATTTTACTTTTTTTCAAGAGAAAATGTCTATTTTTACTATTACGTAATACGTAACAATATAAAATTGTATTTTTCCAAGATAAAACATTCAATTTTAATTTTTTATCCGACTTTCCGCACCCCTGTTTTAGTTTAGAGTATTTACTCAAAAAAATATAAATATTTAAAAATTTACACATAAAATATATTTAATTTATCTGAAAATTTACCCGATTTATTAATTTTTATTCAGTTTATTGTTAAAATAAAAATTATTAGATGATTTTGCCAATAAATTCTCGAATTTTAACGATAATACTCATTTTTAAAAAT
>JAAFJG010000108.1 GCA_013298075.1 Cytophagales bacterium | reverse complement strand
TTCCATAGTCATCTCTGCCGTATTCATAATATAAATAAAAATAATACCTAAAATCAACAAATCAAAAATAATACTAATTTTTCAAAATGATAATGCTATTTCCTTAAAATAGGGTGCGGAAAGTCGGAAAATGTAAGTTTTTTAACGAATATTAACTTTTTATCAAAACAAATTCAATTCTTCTATTTTTTGCCTTATTTTCGGGTGATGTATTGGGTAGCACAGGTTTTGTTTTTCCAAATCCTTTAAAACTAATTCGAGAGGTATCGATTCCTTTTGTGATAATATAACTTGCTACCGCTTTACTTCTATTCTGCGAAAGGAATAGATTTTCTTGGTCTGTTCCATCGCTATCAGTATGCCCTGAAATGCTTATTTTGGTATTATTGGAGGCTTTTAGATATTCTACTAATTCATCTAAAGTGGCATTATATTCGGGTTTGATAACAAATTGATTAAAATCAAATAAGATTATTTTCACAAATGACTCTCCCATTTGTATTTTTTTTCCTGAGGTAGAGGTTATTTTTTGTAAATTTTCAACGTCATTAAAATAAGTTTGGACAAAAGTTGGTAAACCTAATTGACATTTTTTGCCTCCCAAAGAAACCGCATTTTTCACATATTCACAATTTTCTTTGGCTCTGTTAGGGTGATTGATGCAACTCAAATAACCACTACTATATTCTGATACATATATTTTTCCGTTGGGAGCCATTTGTAATGCTCCCGTCCATTCTTTTGTTTTTCCGACTATATATTTGCTTTGGAGTATGTTTTGGGCTGTTAAATCAAATTGATAAATAAAATGATCGCTCCCTGTTGTGCAGTATAATTTTGAGCCATCGCTCGAAAATTCAACGCCATAAGTTAAACTATTTTCGTTTACATTTATCAAAACTGGATTGGTTATTTTTCCTGTATTGTTATCAAAATCAAATAACTCGATAAGTCCTTTTCCTTTGATAGCTAAGGCTAATTTTTTGCCATCAGAAGACGTTTTCATGTATCCAATTGAGTTGTCATTATCCGTAGAATGTTCTTCACCAACTGCAGAAATAATAGGTTTATCCTCTACTCCTTTTTCTGTTAATACATAAGCAAAAAATTGATTACTTCCCCATTTGTGCGTAATTATCCATACTTTATTATTTTCTTTGTGCCTAATAGCCGTTACTTTTTCAGCCGTAGGTGTAATTAACGGAACATTTTTTTCGGTAATATCTCCTTTTTTATTGTCCAAATTCATATCTACTACACAATAATTTAAGCCTTTATTGCCATCTGCGACATCAACCGTAAAGATATAATATAAGTTTTTATTTTTAGGTTTTTGGACAATAATTGCAGATTGCGTAGAAGATAAATTTCCTAATAAATCGTTTCCATTGGGCATAATCGTATGTTCTCTATTCCAAACAGTTACTCCATTGGTATAAAAAAGTAGTTTGCCATTTTCATCACTCATAGTAGCACAGCCCTCAACCGTATTTAGTTTTCCATCAGTTAAAACGACAGGTTGTGTCCCATTAAAATCGATTCCTGCATTGGCACCAAAATACCAAATATTTGCTTCTCCTTGTGCGTGAAGATATGAACTAAAAATAAAATAAATAAAAAAGATAGTAATAGTACGTTTCATAACTTTTATTTCGTTTGCCGTTTTTTTTGTGCTAATTTATAAATATTTTTTTATTTTTCAAAATAATAACAAAAAAAAGCACGTTTTTTATTTTTTATGCTAAAAAAATTATACTTTTGCACTTTAAAATAAAACATTTATGAAATAAAAGTAAGTGGTTTTATGATTTTTTTGAGGTCTAAATCTTTAAAATCGTGTAAATCAATCTTGTAAATCATTAAAATTCATATAAATTTTGGTATATGTTGATAAGAATTGTAAAATTGACTTTCAAAAAAGAATTAGTCAAAGATTTTTTAAAAAATTTTGAAGAAAATAAACACAAAATAAGAAATTTTGAAGGTTGTGAATATTTAGAATTATGGCAAGAAAATGACAAAGAAAACGTTTTTTGTACGCATAGCCATTGGAAATCAGAAGAATATTTAGAAAAATATAGAAATTCTGACCTCTTTAAAAATGTTTGGGCATATACAAAAACTTTGTTTGCAGAAAAACCCATCGCTAATTCTTTTCATTCAAAAGAAATTATTTTGTAGTAATCAATCATAAATCACCTTGCCAACTCAAATAATAAAATAAAGGAATAAAAATAATACACAAAAAACTTATTAATTGTATTTTTCTAAGATAATTAAAATAAAAATCAATAGGAAAATCTAATTTTTTGACTACTAAAAAAGTAGTCAATTCTGCGATATGTACCCACGCAAACATCAACCACATACCAAACCATAAAAAACCAATCGCATTATATTCCCAAAAAAACATATCAAACAAACAAAAATGATTGGGCAAACCATAAATATATTTCACAAAAAAATGTTGTAAAAAAAATACACTGTAATATAAAATAAATACAGCAGTAATACACTTTAAAAATATTATTTTTTTGAAAATATAGGTTATCAACCAAATCAAAATCGATGCTAAAAATAAAATAATTCCTACTTGCTGAAAAATTTCAGTAGTTGTATTCGTATGTATATTTTGTTCATTTCCCAAAAAAACTACACTGCAACAAGTCGTAATAATATGCGGAGAAAGAGAAGAAAAATATAAAAAACTAACGATTATATCAACACTCAAAAATAACCACGCAGGCAATAAAAAATAATATTTGAATGGAATAAGCGGAAATTCGGGGCTTTTACTATCCAAATATTGTAAAGTAAGAAAAATAGCATAGATAATCAAACTCGATAATTTAATATACAAAACTATATTTCCATATTGGTTGGCTTGCAAAGTTCCTGTGGCACACATTGCCCCACGTATGAGCGTAGGCAAATGTTGATTGACTGTTTGTAAAAAAAATAACAACACAAAAACCTGCACGACCAAGACCATATATGCCACCGCACCAATTAAATAAGTTTTTCTTTCAAGATTGATTTGTGAAGAGGTATTGCTATTTTTATCCCAATTTTTAATCATTATAATAGCTATCCAAGTCGTATAAGTCAATAAAAACCAACTTCCAACTTGAGCAATAAACTGAGCAATAATCCAATAATCTGTAAGCATTTAACAACAAGTTATTTATGTCTTTCTTTCAAAATATCAATAATATCATCTAATTTTGTATTTTTTGCTTCTAATAAAATCAAATAATGAAACAATAAATCTGCACATTCATTTTTGAACAAATCTAAGTTATCATCTTTTGCTTCTATCACCACTTCGACTGCTTCTTCCCCTACTTTTTGGGCAATTTTATTGATACCTTTCTCGAATAATTTTTTGGTATAAGAATTTTCATTGGTGCTATTTTTTCTTTCTTTGATAATATTTTGCAAAGTTTGTAAAAAATCGAGTTCATTTTTTTCTGCAAAACAAGTATCGTTGCCTGTATGACAAACCGCCCCTTCAGGTTTTGCATAAATCAAAATAGCATCATTATCACAATCAGCAAGAATTTTTTTGACGTTCAAAAAATTTCCAGATGTTTCGCCTTTTGTCCAAAGTCTATTTTTAGAGCGGCTAAAAAAAGTTACTTGTTTGGTTTCTATTGTTTTTTGGAGTGCTTCTGCATTCATATACGCCTGCATTAAAACTATTTTTGTGTCAATATCTTGAATAATAACAGGCACTAAACCATCATTATTTTTACTAAAATCTATATTCATAAAAGTCATCAAAAGATTATAAAAAATCAGTTGCAAATGTAGTTTGTTTTTTCTTAAAAATGAAAAAAAATATTGCATCTGTATTTTTTTATTCTTATATTTGCAAGAAAAAGTATAAAAATATGATTTCTGAACAATTTTATGATGTGTTGGATAAAGAATTGGAAATAATTATTCAAAACAATCTTTCTTTTTTTAAGAAATTTAAACAAATAAATCAACAAAAAAGTAACGCTTTATTGATTTGGTTTCTTCAAATGTATGCGCCCAAAACTTTGCTTTATCAAAATGTAATCACAGATGGAAAAGATGATAATTCGTGTGATATTATTTTTTCTTCGAAAGAAGATGAGGAAGAAGTTTTTTATGTAGTGCAATCAAAATGGAATGTAAAACCAAATTATCAAGAAGATAGACAATCTCCAAAAATGAATATTGACGAAGTAAAAAAAGCGATTATTGATTTTGAATCTATTTTTAGAACAGATAAACCCAAAGGAAAAAATGAATTATTTAACCAAAAATTAACAGAAATTTATCAACATCGAGTTAAAAATGGGGGAAGTATTAAATTTATTTTTTTAAGTTTAATGCCTTATCACGAAGAATTGAATGAATATATTCGTAATTTTGAGCAAAATTATTCTCCCTCTAAATTAGAAATTTTAGATATTGAAAGATTAAAACGAGATTATATTGAGTTCAAATTCAAACAAATTCAGGTCGAAAATCCTTTGCATTACAAATTATTAAACCCAATTAATGATAAAGTAACTTTGCCTATCGAAAGAATCGAAAATGCAATGGGAAAGGGCGACCATATCAAAATCGAAAAACCGTATGAATCTTATGTTTTTTTATTAAAACCCAAAACTATTTTTGAGTTATTCGAAAAATATAATTTTGCCTTATTTTTTAGTAATGTAAGAAATCCGCTGCCACAATCTAATTATAACCAAGAAATAATCAATACAATGTTAAAAAAACCTGATATGTTTTGGTATTTTAATAATGGTATTACTGCGATTACAAAATTAGTTAAACCAATAGGATTTGATGCAGAAGTAATACATTTATCTGGTTTGCAAATTATCAATGGCTCACAAACTTTTTATTCGGTTTATTCTGCTTATAAAAATGCCAATAAAATAGAAAGAGAAGTGATGGATACAGAAGCAAAAATTATGTTTCGTTTGATTCGTTCTAATAATGATGATATGAATTTAGAAATTACTCGTTATGCTAATTCACAAAATCCAATGGAATCGAGAGATTTTTGGGCGAATGATGCCATACAAATCGAACTACAAGAGCAATCTTTTAAGACAAAATATTGGTATGAAAAACGCAGAGGGGAATTTAGAATCCTTCCTGATGATATTACGATTGTTTCTAATGAAGTTTTAGCGAAGTTATATATGATGTATTTTTTTAAAGAAATGGATTTGTCTTTGGTAGATAAAATATTTACTTCGTATAAATTTGATAAAGAAGGAATTTATGAGCATATTTTTGATAAAAATACACAATTTGAAAATATGTTGATGGCTTTTTTGGTTCATAATAAATACGAAGAATGGAAAAATAAACATAAAAAAGAAACAAAAATAATAGTATTTGACATCAATATTAAAATTGTTTTAGAGAAATATTTGAGTGTTTTATATCCAAATATAAAAGATTTTTATCGAGAAATAAAAAAAATGTACGATATTCATTCTCCTATATTTTTTGATATTTTTGATTTTATGCAACAAAAAATAAAACAATTTCAAACAATGAAAACAAAAAAAGATTTGATTTTTTATTTTGAAAATTTAACATTCACAGAAAAGGAAATGAGTAAATCTAAATAAAAAATAATTCTAACAAAAAAAACAAACAAACTTTTTTCAAATAAATAACGTTATTAAGTCGTACAGCGTTGCTATTTTTGGAATAACAAATTCAACAAATTTCAAAAGTGATAGGTTTAAGTAATGCTTTGTTTAATACTTAAAATAGTTGGGAAATACAAAAAAACGATAAATAAATACGTATATTTGCAAAAAAATAAAACATTAAAACTATGAAAAAAAGATTTAACGACACAGGAGTTTGTATCAAAGATAAACATTTTATGGTCAATACAACTTCTAAAATTGAGCAAACCTTTGAAATGATAGAATATGGAGAATATTTTATTATGAATCGTCCGCGTCAATTTGGTAAAACAACGGCTTTGTATCGTTTACACAAAGAATTATTAGTAAAAGAAGATTATTTAACCATTTTATTGAGTTTTGAAATAAGCAGCGATACTGTTTTTAAAGATATAGAAAGTTTTTCTAATTATTTTATAACACTTTTTAATCGTAAATTAAAACAATATTATCCCAATCAAGAAATTTTTATTAATGAAAATTTTGAAACAAACGAAAAAGAATTTAATAAATTATCGGCACAAATTACTGAATTTATTCAAAAAGTAGAAAGAAAAGTAGTTGTTTTAATTGATGAAGTAGATAAATCAACGAATAATCAATTATTTTTACATTTTTTAGGAATGTTGCGTGATAAATACTTAGAAAGAGATTTAGCACCTTTCTCAACATTTCATTCTGTTGTTTTGGTAGGCATTCACGATATAAAAACGATTAAATTAAAATTACGTCCTGATGAAGAAAAAAAAGTAAATAGTCCTTGGAATATTGCCGTTGATTTTAAAGTAGATATGTTTTTTAATCCTGCAGAAATTTCAACAATGCTGTTGCAATATTCACAAGAAAAAAATATAAAAATGGATATACAAAAACTCTCAGAACGTATTTTTTATTATACATCAGGTTATCCATTTTTGGTGAGTAAAATGTGTAAAGTCATTGATGAAATATTATTACCAAAAAAAGAAAATCAGACAGAATGGACGATAGATGAAGTAGAAAATAGTTTTAAATACTTAGTAAAAGATAATTATATGACCACTATTTTTGATGATTTGACTAAAAATGTAGATAATAATCCTAATATAAAAAAATTATTAATCAATATTTTAATGGCTGGTTTGAAAATTCCTTTTGTAACCTCAGACCAAACTATTTCTTTGGCAAAAGTGTATGGAATGTTGGACACAGACGAGAGGTATTGCAAAATTCATAATCGTATTTTTGAACAAAAATTATACAATCATTTGTTGGTAGGAATGATTATAGAAGGGAAATATAATAAATTAAGTGCTTCGAGTGATGTGTATTCCACATACGAAGGCACGTTGGATATGCCTAAAATTTTGCGTAAATTTCAAGAATTTATGAAAGAAAATTATAGTCAAAAAGATGCTGATTTTATCGAAAGAGAAGGTCGTTTAATCTTTTTATCATTCTTAAAACCTATTATTAATGGACGTGGTTTTGATTTTAAAGAACCAAATATTGGCGAAGAAAGAAGAATGGATATTGTCATCACTTACACGACTAATCTTTATATTTTGGAATTAAAAATCTGGCGAGGCGAAAGTTATCACCAAAAAGGATTAGAACAATTAAGTGAATATTTAGACTTATACAACAAAAAAGAAGGCTTTTTATTGATTTTTAATTTTAATCAACACAAAGTATTTAAAGAAGAAAATATCGAATTTGGAGATAAAAATATCTTAGCAGTTTGGGTGTAAAATATTGAAATTTGAAATCGCCCTCAACTGGTTTAAGTATTAAGCAAAGCGTTAGTTAAACTATTTGGGGAAATTATTGTGAAATGATTTTATATGCTCATTTTGTATTTTAAAAATAAAATCTTTCAAAAAAACAAAAAATAAACAAACTTTTTTCAGATAAAAAACGTTATTAAATCGTACAGCATTGTTACTTTTCGAATAACAAACTCAAGGTTATAGGTTTAAGTAATACTTTGTTTAATACTTAAATCAGTTGGGTAGTAAAACACTTATAAAAATAATAATCTTTAAATATTGAAAATAAAAAATGGTAAAATCTAAATTTTATGTTGTTTGGGTAGGACGACAAACAGGGATTTTTGAAACCTGGGATGAATGCAATGAACAAATTTTTGGGTTTCCAAAAGCAGTTTATAAGTCATTCAAGACAAAACAATTAGCTGAACAAGCCTTTAATAGTTCAAGTAAGGAATTTATTGGAAAAGATATATTTGAAACTGATCTAACAGAAGAACAACTTAAAGCGATTGGAAAACCAATAGAAGATAGTATCTCTGTTGATGGGGCATGGAATACTGCAACAGGATCTATAGAATATCAAGGTAGGCTGTTCAGAATGTGGCAATTTTTGATAAATTTCTTGATGCAAAAAATTTGATTTTTAGGGTTAAAAAAAAACGAGAAAAAAGATACAGAATTTAAAAAAAACCTCTAACTTTGGTTTATTA
>JAAFJG010000107.1 GCA_013298075.1 Cytophagales bacterium | reverse complement strand
GGGTCAGTGTTGTTAAATTCTTTTTTTTAACAAATAAAATAGAAATTAACTTGTATAATATTCTGTAAAAAATCTATAATTTTTTGAAAATCTTATAGATTTGGCAAATTATATTTTGATTTGTAAAATAATTTACCTGACAAATATTAGAACTTAACAACACTTGGGCTGGGGTGGGGCATAATTTTAGCAAAAATACCCTAACCCTCCCCAGCGGTGAGGGAACTAAAAGTAGGTTTTTTTGAGTGGGTAGTTTACTTTTTAGATGCTCCCTTAATTCAAAACTTATAACATGATAACATTTTTATTTTAAATAAGTTTTATTTTTTTATGTTTATTTTCTAAATTTGATAACGACTTTTTTATTTTGTCAATAAATATTTATTTTATTATTCCTTTCTCCTTGGTCTGTGGCACACAGACCAAGGATTCACATAAAAGCAATGTCATTATCAAATTTAACAAATTTTAGCCCTGCGTAATGTCAGACCGTAACAAAAAAATAAGAAAAAATCTGTAAATAAAAACAAAAAACAATACATATAGGTATACAAAAAAATAAATTCTCAAAAAAATGTATAATTTTTCAAAAAAAATACTATTTTTGTGTGTATTAACTCTTTTTATTATGAATAAAAAACACGCAGAAGCACAAAACATCACGCCACCAAAGGCTAAAAAAGTCGAAAAATATTTGGAAAAACACGGACACAAACGTTTAGATGAATATTATTGGCTCAATCAAAGAGAAGATAAGGAAGTTATCAAATATCTCGAAGAGGAAAATACTTATACAAACGCACAAATGAAATCTACCGAACCATTGCAAAATACTTTGTATGAAGAAATGAAAGGTAGAATCAAAGAAACTGACCTTTCTGTGCCTGCTTTTGAAAACGGTTATTGGTATTATACTCGTTATGAAGAGAAAAAAGAATATCCCATTTATTGTCGAAAAAAAGGAAAGTTAGAAGCAAAAGAAGAAATTTATTTGAATGTAAATGAATTGGCAGAAGGAAAACCTTTTACAAATATATTTCCTATCGAACTCAGTGATGATAACAAAATATTGGCGTATGCCGCTGATTATGTAGGTAGAAATGATTTTACTATCTATTTTAAGGAACTGAAAACAGGAAAAATAATGCCCGAAGAACTAAAATATACTTGGGGAAATATGGCTTGGTGTGCAGATAACAAAACGGTATATTATGTTACAAAAGATACAAAAACTTTGCGTGCTGATAAAGTTCGTAAACATATATTAGGAACTGATGTGAAAAATGATGAAGTTATTTTTACAGAATCTGACGACACGTATAATGTAGGCGTATCGCGTACCAAATCAAAAAAATATGTTATGATTGGCTCTTCGACTACTTTGGCGAATGAATATCAATTATTGGACGCAAACAAACCCAATGATAAATTTAAGTTATTTGCCAAAAGAGAAAGAGGACACGAATATTCTATCGATCATTTTGAGGATAAATTTTATATTACGACCAATAGAAATGCTATCAATTTCAAATTAATGGAAACTTCTATCAATCAATTAGAAGAAAAAAATTGGAAAGAAGTTATTCCGCATCGTAAAGAGGTTTTTTTAGAAGGAATTGAAATTTTTAAAGAATATATGATTGTTTTCGAAAGACAAAAAGGCTTAGAAACCATGAAGGTTATCAATTTCAAAACCAAAGAAGAATATTTTATTGATTTTGGTGAATCAGTTTATTCTGCGAATGGTGGCGGAAATCCCGAATTTAATACCACAAAATTTAGATTTTCTTTTGCGTCTTTGATTACGCCTTCTACTACTTTTGAGTTCGATTTAAAAACGAAAGAAAAGAAAATGCTGAAACAACAAGAAGTTGTGGGCGGATATAATTCGAGTGATTATGTGCAAGAAAGGCATAATGTAATGGCGAGAGATGGACAAATGGTGCCTGTTTCTTTGGTTTATAAAAAAGGACTTAAAAAAGATGGTAAAAATCCAATGTTATTGTATGCGTATGGCTCGTATGGGGCAAGTACAGATGTTTATTTTAGTACAGGAAATTTGAGTTTATTAAATCGCGGCTTTGTGTATGCGATTGCACACATTAGAGGCGGACAAGAAATGGGTAGAAATTGGTATGAAGATGGTAAATTTTTTAATAAAAAGAATACTTTTTATGATTTTATTGATTGTTCTGAATATTTAATTGACCAAAAATTTACTTCAAAAGATAAATTATTTGCGTATGGAGGAAGTGCAGGTGGACTTTTGATGGGTGCGATTGCGAATTTAAGACCTGATTTATACAAAGGAATTATTGCGGCGGTGCCTTTTGTAGACGTAGTTACGACTATGTTAGATGATTCCATTCCTTTGACAACGGGAGAATATGACGAATGGGGCAATCCAAACGACATTAATTATTATATTTATATGTTGTCTTATTCGCCTTATGACCAAGTAGAAAAAAAATCGTATCCAAATATATTGGTAACAACAGGTTTGCACGATTCACAAGTACAATATTTTGAGCCTGCGAAATGGGTAGCGCGTTTGCGTGATAAAAAAACGGATAATAATTTATTATTGTTAAAAACAGACATGGAAGCGGGACATAGCGGCACAACAGGGCGTTTCAAAAGACTGAAAGAAAGTGCTTTTAATTTTGCTTTTATGCTGAAATTATTAGAAAAATAAAAAAAATTATCCAATTATAAAATAAATTTCATAAAAATTTATTTAATTTGCATAATCAAATGAATTTAATTTGTATTTTTCTTTTTTGAAGAAGAAACATAAATTGGATTTTTCATGGTTATATGGTTTGAAAACCTTGTCGGACTCGATGCTGACAAGGTTTTTTTGTAAAATGATATCTAAAAAGTAGAAGATTTATTCCATTTTTTGATCAGATTTGTCAATATCGAAGACTTGACAAACTCAAAAACTCTTGGCTCAATAGGAAAATTATTATAAAGCTAATTTTTGTTCTAATTATGAAGAACCATTTATTTTCAGATTTAAACGCCCCTAAAAAGACATTATTTGGTTTATCATAAAAATAAAATATCTTACATAACTCTGTTTACTTCAATGTAATATTTTTTGTAATATTACATTTTTTTGATGATAAAAAAAGTATAATTTTGTAGTAGAGTTTTTTAAATGGTAGCCAAAAATTGACAAAAATCATTAAAAATTCGAGAAAAAAGAAAAAAAATCCGTATTAATCCGCTAAATCCGTGTTATCTGTGTGCTAAAATCTCTTTTATTTAAAAAATACTAGTATATTTTATTTTATCATTTTTAATATCATTTCAAATTGTTTAACTTTTTTGGTTCTTAAAAAATTTGAGAGGAAAGTATTTTTTTTTGATTAACCTACAATTTAAGAATGATTTTATACAAATTATGTTTTAAAGAATAAGAAAAATAAAAATTATTTTTTTGTGATAAGCTTTCCAATTATCACTCAATAAATATATAACTTTGCATATCTTTTTAAAAAAAATTTAGAAAATAAATAGTATAAAATTAACAAAAAAAATTGATGAAAATAAAATATAACCAAAAATTTTTAGAGCAAGCCGAAAAAATATTTACCGCTTTAACTTATCAAATTAGATATGAAAAAGGAAGTTTTCATGCAGGATATTGTTTATTAAGTGGACAAAAAATTATCGTTATCAATAAATATTTTACCTTAGAAGGAAGAATTAATGTATTGATAGAAATCCTAAAAAAAATTGAAATTCCTGAGAATATATTAGAAGACGAAGACAGAGAATGGGTCAATGGAATTATCCCAATCCAAAATACTTTATCTTTATAAAAAAAATAAAGAAAATAAAGAAAATAAAGAAAATAAAAAGAAATATTTTGTATTCTCAAAATATATTCTTAACTTTGCATCATTAAAAGAAAAAAGAATTGACGAGTTCAATTTAATCGCCAACAAAAATTCTAAACATTATTTACTGAAATGGTAAAAATTAGACTTGCGCGTCGTGGACGCAAAAAATTGGCTATATACGATATCGTAGTAGCAGATGCACGTTCTCCAAGAGATGGACGTTTTATTGAAAAAATCGGTAATTATAACCCAACTACTAACCCCGCAACTATCATCTTAAACGAAGATAAAGCACTAAAATGGTTATTAGATGGAGCGCAACCTACTCCTACTATGAAAGCAATGCTTTCTTATCGTGGCGTGTTAGTCCGTAAACATTTACAAGTGGGCGTGTTGAAAGGTGCTATCACACAAGAACAAGCAGATGCTAAATATACTACTTGGAAAGAAAGCAAAGAAAATAAAGTACAAGGAAAAGTAGATAAATTGGCAAGTGAAAAAGCAAATGTTGAAAAATCTCGTTTTGATGCAGAAAGAAAAGTAAGCGAAGCGCGTGCAGAAACATTGCGTAAAAAACAACAAGAAGCAACACAAACTTTAATAACAGAAATTAACGAAGCAGCCAACGAAGGTGCAGAAGACGCAAAAGCAGCAGAATAATTTTTGATGGCTCTCTATGATATAAAAATTATGTTTTAATTACAACAAATATACAAAAATGCATCGAAATAATTTTTCGATGTTTTTTTTTTATTAAAATAACTAATCATTATTTTCTTTCCAATTTCTCCATTTTTCTAAAACCTCTTTAAAATCATCGGGAAGTTCGCTCTCAAATTGTACCCATTCTTGTTTTGTAGGATGTTTGAAACCCAATGATTTGGCATGTAATGCTTGTCTTGGTATTATTTTGAAACAATTTTCGACAAATTGTTGATATTTATGATGGTTTGCTTGTCTCAAAATTTTATCTCCGCCATAACTCGCATCACTAAAAAGTGGATGTCCGATATATTTAAAATGCGCCCTAATTTGATGCGTTCTGCCTGTTTCTAAATTACATTTTACCAAACTCACACAATCAAAATTTTCTAACACTTCATAATGTGTAATGGCTCTTTTGCCTGTATCTCCTTCAGGATAAGCGTTTATAATGCGTCTATCTTTCAAACTTCTGCCCAAATTTACGTCTATTATGCCTTTTGAATTTTTTGGAACTCCCCAAACCAACGCATAATAAGTGCGTTCTATGGTATGGTCAAAAAATTGTTTTGCCAAATAAGTCATCGAAAAATCCGTTTTCGCAATCACCAAAATTCCCGATGTATCTTTATCAATTCGATGCACCAAACCAACTCTGCCATCAGAATTTTCAGGTAATTCTTGAAAATGATATAACAAAGCATTGATAAGCGTTCCGTCCCAATTTCCGTGTGCGGGGTGAACGACCATTCCTGCTTTTTTATTGAGAATTAACAATTCTTGGTCTTCATAAAAAATATCTAAAGGAATATTTTGAGGTATAATTTCGGTATTGAAAGCAGGTTTTGGCAATGAAACCACAATTTCATCAAGCGGTTTTACTTTGTAAGCGGCTTTCGAGGGTTTTTGATTGACTATAATTGCTCCTGCATCGATGCCATTTTGCATACGATTTCTACTTGTATTTGGAACTTTATGCAATAAATATTTATCCAAACGCATCGGAATTTGCCCTTTATCTACTGTAAATCTATATCTTTCGAAAAGCGGTACAAGTTCATCTTCTTGTAAATCGTCTATCGAAACATTATCGTTTTCTTCTATTTCTTGCATATTTTTTATAAAATCTTTTTTTCTTATGAAATTGCAAAAATACTATAAATTATTGAAAAAAAAAAATGATTTATTTTTTCTTTTTATAGATGTGGTGGTAAAAAAAATTGGTTCTTAGGAAATTTGTGGAGAAAATGATTTTTTTTAAATCGCCTCCAGATTTATATGGAAAATAATGTATGATTTCTACAGACGTATTTCGTACAAAGATAATACATATTCAGTTTCGCCTGCAAATCAATGTATTTTTTGTTGAAAATACAAGAAAAATGCTTGTTATTTGATGAAAACACATCATTTTCTATTCTTATAATAAGCATTTTTCTAAGTTTTTTTGGTTTAAGTAACGCTTCGCTTAATACTTAAACTAGTTTTTTTATACTTAAATCTGTTGGGTGGTATTTTTCAAAATGATTTTAAAAGTAATTGTTTTCAATATTTGTAAATATTCAAAATTTTATATTCATCTCAATCCATTAATACTTGATTTTAAATAATAGTATTTTTTAAATGAAAGAGATTTTAGCACACAGATAACACGGATTTAGCGGATTAATACGAATTTTTTTTCTTTTTTCTTGAATTTTTAATGATTTTTGTCAATTTTTGGTTACCATTTAAAAAACTCTAATACAAAGATTTTAAAAATCGACCAATAATTTTATTTATTGATATTTTTCGTGTAAAATTTCTTTAATTTCCTTTTCATAACAATTTACACCTATCAAATAAATTTCCTTATTAGGTTGTAAATATTTTTCAAAATATTGTTTGTCTTTGATTTGTTTTAACGCAATTTCAGGAGTTTTATTCACTTTAAATTCGAACAAAAAAACGGCATTATTATACTCTAACACTGCATCAATTCTACCCTTGGAAGTTCTAACTTCGGCTTGCATTTTATAGCCTAATAATTGAAAAGTAAGAAAAATAATCGCGTGATAATAACTCTCTACTTCTTTCTCAAAAATATCAGCAGGAATACTACCAAATAGTACGTTTAATTGCTGTTTTAATAACTCAAAATCTCGTTTTAACAACGATTGTTCAATGTAATAAACCACCGAATAAGCCTCAGAAACGTAACTAAAACCATTCAATAAATACCTAAACATTGATTTTTTTACTTCTAAATTTGGATAAGTCAAAACATAACCTTCTCCCAAATCTTCTTTAATAGTTAAGTAACCTGTTTGATATAATAGAGTAGATTGGTTGATATTTTCTAACGAAAAACTACCAATCAAATCATCTCCGATGACTACATTATCAACATCAAATACTCTTCTTTTCCGTAATAAATTTATCAACAAAGAAGGAGTTCCTGTCTCGAACCAAAAATTAGCAAATCTTCTATTCGATAAAAAACGTAGCATCGAAAATGGATTGTAAACTTTTTCCTTACCTAAAAAATTATAGCCATTATACCAAAGTTTTACTTCTTGTGAAAAATCAGCATAAGATAAGTTTAAATTTGATGCAATTTCTTTTAACTTTTCTGGGAAGTAAAACTCTAATTCTGTTTGAGTATAACCTAATAATTCGCCAAAATCTGGGTGTAAAGTTAAATCATCTAAATTATTTAAGTCAGAAAAAATAGACACTTTAGCAAATTTTGTGATGCCTGTTAAAAAGAAAAAACGAATATGTGCATCTAATCCTTTCAAAGTACTATAAAATCGTTTAAGAATATCACGATTTTTGATAGCCAGTTCCATTTTTCCTTTTTCTAAAAAATCTCCAATCGGTTTATCATATTCATCAACTAAAATAACGACTTTTTCTATTTTTGATAGTTCCATAATCAACTCTCGAAAAAGAGATTTAGCGGTTGTTTTTGTCAATGTTACATTATAATTTTTTGCTATTTCAAATAATCTTTCTTTGATGGTTTTCTCTAAATTTTTTTCAAAATCTAATTCAGAAAAATCAAATTTTATAATCGGGTGTTTTTTCCACTCGATTTTTTCTTCAATCCAAAGTCCTTTGAATAAATCTTTTCTTCCTTCAAATAAATAATATAAAGTATTGACTAACAAGGATTTACCAAATCTACGTGGACGCGAAAGAAAATAATAGGCACCTTGTAACATTTGGTAAATGTACTTTGTTTTATCTACATATACATAATTTTCTTCTCTCAATTTAGCAAAGTCTTGTATGCCAATTGGATATTTTTGATTTTCCATAGTTTTTATTTATTGATATTTTTCGTGTAAAATTTCTTTAATTTCCTTTTCATAACAATTTACACCTATCAAATAAATTTCCTTATTAGGTTGTAAATATTTTTGAAAATATTGTTTGTCTTTGATTTGTTTTAACGCAATTTCAGGAGTTTTATTGACTTTAAATTCGAACAAAAAAATTGCATTATTATATTCTAACACTGCATCAATTCTACCTTTGGAAGTTCTAACTTCGGCTTGCATTTTATAGCCTAATAATTGAAAAGTAAGAAAAATAATCGCGTGATAATAACTCTCTACTTCTTTCTCAAAAATATCAGCAGGAATACTACCAAATAGTACG
>JAAFJG010000106.1 GCA_013298075.1 Cytophagales bacterium | reverse complement strand
TTCTGTAAAAAATCTATAATTTTTTGAAAATGTTATAGATTTGGCAAATTATATTTTGATTTGTAAAATAATTTACCTGACAAATATTAGAACTTAACAACACTGACCCTAACCCTCCCCAGCGGTGCGGGAACTAAAAATAAGTTTTTTTGAGTGGGTAATTTATTTTTTAGATGTTCCCTTATTAGTTTAGGATTCAATAAAAAACGTATCAAATAAAATAAAAAAAATGTCAGAACAAATTTCATTACAAGAAAAAAATAACAAACTGTATCTAAGAATTATTACAATTATTTCTGTTTTAATTCCATTAGTTGTTACCATTTTGTTTTTTGGTTTAAGCAAAAGTTTCACCAAAATAAATGGTTTAAATGTATCTATTTTACCACATATCAACGCATTTTTAAATGCTTCTACTTTTGCTTGTTTGATTTTTGGTGGTTTAGCTATCAAACAAAAAAACATTAAAGTTCATCGAATTTTTATGATGTCAGCGTTTTTATTGTCGTCTGTTTTTTTGGTTTCCTATGTTATTTATCATAATAACGCAGAGTCTACTAAATTTGGGGGCGAAGGTATTATCAAAATTATTTATTTATTTATTTTAATTACGCATATTATTTTGGCAACTGTGGTGGTGCCATTTGTTTTGACTGCCATTTATTTTGCTTGGACAAATCAAATTGAAAGGCATAAAAAAGTAGTAAAATGGACATATCCGATTTGGACTTATGTGGCTTTTACAGGTGTAATTGTCTATTTGATGATTAGTCCTTATTATGTGTAAATTTTTATTGATAATTTAATTTTTCGCACTTCATTTTTCGCACTTAATTTTTCGCACTTCATTTTTCGCACTTAATTTTTCGCACTTCAATTTTTAAATAAAAATGAAGTGCATTTTTTTAAATAATTTTCCACATCAATCTCAACCCAAAAGTACGTGCAGGAGCAGGTAAAGGATATAAATCAAGTCTATAGGCAGAAACATGAGAAAACTTTTCATTGGTCAAATCACGCACATAAAATTGTAAATCAATATTTCTAACCACATTTTTCCACCATAAAGTTACATCAATCAAAGTAATAGCATTCATTTTTCTGACTCCATTATCATCTTGAAATTCTATAGGATTGTAATAATATCTCTCACTAAAAAAAGAAGCATTAGTCGTTAAAAATAATTTTTTATGTAATTGTATGTGTGTGTGTAAAGTAATTTTATGAGGAGCAATGCCTTGATTAGCATTAGAAATTCCATCTATTCTTGACACATCACTATCCGCTTCAGGACGATAAAATGAATATTGTAAAAATGCTTGAAAGGATTTAGACGTATAATTGATTTGCATTTCTGTTCCCCAAGAATTACTATTACCTTGATTTGAATAACCACCAATCACAGAGGCAGTATAAGAAAAAACAATGCTATTAGAAATTCTTTGTAGAAAAATATTACTATTGATATTAAAATTATCATTGATTTTATATCCTAATTCTATCTCTGAATACCGAATATTTTCAGGGCGAATAGGACTTGTGGCTAATTGCAAATTACTCACAATCGGAGTTTTGAAAGCCTCCGAATACATTATTTTATAGTGAAATTTTTTGAATGCTTTTGTGAATGAAACACGAGGGACAAACGCCTCACCTGCAAAAGAATGTTTATCATATCTCGCTCCAGCCACTATATTTATATATTTTGATTGAAATGAAATTTCTGAAAATACGCCCACATTATCAATATCTAATTTTTTTCTTCCCGTAAAAAAAAGTACGGTATCAGATTTAAAATTTACCGCTAAATTATAATATTCAAAACCACCCGAAATTTGTATATTTTCTCTCAAATCATATTTGATACGCGTCATCGTTTGAGTACGTTTAATAATCATAACATAATATTCTTGATTACCACCATAAATATTCCAAGGTTCTTGTGTTTTCCAAGAAATTTCAGGAGTGATAGTTAGTTTTGGATTGATTTTCCAAGTATAATCAGCCATTATATATGCTCCTGTAAAATCATTATATCTATCATACGCATAAATATCTAACGTTCTTCTAATTTTATATTCATCATAAATTGCCTTTACGCGTAAATTTTTATATTGAATACCAATATTAAAAAATTTATTATATACCCTCGAACTATCTCCATAATTGGCTTTTCCTCTTTGAAATTCTACGATTCGATTGCTGATTTTGCTATCTTGCAAAGCGGTATGGATTTGCAATGATAAATTATTATTGATTTTTTTAGTCATACTAAATTCAGTGAGCTGCCTCAAAGTACGCCCTTCAGAATTATCATAACTAATCCGTCCTTCTACTTTATTTTGCTCTTGTCCATTTTTGGTGATAATATTAATTACCGCCAGACCCGCCAAACCACCATATAAAGCCGAACCAGGTCCTCTAATAATTTCAATTTTTTTGATAGAGGTAATAGAAAAACGATTGCCAATATTGACACTACCAAAATTGAGTTCATTCATCTGAATCCCATCAATCATATATAAAATTTTGGCTTCACCGCCCCAATTTCCACGTATAGAAAGCCCATACGCATTACCAATATCAAAATTAACTTCAAAACCTGGCACAAATCTAAATATTTCCATCAAATCTGTAATGCCCCATTGTGCTAATTGTTCATCGGTGATAATAGTAATGGCTGCAGGTGCTTCTCTGACAATAAAATTAGTTTGTCCTGCTACTTGTGTAGAAGTTTCTTCATCTTTTTGGACAGATAAATTCAATAAATCTGTTACTTTTGATTGATAAAGTGCTGAAGTATCTAAGTTATTTTGTGCATTGATATTATTAATACAAAATAACAGATGGCAAAACAAAATAAGGATAATTTTTTTCATGTTTTTTTGATAGATTTTTTGATAGATTTTTTGATAGATTTTTTCATAATATTTTAAAAATTTCTTTATTGAGATTTGAGATTTTTTTAAATTCAATCCAAATAAAAAAAATATCATTTTTTCCTAATTATAACACTTGATATTGATGTAAAATATCTAACAAATTATTTTTTGTGTTTCAAAAGAAGATTACTTATTTTTCTTAAAACTTTTTGAAAATAATCACAGCCTAATTTTGTTCTATTTTGATTGTGTTGGTCTGAAAAACCATCAGTAGTAAAATAAAATAAGGTTATTTCTAAATTAGCCTCAAAAATATGATTTTTAAACTCGTGATTAGAGTCTATTCCTCCAATTCTTTTTCTATCGTCTTTCAATTTATGTAATTTTCCATATTCTTCTACATAATACATATTTGATTTTGAGCCTGAATAAATTATTTTTGATAGTAACTTTTTCAAAAAACAAGTAGCAATATTTATTCCATTAATAATACAAATTATCTCTAATTACACTTTGTGCGGGCAAAAAGTAAATCAAAGAAACAAAAACGAATACCGAAACAAAAATATTTTTATGCATTATTGATAATTTACCTACAAATGTAATAAAAAAAAACAAATCTAAAAACAATTTATGAAAAATAATATTTTTTTACTAACTTTGTAAAAAAAATAATAATGCAAACCCTAAAATATACCGTAGATATTATAATGTGTATAGATGCCACAGGCAGTATGCAACCAATAATTGATAAAGTAAAAACCAACGCCATTAGTTTTTATGATGATTTGATGAATACAATGCAAGCAAAAAATAAACATATTGATACTTTGAGAGTCAAAGTAATTATGTTTAGAGATTATTATTATGATGGAGAATTTTCGTTAGAAGAATCTAATTTTTTTACTTTGCCACAAGAAAAAGAAAATTTTGCTGAATTTGTCCAAAAAATTGTAGCCGAAGGTGGGGGAGAGGAACCCGAAAGTGGTTTAGAAGCAATTTCTTTGGCAATAAAATCTAAATGGAATAATACAGGCGACAAAAAAAGACAAATTATTATTCTTTGGACTGATGCCACCGCCTATCCTTTAGATGCTTATCAAAACGAAAAACCTGATAATTATCCCATCAATATTCCTACTAATTTTGATGAATTAACCGACCTTTGGGACGGACAATATATGAGCAAAGCCTCAAAAAGATTGATTATGTACGCTCCTGACGCATATCCATGGACAGACATCGCAAATCATTGGGAAAATACCATTCAATATCCTTCAAAAGCAGGCGATGGATTGAATGAATTAGATTATAAAACTATTTTAGACACGATTGCGGGAAGTGTTTAAGGAATAAATAAAAAATAAGTGCCTATAAAAACTCCCTCACCTTTGGGGAGGGCTGGGGTGCGGCATAATTTATAGTCTGAGGGAATATAAAAATAAATTTTTTAAGTGAAATTATGATTTTTTTTGCTTTATTTTATGCGTTTTTTTGTTTTTTTTTGATAATACAATTTTTTTTTATTTCGATAAGAAATAAGAGGAAAATATCAAAAAAAAGTAATACTTTTGATATAAAAAACAATTTACATAAAATTTCTGTGATTATTCCTGCTCGAAACGAAGCCAATAATATTTTATATTTATTAGATAGTTTAAAAAATCAATCTTTTGACAAACATTTTTTTGAAATCATTATTATTGATGATAATTCAGAAGATAATACTATTTCTATTATCCAAAATTATCAAAAACAATCTATATTAAATATAAAAATTTTAAAAGCCAATAAAAATTTTGATTATTCTCCCAAAAAAAGTGCTTTGACTTTGGGCATTGCACACGCACAAGGCACATTGATTGTTACCACCGATGCGGATTGTGTTGCCAAAGAAAAATGGTTAGAAACTATTTGGGATTTTTATCAACAAACCGATGCAAAATTTATTTCTTCTCCTGTAACTTTTGAAACGAATCAATCTTTTTTTTCACATTTTCAGGTGATTGATTTTGCGTCTTTGGTGGTTTCAGGTGGCATTAGTTTATCTTTAAATGTTCCCAATATGGCAAATGGAGCAAACATTGCGTATCCAAAAGATATTTTTGAGAAATTGGAAGGTTATCAAAACACACCTAAAATTGCTTCGGGAGATGATGAGTTTTTATTACAAAAAATTGCTCAAAAATATCCAAGTGAAATCTATTTTTTGAAAGATAAAGAAGTAATTATCACCACAAAACCTTGCGAAAGTTGGCAACAATTTTATAAACAAAGAAAACGTTGGGCAAGTAAATGGAAATATTATCAAGATTGGAAAACAAAATTGTTAGCGGTTTTTATTTTTTTGGTGAATATGAATTTACCTTTGAGCGTCCTTTTATTTTTTTCTAATTATTTATCTTTTGATTATTTCATATCTATTCTAACTTTAAAAATAATTCCTGAATTTATTTTTTTGTGGATATGTTTATTATTTTTTGACCATAAAAAAAGTATTTTTTATATTTTTTTAGTACAAATGATTTATCCTTTTTATGTAATTTTGTTTGCTTTGGCAGGTTTTGGAAAAAACTATGAATGGAAAGGTAGAAAATTATCATAAATACTTAGTTTTACTTTTTAAAACAATCACATTTTCTTATTTTTATGGTAAATTTGTCAAAATAGTAGATTTTCTCCCATTTCAAAAATATTTCAAAAAAAAGTATTAAAAAAAGTAATAAATTTTATTTTTTTTTGTTATATATATAGAACAAAAAAAATGCACATATTTCTGGTACAAAAATGTGCATCTGATAGTTAAGTTTTAGTAAAAGTTTGAAGATAGTTTTTCTAAAAGACTGGTAGCTTTGCTGCCAGTTTTTTATTTTTAACCAATATCTTTTAAAAAGACTTTGTTTCACGCCCCAAAAATATATACTAATATTGAAAAAACAAACTTTTTTCTTAATTTTTTACAATTTTTTTGCCAAAAAAAATTAAAATTAAAATAATTTGTTGAAAATCAATAATTTATTTTTTATCATTGATATAAAAATCAAAAAATAAGACATTTGAATAGGTTTAATTCTTTTGCTTCTTAGGAAAGTTGTCTGGACAATAAAAATATTTTCTTTGAAATATTTTTTTTGAATTGCCTCCAGATTTATCTGGAGGATAATATAAAATTCAATCGTTGGCTTTAGCCAAAATTTTTGTGTTTTTGGAATTTATATTTTTCTATACTTTCAAAATAAACGCTATTATACTCATATTAGAAGAAATTAAATTTATAAAATAACTTTTTTAAGCCTTGAATTCTTTAATTTATTTTCACATTTAAAACAAAACTCCTACTTTTATGAGAAAATAAGACTTTTTCGAATAAATAACCTTATAATTTGTAAGGGTTGCTATTTTTCAAATAGCAAAGCCGAAAGGCTTACGCCGATAATATATTTTTAATAATTTTAATTAAAATAAAAACAATGAAGAGAGAACAACAAAAAAACAACACAAACAATATGTTAGTAACCACAAAAGGTATTTTAGACGACAAAAAAAAGGAATGTCTCGCAGGTGGAAAAGTAAGAAGTAAAGCAGGTGGACCTGAAATGATTTTGGTTGGATTTACTACCAAACCAGATTGGTTTGAAGCAAAATATCTTGGAAGTGTGTTGAGTGCTAATCAGTTAAAATATTTAGCAATGAAAGTAGTAATGAATGACGAAGGTCAATACGCATATTATGAAAGCTTTCATACAAATATTTTTTATAGTAACACATCTTTTGAGAATGACAAACGATCATATCCTGATGGTTATAAAGCCGAAGAAATATATAAAGAATATTGGTCAAAATATTATGGAGGTTGGGAACACAGTATTAGCTGGGAGCATAGACTACGAGAAATATTGAAAGAACACGAAACAGGTGTAATCAATCCTTCTATTTTAGCGCAATATTATAAGTACAAATATAATTATTCTTTTAATCAATGTTATTGTCTTTGCAAATATTGGTCAGAGAAAGACGAGAAGTTCAAGCATATTTTACTTATGCCAAGTGAAATAGAATTTATTTAATTTTTTTTTAAGCTTTCCAAAACTCCCAAAATTTTGGAAAGTTTAATTCAAAACATCTTTTTATTTCGTTATAAGCCAACCAAGACATTAAACCTATACTTATTTCGAGAGCGAAGTAGTTGGAATTTAAGTTCAAAAATGAACGAAGTCTTTTTGAAATACAGATGCAAATATTGTCTCTATGTAAGAATTGAATCGCAAATATAAAAAATAACTTAAACAATTTATAGACTACATTAAAGGTAAAATTGGTAAACAAAATTACTTCGAGGATAAAAAATAAATATCTAACTCAACTATCACTTAAACTTTCTTTTTCGTATTTCAAATAAAAGTTCTTGTTAATCCTGAAAATCTTGTTAATCCTGTCAAAAAAGTAAAAATTATGTTTTTTTTGTTTATTTTAAAAAGATTATATGATTGATAATGAATGTTTTATGAATTATTTTAAAAAATACTTATGATAATATTTGGAAGTTACAAAAATGTTCCTCATCTTTGCACCCTCATAAAGAAGTTAGTGAGAGCGAGTAATTAAAATATAATTTGGTTTTTGTGATTTATTTTTATATTTTGGTTTATATATTAGAATATAATTTGGATATTAGAAAAAAGATTAAAAATAATTCTTAAAAAATTTGGAAGTTGTAAAAAAAGGTTTTACCTTTGCACTCTCTTAAAAGTAAGAGGTTATTGGAATTAAGATATTTTGAAAAATAATTGACAAAAAATTTGGAGATTACGAAATTAAGTTTTACCTTTGCACTCTCTTAAAAGTAAGAGGTTATTGGAATTAAGATATTTTGAAAAATACTTGACAAAAAATTTGGAAGTTATAAAATTAAGTTTTACCTTTGCACTCTCTTAAAAGTAAGAGGTTATTGAAAGTAAAAGATTTTGAAAAATAGTTGCTGAAAAATTTGGAAGTTATAAAAAAAGGTTTTACCTTTGCACTCTCTTAAAAGTAATAGGTTTTAGAAATTAAAAGATTTTGAAAAATAGTTGCTGAAAAATTTGGAAGTTATAAAAAAAGGTTTTACCTTTGCACTCTCTTAAAAGTAATAGGTTTTAGAAATTAAAAGATTTTGAAAAATAGTTACTTAAAAATTTGGAGATTACGAAATTAGGTTTTACCTTTGCACTCTCTTAAAAGTAAGAGGTTTTAGAAATTAAAAGATTTTGAAAAATAGTTGCTAAAAAATTTGGAGATTACGAAATTAGGTTTTACCTTTGCACTCTCTTAAAAGTAAGAGGTTTTAGAAATTAAAAGATTTTGAAAAAATAATTACTAAAAAATTTGGAAGTTATAAAAAAAGGTTTTACCTTTGCACTCTCTTAAAATTAGAAACGTTATTAAGTTTCACCAATTCGCTAAATAGTTAGTGAATAAAGTTCTTTGAATATTTGTATAGAAGACAAACCGCTTGTGGTAATAAGAGATTATTATTATAAGGACAAGTCAATAAAGATAAATTGTAGTCA
>JAAFJG010000105.1 GCA_013298075.1 Cytophagales bacterium | reverse complement strand
ATTTTTTTATTTAATCACAAAAAAGTTAAAAATAATTAAAAAATTACGCATTTGGGTAAAATATCATAAAAAGCATACTGTAATATTTTTGACAATTCCTAATTTTTGGACTGCGTAATGTCAGTTATTTATATTTTATTTTTCCTAAAAATCAACTATAATATTTCCACTTTCATCAATCACTTTTTTTTGATTTTCAAAAGTAATCACAAAAGAAAAACCATTGTAAAAAGGTTCTATTTGTAAAAAACGATTTTCATAAATTGCCTCTCCTTTTTTATCAATATGAAACCAACCATTTTTATCTTTTGCAATAGCAAAACCTTTGTGAAATACGCCTAAATGCTCAAATAATTTACCATTCAAATCATTTCCTTGTAAATCAATATGCTTGAAAAAACCATTTTCTAACATCACACACGCATAATTATCATAAAAATCACCTGCATATTTATACACATCTTTATATATTTTTTTACCTTCTAAATCAATATGAAAATACTTGTTTGTTTTATCACGAATAGTACAAATTTTTTGTTGAAAATTGCCACACCAAGCATAATTTTCATGATAAATACGATTTCCTTTTGTATCAATATGAAAGCAGTTTTTATCAAAATCTTGCACAGCACTCACCCCAAAATAGTATCCAAAAGTACGATTATATCTGTTTTGATATACTTCATTTCCTTGAATATCAATGTGAAACCAACCTTTTTTATCTTTTACAGAGGCAATATTTTCAACGTGAAAGGCTAAAACTTGCTCAAATTTTTGGTTAAAAATAGGTTGATTGTTATACAAAAAATAAGTATTATCTTCTGAAATTGTAATGTCATTATAATTCATTTTTGCAGATTAAAATAGTTTGTAAATTATTTAATTTTTTGGTGTCAATTATTTCAAAATCAATATATTGTAATAGTTTTTGATATTCTTCTTTTGTTCGCTCAAAACTTTCACACATCAGCATCATATTTAACGATAAAAGATGTGTTTTTTGCTCATTTTGTAGGTTTTCAATGATATAAATAATACCATTTTTTTGTAATATTTCTTTGCAATTTTCTAAAATTATACAACAATTTTCATCATTCCAATCGTGCAAAATTCTACTCAAAATAATTGCATCTGTTTTGAAATACATTTTTTCAAAAAAATCACCTGAAATTATATCAAAATTATCTTTTTTTTGATGTTTAAAAATTGAAATAACTTCGGGTAAATCAAATAAAATACAATTTATTTTTGGATTTTTTTTGGCAATATTTTGAATTAAAACGCCTGAACTTCCTCCTATATCTGTAATAGTTTTATGCGTAGAAAAATCAATAATTTCTGCCATATTTTTGTAATCCTCGTGTGCATATTCACACATAGCAAGGTGATAATTTTCTAATTTTTTTGGATTTTTTTGTAAATACTCAAAAAATGGTAATTGGTACAAATTTTCAAACGCAGGTTTTTGTGTTTTGAGCGTAAAATCTAAGTTTTGCCAAGCGTTCAAATGTTCTTCTCCCCAAAGCAAACACGCATTTTTAAGGCTTTCAGGGTGGTTTTTTGTCAATAAAATTCCTTTTTGTGTGAGTGAAAAAAAATCATTTTTTATTTCAATATATTGTTCTTCTTCCAAAAAAGAAATTAAATAAAAAAGCGGTTTTTCTGCTAATTTTAATTCATTTTTCAAAGAAAAAAATGTATATTTTTGTTCAGAAATCACATCAAAAATATCTAATTTACAAGCATTTTGCAAAGCCAAAAAATGCCAATAAGAAGTAAAAATATTTTTGAGTGTTTGGTGTGGATTTTCCATTTTTTCAATTTCTATTTTTTATTTTCTCATATTACAAGTTTTACACAAATCAATTTCTTTGTAATTTTTGATTAAATTTTGATAATTATTGCTTTCAATGGATTCTAACAATGTATTTTTTTCAAAATTCCCAAAATCACCTAAATTATTTCGCAATTCATCAGGAGCGCAACAAGGCGATATTTTTCCTGTGGCAGAAATCCAAAGTTCTTTATTTAAAAAAGGACATTCATAATTTTCAGGCACTTGTTCTGTTTCTTGTGTTTCCAACAAAATAATATTTTCTAAAATAACTTGTTTTCCATTAGGTTTCAAATATTTTTCTTGGGCTGTGTATGCTTCTTTTACATATTGATTCCATTTTGAAATGGAATTTTGATTTTCTTTGAAAGAAAGGTTTTTTATTTCCTCAAAATGCGTCCAAAGTTGATGACCTTTCACTCTATCGACATCTAATTCACTTGCCAAACGCACAATATCAGCCAATTCGTGCATATTATTTTGCATAAAAGTGAGTTGAAAAGTTACACGACAATAATAACCTGTTTCTAAAAAATGTTGATTTCTAATATGTATAAAATCTTTTACGTTATTTATAACTTGTTGATAATCAATATTTTTCATTACCTTTTCAGAAGTTTCTTTTGTTGCACCATTCCACGAAATTTTTACATCTGTGGTAATTGGCACAATCAATTTTGCCCATTCTTTGGTGGTTTTTCCGCTTATTTTTGGGAAAGTTCCATTGGTGGTAAGGTTCATTTTCAAATCATATTGATAACATAAATTTACGATTTTATCAAAATGTTTGTATATCAAAGGCTCTCCCATCGTGGAAGGAATTATCTCTTTTACGCCTAAATTTTTGGCTTGTTGAAAAATAGATGCAAGCCAATTTTCAGGCATACGACGGTGTTTTCCGTTCAATTTTTCTTTGATATAAGTAGAAAAAGGGCTGTGTTCTTCGCACATAATACACGCAAGATTACAATCTTCAGGATTTGTATCTATGGTAATTCGCCAAATATTATGTTGTATATCACGTTGTATGTCACGTTGTTTTTTCATTTTTTTTGTATGATTTGTTTATATAAATTTTCCAATATTTCACAATGATTTTCTATGTTTATCACCTCGCCATTATTTGAATATAAATACCCTTTTTGTCCTAATTTTTGCATAATTTCAGGATTTTGAACTCCAAAATTTAGTTGTGTAGTCAATGATTGTATATTTCTATGTTCAAAAAGTAGACCATTTTCCAAATGAGTTACATATTCTTTCATACCGCCAAAATCTGCAGTAATCACAGGAATTTTGCAAGCTTGTGCTTCGTGGATAACCAAAGGCGAGTTTTCAGCCCAAATACTTGGCACTACAATACAATCAACCTGCGAAAAAACTTCCTTTCCCAAATCAGTATTTACATATTCGCCACAAAATTCTATTTCAAAAGGGCTATTTTTTGCCATTTCTTTCAAGGCTTTTGTATTTGTTGCATTTTCACGCCCCCAAATTTTGAGTAAAGCAGGTTGTTCAATTTTCTTAAATGCTTCTATTAAAATATTTACACCTTTGGCAGGAATATGCGTACCAATGTATCCAAAAGTAAAGTATTTTTTTTCTTTTTTTTGAATATTTTTTAAATAATCCAAAGGAAAACCATAATCCAAATACATTATTTTTTGCTCAGGAATTTCAAAATCATGGATAAAACGATTGCGTAAATAATGCGAAGGAGCAATAAAAATATCTACATTTTGAGCAATATCTTTCGTTTCCTGCATTCTTACTTGTATCCAATCTTTCCATTCAGTTAAATTATGTCTATGATAAAAAGGTAAACCTGTGGCATATTGATTGTAACAATTTGTAGCACATTTTTGATTTTCTTGTCCATCACAAAGTTGATGAAATACTTTATTTCCAAAATTTACTTGCAAAAATTGTCCTCTTGGACACATCAACCAAAAATCGTGTAACGTAAAAATAATAGGAATTTTTTGTTTTTTTAATTCATATATAATTCCTGTAGAAAGATGATTGAGATGCCCAATATGTGCTATATCAGGTTTTATTTTTTGAATAAGTGTAGCAAATTTTTCATCTATTTTCTCGTGGTGAAAACCATCTTTTGCCCTTGCCATATTGACAAAATAAAAATTTATCTCCTCTTTTTTTTCTGCTCTGATATGATAATCCTCCACATACACATTTTCTTCTCTCGTAAAAACAGAAATATGATGTTTTTTTTTCAATTCATTGCAAATAGATTGCGAATATACTTCTGAGCCTGCATTATAAGCGGGCGGATATCCGTGAATGATTTTTAGAATGTGTATCGGTTTATTTTCCATTTTCCCAATTATATAATGTTTTTTCAGAAACACTTAATTTTTCTAAAATAGTAGGCACATCTACATACACTTTTTTAGCCCAAGCAACAAGTTCTTTTCTAAAATTTTTTATGATTTTATCAGCATCTTCATCATAAATAAAAAAATCATTTTCAGGTTTTGCATCTGATTTTTGAAATTGTTGTTTTACAAATTCAAATTCATTTTTTGCTTCAAATATTTTTTTTTCATCTTCTGAAAATGTTAAAAAACGCCAATTTAAAATAGCAATTTTTTCTAAATCTCTAAAATTACCCGCTAAATGGAGTGTTTTTAACCAATTCAAAATATCTGTATTTTCAATATAATCCATTATTTGACCTTTTTTATCCTTAAAACACATTTGCTCCCATACACTTTTATAGGCTTGTTTTTGAGTTTCAAATTTTAATTTTTTCAAAGGTGTTAATTCAATGATTTGTTGTGAAATTCTATCTACTAAAGGTTGATAAAACTCATAATTATAAAGTTGTGTAAGTGATAAATTGCTAATAAAAATTAATTGACAAGAAATATTTTCGTTTTCAAAAATTTCAAAAAAGCCTCCATTTTTGGTAGAAATACATTCAAAAAGTATTTTTTGATTCTCTATTGATAAATTTTCAATATTATCAAATATTAAATTTTTTTCGTTGGCTTTTTTTAACTTTTGTTTTAAAGTTTCTTTAAAATTATTTTCTATTTGAGAACAAGATAAAAAAACAATATTTTCCAAACTATTTTTTATCAAAAACGACTTTCCTGTTCCTTTTTCACCTGTAATTAAAATGCTAAATGTATTATCAGCATAAATTTTAAGTTGTTGAATTTCAATGTTATACATAATTTTTTATTTTTTTGTAGCAATGTTAGTAAAATTTTTCTAAATAATGAAACTTTTTTATTTTTTTATCGTTTATATAATTAGTAGTAATGTATGTAAAATATTGCAAATAATTTTTCACAATTTAATTTTTCATTTTTATGTCAAAAAAAATAAATCCAAAGGACAACGAAAGCAACCAAAAAAACGCCAATACAGGCACAAATGGTACAAACAAACAATATGACCAAGCACAAGGCAATAAAGGAAAGTTAGAAAATCCTAACCAAAAGAAGAAATAATTTATTTTGATAATTAAGGAAATATTCTTATCTCTGAATATGTCATAAAATTTTATCCATAAGAAATGAGAAATAATTTATAAACCATTGATAATCAATATTTAAAATTCAAATCGTCTTTTTATGGATATTTTTTTAAAAATAAAGTTGTAACTTTGCATTGTGAAATTACTTAAAATCTTGTCGTGTAATATACGAAATATTTTTGAAAGTAAAATTTCTAATAATTAAAAAAAGTTATTAACATTAAAAAAAAGTTAAAAGTATGAATGTAGAACAAAAAATTCATGATGATATTGTAGTAACAACTATAAAAATCATAAAACAACAAGGTTTTACCAGGATAAGGGCAGATTTACCTAATTTTGAAAAACCAACTGCTATTACTTGGACAAATAAATCTGAACAGAAATGGGTTCCTGATATTACGGCAATTGGAGAAGGAGAACTTTTTATTTTTGAAATAAAATCTACCGAAGATGCTTTTAAATTTGCAGGTGTAAAAGAACAATTAGAGATGTTTAACACTTATTCTGAACAAGTAAACGGGCGTTTTATGTTGGTTATACCTCAAAAGTTGGAAGAGTATGTAACAACTATTATTGTTGATTGGAATTTGACTAACTGCCAAATATATTCAATGGGTGGTTTCTAAGTATGTCATAAAATTTTACCCATAAGAAATGAGAAGTAATTTATAAGTCATTGATTGTCAATGAAATAAACTTTAAAATATATTTATTATGGGTAATTTTTTCAAAAATAAGTCTATAACTTTGCATATCAAAAACAAGTAAATATTTTGGTCATACTTAAAAGAGTTCCGTAAAATATGGCTTTTTTTGATGATTAAAAGCAGTTTTATACGCAATATAACAAACTAAAAAAATACATTTTAACCTTTACCTTTGTATAAATTTATGAACGAACAGATGAGAATAAATATAATCAAAAAAATATTAGAAAAAGCAAACAAAAAAGATAAAACTGTTCCTTTGGAAATAGAAAATATTCAACATAAACATTGTAAAACTATTGCAGTATTGTTAGGCGGAACAACACACGAAAATACTATTGCACATTTATTTGGTATTTCTACTTATAAGCTCACGCAAAGCCTAAAACCTGAATTAGAATCTCGAATTGCAGAATTTTTAGGGTACAAAAACTTTGAAGAATTAGAAAAATCTATTATGCGTGAAATTGTTTTTGAAGAATTTTTGGAATTTATAAATCATAAAGAATACAAGGGAAAAGCCGAAAACCCTTTTACAAAGTAGGCAAAAAATTTATTAAATTAAAAAATTATATGAAAAAATTAATTTTATTATTCGCACTTTTGTTGGCATCTCATTGGATATATGCCCAAAAAGTAAATGCTATGTTTGATGACGCAGCATCAGTCAATATGATTATCGAAAATCAAACAGGCTCAAGATTATTTAGTATTCACGTTTGTAAAAGTCTAAATGATAACAATGAACCCGACGCAGACGATTGGCAAAGTTTTGTTTGGAGTGATGATTTAATTCCTTCTCGTTTTTTTGAAGATGACCAAGCCGAACAAATTAGTATTGCTGTAGATGACAAAACGCCTTGTCAATGGGATATTATGGTGAAAGAAAGTGAAAATGACCCAACACCTATTATTTTTAATGATATAGATTTTTGTTTTCTAAAAAAAATAGTGTTTTTTGTGAAAAATGGACAAATTGCTTATAAAATCGAATAAGCACAAATCTTAAAAATCAACAAGAACTATAACACAAAAATCTAAAAAACGAATCGCTTTTTGGATTTTTTTTATGTTTGTAAATGATTGATTTCTATCCAATGAAAAAAAATAAATTTGAGACAAAATCAGTTTTTTTTATTTTTTATTTTTATGATATTATTCCTATCTTTATCAATAGAAAAATATGTTAAAATATATTTTTTTAGTGATTTTGTAATTTTTTTTAACTTGCTTTACATATCTATATAGAAAAAAATAAAAACTAATTCATTCTCACGTGAAAGACGAATTTTCAAAACAAATTTCAGAACATCAAGATATTTTACATAAAGTTTGTAGAGTATATTGTCCTAATCCATCTGAAAGAGAAGATTTATTTCAAGAAATTTTATATCAACTTTGGAAATCTTACGATTCATTTCGAGGTGATGCAAAATTTACCACTTGGATGTATAGAGTGGCACTCAATACAGCCATTACAGGCTTTAAAAAATTTCAAAAAATTCCAAAATCAAAAGATATTAATGAAAGGATAATGCAAATGCCTGACGGCAAAGATGAAGTAACAGAAGATAGATTAAAAGCCTTATACGAAGCCATCGCTACCTTAAATGATATTGATAAAGCATTGATAATGTTGCATTTAGAAGACCATTCGTACCACGAAATTGCGAATATGATGGGAATTACTGAAACAAATGTAGGCGTAAAATTAAACAGAATTAAAAAGAAATTAAAAGAAATTCTAAGCAAAAAGGAGGCACTATGGAATTAGACGAATTACAATCTATCTGGAAACAAGGGCATCAAAATATGTCTAAACAAGATAAATCTGCTCAAGAAATAGAACAATTATTAAGCAAAAAAACAAAAGGAATTTTATCTAATATCAACAAAAGTATTTTTATCGAAATTGCTTTAATGACGTTGATTGCAGGGTATTCAATCGTATTTTTTTATCCAATAGACAAACGCTTGTCCGCTTTGATGTTTGGATTGATGTTATTTTCTTTTGGACATTATTATATTAAATATAGATTATTAAATTATACTTTATCTGCCAATTTAAAAACTTCTTTACAAAGAATAATCAAAATTACAGGACGATATTTATACATATATCAAGGCTCAGTTTGGGTTGCTTTGGCAATGTTAGGTTGGGCTGGTGGCGCTATTTTATCAGAAAAAAATTGGAGTTGGTGGTTTACAGGAATGATTGTAGGTTTAATAGGCGTAATTCTTTATTTGGGTTTTCAATGGTATTTAGAAGTTTTATATGGAAAAGAACTCAAAGCGTTAGAAAAATGCTTGTACGAATTGGAGAGAGAAGAAGGATAAAAAATGAAATAAATAACTGACATTACGCAGTCCAAAAATTAGGAATTGTCAAAAATATTACAGTATGCTTTTTATGATATTTTACCCAAATGCGTAATTTTTTAATTATTTTTAACTTTTTTGTGATTAAATAAAAAAA
>JAAFJG010000104.1 GCA_013298075.1 Cytophagales bacterium | reverse complement strand
TCTGCCATTGGTTTTCCATCGGATTCTGGGTAAACAATTTCTGAATTTTTATCATGCTCATAGTCAATAAAAAACTCTCTACTATTAGGATTGTAGTCTTCTTGTTTGTCTTCTACAATGCTAATAGTTTCTAAATTTTTAACTTGTTCTAAAATTGTTGTTGCCATGATTTTTTACTTTTTTTGTTGGTAATTTTTATTTTTCAAAAATAAATATACAAAAAAAACGTTTTTATGTTTTAAAATGTATAAATTTAAATCTATTTTTTGGTATTGTCTTAATTTTGTCGCAAATATATATTTTTATGTTGAAAAAATGTTAATATAATAATTTTATTTCAAATAATCAATTTTTTTAAATGAATTTGGAACATCACCAAAAACATTGTTTATTGTTTATTTTTAGATAGAGTTAGCAGAGTTTTCTATGTTTATAACTCGTTAATTATTTTATAAATTGAGAATAACATTACATTTTATACATCAAAAATAAACCTAAAATCGACTTCCTACTGCCACCGATTTTCTAAAAATTTGTTCGCCACCATTAGCACTAAAAAATTTTACAACTACTAAATAATTACCATCTGTTACACGTTCTCCTTGTTCTTTTGTGCCATCCCAAATAAAGAAATTATCCGTTCCCATGATTGAATTTTGAGCAATTCTTTTGATTTCTCTACCATTTCTATCATAGACATAAATGTTTACCACTGCATTATTGGGCATATTTTTGAGAAAAATAGTCGTAAAATCTTGATAACCATCTTGGTCAGGCGTAAAAGTTTGTGGAGAAATACTAAATTGATTATCGCCATTGCTATCATTCATTTGTTGTGAATTTGGTAAAGTTGGCGTAGCAAAATTTACATAGGCAGCAGCCGATTTCCACGAATTTTTATTTTGTGTAGGCGTTTCAAAACCTATTCTTTCCAAAGAAATCCCTTCTTTATTGTCTATCAAAGCAAAATGCCAATTTTCGTTATAATACATATCTTCGATAACTTTTCCTTGCGGACTAATCAATACAAAGGTTCCTTCTTGGTCTGTTAAACTTGGTAAATCACACTGAAAAACATTTTCTATTTCTAAATTTGGATAATTACTTTGTAAAATCTGTTTATCTGTTGTCAAAACCAAATAAGATTTGGGGGACATAATCAAAAAATTGTTCGTAATGATTTTTTGATTGGTATAAATTGAATTTTCTTTGTTGGCAATTAAATGATTTTTTAGGTTGATAAATTTGTCTGAACGATTGTATAATTCTACAAAATCGACTCCATTTGTTTTTGGATTAAATAAAATTTCGTTCACAATAATATCACTACTATCACTATTTTGTGGCGTTCCAATTATTTTTTTTATTTTTTCTTGAGTCAAATTTCCTGCGCAATCCGCAAAAAAACTAATTTCAATCTCATATTTTTCTGTGGCTAATGGCGTAGATAAATCTAATTTGAGTTGAGAAAAAATATCAGCCATTAACCAAGTTTTTTGGGCGATATTGATCAAGGGAGAAATTTGTATTTCAATCGTTTCGGGAGTATTTCTGGATAAATTTTCATCAAAAGAAATAATAATTGTATTTGGATTGATTGCTTCTGCTTTCAAAACTTTGGCTTTGGTGAGGTCTGGGCGATAACCTTGCACAGAATTTTTTCTCGCAGGCGTGCCTCCGCGTGTATGTATAGAAGAAGTCCAATTATTATTTTCGCTACAAGGATTATTTATATCCACCATTTCAAGACTCCAACCACCATCTTTTTTGGCTGAATTTTCGTGCCATTTATCTGAATAATTAACACTAAAAAGAAGTTCATTTTGTGCATTTTTCAATAAAATTGTATCACCCGAATTAACCAAACTTGGAAAATTAGTCAAGCCAATTACCTTTCCAAAATTTTGAAATAAAGTAGTATCACTATTTTTAACTAATAACGCATATTCTTGTGGATAAAGCCAAATTTCAGGCATTGTATATGTACCATCATCAATCAATTTACAATTTTTAAGATTTAAAATTCGAGGAGTTCGATTATAAATTTCGATATATTCTCTATCAGGCAAAGGATTTAAAGGTTGTGCCGAACCACGTGCATCAACCATTATTTCTGAAATAATCAATTCGTGAAATTTTGGAGAAAAAGTTTGTGTCCAAAAGAAGTTTTTTTGTGTTGATAATATTATATTTCCCGCCAAATCTTGCAAATTTTCAACCAATAAACTATAATTTTGAAGGCTTATAAAAGATTGTTGAAAAGTCAATAAAATAACATTGGGAGTGATGAGTTGAGCAGAATAAATGGGAATATTTGTAGGAAGAAGTGTATAATTTGCCAAATTTTGTATGGTAGAAATACGCAAAGCCTCCGAAAAAGTAAGCTCTAATTTTGTACCATCAATTACTTTGATAGATTGCCAAACAGGTAAAATATTCTCAGGAATTTGAGTAATCACAATATTATCAAAAAAATGTTTGTTGATAAAAGTTGCAGTAGATTGACGAATTAAAAAACCAAAAAAATTTCCTGTCAATATTTCGGCATCTTGAATTGTTCCTTCTGTTGTCCAATTATTCAAAATATTTCTTTCCAAAGTCCATTCATTATCGAGATTTCGAGTTACTTTTATTTTTAAAATATTGCTTGTAGTACTCAAAACGTTATCTATTCCATCGATTATTTTTGTGTTGATACCATTTTTTCTTTTGTAAAGTGATATTTCATCACTACTATTTCCCAATCTCACAAAATAGCCTTCTGTATTTGCGTCTGTAAAATTACTAATATTGCTTTGTAAAAAAATATCTATATAATTCGCACTTGATGGACTAAATTGTATTTCTATGTCCATTTCCCAAATCACACCTCCCGAAATAGTCAAAGGCGTATTGATAAAAAATGTGCTATTCAAAATTGAAGAATTAGAACGCAAACGATTACTTTGCACCAAAAAATCATTATTAGTAGGCGAAGGAGTCCAAACTGGATTTTGAGTAAAATCGCCATCAGCAAAATTCTCCACTAAAACTTGTGCTTGTATATTTTGTATCCAAACAAAAATCAACATTATAATTAAAAAATATTTTTTCATATTCAAAAAAAATAAATGATATTCTATATAACCTTTTTTTAATGTAAAAGTTTGAAAATCAATAAAATAAAAAACTATCAAAAAATGTTAATTTTAGATAGTTTTTATTTTTTATTCTGATATTTTTAACTAATTTTGCACCTTAAAATCACTTAAAATTCTAATAAAATGTTCAAATTTAATATTCTATGGATATTTTTCTTATTATTTGGATTAACTTTTTGTGCTGAAAAAAAACAAGAAGATACAAAAAATGATAAAGATAAAAATCAAAACGAAACTACAAAAGACAAAAAAGACGCAAAAAAAGAAAAAGAAAACACGGAAAATACTAACACAAAAAATGGAGAAGAACTCAAAAAACCACGGAATGTGTCAGAAGGAAAAACGGATAGAAAATTCAATGATTTAGCAAAAATTGTCGCAGGGATGCCTGCAGACGAAGGCAGCGTGTATGCGTCTATCCACGAAAGTCCTGAATTTAAAAATTACGCAGGATATGCCAATGGACAATGGAAAAATATTTTGGAAACAAAACGCCCCAAACTTATCAAATGGAGAGAAGAAGAATTGAAAGAAGTGACGGAAGCAGGTGGGAGATTATTTTATCCATTTAGCGGTCCTGATTTTTTGCACGCAGGTACATTTTTTCCTGAAGTTTCTGAAATTGTGATGATTGGTTTGGAGCCAATCGGTACTTTGCCTGATATGGAAAAAATCTCAAAACAATCTTTAGGCGGTTATTTTAATGGTATTCAACGCTCTTTAGCCTCTGTTTTGCAATATAGTTTTTTCCAAACAATTAGTATGGGAAGTGATTTTACAGGGCGTGTAGTGAGTTCGATTGATGGTACTTTGCCTGTGATTATGTTGTTTATGGCTCGTACAAATCATAAAGTTTTGTATTATGAAAAAATGGCATTGAACGAAGAGGGGAAATTAGTGCCTGCCGAAGGTTATCAGGGCAATGCACAAACGTATTATGCCACGCGTATCGATTTTCAACGCGGTGATAAACCTGAAGAACGCAAAAGTTTGTATTATTTTAGCGTAAATTTGTGTAATGATGCCTACGAAGGTAAAAAAGGTCTGAACGAACACAAACCACTTTTAACTTATTTACAAAATCTTAAATTTACCGATGTTTATATCAAATCTGCGTCTTATTTGATGTATAAACCTGTTTTTTCGACTATCAAAGATATTGTTTTGAATGGTGCAAAATACGTTTTAAAAGATGATTCGGGTATGTATTTTAATAATTTTCTCAATGATAAATGGGACATTACTTTATTTGGAAGATATGCAGGTCCTATTCCTTTGTTTGGAAATTATTATCAAAAAGATATGGCTGCTGCTTATGCTAACAAACAATTTCAGATTCGCCCTTTGCCATTTGGGATTGGTTATCAATTTGCAGAAGGAAATTCTAATTTGATGTTGGCAAAGAAAAAATAGATTTTATTGATATATGACAAAAAATAGAAACATACTTTTTGTAATGTTTCTATTTTTTTTTGTGATTATATTTTATGAAAAATAAATTTACTACTAATTTTGGAGAGTATTATAATTTTTTCTTCTTAGGAAATTTGTATGGAAAATCAAAATATTTTTTCTGAAATTATATTTTGAATTGCCTCCAGATTTATCTGGAGGATAATATAAAATCCAATAGTTAGCTTTACTAAATTTTATACTATTTCAAAATAAATGGTATATATACTATTCTATTTATATTATACTAAAATTAGTAATACAATAATTTCCTAAGAATCAAAATTTTTATACTAAAGTATTATTAAAAATACTTGTTTGCAAAAAATACAAGTAATATTTTTTAAATGAAAGAGATTTTAGCACACAGATAACACGGATTTAGCGGATTAATACGGATTTTTTTTCTTGAATTTTTAATGATTTTTGTCAATTTTTGGCTACCATTTAAAAAACTCTAGTAATAAATAAACTAAAAAGCTGCATTTTGAGGCGTTCTTGGAAAAGGAATCACATCACGAATATTACCCATTCCCGTTACAAAAAGTACCAATCTCTCAAAACCTAAACCAAAACCTGCGTGGGGTGCGGTGCCAAATTTGCGTGTTTCTAAATACCACCAAAGTCCTTCTTCATGCACGCCCATCTCACGCATACGCGTTAGGAGTTTATCATAATTTTCCTCCCTTTGGGAGCCACCCACCATTTCACCAATGTTAGGAAAAAGTACGTCCATGGCTCTCACAGTCTTTCCATCTTCATTTTGTTTCATATAAAAAGCCTTTATATCTTTGGGATAATCGGTCAAAATAACAGGTTTTTTAAAATGTTTTTCGACCAAATATCTCTCGTGTTCTGATTGCAAATCAATTCCCCATTTTACTTCATATTGAAATTTTTTCTTTTTATGATGATTAGAATTGAGTAAAATTTCAACAGCTTCAGTATAAGTCAATCGTTGAAAATCTTGTGCAACTACAAATGTAAGTTTTTCTAACAAAGCCATTTCACTTTGTTCTTCTTTTTTCTTTGTTTTTTCTTCGTCCAAGAGTCTTTTTTCTAAGAAAGCCAAATCTTCTGCACAATTATTTAACGCATAATTGATTAAATATTTCAAAAAGTTTTCTACCAAATCCATATTATCTTGCAAATCATAAAAAGCCATTTCTGGTTCTATCATCCAAAATTCTGCTAAATGGCGAGCCGTATTCGAATTTTCTGCTCTAAAAGTCGGTCCAAAAGTATAAACTAAACCTAAACCCATTGCCCCCAATTCTGCTTCTAATTGCCCTGAAACCGTTAAATTAGTAACTTGCCCAAAAAAATCTTCTTTATAATTTACTTTTCCATCCTCCAAAGGTGGATTTTGGTCTGAAAGCGTGGTAACTCTAAACATTTGTCCCGCACCTTCCGCATCAGAGCCTGTAATAATAGGCGAATTCCAATAAAAAAATCCGTTATCATTAAAATATTGATGCACCGCAAAAGCCAACGCATGTCTAATTCTAAAAATTGCTCCAAAAGTAGTAGTTCTGCTGCGTAAATGTGCTTGTTCTCTTAAAAATTCCATCGAGTGACTTTTAGCCTGAATTTTATATTCATCAGGATTTGCTTCGCCCAAAATTTCTATAGAATCTGCCGTTACTTCCATCGATTGTCCCGCACCTTGTGAGGCTATCAAAGTTCCATTGACCGCAATACAAGCGCCTGTCTGTATGAGTTTTAAAATCTCTTCGGATATTTTTTCGGCATCTGCTACGATTTGTAAATTTTGGATAGTTGAGCCATCATTCAAAGCGATAAAATTAACATTTTTGCTTCCTCTTTTTGTTTTTACCCAACCTTTTACCGTTATTTTTTGGTCATAAGTAGGATTTTTGAGTATATGAATAATTCTTTGTTTCATATTTAATGTTGTTTTTTTTACAAAGATAAATAAAATTTTAAAAAAAATAAAATATTGTTTAAAACAAATAGAAAAAAATGTTTTTTTGTGTATATTTTTTTAGGTTAAATGGTAGAAAATGAAATGAAAAGAGATATTTATTATTTTTTAAAAGTAGTTTTGAAGTGTTTTTTTCTGATTATTTTAGATAAAATTTGTAGAAAAAAAATATAATTGAAACAAAAATAATTTATTTTGGTTATTTTAATCAAATAATTTATTTTTTTTGTGTATATTTGCTCTCCAATTTTAATTCTTTATGTTAGAAAATAGCGATTTTAAAGGTAAAATTATCATTTTTTCCGCTCCATCGGGAGCAGGAAAAACTACGTTGGTGCGACATGTTTTATCTATTTTATCTGAAAAATTAGGCTTTTCAGTATCTATCTGCACAAGAAAAAAACGCCCTCACGAAATAGAAGGAAAAGATTATTATTTTTTGGATATTGATTTATTCAAAGAAAAAATAAAAAATAATGAATTTGTAGAATGGCAAGAAGTCTATGAAAATTCTTATTATGGAACGCTTAAATCAGAAATTACAAGAATTTGGGCAGATAAAAAGCACGTTATTTTTGATGTTGATGTAAAAGGGGGTTTAAACCTGAAAAGTTTTTTTGGTGATGATGCGTTGGCAATTTTTATTTTGCCACCTTCTATTCAAGAATTAGAAAAAAGATTGAGAGAAAGAAAAACCGAAACAGAAGAAAGTCTCAAAAAACGAATCGATAAATTTCAATATGAATTTACTTTTCAAAATCAATTTCATGAAATAATTGTGAATAATGATTTGCAAAATGCGATGCAAGAAGCAGAATTATTAGTCAAAAATTTTATTGAAAAATAAAATATGTTTACACTTAACTTGAACGGAGAATTATTGGTGGTCAAAAAACCTTTAATTTTTGGTATCTTAAATATTACGCCTGATTCATTTTATAGCCAAAGTCGTTATCAAAATGATAAAGAAATTCTTACCAAAGTAGAAGAAATGATTTTGGCAAAAGTTGATTTTTTGGATATTGGTGGCTATTCTACACGTCCAAAAGCTACGCATATATCAGAAGAAGAAGAAAAAAAAAGAGTAATAGATACTATTTTTTTGATTCGAAAACATTTTCCAACCATAAAAATTTCTGTGGATACATTTAGAAGTAGCATTGCAAAAGCAGCCGTAGAAGCGGGTGCAGCGATAGTGAATGATATTTCGGGAGGAAATTTAGATGAAAAAATGTTTGAAACGGTAAGCCAATTAAATGTGCCTTATATTTTGATGCATTTGAAAGGTACACCACAAACAATGCAATCACTCACTCATTATGAAAATATTATTCACGAATTAATAGATTATTTTCAGACTAAAATCAATATTTTAAGAGCATTAGGACAAAAAGATATTATCATCGATATTGGTTTTGGTTTTGCAAAAACGGTAGAACAAAATTATTTTTTACTTAAAAATATGGCACTTTTTGAGGTGTTAAATTGTCCTATTTTGGCTGGAATTTCACGTAAATCTATGATTTATAAACCTTTGCAAATTACTCCTGAAGAGGCTTTGAATGGCACGAGTGTTCTTCATTGGGTTGCGTTACAAAATCACGCTTCTTGCTTGCGTGTGCATGATGTGAAAGAAGCAAAACAAGTGATTGATTTATGGGAATTGATGAAATAATTTTGAAAATATATTGGATTATTCTGTTACTATAATTTTTCCTATTCTATCCTACCATTTTTCAATAAGATAAAATTCGTGTTAGTTCGCCTAATCTGTATTATCTGTGTTCCATTTTTAGAACACAAATGATACAGAGTGAATAGATAAAACACAGATTTTTTTAATGAAAATTTTAAGTAGGGTAGAGTAAATTTTTCTGATGTTATATAAATTTGGACTTTGGACAAAAATATGTTAAAAAATAAGAAATGACAAAAATTTTCTGTAATTTTGAAAATGCAAAATTCCACTACTACAGAAAAGGCTTGTCAAGGTCTTTTAGGTTTACCACTTTTACGTGTAAAACCATTTGTTAATTTTAGTATGAGTTTAGCCCAATGCTATTAACCTAAGCTATTTTAGACTGCCCTCCTAAAATTACATTGAGTTTTCAAGTGCCTATTTTTTGCTACAGATTTTTCTCGTTTTCTTTCTTTTTTATCAGTAGATTTATTAGTTGTATTTCTGGCAAAATAAAGTATAAGTTCCTCTATAATTTTTTTAGGATCTTCCACTAAAAACAAACACATAATTTTAGGCTTTAA
>JAAFJG010000103.1 GCA_013298075.1 Cytophagales bacterium | reverse complement strand
TTTTTGGTTCTTAGGAAATTTGTGCGAAAAATGAAAATATTTCTTTTGAAATATATTTTTTGAATTGCCTCCAGATTTATCTGGAGGATAATAAAAAAATTTAATCGTTGGCTTTAGCCAAAATCTCTGTATTTTTCAAATTGATATTTTTTTAATAAATGGCATAAATGCCATTTCTATTCATACAGAATAAAATTATATCCGCAATAATTTCCCATGAACCATATTTTTTGTAGATATTTTTCTATTTTTTGACAATTATTTCATAAAAATTTGTAACAGAATTAAAACTATTTATTTGAACACATAGTTCCTAAATTTAATAATATAATAATAATTAGTAAAAAACTATGAAATTACATATAGATAATATTCCTGATGAAGTCTTAAATTTACCATTGATTTATCAAAACCAAAGAATTGAATTTTTTTATGATGAAACTAATTCTCTTTTGATTAGTTGGGCAAAAAGATTTTCAAATGATGAAGAATACAGAGAAAATATGTTGAAATGTTTGGAAGTTGTCCAAAAATATCAAATTAAAAAAATAATATTTGAATCTTCAAATTTTAAAGGAACAAGCCCCGAAAATCAAAAATGGATAATGGATTTTATGGTGCCTTCTTGGGCAGCTGCTGGAACGAAAAAAATCGGCTCAGTATTACCTACAAAAATTTTTGGCAAGTTTTCTATCAATAATATGATTCAAGGGGCATTAAGTTTGGGTTTAATTGACATCAAACCTTTTTCGAGTTTTGATGAATGTTATGAGTGGATTATTTAAAAAAACTATCTTTTTTGCTTAAATAACCATTCCCACATCAAATGATTAAGATAAGTTGGTTTCCAACTATCGTGTTGTACATCTGGATATTCTGTATATTTGATATTGCCATTTATTTTTTGAATTGCCTTCACCATATTGCGTGAGCGTTCAGGTTTTACTACTTTATCTAATGCCCCATGAAAAGTCCAAATAGGTATTTTTTTTAGGATTTCTGCTGTTTTCTCGTCTGCCCCACCACAAATTGGGACTGCAGATGCAAACTTTTTTGGAAATCTTGTAATTAAATCCCAGACTCCAAATCCACCCATAGAAAGCCCTGTGATGTAAATTCTTTTCGAATCAATCGGGTATTTTTTTTCGGTTAATTTAATGATTTTCAATACATTAGACAATACATCAGACATTTCTTTGGGTTGTGTATGTGCGTCTAATTTCCAATCTGTTTCTATCCATTTTTTATCTTTTGGACATTGTGGAATGATTACAAAACAAGGATATTTAGTTCTTAGTTCATCTTTCAAAATATAAGGAGCAAAATGTGTCAAAGGAACTAAATTAGTTTCTCCTCTTTCGCCTGCTCCGTGCAAAAAAATAATTAGTGGATATTTTTGTTTATTTTTTGAAAAATTTAAGGTATCAAAATTTTGAGGAACAAGCAAACGATAGGGCGTTTTGAGTTCTTTTCCTTCAAAAATATGGCGACTAAATTCTGTATAATCTTTGTATTTTTTATCTTGCCCAAAACTATACAAAGAAAAAAGAAAATTAAAACAAAAAAATAAAAAAGAAAGCAATTTTTTTGTCATGTTTATTTTTCTTTATGTTCTTCATATTTATTTTTCAAAATACCCAAAAAATACTGATTTGCCTCCAAACCCGTGTCATCTTTTGAATATTGTGGCAACAATCGATTCACAAAATAAGTTTCAATCAACCCAATATTTTTTGCCTCTATTTTTCCTCTTGCCGTACACTCAAAATAATCTTTGATATAATCGTAAGTTGTTTCTGTGATATTTACTCTGCCTACCTCTCCGCCACTTTCCATACGAGAAGCGGTGTTGACCGTATTTCCCCAAATATCGTATGCAAAACGAGTTTTTCCGATTACGCCCGCCACCAAATCTCCTGTATGAATTCCCAATCGGATTTGCCAATATTGCTCACCATTTTTTTCTCTTTCTGCTTTTTGGTCGTCCATCCATTCTTGAATATGCAAGGCAGCCAACACCGTATCAATCGGATTAGTCGAGTTGCAAACAGGCACGCCACCCGCACACATATAAGAATCGCCAATGGTTTTTATTCTCTCCAAATGATATTTAGATACAATTTCATCAAAAGTAGAAAAACAAAAATCGAGTTCTTTAATCAAATCTTGCGGAGAAAGTTTCATTGCCAAAGACGAAAAACCTTTAATATCTGCAAACATTACGGTCGCCAATTTAAAATGTCGAACTTCTGTAACGCCTGTTTCTTTTAATTCTTTCGCAATTTCTTCGGGAAGAATATTCAATAAAAGTTGGTCAGATTTTCCTTTTTCAGTTTCAATTTCGTCTTTTTGTAACAATATAATTTTATTATTTTTCTTTTGTTGTTGAGCATTTCTCCAAATTAAACTTGCCACAGCTAACAAAAATATAGCAAAAATGGCAAAAAATATAATATTTCTTTGGTTTTCGAGTTCTTGGGTTTGTTGAGCTTGTTGGGCTAATTTTTTTTCTGCTTGTGCTTTTTGAGCATTACTTTTTTGAAATTCTTTTTCTGCTTTTTCAGTTTTGCTTTGTGCTTCGGCTTTCTCGCGCCCAACTTGTTGAATTTCTTTTTCTGCTTTTTCTCTTTGTGTTTCGCTTTCTGCTACTTTTGTACGCAAATCAGCCTCCTTTCTATTGGTCTCGGCTCTTTCTCTTTGCATATCTTTTTCTTCTCTAAATTTATCAATCAAATCAGCCACTTCTTCAGAATGTGCATTATTGAGTTTGATAAGCATATTATATAATCCTTCAGGAATTTTTTTGATTGGATTATTATCTAAATATAAGTCATCTAAATTATTTAAACTTGTCATTTCTACGGGAATGGCGATAATTTGATTTTTAGATAAAAATAATTGATGTAAATTTTTTAAATTGCTGACTTGTGGCGAAATATTCCCCAATAAATTATAAGAAAGTTCTAATTTATACAAACTTGTCATTTGATTGAATCCATTTGACCAAACGCTTAACTTATTATTTTTTAAATTTAAGTGCGTTAAATTTTTCATTTTCCCAAAATTTTCAGTAATATCTGATAATTTATTAAACGATAAATCTAAAGTTTGTAAATTAGTTAATTCGCCTAATTCATCAAAAACGTGGTTGATTTGATTAAAAGAAGCACTTAATTTTTTTAATTGTTTAAGGTTTCCAATCGTTTTGGGAAGGCTTTTTAGTTCATTATTATCAAGAGTTAATTCTTGTAAATTGACTAAATCACCCATTTCAGCAGGCAATCTTGCAAAATAATTTGAATCTAAATCTAATACTTCTAATTTATTTAATTTCTTGATAAATGTAGGAAGTACTTTGATTTGATTATTTTGTAAAGAAAGATATTGAAGATTATAAAATTTTGTAATTTCTTCAGGAACTTCCGTCAAATCTTGCGAACTTAAATCTAATTTTAATACTTTATCCAAAGGCACAGAATTAGCTGATTCGATAGAATAATAAGTTTTTAGAGTAGGTTGTGCCAATATATTTTCCCATCCAAACGATATAAAAAGTATAAAAATGAGGAAGAAACGTATCAAGATTGAAAATAGTAAATTGTAATATGTAAAAGTACGATTTTTTTTTTATTTTATTACAATTTTATTGCCTTATATTTATATTTTTTATATTTTTAATAATTTTTTATGTAAATTGATATAAAATAATTTTTTCTCATTTTTGTTACTGTAATTAAAAGTGTGTACAATTATTTTGTGCTAAAATAATCACAATTTTTTAATAAATAAAATCAATTTATTGGCATAAAATTACAAGTAAACCTCCTATTATTTGTTTACCACACGAAAAATTACAGTAACCGTTTTTAGCAGATTCTGAACATCTTACTTTGAAGAATTTTTATAATAGTATTATAAACATAAAAGAAATATCACTATTAAAATTAGTCCCCAAACACTAAAGTATGTCTCATTTTTGTATTTAAAACTTGAAAATATGACTATTAAGTCTAAAGATAGGTAAGATATATTTTTAAATAAATATCAAGAAAAAAAAACTTTTTTTTTGTAGATTTATAATATTTTAATATATTTGCATTTTAAAAGCAAAAAATCCATGAACAATTCATCAAAATCTTTCAAAATCTCCATTCCTTCATTAATAGATAATATTAATATTGTAGAAAGTTTTATCGAAAACGCTTGTGATGAAAATAAAATAAGCGAAGATATTTACGGAAATATTTTGATTGCAGTTACTGAAGCAGTAAATAATGCTATCAAACACGGCAATAAAGAAGATAAAAAAAAGTTAGTAGATTTAGAAGTAGAATCTTACGAGCAAAAAGTTATTTTTAAGATTGGCGATGAAGGAATTGGATTTGATTTTAAACATCTCAACGACCCAACTTCTCCCGAAAATATCGAAGAAGAAGGTGGACGTGGTATTTTTTTAATGAAACATTTGGCTGATGAAGTAAGTTTTTTGGACGAAGGACGAAAAGTTGAAATGGTTTTTTTCACGCATTAAAAATCTTCTTTTGAAACAAATACATTAATTTTCCTTATAAAGTTTTTTTTATTACAGGTTTTTTTATTACATAATGAATTTAGATGAAATTCGCAGATTATTTTCAGAAGCTTCTGATAATGAATTAAAAACATCACAATTATACACAATTTTAGAAGAACAGACAAGCCAAAATCCTATTTTGTTGGCTTATCGCGCAAGTGCGGAAGCATTGCAAGCAAAACACGCTTGGAATCCATTGACAAAATGGGCAAACATCGCAAAATCTATGCAATTATTTCAACAAGCAGTCGATATCGAACCCAATAATATCGAAATTCGTTTTTTGAGATATTCTATTCAAAACAATACGCCAAGCATTCTTGGTTATAGTGGAAATTTAGCAGAGGACAAACAAAAAATGATAGATTTATTCCCAAAATCTGATGTGCCAGATAAGATGAAAGCAGAAATAAAAAAAATAATTATATAATTTTTAATTTTTCGTAATTTTTTTTGTTAAAATATACTTATTTAAAGTAAAGATACAATATCTTTGCACTTCAAAATTTTAATTATTATTATATTTAAAAATGAATATTTTTAAGACTTTCTTAATTTTGGCGTTTTTTAGTTTGATTGCTCACTTTTCAGTAGCACAAGACTTAAATGCTCCTATTCCTTTTGACGCAAAAGTCAAAACAGGAACTCTTCCGAATGGTATTAAATACTACATTCGTAAAAATGCAAAACCCGAAAAACGTGTAGAACTACGTTTGGCAATCCAAGCAGGTTCTATCAATGAAGACCCAGACCAATTAGGCTTGGCACACTTTGTAGAACACATGTGTTTTAACGGCACTAAAAACTTCGCAAAAAATGAGTTAGTAAAATATTTACAATCATTGGGCGTAAAATTTGGCGCAGATTTGAATGCTTATACAAGTTTTGATGAAACGGTTTATATCTTACCAATTCCATCAGACAAAAAAGAAATTGTTGATGGTGGTTTCCAAATCTTAGAAGATTGGGCGCATAATGTTACTTTTGACCACAAAGAAATTGATGGCGAAAGAGGAATTATTATGGAAGAATGGAGAAGCAGAGGCGGACTTTCTGAAAGAGTTCAAAAAGCAACTTTGCCTAAAATGTTCAAAGGCTCACGTTATATTGATAGATTGCCAATCGGAGATACAGGCATTATCAAAAATTTTAAATATGATGCCATTAAAAGATATTATAAAGATTGGTACAGACCAGATTTGATGGGCGTAATGGTGGTGGGTGATATTGATGTAGATGAAATGGAGAAAAAAATTAAATTCCATTTTGGTAGAATTTTACCAACCAAAAATCCACGCAAACGTGAAAATTATGATATTCCTGACCATAAAACAACTGAAATCGCTATTTTTGCAGATAAAGAACAAGCCTTCGGACAAGTTCAATTATTATACAAAAAAGACGGAAGTAAAATGAAAACTTTGGGAGATTATCGCCAAAAATTAGTCTATGATTTGTATAATACAATGTTAAATGACCGTTTAGAAGAATTGACAAAATTAGAAAATGCACCTTTTATGGGCGGATTTGCTTTTTATGGTCAGGTCGGAATTGGTTTTAAAAATGCGTATCAATCGTTTGCACAAGTAAGCGAAAGTGGTGCTTTGAAAGGTTTGACAACTTTATTATTAGAAAACAAAAGAGCCTTGCAATATGGTTTTACCGAAGGTGAATTTGAGAGAGCAAAGAAAACTTTGTTTTCTCAATATGAAAGTCAAAATAACGAAAGAAACAAAACGTCAAGCGGGCGTTATGTAAGCGAATATGTACAACATTTTTTAGAACAAGAACCATCACCAGGTATCGAATTTGAATTTGATTTTGTTAAATCAGTCTTACCTTCTATCAAATTGACAGAAATAAATCCATTAGCAAAGAAATGGATTACAGACGAAAATCGTGTGATTTCTATCGTAATGCCTGAAAAAGTAGGCGTAGCAGTTCCTACAGAAAAAGATGTATTAGATGTATTGGCAACGGTGGAGAAAACAAACGTAACTCCTTATGAAGATAAATCTGTGAAAGAACCTTTAATGGTACAAATGCCAAGCAAAGGAAGTATCGTGAGTGAGAAAAAAATCGCTGAAATTGATGCCACAGAATTAACACTTTCGAATGGTGCAAAAGTTGTCTATAAAAAAACAACTTTCAAAGATGACCAAATTATTATGAGTGCTTTCGCTAAAGGTGGACATTCATTGGCTCCTGATGTAGATTTCTTTTCTGCGTCTGCGGCTGATCAAGTAATTACTGAAGGTGGTTTGAGAGTATTTTCTTCTACTGATTTGAAAAAAGTATTGACAGGAAAAAATGTAGAAGTAAGTCCTTTTATCGAAGAAATGTATCAAGGAATGAGCGGTGAATCTTCTCCAAAAGATTTTGAAACTTTATTTCAATTAACTAATTTATATTTCACTTCACCAAGAAAAGATGTAACTTCTTTCAAGTCTTTCATAGGAAAATATAAAGGTATGTTCAAAAATTTGGGTAATAATCCTAATTTTTATTATGCTGAACAATTAGGAAAAATAATGTCACAAAATCATCCTCGTTCTGTATCTGTTCCAAAAGTAGAACATTTTGATAAAATTGATTTAGACAAAGCCTTTGATTTTTATAAAGCACGTTTTGGGAATGCGGCTCATTTTACGTTTACTTTTGTAGGTTCATTTGAAGAAGCACAATTAAGAGAATTTGTACAATTATACATTGCTTCTTTGCCTGCTGATAAATCAAAACCTGCTGAACAAGGAAAAGATTTAGGCATTAGAGCGCCCAAAGGAAAAGTTACAGAATCTTTTAACAAAGGAAAAGACCCAAAAAGTCAAGTAATGATTTCTATTACCAATGAATTAAAAGACGAAAAAGATGCGTATTTTATTCGTTCTGCTACCGAACTTTTAGGAATTAAAGTAACTGAAAATTTGAGAGAAGACAAAGCAGGCGTATATAGCCCGCGTGTATCTCCTTCGTTCAAAAAAGAACCTATCAAAACGTATTCAATGAATGTTTCTTTTACATGCGCCCCTGAAAATGTAAAAAAATTGGTTGATGCAGTGTATGAAGAAATTGATAAATTGGCTAAAAAAGGTCCTTCAAAAGAAGACTTAGACAAAGTAAAAGAAGGACAAAGACGTGATGTTGAAAAAAACAGCAAAGAAAATTCATATTGGGTTGGCGGATTGCGTAGAATTTATTATGAAGGTGCAAAACCTGAAGGTTTATTGGAAGCAAAAGTAAGAGAACGCATCGAAAAACTTTCTGAAAAAGACATCAAAAATGCTGCAAAAAAATATTTTGACTACAAAAAAACAAGCATAGTCGTTTCGATGATGCCTGAAAAAACTGATGAAAAACCAGCTAAAAAAGAAGATGGTCAAAAAGCAAGTGGTAAAAATGATGGCAGTGTTACCGTTGAAAAAGTATTGGATAAATACTTAGAAGCCATTGGTGGCAAAGCAAAAATAGCTGCAGTAAAATCAATGTCCCAAAAAACAGAAATGGAGGCAATGGGACAGACAACAACCATAAATATCCTGAGAAAAGAAGGAAAATTTGCTATGATACAAGAACAAGGTGGAGAGCAAGTGATGAAAATTGCTGTTGCTGATGGAAAAGGTTTTATGTCAGCACAAGGAAATACAAGGGATATGCCTGCTGAACAAGTAGCAGAAAGGACAAATAATCCTATGTTTGTAGAATTGGATTATGCAAAAAGCGGTTTGAAAGCACAAATTGAAACCACTGAAAAAGTGGAAGGACGTGATGCCCACAAAGTAGTTTTCAAAAAAGATGATAAAGTAATTGTTACAAAATGGTATGATATAAATTCAGGCTTAGAATTGAAAAATCTTTCACAAATGGGTGAAGTTATTATCAAAGACTACCAAGAAGTAAAAGGTATTAAATCTGCCAAAACAGCGGTTTTAAGCGTACAAGGAATGGAATTACCGATAACTATTACAGTTGATTATAACATTGAAATCCCTGATAGCACATTTCAAAAATAATTAAAAGTAAATAAAAAGAATACACTTAAAAAACTCCCTCACCTACGGGGAGGGCTGGGGCTTATCTTGTAGGGGTTATTTAGTTGTTTTGCTATTATTTAAAAAAAGTTTTTTTGTTTTTTGAAATAAATTTGTTTTTTGTATTATGTTTTTATAATTTTGTGGTACGTATAATATTTAACTTAAAAAAATATGTCAAAATTCAGTGGTATAGTTCCTTTTCGTCGTGAATTAAAAAAAGCTTAGACAAAGCCTTTGATTTAGCTTATTCTAAACCAAG
>JAAFJG010000102.1 GCA_013298075.1 Cytophagales bacterium | reverse complement strand
TCACGCATACAAGCATATTCATAATCTTCCAATTCTTTTTTTGTCCAAGTATGGCGTTCTGCTTGTTGATAGGCAATTTCGAGACCTTTGTCATCTAAATTTTTAGGAATTATATCTAAACTTTCTGCATTTTTGATGAAGAAAATCCATTTTTCTACCAATGTTTTTAATTCTTGTTGAGTTTTATTGAATTTTGGTAATTCTATAAAAGAAAATTCTAAATCTTTTAGTTTATGTTCTTTGGTTTCTGCATCTAAAATCAAATGCCTTGACAAATAATTCGGACTTTCTAAATATTCAAAATTTAAAATACCGATAAAAATAACAGGTTTTAGTTTATAATATTCTTCTGCTGAGTCTAATTGCGAAGCATATCCTTTGGCACTATAATACACAATGCGTTTGTCAAGTCCTTTTCTATCCGTAACTTGCATCTCGACAATATAAAAATTGCCTGCTTTATCTCTTGCTCTTACGTCTAAAATAGTAGTTTTTGAGCCAGCCATTCGCGGTAATTGATATGGGTTTAAAATTTCTATCCAATCAATTTCTTTGTTTCCTTCTAATTTTAGGACAGCATTTAAAAACGAAATTAAAATTTCTGTTTTAGCTTCATTACCAAATATTTTTCGAAAAGCAATGTCATTTTTTATATCAACGAATTTCATAGTTTTTTTTTGGGGATTATATTTTTAATTTTTTTCGTTTCGAAGTTTCTCGATTTGTTCAATCGTTAAATCAGTTAAATCAATGATAGTTTCATTGTCAAAACCTTTTTTGATTGCTTTTTTAGCAATTTCAATTTGTTTACGCATAGCTCCTTTTTCCTCCACAAATAACTCTCTTGCTATTTCATCGCCTTCACGCATACAAGCATATTCATAATCTTCCAATTCTTTTTTTGTCCAAGTATGTCGTTCTGCTTGTTGATAGGCAATTTCGAGACCTTTGTCATCTAAATTTTTAGGAATTATATCTAAACTTTCTGCATTTTTGATGAAGAAAATCCATTTTTCTACCAATGTTTTTAATTCTTGTTGAGTTTTATTGAATTTTGGTAATTCTATAAAAGAAAATTCTAAATCTTTTAGTTTATGTTCTTTGGTTTCTGCATCTAAAATCAAATGCCTTGACAAATAATTCGGACTTTCTAAATATTCAAAATTTAAAATACCGATAAAAATAACAGGTTTTAGTTTATAATATTCTTCTGCTGAGTCTAATTGCGAAGCATATCCTTTGGCACTATAATACACAATGCGTTTGTCAAGTCCTTTTCTATCCGTAACTTGCATCTCGACAATATAAAAATTGCCTGCTTTATCTCTTGCTCTTACGTCTAAAATAGTAGTTTTTGAGCCAGCCATTCGCGGTAATTGATATGGGTTTAAAATTTCTATCCAATCAATTTCTTTATTTCCTTCTAATTTTAGGACAGCATTTAAAAACGAAATTAAAATTTCTGTTTTAGCTTCATTGCCAAATATTTTTCGAAAAGCAATGTCATTTTTTATATCAACGAATTTCATAGTTTTTTTTTGGGATTATATTTTTAATTTTTTTCGTTTCGAAGTTTCTCGATTTGTTCAATCGTTAAATCAGTCATTTGAGAAATAAAATCATTATTCGAACCTGCTAAAATCATTTTTTTAGCTATTTCATTTTTTTCTTTAAATTTTCCAACTTCCTCCACAAATAACTCTCTTGCTATTTCATCGCCTTCACGCATACAAGCATATTCATAATCTTCCAATTCTTTTTTTGTCCAAGTATGTCGTTCTGCTTGTTGATAGGCAATTTCGAGACCTTTGTCATCTAAATTTTTAGGAATTATATCTAAACTTTCTGCATTTTTGATGAAGAAAATCCATTTTTCTACCAATGTTTTTAATTCTTGTTGAGTTTTATTGAATTTTGGTAATTCTATAAAAGAAAATTCTAAATCTTTTAGTTTATGTTCTTTGGTTTCTGCATCTAAAATCAAATGCCTTGACAAATAATTCGGACTTTCTAAATATTCAAAATTTAAAATACCGATAAAAATAACAGGTTTTAGTTTATAATATTCTTCTGCTGAGTCTAATTGCGAAGCGTAACCTTTGGCACTATAATACACAATGCGTTTATCAAGTCCTTTTCTATCCGTAACTTGCATCTCGACAATATAAAAATTGCCTGCTTTATCTCTTGCTCTTACGTCTAAAATAGTAGTTTTTGAGCCAGCCATTCGTGGTAATTGATATGGGTTTAAAATTTCTATCCAATCAATTTCTTTATTTCCTTCTAATTTTAGAACAGCATTTAAAAACGAAATTAAAATTTCTGTTTTAGCTTCATTGCCAAATATTTTTCGAAAAGCAATATCATTTTTTATATCAACGAATTTCATAGTTTTTTTGGGATTGAGTTCATAAATATAACGTTTTTTAGGTAAAAAAAGTTTGTTTGTTTTTATTTTTTGATAGGATTGATAAAAATTCTACTCATTCTCATTTTCTTTCCTTTGATTTATCCATAAATACAAAATTGGTAAAATCAATAAAGTCAAAGCCGTAGAAGTTATCAAACCACCAATCACCACTGTTGCCAAAGGTTTTTGCACTTCTGCCCCTGCTCCATTCGAAAAAGCCATCGGAAAAAAACCTAAACCAGCCACAATCGCAGTCATCATCACAGGGCGAAGGCGTGTAATTACTCCTATTTTGATACGTTCAAAAACATCAATAAAACCTTCTTTTTTGAGTTGATTAAAATAACCAATCAACACAATTCCATTCAAAACCGCCACACCAAACAAAGCAATAAAACCAACTCCCGCAGAAATACTAAATGGCATTCCCCGAATCCACAACGCAAAAATTCCCCCAATCGCAGACAAAGGAATAGCAGAAAAAATTAAAAGACTTTGAATCCAAGAATTAAAAGTAAAATATAACAACATAAATATCAGCAATAAAGCCAAAGGAACGGCAATCATCAACCTACTTTTTGCCTTTTCTAAATTTTCAAATTGCCCACCATATTTAAAATAATAGCCCGCAGGAAGTTGAATAGGCGTTAATTTTTCTTTCATTTCATTCACCAAACTTTCCACATCTCGCCCGCTCGTATTGACTCCAATCGTAATTCGACGTTTGGCATCATCTCTTGTAATTTGCATGGGTGCTTTGGTATAGTCAATATTGGCAACTTCTGAAAGCGGAATTTGTGTGTCATTATGCAACGGAATATAAATTGATTTCAAATTACTCAAATCTTTTCGATAATCAGCCGAAAAACGCAAAGCCAAATCAAATCTTTTTTCGCCTTCATATACGCTACTCGCTATTTTTCCCGCAAAAGCCGTTTGAATAATTTGATTTATTTCTACAATATTAAGTCCATATTGTGCTATTTTTTGTCTATTATATTGCACCAACATTTGTGGCAATCCTACAATTTGTTCGACTTTTAAATCTGCTACGCCATTTATTTTTCGGATAATATTCGCACATTGATTTGCTTTTTGGAACAATATATCTAAATTTTCTCCGTATATTTTGAGTGCAATATCAGATTTTACGCCTGTCATCAATTCATTAAAACGCATTTCGATGGGTTGTTGAAATTCAAAATTTACGCCTATCAACACAGATAAAGCCGCCCGCATTCTGTTGGCTAATTCTTCTTTATCGTTGGTAGTTTTCCATTCAGATTTATCTTTGAGAATGATCATCAAATCGTTTGCTTCCATCGGCATTGGGTCTGTGGGAATTTCAGACGTGCCAATTTTTGATACAACTTTTTTTACTTCGGGGAATTTTAATAATATTTTTTCTGCTTTTTGAGAAGTTTCAATCGTTTGTGATAAAGAAGTTCCTGCGGATAAACGGGTTTCGACAGCAAAATCTCCTTCGTCTAATTGTGGAATAAATTCTCCTCCTAAAAAACTAAATAAAACCAAACTCAATATAAACAATGAAATAGTTCCCAATATAACCATTTTACCAAATCGCATACAAAAATAAAATATAGGCAAATAAATTTTTTCTATGCCTTGCATTAATTTATCTGCAAAAGTTGGTTTGTGTGAAGTTGGACGTTTTAAAACCCAAGCAGACATCATAGGAATATAAGTCAAAGATAAAATTAATGCACCCAAAATAGCAAAACCTACGGTCTGAGCCATTGGTTTAAACATTTTTCCTTCCACGCCTGACAAACTTAAAATTGGTAAATAGACCATCAAAATAATCAATTCACCAAAAGCAGCCGACTGACGAATTTGCGTAGCGGATTGATAAACACTTTCTTCTAAAGTTTCTTCTTTGTATTTTGATACATATAATCGATGCAAAACTGCCTCTAAAATAATCACCGCTCCATCAACTACCAAACCAAAATCTATCGCTCCCAAACTCATTAAGTTGGCAGACACGCCAAACGTGTGCATCATACCCAACGCAAAAAGCAAAGACAAAGGAATCATAGATGCCACCACAAGTCCCGCTCTCAAATTTCCTAAAAATAAAACTAACACAAAAATAACAATCAATCCGCCCTCGAGTAAGTTAGTAAAAACGGTTGTCATAGCACGATTAACCAAATCCATTCTATCTAAAAAAGGTTCAATTATCAATCCTTCAGGCAATGTTTTTTGAATTTCTTCGATTCTTTTTCTTACATGTTGAATTACTTTTGATGAATTTTCGCCTTTCAACATCATCACAATTCCGCCTACCACTTCACCTTTTCCATCGTATGACATTGCTCCATATCTTTGTGCGTGTCCAAATTTTACTTCTGCTACATCTCGCACCAAAATAGGAGTATTATTGATATTTTTGATAACAATTTTTTGAATATCTTCTAAATTTGAAACCATTCCTTCGCCACGAATAAAAAATGCTTGCGAATTTTTTTCGATATAACTTCCGCCTGTATTTTGATTATTGGTTTGCAAAGCATTAAAAACTTCCGCAATACTCAAACCAATACTTCGTAATTTTTCAGGATTCAAAGCTACTTCATATTGTTTCACAAATCCACCAAAAGAATTAATTTCTGCCACGCCTTTTGTGCCTGCTAATTGTCTTCTGACTATCCAATCTTGGACTGTTCTTAATTCTGTAGCTGAATATTTTTGCTCAAAACCTTTTTTGGTATGAATAATATATTGATAAATTTCACCCAAACCAGACGAAATAGGCATCATTTCAGGCGTTCCCATTTCTTTGGGAATAGGCACATTGACAATTTTTTCGGACACTAATTGCCTTGCTTTATATATATCTAAATTATCCTCAAAAACTACCGTAATCACTGATAAACCAAACCTCGAAACCGACCTTATTTCTTCTACTTGTTGCAAATTTGCTAAATTAAGTTCGAGAGGTGCAGTAATAAATTGCTCAATTTCTTGGGCAGAAAATGAAGGAGATTTTGTAATAATTTGCACTTGATTATTGGTAATATCAGGCACAGCATCTATCGGAATTTGAGTAATGGCGTACATTCCCCAAAAAATCAAAGCAAACATGAACACTAAAATAATTAATTTATTTTTAATGCTAAAAAAAATAATTTTATCCATAAATAATAAAAAAAATAAAGAAAAATTGCTAAAAAAAACGTTTTTTTTGAATAGATAATAATTTTGTAAAATAGTCTGACCTCAGTCCAATGCTATTAACCTAAGCTATTTTAGACTGCCCTCCTAAAATTACATTAAGTTTTCAAGTGCCTATTTTTTGCTATAGATTTTTCTCGTTTTTTTCTTTTTTATCAGTTGATTTATTGGTTTTGAAAGATATAGAAAAAATATTTTATTTTGTTAATTTTATTTAAGATTTATTTTTATTCTTAAAAAAAGTAATTATATATTTTTTATAAAATATAATTTGGTAAAAACTCAAATATAAAAATTTTAAATAATTAATATATTTGTTTAAAAAATTGTATTTAAGTAATAAATTAACAAAAATTAAAATTGTAAAAAAAGTAACAAAATAAAAATTTAAGATTTATATTTTCATCAAATCATATTTGTATTGTTGTTTATCAAAAAAATAAAAAATAAACTTATTATATTTTATTTTCTAATTTGGTTTAAATATCATTTTTTATAACGTTTTTTAACTTAAAAAAGTTTATTTATTTTTTCTTTTTTTTGATGAGATTTTTTTTATCATACAAATAAATACTAAAAATAATTTGGTTTTTAGGAAATTTTTTTGGAAAGTGAAAATGATTTTTTTTGAAATACAATAAGATTGTAACTGTTGCTATTTTTTGAATAGCGAAGTTTGTGAGACACGATTTATTTTTATTTCAATGCCTTTTCTAACATAATTCGAAGGTAACTAATTTCCTTTTGTAAATCGGCAATATGCATATTTTTTTCTGCTAATCTATCTTCAAAATGTTTTTGATAAAATTTTTGTAATTCTTCTAACACTAATTTATCAGTATAAATATTCCCATTAGTAGTATATTGATGAACATTATCAAAATAATTATTGAAAATCTTTTTTTCATCAAAATTAATAATATCTTCTACATTGGTTTTCAATACTTTAGCGATTTGTTCCAACCTGCTATAAGAAATATCAGTTTCTCCTTGCTCTATTTTACTATAACCAGCTTGTCCCATTTTGAGTTGCTCAGCCATATAATTTTGTGTAAAATTACGCAATTCTCTCATTTTTTTTATTTTTTCACCTACTGAAAGCATATTTTTTATTATTTTATATTCTTATTAAAATTAAATTATTTATGCAAAGTTAGGAAAATAAATTTAAAATTTCTTTCCTTTGCACATTATTTTTCAAAAAACAATTTAAAGCACAGTCTTTGCTAATAAATAGACACAATTAATTTATGAAAAAAATATTGTTATCTTCAATTCTTTTAGTAGTTATGTTATTACCTATTTCTTGTAATAAAATGACACAAAATGAACTCCCAAAACCTCAAAAAAATGAACTACAAAATCAAATTGTAAAAAGAGGAACAAACCTTAGTACAAAAACTCAAGATTTTATTAGTTCTTTTTACAAAGGTTCTAATTATGCTATTGGAGCGCAAGTAGAAACTACCCAAAACGGTGTTACCTCATTAGTTTCTGAAATTGTAGTCGATGGTGAAAAAAGAGCAAGAGGATATATTTTGACAGATGTAAGGGGAAATGCTACTTATTTTGCTGATGTAGATAGAGTTAATTATACTCTTACAAGTGTGGATATTTCTACAAATCAAACTTTAGTTGGACGAAATATTAATGAAACTTCAAAATATATAGAAACTAATGAATATGATTTTATAGGAATTATTAGTAACCCACCAACTGATGAAGGTGGTAATGTTGTAGATAAATTTTGGGGATGGGGTGATTGGGAATATGGTCCTTGTAAAGGTGGTTTTAGAACATCTGTAAGAAAACATTATGTTTTCTGGGTGGTTAATACAAGAGGATTTGGAGGGACTAATCCTTGTGGAACAACCCTATCAGATGACTATTATGGAGGTTAATCTCTTAATAATTTAGGAACTTCTCAAATTTGTTACAGAAATAATTGTTACTATAATTAAAAGTGTGAAAAATTATTTTTCGTCAAAATATATACTGTATGTGTATGATTGTAAGTACTATTTTTTAAATTTCATAATAGATAGATGTTAATTTCTATTTATGACAAATAATAAGAAAAAAATCACTACTCATTCACTACACCAAAAATTATAGTAACATTTATTTCATTCACTTCAAAACACTTAAATATATCAAAAAAATGAAATATTTACACTTTATTTATTGTTATTTATTTATGTTTTCTTATGCTAATAGTCAAGAAATACAAGTATTGTCAGCAGACGAAAAAGAAATTATCCCTTCTGTAGCGGTATTATTTATGATAAATGATTCGATTGTAGGAGCAACACCTACTGAAGATGGTAAGGTTATTCTTCAACTTGACAAAGAAGTTAATTTCATCGAATTACATGCCTTTGGCTACCAAATAAAAAAAATTCATAGGAAAGATATTACCAACCAAATTTTTTTGGAAGATACATTTGTAAAATTAGAAGAAATCATAATATCAAGTAAGAAAAAAAAAACTTTAAAAAATAAAACTCAAAATTTAGGTTATCCATTAAAATATAAAAACCATTTTGCTAATGTTGATTCTGGATTAGAAATAGTAACTTTGATAAATAATAAATTACAAAAATCTAAAAAAATAAAGTCTTTTTTATTTCGATTAGGTGGATATGGTGGTGTATCGAGAATACTAAAAATTGCTTTTTATAGTAATGAAAATGGAAAAATAGGAAAACCTCTTTTAGAAGATGAGCAAAAACAGATTTTTATACTCAAGTTTGACCAAATAAAAGTAAAATTAGATATATCTAATCTAAATTGTGTTATTCCCAAAGAAGGTATTTTTATAGGGCTTGAATATATAGGTTGCATTGATAATAATAAAAAAATATTAGCAAATGAACAAAAACAAAACGTTCTTACTTGTATCCCATTATTAAAAACAAAAGAAAAAAATGCTATTACTTATGCAAGAAGTAGATTTAATGAGAATTTTAAGGAATGGAAAAATATTCGAAAAGAGCAAATATTTCTTAGTTGGCTACTAAGTGAAGAGCAACATTTCGTCCCACCATTTAACATTGAGGTTTATAAATAGTGGTTGCTCCCAACTACTTTAAGGATTAAGCGAAACGTTATAAATCAATAATTTTATTTATCTAACCGACTTTCCGCACCCCCTATTCCATATTATAGTATTTACGAATATTGGAGGAGAAATATTTTATAATTTTTGTATGAATTTCTTTCATATTGAGTTTGATACCGACTTTTTAAATTTGTGTATCATTTTTTTTCACATTAAAAAATGACTTAACTAATTTTTCTGAATTTTTAATTTCATTTAAAGCATTTATAGCCAATTCTTTTAATTCTTTTTTATTT
>JAAFJG010000101.1 GCA_013298075.1 Cytophagales bacterium | reverse complement strand
GTACTGCTTTATGGAATTTTAAAATAAAAGACAAAATTAGTATTTAAAAGTTAAAATGACACTTTTTTAAGTAATTGCTAAAATAAATATATATATTTGTTAAAAAAACACCATTTAAAAAACTCTATTATTGTTTATGTCTTCGTCAAACCAATATTGCATCATATTTGTACGCAATGAAAAGCGTTTGCCACGATTATTTGGGCTTCTAACAAAACATTTTTCGTTTTTACATTCCCAACTTTGCACACCGATTTCTGATTGTGTATTACCATTGACATTCAGAGACCCACAAACTGGACAAGGAATTTTTTGAGTATCTAATCTATGTTTATGAAAAATCAAAATATGTTCATAACAATTCATTGGATATTGATAAAAAGGATAATCCATTCCACCATTCATAAAACGTTTACTTTCAACTTCACCTTTGTCCCAAATAATATCATCTACAAATTCAAAACCTTCTTCCTCAAAAATTTTAATAAAATATGCACCCAAAGGAATACGTTTTTTACCCCAAACTGATTTAGTTACTTTTCTATCATTATCAAAAATATCTCCTACATTCCAAACCCAAACTCTATGATTATCCAAAACTCGCCAACTTTCACGAATAATTTTTCTCATATCTTCCAAATATAAATCAATGTTTTCCCATTGCGAATATTCACGTGCATTATAATAAGGTGGAGATGTTACCATTAATTGTATGCTTTCGCTTTCCATTTTTTGCATTAAATCAAGGCAATTTCCCCAAATAACTCGAATAGAATTATTATCTTGTTGGATAAAATTATTTAATTCTGTGTTAAATTCTTTAGGTTTGGTTTGTTCTTGATGTTTTTGTTTAAGTAGTTTTAGATATTCGAAACTAAAAATTTTTACGATTTTTGCATTAGATACATTTGTGTCATCATAATTTCTTAGATTTTCAGTTAATTTTTCTATACATTCTTTGTCAAATATTTTTTGTAAATATTTATCATTGTGTTCGAGAAGATAAGTAAGAGAAATAGGATATTCCTGTAAAATCCTTTCTGTATTATTTATTTCATTATCTGTTATTTCAGCGTTTTCGAAGTGTAGTGTTTCATTATTAGATGGCTCAATGATAGCTTGTTTTTTTTCAATTTCTTTAGGTTGGTAATTAACCTCCTCATCATTTAAAACCCATTCTTTTACTTCCTCAATATCATATCTTTGTGAATTACCCACTTTTACAGTTGGTAGTCCTTCCTTTTTTAATCGCCAAAGTGTAGTTCTTGAAATATTTAGATAATCTAGAACTTCCTTTTCTTTTGATAATTTTGTTTCCATTTTGATAATTTTGTTTTATTATGTTTCAAATCGTTTCAAAATTAAAGCAATAAAATTAAAAAATAAAGTTTTTAACATTTTTTTTAAGATTTTAAAATATTGTTCACTAATTCTGAAATTTCCTTATAAATATACTGATTAGGAAGTTTAATGCTCAAATTATTTATTTTTTGAAAATTATATTTCAAAATTCCATTATGTTTTTTAAAAATAATAATATCATTGATGTTTAAGTATGTTTCAATACGTTTCAAAAAATCACTAATATTAGTTTCAAATTCATCATTATATACAAATATTCTAAAAGTTTTGTATTGGTTTGCAGAACAACCACAATCAATACAATACATTAACGAAAGATTAAGAGATGATTTAAAATCAAAAATACCTCCTTCTTTTTTTGCTATTTCTTTTAATTTTTTATGTGTATTGGTAGGACATTTTTCATTGATACAAGATTTTAGAAGCGTTTTTTCTTTGTTACAATTCGAACAGCTTTGAGCACTATTGGTAATAGAATATTTAGTTTTACAATTTTCACATTCATACAAATAATAATTCAATTCACCACAAAAATAACATTCCAACAAAGATGTATGCCAAAAAGTATCACATTCTAAACAAACTAATTTTTCAATCACAAAACACTCTTCATTTCCATCAGGAAAATATACATTTACATCTTGTGAAACAAAAGCATAAGCAATCGATTTTATATCTACATTCATTAGAAATTAAAGTTTTTAAATTTTTCAAAATATTTTTTGATACTTTCAAGCAACCCATTATCAATAGCATTTTTTAAATAATTTCTACGTTTTAAACGCATTTGAGCAATATTTTTAATATTTTGTTTGATTTCTCTTTTTGTAAAATTTTATTGATATTTATCTCTTCTTTTTTGTCCATTTGGCGACCTGCTGAATAATCATAAAATAAATCAAACTTCATATTTACTATTTTCTTGATATATATTTTTGCTTGTAAATCACAATCAGGATTAGCCATTAATTCCATACCTTTTTCGTTTAAAAATGGCATAAAAGAGTAAGAAGTTCTACTTTTCCATTCCCAAATACCCTTTTCGTTTCGTTTCAAACTATTTAATTTGTTATTTCCTATTCTGAAAGATGGAGTACCAAAATGTGATTTCCCTATTTCTTTTTTGTGAAAAAAACTTAAATACTCAAACATAGGCACAATTAAAAAATCATTCGTAGCATCAGAATAAAACAAAAAAATGTGTCTTGGGTCTGTACGAAAATCTTTTGATTTGAGTGTATAACCAAAAAACATATCTTCATTTTCCTCACCTTTAATTTCCCTTGTTTTGACTTGAATAAATCGTTGAATATTGATTAAATCAGTCTGACATTTTGGACATTTTTTAGTCAATAAAGTATCATCATCAAAAATAGTATGATTTTTAGGCAAACATTTTTTGTAGCAATCAAATCTATACCTGTGTCGTTAAAAGGTCTATAAACATTCCAAAAACACGCTTTAAAATTTTCGGTTACAAAATCTTCTGTAACGTGTTTTTTGTTATGTTTTTGAAAATCAGTACCTTTTATATCTTCGAATATTTTTTTAGGAAACATAGTTTATACGTGATTTTAATATTACTCATAAAAAATAATCTTTACGTTTTTATGTCGTACAAATGACATAAGTTTTTGTAAATGAATTTGCAAAGATAGTAAAAATTATGAGATTTAGTATCAAAAATAAAAAATGTATTTTCATTTTGTGCACAAGTTTCTTAAAAACAAGAAAGAGTTTTTTATTTCATCTCCTTCAAAATATTTTTTACCAAACTCGGACCTTGATAAATCAAACCTGTATAAACTTGAATTAAATCTGCTCCTGCATTGAGTTTTTTCTGTGCATCTTCTCCCGAAAAAATTCCGCCTACACCGATAATAGCAAATTTATTTTGAGATTTTTGTTTTAAAAAATCAATCACTTGTGTCGAATGTTCACGTACAGGCAAACCACTGACTCCCCCTGCTCCTATTTGCTCAATTTCAGTTTGATTAGTCGTTAAATTTGTGCGTTGAATAGTTGTATTGGTCGCAATTATTCCCGCTAAATTACTTGCAATCACCACTTCAATAATTTCTTCTAATTGCGTTTCAGACAAATCAGGGGCAATTTTTAAGAAAATAGGTTTTTTAATGGTTTGGATTTTTACTTCATTTTGTAACGCATTTAACAAAGCCAACAAAGGTTTTTTTTCTTGTAATGCACGCAAATTGGGCGTATTAGGCGAACTCACATTGACCGTAAAATAATCTACATATTGATACAAACCTTTTAGACAAATCAAATAATCCTCCATCGCATTTTCGTTGGGAGTATCTTTATTTTTACCGATATTTCCACCAATAATTATTTTTGATTTTCTTTTTTTGAGTCTTTCCACTATTTTTTCTAAGCCATCATTATTAAAACCCATTCGATTGATTATCGCAAAATCTTTAGGCAAACGAAACAAACGAGGTTTTGGATTGCCCGCTTGTGGTTTGGGAGTAACGGTGCCAATTTCAATAAATCCAAAACCCAATAAAGATAATTCATCTATTACTTCCGCATTTTTATCAAATCCAGCCGCCAAACCTATCAAATTAGGAAAAGAAATGCCTGCAATATTGGTCGTTTTTTGATGAGAAGAAGAAAAATAATATCGAACCAAAGGTTTTAGAAAAAATAAATACTTTAAAATTTTTAACGAAAAAAAAGCAAAATGATGTGCTTTTTCTGCTCCAAAAAAACGAAATAAAAATGGTTTTAAAAATAAACGATACATAAATACTTTAAAATTTTTATAAAATAAAGAAAAACAATATTACACTTTTATATGATATTGTTTTTAAAAATAAAGACTTATTGACTAACCACAACAACCTCTCCTTTTTCGTGGTGGAGTTGGATTGGTATTTGTGTTTGAATTATTTGTATTACTATTTGCATTTGGATTATTTGGGTCATAATAAGGATTGTTATTATTCCCTGAATTATTGTTATTATTATTGTTATTATTATTGTTTGGATTATTTGGGTCATAATAAGGGTCGTTGCTATTATTATTATTATTTCCCGAATTATTATTTGAATTATTGTTATTCGAATTGTTATTATTCCGCGAATTACTACTCGAATTATTGTTATTATTATTTCTATTGGAATCACAACAACCGCCACCATTTCTATTATTTTGGCACAAGCAACTCCAACATGACTGCCAACAAACTTGACAAGCAACCGTAGCACAAATATTGATACACACTTCTCCACAAGCCCCATCACAACAATCAGCCGCAACTTGAGCCGTTGCGCCCACAGCCATAAAGTCGCTTGCTGCCACATTCATTCGAATAGCAATTTCAATCGTTTCAGGCTCTTTCATAAATGCAGGCGTAAACTTTTTAACTTGTTGATTTAAGTTAGCCAAACTTTTATACATCATTTCACCAAAATATCGATTGGTTTTTGGTAATATTTCACGAATAGCATATTGCAAACGATTGTATTTTATTCTTAATTTGATATATTCTTCTGCTAAAGGCGTTTTATTTTGTTCTGCTAAAAATAAAATTGGATTATATTGTTTGCCATATCTATCCGCTTCCACGTCTATTAAATGGTCAGCCACCGCAATAATTTCCCCTGCTTTTCCAAATAAAGTTTTTACATCTTGGATATATTCAGGAGTTGCATTGGTGAGTTGGGCAATTTCTTGCACCAAAGTTTGTGATAAATCATTCGATTGTTTTTTGATAATTTCAAAATCATTTTCATCATTTTTAGTCATCAACACATAATCATTGATAATTTTGAGAGAGTTTTCAGTAAGCGTAGGTAAAATTTTATCTACTTTTTTTTGTACTTTATGGAGAATAATTTTTTTATAAAATCGAGGTTTATCGGTTTGCCAATCTAAAATTTTTATCCAACCTAAAATGACCGATAATTTCCCCGCCATTTCTATAGATTGATGTGTAAGAGCATCATTTTTACCTAAATAAGCCTTTGCAGGACACACAGTTCGGATAGATTTTGCTTCTTGTTCTATTTCATTTTGAAAAGCAGCCAATACCAAAGTAAGTTCGTTATTCAATAAAAAAGAATACGCTAAATTATTTTCTGAACGCAACGAAGCACACACAGAACAATAATATTGCCAATATTGTGATTTTCCCGTTTCAGACAAGCCACAAAGAATAGGTTTAAGATGACCAAGCATAAAAGTAGTAATTATTTTTTTAGATACTCTATTTTTGGCATAAAGTTACAAATATTTTTTAGAAAAACCAAAAAAAACTAATTTTCAATCATTTTTTAAGATTTTTCTGTTTATTTGTTGCCATTTTATTTTTTTTGATATTTAACTTTTAGATAAAAAAAACTTTACATAATTCATTTTATATCCTTTATTTTCAAATATTTTTTCGTATTTAGTAGTAATACCAAAATGGTCTTCTGCTAAATGTGAATTATATAAATCTCTCGTATATTCTAAATGTTCAGTAGGATATTTCAAAATTTGTAGCAACGAAAAATCAAATAAAGATTCGTTATCAGTCTTAAAATGTATCCAACCACCATCAGGCATCATTCTTTGATACATACTCAAAAAACGTGTGGAAGTCAATCTTCTTTTTCTATCACCTTCTTTGGGGCGTGGGTCAGGAAAAACTATCCAAATACAATTTACTTCTTTGGGAGCAAAAAATTGTTCTAAATTTTGAATATAAGTACGCAAAAAACCTACATTTTCTAAACTATTTTTCTGCGATTCTGTGCTTCCTACCCAAAATCTATCTCCTTTTACGTCTATTCCTACAAAATTTCTATTCGGATATTGTTGTGCCAATCCTACGGAATATTCGCCACGCCCACACGCTAATTCTAATGTAATTGGGTTATCATTTTGAAAAAAATCCTTGTTCCAATTTCCTTTGATAGTTGAATATAAAGATTTGTTCGATTCTATTACGTTTTTTGCGACTTCATTTTCTGCAAAGCGAATCAATTTTTTCCTTGCCATTTTTCAAATTTATTTTTTTATATTTTTGTGCAAATTTAATTATTTCATTTCAATAAATAGACAAAAACAATATTTATTTTTATGAATTGAATATTTTTTATATCAAATAAAAGTATTTATATCAATAATTTTTATATCTATCCATAAAAATAAAATCAAAAAAATATCAAAAAAAATCACTGAAAATATAGATTTATCTAAAATAGTTGTAACTTTGTTCATTGTCTTAAAATAAGATTAAAAAAAATAAAAAATATGCACAAAATAACATTAATTCCGGGAGATGGAATTGGATTAGAAATCGTAGAATCTGTCAAACAAATATTTGCCGCTGCCAAAGTTCCTATCGAATGGGACGAGCAACTCATTGGAAAAACCGCCTTCGAAAAAACAGGAAAATTACTTCCTGATGAATTGGTAAATTCTATCAAAACCAATAAAGTTGCCCTCAAAGGACCTGCAGAAACGCCCATCGGAAAAGGTTTTCAAAGCGTAAATGTTCAATTAAGACAATTATTTGATTTGTATGCCAATGTGCGTCCTTGTAAAAATATCAAAGGAGTTCAGACCAAATTTGACAACGTAGATTTGGTTTTATTTCGAGAAAATACAGAAGGACTTTATTCGGGAATTAGTTATTATGATGAAAGATTAGAAATTGCGGATTCGATTAGTCGAGTTACAAAACGCGGTTGTGAGCGTATTGTGCGTGCTGCGTTTGAATATGCACACAAAAATAATCGTAAAAAAGTTACGATTATTCACAAAGCAAATATTTTAAAACATTCAGGCAGACTTTTATTAGAAGCAGGCGAAAATTGTAAAAAAGATTTTCCAAACTTAATTGTAGAAGATAAAATTATCGATAATATGGCGATGCAATTAGTCCGAAATCCCGAATATTTTGATGTAATGGTAACTTCGAATTTATTTGGAGATATTTTATCTGATTTATGTGCAGGTTTGGTAGGTGGTTTAGGAGTGGTTTCGGGAGCGAATGTAGGTGATGAATATGCGGTTTTTGAGGCGGTTCATGGTACTGCTCCTGATATTGCGGGCAAAGGAATTGCTAATCCGACAGCCGTTTTGCGTTCTGCTATTTTGATGTTAGAATATTTGAAAGAAAATGAATTGGCACACAAAATTGATGCTGCTTTGATAAAAGTTTTGAGCGTAAAAGAAAACTGCACAGGAGATTTGGGAGGAAAATCAAATACGGCACAATTCACAGAAAATATCATTAAAAATTTAGGTTCTTAGCATTTATATTCGCACTTAAATATTTAAAAAATCTATACAATTTTTAAAAGTTGTATAGATTTTTTAAATAATTTTTTATCATAAAAATAGTTTTACAATTATTATTTTCAAACATAAAATAAAATGTTTTTTTTCAAACAAATTCCTAATTTAATTACTTTGTGTAATTTAAGTTGTGGTTTGCTCGGTATTTTTATATTGATTCAATCTTCTTATTCGAGTGTAGAAAAACTATCAATCATTACTTATTTGATGATGTTAGGAATGTTTTTTGATTTTTTTGATGGATTTGTGGCTCGTTTGCTCAAAGCCTATTCAGAAATTGGGAAACAATTAGATTCTTTGGCAGATATGGTTAGTTTTGGGGTTTTGCCTGCTTGTTTTTTTTATCAATTATTTCAAGTCTATCAGCCGCAAAGTAATTTTCAATTTTTGTCTATTTTCTTGGCAGTTTTTGCTTGTTGGCGTTTGGCGAAATTTAATATTGATACAAAACAAACGAAAAACTTTATTGGTTTGCCTACGCCTGCGATGGCTTTATGGGCGATTGGTTTGTATTATATTTCAAAAAATCAATTTTTTGGTTGGGTTTTATCTGAATGGAGTTTACTATTTCATATTTTTTTACTTTCTTTTTTGATGGTTTTACCAATTCCTTTATTTTCTTTAAAATTAAATGGTTTTGGTTTGAAAAATAATTTTTTACAATATATTTTTTTATTTCTTAGTTTAATTTTATTGCTTATATTTCAATTAGAAGCATTAGTTTTGATTTTGATGATGTATATTTTATTATCTATTTTATTTTTTCGTACTAAGGAATTGTAGTTTTTTGAGAAAAATTTGTTTGGTTTGATAATTATGGATAACTTTGTAGAGTTATAAGTGTTATCTGAATAAATATTTTTCCACCGTACAATTAATTCCTGAATACTTCGGAAATCTTTAATTTATGGCTTAAATATACTTAAAACATAATATTTACAATAAATTATAACGTTTAAAAAGACTTAAAGTGATTATAAAAACAGATTCTGATATTTTTTTCATCTATTTTATCATAATTATTTTGAAATTGAATATAAAAAACTAATTTATATTTTTACTATAAATAATTTTGGAGAATAAAAACAAAATTATATTTTAAATTTTATAATTAAACAAAATTTTATATCTTTAATTTTTAAATATAGCAAATATAATTATTTACAAAAAGATTTCCGAAGTTCTCAGGAAATACTAAAAATAGGAGCACTCCCAAAACCCCTATCAAATATTGTAACACTATTACTATTTAAAGTATATAAACAAGTACGTAAGATAGATAATTCGCTTACATCTATCCTAGCAACTTGTGTATTTAA
>JAAFJG010000100.1 GCA_013298075.1 Cytophagales bacterium | reverse complement strand
CGTCAAAAAAGTAGATAAAACCAATAAAACCATCGAAGTAGATTTGCCCGAAGGTTTATTAGAATTAAATATATGAGAATAGATGTGATTACTTGTTTGCCTTCTTTGTTAGAAAGTCCATTTGCACATTCTATTTTAAAAAGGGCGCAAGAAAAAAAAATTGTCGAGTTAAATGTCTATGATATTAGAGATTATACACTCGATAAACATAAAAAAATTGATGATTATGCTTTTGGTGGAGAAGCGGGAATGGTTTTGATGATAGAACCGATTGCTTTGTTAATCAATAAACTCAAGAGCGAAAGGCAATATGATGAAATTATTTATATGACTCCTGATGGTTCGCAAATGAATCAAAGTATGGTCAATCAATTATCATTACTCAAAAATATAATTATTCTTTGTGGACACTATAAAGGCGTGGATCAGCGGGTGCGTGATATTTTTATTACCAAAGAAATTAGCATCGGTGATTATGTATTGTCGGGTGGAGAATTGGCGGCGGCAGTTTTGACAGATGCTATTATTCGATTGATTCCCAATGTGCTTTCTGATGAAACTTCTGCTTTGACTGATACTTTTCAAGATAATTTATTAGCACCGCCTGTTTATACTCGTCCTGCTAATTTTGAGGGAAATGAAGTTCCTGATATATTATTGAGTGGTAATCATCAAAAAATTAGTGAATGGCTCGATAATAAAGCCATCGAAAGAACAAAAGAAAAAAGACCTGATTTATGGGAAAAAGTTATCAAAGAAATGTAAGATTTGATTCTTAGGAAATTTGTGCAAAAAATAGAAAATATTTTTTTTTGAAATGTATTTCTTGAATTGCCTCCAGATTTATCTGGAGGATAATATAAAATTCAATCATTGGCTTTAGCCAAAATCTCTCTATTTTTCAAATTGATTTTTTTTTATATTTTCAAAATAAATAACTTTTTATAGTATAATAAAATTAAATTCGCAATAATTTTCGATGAACCTAAGATTTTAAAATTATTTTAACTTTATCAAAAACAAAAAAATAAATAATATTTCTGATATTTTATCTTTTTTTCTCTACTTTTGCGATTATTTTTAATAAAATATAAATCACTAAAATCATATAAATCTTGACATAAAATGACAAATTGGTTATCTCGAACTCAACTTTTAATTGGAGAAAGTGGCATAGAAAATTTGCAAAGTAAACACGTTTTAATAGTCGGAATGGGTGGCGTAGGCTCGTATGCAGCCGAGTATATAGGTAGAGCAGGAATCAACAAAATGACAATCGTTGATGGTGATGTGATAGAAGAAACGAACAGAAATAGACAATTACCCGCCTTGATTAGCAGCGAAGGCGTGCCAAAAGTAACATATATGGCGGAAAGAATCAAAGATATAAATGCTGATATTGAACTCAAAGTTTATCAAAATTATTTAGAAGAAGAAAAAATTGTAGAAATTTTGGACGCAGAAAAATATGATTATGTGATTGATGCCATTGATACGATTACTCCAAAAATTTCGCTTATCAAAAATTGTTTACAAAGAAAAATAAAAATCGTAAGTGCGATGGGTGCAGGTGGAAAATTAGACCCAATGCAAGTCAAAATTGATGATATTTGGAAAACTTATCATTGTACCTTGGCACAACAAGTAAGAAAAACTTTGAGAAAATGGAAAATAAAAGGAAAATTTAAAACCGTTTTTTCTACCGAACTTCCCGACAAAGCTCACTTAGGTTTTACATCTGATGACGTAAGACATAAAAAGTCTTATTTGGGAACTATTTCTTATATGCCTTCGTTGTTTGGGGCTTTTTGTGCGTCGGTGGTGATTCGAGATTTATTGAAAAAATAAATAGATTTTCAGAAAATTATTGTGGAATTAATTTTGTCTTGATATGAATAGAAATGGCATTTATGCCATTTATTTTGAAAAAAATATAAATAGAAAATATAAATAGAAAAATATAAAGATTTTGGCTAAAGCCAACGATTAAATTTTATATTATCCTCCAGATAAATCTGGAGGCAATTCAAAATATACTTTAAAAAAACAAACTCAAAACTCAAAAAATATTAAAATATTAAACTCAAAAAAAATCTATGTTTTCATTTTTTTTACAACCTATTTTATTGCTTCCTATTTTAGCCTCTATATTTTTGGCAATTTTATTTTTACAATCAGGTTTGGATAAAGTTTTTTCTTGGCAGGGAAATTTATCTTGGTTAGAAAGCCATTTTAGTAAAACTTTTTTACGTGGACAAGTAAAAATAATGTTAGGAGTAATTACTTTGACAGAAGTGTTAGCGGGAATTTTGTGTGCTTTGGGCGTTTTTGAAATCTTATTTTTCAAAACCGCAGTTTTATCGCTTTTGGGCGGAGAATTAGCAACTTTGACTTTGGTGATGTTGTTTTTTGGACAACGAATTGCTCAAGATTATGTAGGTGCTGCGGGTTTGGTGCCTTATTTTGTGATGAGTATAATTTCAAATATTATGTTTGCTTTATTGACTAATTACACTTTTCTTCAAAAATCTATCAATAATCTTTCTCTTTAAAATATTTTTAATTCAAAAAAATGAAACGATTTTTTGTTCTTTTTTTATTTTTTGTGTTGATTTTTTTTGCGTGTGAACCTACTAAAATTAGCCCAAAAGAAAAACCTTACAAAGGAGCAATTTTAAAGGCTTTTGATGTATTTACGATTTTGAGTGATTCTGCCAAAAAAAAAGTATCTCTGAAAACTCCTTTGCAATTAGAATTTATTGATGGCAATCAAGAGTTTCCAAAAGGAATTGAGGTGGTGTATTATGATGAAAAAAAACAACCTTATACACGCCTAACCGCTAATTATGCGCAATATTTCAAAACAGAAAATCGATATGTGGCGACAGGCAATGTGATTGTATATAATTTACAAAAAAAAGAAGAATTGAGAACGGAGGAATTAAATTGGACACCTAATAATCAAAAAATTTATACACAAAAATTTGTTACTATTCAAACTCCCACAGAAGTTTTAACAGGTAACGGATTGACTGCTCGACAGGATTTTAAAGAGTATATTATTACTAATCCAACGGGAAGGTTTAATATCAATAAATAATCAAATCGTATGTTTTTCGTTTCTTTCTATTTTCAATAAATAAAAATTACTTTCTTCATCGCCTTTTTTGAGTGCGTTTTGAAAACTATATTTTGCTTTGTTAATTTCACCTAAATAATAGTAACACAAACCTCGTAATCTCAAAGCGTCAATATTTTGTTCGCGCGAATACCAAACTGCTTTTTCGTATTCTTCGGCAGCCATTTCATAATCTTTGCGTTCAAAATAAATTTTTCCTAATAAAAAATAACTTTCGAATAAAGCGGTTTGCAAAGTAGTAGATTTTTGTGCATCAAAAATACTTTGATACATATTTCCCAAATAATAATGACAATTTGCCCTATACATCAAAGCCATGGCAGATTTTGGGTTTTCCTTTACCTTTTCATCAAAAAATTCTTTTGCATTTTCATATTTCTTATTTTCTATTAGTTTGATGCCTTTCTGATATTTTTTTTTATCTATCATATCAGGAGTTTTGTGATGTCCCAATGCCAAACGCACCCAAATATAAATAAAAAATACAAAAAAAATACTCACTGCTTCCATATTTTAGTCAATTTTATTGATAACGTAATCGATTAAACTTTTATTTTATATTTTTTGTTTAGAGTATCTAAAAAAATAACTTATTCCTCTAAAAAAAAGATATTTTTACCTTTTTTTATTTAAAATAAGTCATTTTTATTTTCCTTATAATTTCTAAAATAACTAAAAATTGTACAATTATCTTTTTGGATTAGGAGCATCTTCGCCTGTTGGCTCCCAACCGATGACCAGATTTTTATTTTTTGGGTCAAAATAAGTATATACTTCGTGCCTCAATAATTCGACAAAAGCATTCAAATCAGATAAGTTTTGAAATGGATAATCGTGTGTTTGTTCACTATTTTCTAATTTCACACGTACCCAAAAAAATTCATTTTGGGGATTTGCGTACACTGTATAGGCAGTGATTTTTTTTAATTCTTCCATTTTTTTAGTTTATTTATATACTTTTTTTAAAAAATTGATAGTAATTTTACTTGTAACATATTCGAAAGTATTCATATTTTTTTGTATTTATACTAAGAGAAAAATAAACTTTTTAATTCGGTAGCGTCTTCAGGTTTCATTCTTTTTGCTAAAATCAGCCGTAGTTGTCTTCTTCTCAAAGCCCCTGCAAACAATTCTTGTTCTTCTTGCGTTTGTGGTATTAACTCAGGAACATTGATAGGTTTACCCATTTGATCGACTGCTACAAAAGTATAAAATGCTTTATTAGTTGCTTTGCGTATTCCCGCAGGAATATTTTCAGCCGTTACCTCGATATAAACTTCCATAGACGAAGTAAAAGCACGCGTAACTCTGGCTTGCAAAGTCAATACATCACCCAAAGCAATTGGTTCTTGAAAAGAAACATTATCCACAGAAGCCGTAACAACAATTCTGCCCGAATGTTTTTGAGCCGAAATAGCCGCCGCAATATCCATTAAATGCAACAAACGTCCTCCCATCAAATTATTTAAAGTATTTGTATCATTTGGCAAGACCAATTCAGTCATTGTAGTAAATGAGTCATTTGGAACTCGTGAATTTTTAGACATTTTAATCAATGATTGTTTTTTTTGATTTTGCAAAAGTATAAAAAATTATTGATATATTTTTATAAATGAAACAAAATATTTTTTTGAAAATGAGATTTTGAGATACATTTTTAAGAATTAAAAAATACAAAAATCAATTTTAATAAATAAATGAATAGAATTTTAGGCTGATTATTTGCTAAAATAAAATAAAATCTATATTTTTGCGGTAAGAATCAATCTAAAAATCAATATAAAAAAACAATGCGGCGTAAAATCAATTCATATTTTTTAAATATCAAAAAAAAAATAAAATTACCTGCACGCACAGGTACTTTTTTGGTATGTGTATTGATTGCTACTTTGCTTTGGATTTACCAAAATTTAGGACAAGTTAGAATATATATGGTTGATTATCCGATAGAATTTCAGTTTGATAAATCGGTTTATACGTCTTTAAAATCTATTCCTGAAACCATCAAAATAGAAGTAAAAGGAACAGGTTGGCATATTTTAAGAAAAATATGGAACATACAAACTCCTGCCATCAAATACAATTTAACGTTTCCGATGCCTACTTATTTATTGAACGAAAATTTGAGAAAACAAGCGAATTTAGTCATCAAAGATGTAGAATTATTAGATGTAATTACTGATTCTTTGCGGTTGGATATAGATAGAAAAATAAAACAAATCATCGAAGTTAAGCTCGATTTGAATAGTTTGGATATAAATAAAGACTATGAAATAATTGGTGAGGTGAATATCAAACCAAAAAGAATTGCTTTTGAAGGGGCAGAAAGGCTGATGAAATTTGTGCCTTCGCCTTATTATATCAAAATTGATAAAAAAAATATTACTCATTCTATCCAAGAAAATATAGAAATAAATATTCCACAAGATACCAATCAAAGTATCAAAAAAGATGAAAAATCAATACAAATAAATATTTCTATCAAAAAAAAGAATTAATAAAAAAAAGCATAGTTTTTGCAAAAACTATCATATAAAAAAAAATTTATATCAAAAAAATAAAATAAAATTATGTCTATACAAATTGATAAAAAACTAGAAAAAGAATACATAGAAAAAATACAAAAAAAGGCAGATGTAATTATGAGTTTTTTTGTGATTGGTTTTTTTATTTTTGGCGTAGCCTTCGCTCCTATGTATCAAACGTGGGCTTTTGGCTTGGGAATAGGCGGCATAAATTTACTTCTATTTTTTATAGCAAGATTTTTAATCAAAAATTTATTTATTTCTCGTTTGATTATTAGCCTTATTTTGTCTATTTATATGTTACAATTTATTGGACAATCGCATGGTATGGCTGAATTTCATTTTTTCTTTTTTACTAATATAGCCTTGCTTATTATTTATCAAGATTGGCGAATAATGATTCCTTATACAGTTTTTGCTATTGGTCATCATTCTATTTTCTTTTATTTTCAAATTATTGGTATAGGAGGATTAGGAACTTATTTTATCAATTATACAGATGTTACTATATATACATTATTTTTTCATTTTGGTTTAGCGATATTAATGGCTGTAATTTGTGCTTGGTGGGCAATAGAATTTAGAAATAGAAGTATTGTTAGTTTTACGGCTCAAAGAAAATTAAGCGAACAGGTTCTGAATTTGGAGGGAAATATGAATCTTGCTTTAAAAATATCATCAGGCGATTTTGATACTAATTTTATCCCCAAAGATATTACAGGAGAATATCTTTTAGGTATTCAAAATAATTTAATAAAATCTGTAGAAAAAGATAATCTTGAAGCATTTAAAACCGCAGGGCTCTTATCTATTAGTAAAATATTAAGGGATTATTTTGACCTCAAAGAATTAGCTAAACATTTATTACAAGATATTTTAAGAATATTAAACGCACAACAAGGGGCAGTTTTTTTGGTGAATAATAAAGTAGAAAAACCTTATTTATACCCTTTAATACATCAATCTTATTCTACCGAACAAAAAGCAAAATCTAAAATCCTTTTGGGGGAAGGTATTTTGGGCGAAGTAGTAAAAAATAAAGAAGTATTTTATTTAGAAAATGTCCCGATTGATTATGGCATGATTAGAACAGGTTTGGGAGAAACACCAGTCAGAAATATACTAATCGTTCCTTTGACTTTTAATGAAGAAACTATTGGGGTAATAGAAATTAATTCATTATATAAGATTGAAACCCATAAAATTGATTTTTTAAAAACTGTAAGCGAAAATATTGTATCTACCATTTTGGCTTTGCAATCGGTAGAAGAAAATAAAAAATTATTACAAGAATCACAAGCATTAGCCAACGAGTTGCAAACAAGAGAAGAAGAATTGATGGCACAAGAAGAAGAATTGAAGCAAAATATGGAAGAAATGCAGACCATTCAAGAAGAACTACAACGAAAACAAGCACAATTAGAAGCTGAAAATGCAGCCTTAAATAGTAGTAAAATATTAAGAATCGAATTTTCTACTGATGGATATGCCAGAAATGCCAACCAAGCTTTTTATGATTTATTTGAATACTCAGAGCAGGAACTATATAATGAACCACATACCACTTTACTTTCAAAAGAATATGCGAACTCTGAAGAATATAAAAATTTTTGGGAGGATTTAAGAGCAGGACATAAAAAAGGAGGAGAAATAAAACGTATTACAAAATCAGGAAAAGAAGTGATATTGAATGCCGTATATGCCCCTATTTTCGATAAAAATAACAAGGTGATTGCTGTAATTAAATTCGCACTTGACATTACTGAATTAAAAGAATTATTACAAAATGCTGAAATACAAAACGAAAATTTATTAACATTGAAAGAAGATCTGGAACATAAACAAGCACAATTAGAATCTGAAGCAGCAGCCTTAAACAATAGCAGTATTTTACGTATTGAATTTACCAATGATGGTTTTATAAAAACAGCCAATAATAGTTTTTATGAGGTTTTTGAATATTCTGAACAAGAATTGAAAGACAAAAATCACAGTCATTTAGTTTCGGAGCAATATCAAAATTCAAAAGAATATAAACAATTTTGGGGAAATTTGCGAGCGGGCAAACGTATTTCGGGAGACATGATACGCACCACAAAATCAGGAAAAGAAATTATTTTGAATGCAGTTTATGCACCGATTTTAAATCGAAAAAATGAAGTGGAAGGCGTTTTAAAATTTGCTTTTGATATTACCGATACGATTTTATTGAAAAATAATTTAGAAGAAGAAGTAAAAGAAAATGCAAAATTATTGTTAGAAGCGCAATCTTTTAACTCTGAATTACAAATCAGAGAAGAAGAATTGATGGCACAACAAGAAGAATTGAGGCAAAATGTGGAAGAAATGCAAAGTATTCAAGAAGATTTGCAATATAAACAAGCACAATTAGAAGCTGAAGCGGCAGCCCTAAACAATAGCAGTATTTTGCGTATCGAATTTACCAATGATGGTTTTGTAAAAACGGCAAATAATAGTTTTTATGAGGTTTTTGGATATTCTGAGACAGAACTGAAAGATAGAAATCACAGCCATTTAGTTCCAGAACAATATCGAAACTCAAAAGAATATAAACAATTTTGGGAGGATTTGCGAGCAGGTAAATGTATTTCGGGAGACATGAAACGTATCACAAAATCAGGAAAAGAAATTACTTTGAATGCAGTTTATGCACCGATTTTAAATCGAAAAAATGAAGTGGATGGCGTTTTGAAATTTGCTTTTGAAATATCAAAATAAAAAATAAAAAAATATTTATATATAAAATGAAAAAAAAACTAACCACTCCTGAAAAAATTGTACTCGTTTGTGTAGGAAGTAAATGTGAAGACAAAGGCAATAAAGATTTAGTGCAAGACCTTAAAAAAATAATCAAAAAACAACATTTGAAAGAGGTTTGTGAAGTAATTAAAGTAGATTGTTTTGGTAAATGTAAATATGCACCAATTATATCTATTCAACCTAATAATATTTGGTTATCTGATATATCACAAAAGGAAATCAAAACAAAAGTTGAAAATGCTATTTTATCGCCTAATATGGATAGTTTAGAATCAGAAAAATAATAATGTAAACTTTTTTTTTATTTATTTTTAAAGTAGAGTTTTTTAAGGGACTAAATAAAAAATAATATACCTAAAAAAACTCCCTCACCTTTGGGGAGGGCTGGGGTCAGTGTTGTTAAGTTCTAATATTTGTCAGGTAAATTATTTTACAAATCAAAATATAATTTGCCAAATCTATAAGATTTTCAAAAAATTATAGATTTTTTACAGAATATTATACAAGTTAATTTCTATTTTATTTGTTAAAAAAAAAGAATTTAACAACACTGACCCTAACCCTCCCCAGCGGTGAGGGAACTAAAAATAAGTTTTTTTGAGTGGGT
>JAAFJG010000010.1 GCA_013298075.1 Cytophagales bacterium | reverse complement strand
ACCTGAAAAGGTAGAAAATTAGGTTGATTTTGGATGAAAAAACGAATGTATTTTTAGCACATTCTGAACAGCCTACCTTGAAGGAATCGTACTCGGTGGGTATATTATTTGCTACTTAGTCCCTAAAAGAAATATCAATATCAAACTAAGCCAAAACATCACAATAAAGTTAAAAAATAATTGATATTTTTTCATAATTTTGATTTATATTTGCAGAACAATTTTTAATGTTTATTTTAAATCATTTATTTATACATACTAAAAAAATATGAAATCTAAATTACTTGTTATCTCTATTTTTGTTTTTATTTGTGTATCTGTTTGGGCGTGTCGTTCGAGCAAAAAATCTTTTGCCAGAGGTGATTATGAACAAACAGTTCGATTATCATCAAGAGAATTATGCAATCGCCCAAAAAATCCTTCTGAACAAGAAAATTATTTAAGACAAAGTTATCCTTTGGCTTTACAAGCATTAAAAGCACGTTTGCAAGGTTTACAAACCTCCACAGACGTAATGCGTTGGGTACAAATTGCAGAAATTTATCGTAACATCAATGCGATGCACACGCATATTGTAGGTTGCCCGAAAGCATTGGTTATCGTTCCAAATCCCGAAAGATACGATAAAGAATTGCAAGAAGCAAACAATAATGCGGCAGAAGCGTATTATAATTTAGGCGTTTCTCAAATCAATATTGGCACAAGAGATGCAGGAAGAGAAGCAGTTAGAAATTTACAAACGGCTAATCAATTAGTCCCAAATATCAAACCTGATATTATTCAACGCATCGAACAAGCAAGATTATTGGCGGTTTTCAAAGTTTTTGTCGATCAAATTCCTACACAAAGTTCTTTTGCTCCTAACGATGAATTTTTTAGAAATCAAATCAATACGCATTTAATTTCGTTGAGAAAAACAAATACTTTAGACTTTTTCTTTACGCGTAGTGCGTTGCCTGTGCCACCTAATCAAATTTTAAGCTTTCAATTTTTTGATTTTGTGGTTGGTGAAAATAATACACAAGAACGAATCGAAACGATTATTGGTGATACAGTTAAGGTAAATATCAATGGAACAAGTTATTTGCAAGCACCCAAAACGGAATTACGAACTTATACAAAAATTGTACGTTCTACGGCTATTATGGAAATGAAAATTTATGACCAACAAAATCAACGTATGTTAATTCATGAAAGAATCCCTGCGGAGTTTATTTGGCAACATCAATGGGCAAGAAGCAATGGCGACCAAGGCGCACTCAAACCTGCTCAATTAGCCTTAGTCAATGTAGGAGAAAAAACCGTTCCTGCACGCCAAGATTTGTTTGTAAGTTTGTGCCAAAAATTATTAGAACAATTAAAACCACGTTTGACAGAACAATATCGTAATCAAAATTAGTTTTTCTTGTTATATTGATAAAAAATGAAAATGCACAAAAACATAATTTTTTAAACGTGTTTTTGTGCCATTTTCTTTGACTATTTTTTTGTTTGATTATATAAAATCTATAATTTTTTTCTTAATCTTGCCACAGGAATATTAAGTTGTTCACGATATTTGGCAACCGTTCTTCGAGCAATTTGATAACCTTTTGATTTGAGCATTTTTTCTAATTTATCATCAGAAAGAGGTTTCTTTTTATGTTCATTATCAACCATTTCTTTCAAAACAAATTTCACTTCTCTACTACTTACGTCTTCGCCTGCATCAGTCGAAATACCTTCAGAGAAAAAATATTTGAGTGGAAAAATACCAAAGTCTGCCTGAATCGCTTTGCTATTTGCCACTCTGGAAATCGTAGAAATATCCATTCCAATTTTATCGGCAATATCTTTCAAAATCATAGGTCTAAATTTACTTTCATCACCATCTTGAAAAAACTCATATTGATATTCAATAATAGCATTCATAGTGCGTAATAAAGTTTGTTGTCTTTGCTTGATAGCATCAATAAACCATTTCGCGGAGTCTAATTTTTGCTTTACAAACGAAACAGTTTCTCTAATATTTTTATCTTTTTTGTTACTTTTGCTATATGTATCGAGCATATCAGCATAAGAACTATTGACTCGCAATTCGGGCGCGTTTTTAGAATTAAGCATTACATCTAATTTTCCATTGTCATTTTTGAGAATGAAATCAGGAATTAAATATTGAGATGTATTGGTAAAACTCGTAGAATTTTCGCCAGGTTTTGGATTTAATTTAAGAATAATTTGTATCACTTCTTTCAGTTCTTCGGGTTCGAAGTCTAATTTTTTAGCAATTTTATCATAATGTTTTTTAGTAAATTCTTCAAAACAATCATCTAAAAGTCTAATGGCTAATTCGGCAAGCATATTTTCGCTTACTTTTCTTTCTAATTGCAAAATCAAACATTCTTTTAAATCTCTTGCTCCAATTCCTGCAGGTTCAAAAAGTTGTATTTCTCTCAAAATTTCTTCCACTCTTTTTTCTTCTACTTCAATATTTTGAGCAAAAGCCAAATCATTGACAATAGCCGCCAAAGACCTTCTCAAATAGCCATCATTATCTAAACTTCCTATGATTTGCTCTCCAATTTTTTCATCAGTATCTGTTAATCTCAAAAAACCTAATTGCCCCATTAATGTATCATTCAGACTGGAATGCATCATAATTGGCATTTCTTTTTCATCTTCTCTATAATTATTGTCTTGATATTGATAGCCGTTATCGTCCTGCCTCAAATATTCATCAATACTAATTGCGTCTACATTTGAGTCATTTTCGTATTCGTTTGCGTCATCATTATAGTCATTAAATTCCTCACTATAATCCTCACTGGTATTACTACTATTATAATCATCATTATAATCGTCCTTAAAATCGTTGTCAAAATCTTCATTTTCTTTACTTTCTTTATCTCTTTCTCTTTCTTTTTCTTTATCTTTTTCAAAATCATTATCACGATTATCTTCGAGAGCTGGATTGCTTTCGAGTTCTTCTTCTATACGTGCTTGCAATTCAGCCGTTGGAATTTGCAAAAGTTTTATAAATTGTATTTGTTGTGGTGATAACTTTTGCGTTATAATTTGATTTTGAATTAATTTTTGCATAACATTCTTTGATTTGGATTTTTGTCATCATTTTTGATACTACAAATTTTCATAAAAAAAATGAATTATGGTATAATTATTGAAAGATTTTTTTAATTTTTTTTTAATTTTTTATTGTAATGAATAATTTTTATATATTTGATAAAATAAGTATCAAAAAATGATTATTTAATTAGAATTATACGGCTTTTTTTGATTTTTAATTTTATGTTTATATTGAAATAAATAATTTTTATCCAAAAAAATAATTATTTTTGGATAAATAAAAGCTTTGAAATCTAATTATATTTTTATTTTTTATGAAAATATATATTTGAGAGAGATATTTTTAATTTGGTTTTAAAATAATCAATCAAAATTTTTACTCTCTTTCAAAATCTATAAATATTTTGATACTTTCGCTAGGGACTAAGTAGAAAATATTATACCCAAAAAAACTCCCTCAACTTCAGGGCTAGTCTTGTAGAGGTTATTTAGTTGTTTTGCTATTATTTAAAAAAAGTTTTTTTATTTTTTGAAATAAATTTGTTTTTTGTATTATGTTTTTATAATTTTGTGGTACGTATAATATTTAACCTAAAAAATATGTCAGAATTTAGTGGTATAGTTCCTTTTCGTCCTGAATTAAAAAAAGCTTAGATTGATAATGACATTTCTTTTATGTTAATCCTTGCCGAAATAAAAGTTACTAAGCTGTTTCGGTCTGTGTGCCACAGACCGAGGAGAAGGGAATAATAAAATAAATATTTATTGACAAAATTAAAAAGTCGTTATCAAAAACAAAGCCTTTGATTTAGCTTACTCTAAACCAAGTTTATCTTTTTCTGCTTGTATAGGTAATAGTTTTCGTCAAACTGTTGCAGGTATATTTTCTAATCCTAAAATGGATACATCTCTTATGATATCAGGTCATTTAGAAAGTACATTAAGTAGAATTAGTGTCAGTGATAGTAAATATTTAATAACAGCACAAGATACCACCTACTATAACTATAGTGGTCAGCAACAAATGGAAGGTTTAGGCTTTATACAAGAAAAGATGAAAGCGGGTTACACAATTCGTTATGGTGATTTTTTATATTAACCCTTTTATAAATTTTGGTTTCAAAAAATTGTTTGGTCAAGAAAATAGTAAAGAATTATTGATTGACTTTTTAAATGCACTTTTATTAGAAAAAGAAGACAAAATTATGGCTATTAATTATCTCAAAAATGACAATTTAGGCAGAACAGAATCGGACAGAAAAGCTATTTTTGATATACATTGTAAAACTATCAATGGTAAATTTTCTATCGTAGAGATGCAAAATGCCAAGCAAGAATTTTTCAAAGATAGAACGATTTATTATGCAACTTTTCCTATTCAAAATCAAGCCATAAAAGACTCGAAAAAAAATAATATTGTTTGGACTTATGAATTAAAAAGCATTTATTCTATAGCCATTATGAATTTTAAATTCGATGACTCTAATCCTATTCATAAAGTAAAACATCATAAAGTAAAACATCATAAAGTAAAACATCATAAAGTAAAACATCATACTATGTTGAAAGATATTGAAGATAACACAATATTTTATGACAAATTGCAGTTTATTTATTTAGAGATGCCCAATTTTAATAAGAAAGTACAAAATTTGACCACTCGTTATGAAAAATGGTTATATGTTTTAAAAAATATACCAAAATTACAAAGTATTCCTCCAACATTACAAGATGAAATTTTTATGAAAGTATTTACAAAATCACAAATATCGAGTTATACGAATGAAGAATTAAATGAATACGAAAGTAGTCTAAAAAATTTAATTGACTTCAATAATAGTGTGGCTACTGCTGAAAAAGAAGGAAAAATCGAGGGCGAAAAAATAGGAATAATCAAAGGTGAGCAAAATAAAGCTCAAGAAATTGCCTTAAATCTCATAAAAAGAGGCTTTGATGATAATTTCATTCAAGATGTTTCTGGTTTATCTGCTCAAGAAATAATAAAAATAAGAAATGAAAATACATAGATTTCTATAAAATACCTATCAAAATAATAAATAAAAATAAAAAAATAGTATGCAAAAAGCATTACAAGACCTCGAAACCGAAATCAAACAAATACAATATAGAAATCACCCCATCGAATTATACGAACCAATTATTTATTTAATGGATTTAGGTGGTAAAAGATTAAGACCTTTGTTGGTTTTATTAGGATATTCGCTTTTTAAAAATGATTGGGAATCAATTATAAAACCTTCTTTGGCTGTCGAAATTTTTCATAATTTTACGCTGATGCATGATGATATTATGGATAATGCCCCTTTACGCAGAGGAAAAGCAACTGTTCACGAAAAATGGAACACAAATACTGCCATTTTATCAGGTGATGTGATGCTCGTGCAGGCGTATCAACAACTTTTATCTATGGACGCTCAATATTTATCGAAAGCAATGACAAGATTTAATGAATGTGCGGCAGAAGTATGTGAAGGGCAACAATTAGATATGATTTTTGAACAAAAAGCACAAGTCAAAGAAGACGAATATATCGAAATGATTCGATTAAAAACTGCTGTTTTATTAGGTTTTTCGTTAGAATTAGGCGGAATTTTGGCGGGTGAAAATCAAGAAGTTACGTATCAATTACGTTTATTTGGAGAAAAAATAGGCATTGGTTTTCAATTAAAAGATGATTGGTTAGATGTTTTTGGAGAAAGTGCAAAAGTTGGAAAACAAGTCGGAGGAGATATTATTGCCAATAAAAAAACTTTTCTATTGATAAAAGCCATCGAACAAGCCCAAAATGAAACCAAAACTTCGCTTCATTTTTGGTTGGAAGCAAAAGAATTTGATAAAGAAAAGAAAATAAAAGCAATGATTGATATTTATAATACGTATAATATCAGCGAACAAACTTTGGCAAAAATTGATATTTATTTTGATGATGCGTTCAAAATCTTAGATAATTTAACTTTTACCAACCAAGAAAACAAACAAAATCTTAAAAATTTTATCGAAATATTATTACATAGAGAAAATTAATATCAAAATAATAAAATAAAATTCATTTTTTATTATTTTTATTTATTTTTTTATAATTTTGCAAAAAAATTAAACTAAATTCTTTTTATATGAACAAAAGTTGGTTCGTTTGTCAAGTCAAATTTAATAAAGAAGACGACAAAGGAAATATCAAAAAAATACAACAATCTTATTTGATTGATGCCATTTCTTACACAGAAGCAGAGGCACGAATTTATCAAGAATTGGGAAGTATTATCAAAGATTTTCAAATAGGAGATTTACGCCGCAGCAATTTAATAGAAGTTTTTCATTATGAAGATTCTGATATGTGGTATAAATGCAAAATTACGTATAATGTTACTGATGATGACACCGAAAAAGTCAAAAAAGTAAGTTTATATGTGATTGTTTCGGCGCATACTATCAAAGAAGCCTATGAAAGAATAGAAGAAAATTATAAAACAATGTTGGTGCCATATACAGTGGTCAGCATCACAGAAAGCCCTTTTGAGGAGGTTTTTGTGCACCAAGAAGGATAAATATCAATTAAAAATACTTGTAAAAATTCAAAAATTTATAAGTATTTTTTTTGTTTATCAAATCTTAAAAAATTATAAAAAAAAAATATCTATTTGATTAAAAACTAAATGTAGAAAAATGCTGTCACTTTTCTACATTTTTATCTAACTTTTCAATCGTTATTTTTGAGCGTCGAAAAAAATTATACCCAAAAACAAAAAACTTAAAAAATCAATTTAATTTTAAGCATATTACATTACATATCATAAATTTTGCTTAGTTTTGCACCAAAATTAGTAAACAAAAAAATAAATGAATAATTTAATAAAAGATATTGATATTTTGGAAGAAGAAACCCAAACTACGCAAGAAGAATATAAAACATTACCCAATACAAATACAGGAAAAAAACGTAAATTATATATTGAAAGTTATGGTTGTCAAATGAATTTTTCTGACTCTGAAATAGTTGCTTCTATTATGATGGAAAATGATTTTGATACCACCGATAATGCCGATAATGCCGATTTAATTTTTTTAAATACGTGTGCTATTCGTGATAATGCCGAACAACGCATCAGACACAGATTGCAACATTTACAAAGCGTAAAAAAGAAAAAACCTGCCACAGTGATTGGTGTGTTGGGTTGTATGGCTGAAAGATTGAAAACTAAATTATTAGAAGAAGAAAAAATTGTAGATTTAGTAGCGGGACCTGATGCGTATAGAGATTTGCCAAATCTAATCAATGAAGTAGACGATGGACAAAGAGCGATGAATGTGTTTTTGTCGAGAGATGAAACGTATGCGGATATTGCACCTGTTCGCCTTAATTCGAATGGAGTTTCTGCTTTTGTGTCGATTATGCGTGGTTGTGATAATATGTGTTCATTTTGCGTCGTGCCTTTCACACGTGGGCGTGAGCGTAGTCGTGATGCTCATTCGATTTTGAAAGAAGTACAAGATTTAGTCAATCAAGGATATAAAGAAGTAACTTTATTGGGACAAAACGTTGATTCTTATTTATGGAGTTCAAATCCTGATGTTATTTCTATTACTGCAGAAAAAAAAGCCATCAAAAAAGGAGTAGATTTAACAAATATTGAGGTCGTCAATTTTGCACAATTATTAGAAAAAGTCGCTTTCATTAGTCCCGATTTGCGTGTCCGTTTCACCACTTCTCACCCCAAAGATATGAATGATGAGGTGTTGGAAATGATGGCAAAATATGAAAATATCGCAAAATATATTCATTTACCCGCACAAAGCGGCAATAGTAGAGTGTTAGAAATGATGAATCGAGGTTATACGCGCGAATGGTATTTGGATAGAATAAAATCAATTCGAAGAATTTTAGGCGAAGAATGTGGCATTTCTCACGATTTAATTGCAGGTTTTTGTTCTGAAACAGAAGAAGAACATCAAGATACACTTTCTTTGATGGACGAAGTGCATTATGATTTTGGGTATATGTTTTTTTATTCTGAAAGACCAAGCACATTGGCACACAAAAAATATCCCGATGATATTTCATTAGAAGTTAAAAAAAGACGTTTACAAGAAATTATAGACAAACAAAACGAACATTCTTTGTTGAGAAATCAAAAAGATATTGGAAAAATCTGTAAAGTATTAGTAGAAGGAGAATCAAAACGCTCTGCTGATTTTTTAAAAGGTAGAAATTCACAAAATAAAGTCGTTATTTTTCCAAAACATAATTTCAAAAAAGGTGATTATGTCAATGTGAAAATTGATAGATGTTCTTTGGCAACTTTGTTTGGAGAAGTTGTTTTATAATTTTTTTTAGAAATACAATGATTTGATTTTCAAACGTTTATAAAAATTTTTCATCATTTTTATAAACGTTTTTTTATTTTTTTAGCATTGATGTATTTTAAATCAGAAAAAAACGATATATTTGTGCTTTAAAAATTACAAATAAAAATAAATACAATGAAAAAATTATATTTTCTTACTTTTTTGCTGATGTATTTTGTAGCACAAAATAGTATTGCTCAAACCAAATTAAATCCTAATTTATTACCAAAAATTCAACAAATTATCGAAAAAAATGCTGAGGTTTGGGAAAATAAATATAAATATCTCCACCAAAATCCTGAAATTTCATTTCAAGAAAAAAATACTTCTGCTTTAATTGCCCAAGAACTTAAAAAATTGGGTTTCGAAGTTACTGAAAATTTTGGAGGATATGGCGTAATTGGAATTTTGAAAAATGGAAAAGGAAAAAATGTGCTTATCAGAGCCGATACTGATGCTTTGCCATTGGAAGAAAAAACAGGTTTGCCGTATGCGAGCAAAGTTCGAACCAAAGATGACAACGGAAATGATGTTCCTGCTATGCACGCTTGCGGACATGATATGCACATTACGGTATTTTTGGGAGTGGCACAAGTGTTGGCAGAAACCAAAAAAGATTGGAAAGGCACGCTCATAATGGTTGCCCAACCTGCCGAAGAACGTGCAGGAGGCGCAAAAGCTATGATTGACGCAGGACTTTATCAAAAATTCCCTACTCCTGATTATGCGATTGCTTTGCATTGCAACGCCACTTTACCCGCAGGAAAAATAGGAATGTGTGAAGGTTATACGTTTGCCAATGTAGATTCGATTGATATTTTGGTGTATGGAAAAGGTGGACATGGCGCATATCCGCACACAACTATTGACCCAATCGTATTAGGAAGTCAAATTATATTAGGTTTGCAAACGATTGTAAGTAGAGAAATTGCTCCGACAGATGCAGCAGTGGTAACGGTTGGCTCGATTCACGGCGGCACAAAACATAATATTATTTCTGACCAATTAAAAATGCAATTAACAGTTCGTTCTTATAAAGATGAAGTCAGAAATCATATTTTGAAAGCAATTCCGCATAAATGCAAACATATTGCGTTGGCAGCAGGAATGCCTGAAAATAAAATTCCCGAAGTAATTGTTCAAAATGAAAGTATTCCAGCCGTTTTTAATCATATTGAATTGACAAAAAAATTAAAATTAGTAGGTGAAAATGTATTAGGAAAGGAAAATGTAATCATGAGCGAGCCTGTGATGGGTGCGGAAGATTTTGGATTATTTGGAAGAACGAATGAAAAAATACCGATTTGTATTTTTTGGTTGGGTACAATTTCAGACGAAAAAATAGAAAATAGCAAAAAAACAGGCGAAAGTTTGCCTTCTTTACATTCTCCTTTTTATGCTCCCGAAGTGTCAAAAACATTAAAAACAGGCGTAAAATCGATGACAAGTTTTGCTTTGTCTTTGTTTTAATTTCAATAGAAATGGCATAAATGCCATTTCTATTGAAATATATAAAATTTGAAAAACACAAAAATTTCGGCTAAAGCCAACAATTGAATTGTATATTATCCTCCAGATAAATCTGGAGGTAATTCAAAATATAATTCAAAAAAAGATATTTTCATTTTTCGCAGAAATCTTCTAAGAACTCTTTTTATTTACAGCTATCTAAAAATAAATCCATTCGGACCTCGTCCTGCTCCAAAGTTTGTTTTCTCTGTACCTGCACTATTATACACATACACACGCCCATTCCCCTGAAAGCTATTCGAGTCTGTTACATAAATATCTCCGTTAGGATGCGCTCCTAAACCATATAAATTATTGCGAGTAATGAGAGCAGTGGTAGGAATAGTAGTAGCAGTTATATCCATCGCAAAAACCTTAGAAGATTGTCCCCAAGTGCTATTCAACCAATATAATCTATCTTTTGTGCTATTCAAAACCATTTTTTCGTTATAACCACTCACCGAAACCGAAGCAAAAGTAGCCTCGATTGTGTTATTCACTGGATTAATACGAATTAAATTACCACTTGTGCAAAGTACCCAAATTTTATTATTTTTGTCCACCACCATTTTATCAGGTCCCGCAGGAGTAGTAATTTCTGTCACACTTACATCATTATTAGTGTTTAAAACAGAAATTGTACTGCCGCCTGTGTTGGCAATATATAAATTATTATTGACTATTTTTAAATCTTGTGGTTTTGTAGTTCGAGTTAATTTAGAGGTGATACTATTGTTTGCTAAATTTATTTTGGTAATATAGCCATTTTGAAAAGTAGAAGTTATATTATTAAATGTTCCCCAATTACTTACATAACCCGTATTTCCTATTGCCGCAAAAGCATAAGGATTTGTAAAATTGATGGTTGCTCCTGAGTTTCTAATCGTTGCTAAGGAAGAGAAATCACCATAACTCATTATTTCTAATTTATCAGGAGCATTTGTAATGGCATAGATACGGTTTTGCGTAGATTCAGCATATACATTTTGAATGGTAGCGGCTAATGGAAAGCCATTAATTCGTTCAAAAATTCCTAATTCTACACTTCCATCACCACTTCGATAGGTACTTAACGAGCCATCGGCACTATTAAAATTTCCTTCATTGATAACGATTACATCTGTGGTAGGAGTTGCAACAGGATCTGATGTGCTTGTTTTACAGGCAAACAAAGAAATGCCTAACGCAATGATTGCGATAATTTTTTTTAAATTCATAATAAAATTGCAGTCTTTCACCCGAAGACTCAAAAGGTTTTAGTAAAGTAAATAAAAAATCGGCAGGTCTCCTGACTTGTTACCTTTTTGTTTTCCTTCCCATTCTTAATCAATAGAACAGTGGTAAAAATAAATAAAAAGATTTCTTATTTTTGGAATAAACTAACATTTATATCACAAAAATATTTTGTAACTTTACAGTTGCGGGGACAGTTTTGGCATTTCACCAAATTCCCTTTTAAAGCATTTTTTTGAATGCTACCATTATTTTTGTGCAAAGATAAATAAATAAATCATATTTTTATCGTTTCTATTAAAAAAAATATAGGTAGTTTTTTTTTAGTCTTATTTTTTTTATTATCTTTGCAGAAAGAAATAAAAAAGAAGTCATTTTTTTTATAAATATATTGTATAAATCATTGATTATCAATGTATTTTAATTTGTGATATTATTATTTCTATCCATTTATTTAGAATTATAATTTTTTGAGGCAGTGAGTAAAGTAAAGTTACGCATTTTAGGGCTTTCATCAAGCCAATCTAACACAGGTTTTGCACTTATTTTGGCAGAAAGTAAAGGAGTACGCAGGCTACCCATTATTATAGGTGTATTCGAGGCGCAAGCAATCGCCATCGAAATAGAAAAAATTACGCCACATAGACCTATGACGCACGATTTATTTAAGTCTTTTGCAAAGGCACTCGAATTTAAAGTAGAGGAAATTATGATTTCTGATTTAAAAGAAGGCGTTTTTTATGCAAAAATCGTTTGCACTACTAAAAATGGAGATGTAATGGAAATAGACTCAAGACCATCTGATGCCATAGCCATAGGTTTGAGATTTAGCGTGCCTATATTTGTTGATGAAAATATCATGTCTGAAGCGGGAATTATCGTGTCTGATGAAGAATTAGACGAGCAAATTGAAGAAGATGAAGAAGAAGCATCTACTCATTCGAGTGGCAATGAAAGGTATAAAAATACTTCTTTACAAGAATTACAAAAAATGTTAAATGAATTTTTGGAAAAAGAAGACTATGAAGAGGCAGCAAGAATAAGAGATGAATTAAATAAAAGAAATTAAGTTTTCTCAAAATAAAATCTTAAATAAACAAATCTTGTCTAACTTTCTCTGTTAAAATGTAATATTTTCAAAATATTACATTTTTTTGATTAAAGAAAGTCTTAATACTTAAACCAAGTTGAAAAAAACTAAATTTATTGTAAATAGATACCATACAAATCCATTAACATTTTATCTAATAATTGCTCATTTTTTCTGATAAGCATTTCTGTATTGATATATTTTTGTTTTTCGTCCTCAAAATAATTCATATATTCAGTTTTTTGTTTGATAGGAATTGTTATTTTTTGCTTTTTTAATTCATCTTGAAATTCTTGCCAAGTCAATTCAAAACATTTTTCTAACTTTTGATTGATTTTTAAATCTATAAAATCCGCTTGCATAATTTTATAAAAATCTTTGGTTGTTTTTTGGTTGTTTTCGCTCCAATTTTGCAATGTTTTAGCTATTTCTTCAAAAGGTTTTTTCTGATTGGCACTCAAAAAAGGCACTGGCACATCAATCATTTTGTTATAATCTAATTTACTTCTACCACCTTCCTCAGCATTTCCATACGCCACAAATTTTAGTTTTTTATAAAATTGAAAAATTTTAGAATTGAGAAATACAGATAAAAACAAATCCGCATTCGAGATAAAATAAGTAGCATTATTCAAATAAAATTTTTCTGTATCATAATAAAATTGATGCTCAACCGCAGTATGAATATACATAATTTTAGGTTCATCAAATTTTGGATAATAAGCACTACTATCTTGAATTTCAAACCATTCATATTTTCCTGCTTTTCTGCCTTCGTCCTCATCATTTTTTTTTGGTTTCAATTCATTATAAAACTGAAATAAATACTTTTTTATGGCAGGATATTTTTCAATATCGACTCCCCTCCTCGTAAATATCAAATATGAATCGGTTTTATTTTCTAAATGCCATTTTTTAATGTCCGTAGATTGTATGTAAGGTTTGATTAAATCAGCACTTTTTGTCTCTTTTTTTATGAGTTCATTTTTAGTTTTTTCATCAATGATAAAAGCCTTATTCAAACCTGTTTTTATACCTCCATAAATTTCTTTTTTCGTATATTCGTTCAATGAAATTATGGTAAGTAATTGATTTTCATAGTAAACAGGCGTTTTTCCTGTGATAATATCCAATATATTTTGTGTTTGAGAATCTGCAAATATCCATTCATTATCGTTCAAAGTATCTTTTTTGACAATGATTTTATGCGGTAAATTTTCTGCAAAATTAGCTAATCCATCTTTTATATTTTGTTTAGAAATAGGAAAATAATCGAAATAATCATCTGTTTTTTGATTTTTAAACGTGATAATTATTGGTTCTGTGCTTGCATCTTCAAAAACTCTAATTTCAAAAAAATCGACAATTTGTACAATTTTTAATGGCTTTAAAAGTTGTCTCAATCCTTTGCCGTATTTTGTTTTGAGCCATTTATTGGGCGTGATAAAGCCAACATATCCGTTGGATTTTAATAATTCTAAGGCTTTTGCATAAAAATAAACGTACAAATCTGCCACGCCATTATACACATTTGGAAAGTCTTTTTCGAGTTGTTTTTTTTGTATTTCTCCTAATAATTCTTGCCTTACATAAGGCGGATTGCCAATAATAATATCAAAATTTGTATTATTTTTTAGATTGATATTTTTTGTTAATGTATTGATTTCCAATATATTAGATGATAAATCTGCCAAAGTTACAAATCTATTCGCAGTCAAAAGCCATAAAGCAAGTTTTGTAATTTGAATACTTTTTTGATTGATGTCGAATCCAAAAAGATTATTTTGCACAATCATTTTTTTTATTTTCCATTCATTTTGTTGTATTTCTGAAGCGTTTTTTGTGATGAAAATTCCTTGATTTTTAGAAGTAAATTTTCTTTTTCCATTATTTTTTACTTTTTCAATTTCTGCCAACACAATCAACCATTCATCAAATAAAAATTCAAAAACTTGCGCCAAAAAAGCACCCGAACCACAAGCAGGATCCAAAATTTTCAGATTTTGTAAAATATGTTGATAATCATTCCAAAAATCTATGTTTTCGGTGGTATATTTTTCTAATAATATTTTTTTTTGTTCTGTTAAATATGCGCCAATCGTTGTTTTGATAATATATTTAGTAATAAAATCAGGCGTATAAAAAATTCCATCTTGTTTGCGTATATTGTTCGATACGTGTGGCGTTTTGTGGGCAGGAATTGAATAATTAGGTTGATTTTTTTCATTTCCTGATAAAGATTGTTCAAAAATATGCCCCAATAAATTTACGTTTAGTTCGTTTTGAAAATCATATTTGAGTACAAAATCTATCAAAGGTATAATTTGTGTGTCATAAATTTTAATTTTTTCGTCTAATAATTCATCTTTTTTAAAAAGTCCACCATTAAATTGCGGAATTTTTTCACCAAAACCTTTATCAAATGATTTAAAAATACCTTTCAAATCGTTCCAAAGTCTATTTTTATACTCATACAAATCTCCTAATTCGAGATAATTTTCTTGGATTTTTCCTAATACATTCATCATCGGCAAAGTATCTCTGACAAAACAAATAAAAATAATTCTATCGATTAGTTTTTGTACTGCATTTTGCAAATCTTCGATGTTTTGTGTATTATTTTCTTGATAAAAATGATAATATAAATTTTGTTTAACTTCTTCGTATTGATAATAAAATTCGTTTGATATTTTTTCCTCAAAAATTCTTCTTTCATTCAATAATTGGCTAATTCTACTTTCTGAATTTTCCAAAAAAAGTCTATCTTTTTGAAAAAGAAAAATAAATTTTGCTAAGTTTTGTTCTTCTAACAAATCTACTATTTCAAAACTTTCATAACGACTGCTATCGCTGGCGTGATACAACCTAATTTCTGTAAAATTACTCACAATTACCCATTGACAATGTCCGTTCATTTTAGGCACATACCCAAAAGCTTGCTCGATAGGAGAGCCTTTTTTTTCTTTGATTTGTGTTTTATCTAAGTTAATATTTGCGCCCTTTAATTCGATGACAACTTTTGATTTTGGCTCTTTTTGTTGAGAATTAACGGCATAAAAGCCCAAAGTAGCATCTGGTCTTGTGTTATCTTGTGAAGTTTTTGGTTTGATTTCGATGTGCCAATTTTTATCATTTTGATAATCATATCCTAAAATATCTCCAAAAAATTGATGAATAAAACGCATATCTAATTGCGTTTCATTTTGTTGAAAAATTTTTCCGCTTTGAATATCTTTTTGCCAAAAACCAATTATTTTTTTGATTTCATCTAAATTTTGTACGTTTTTGAGTACAGATTTGAGTTCGGTTGTGGCAAAATCTTTGGGAGAAAATATATTTTTCATTTTCAATATTTGTTAAATTTTGGCACAAATATATAAATTATAAATAAAATAAAAAATAATTTCTCTAATTATTTCTTTTAATTTGTATAAAAAAAACTTATTTTTATATTCCCTCACCAACTAATTTAAGTATAAATGAAACGTTACTTAAATCTATCACTTTTGAAATTTTTGACTTCGCTATTCGAAGAATAGTAACGTTGTACGACTTAATAACGTTATTTATCTAAAAAAAAGTTTGTTTATTTTTAATAAATATTTTTTCTTTAAATTACAAAAAAAACAAAAATCACGCTGCAATAATCTTCCAAGAACATTTTTTTTTGAATAATTTTTAAAAATATTTTCATCTACGCAAGTCCATTGCATACGTATATATGTATCTTTGCATATCAAAATAAAGGTCAAGATAAGTGGTAAAATTAAATTATTTCACAATTTATTTCAAAAATACCTACTTTACTAATTACATTTATTTTGTATTTTAAAAAATATCACAAAAAACAAACACAACATAATGAAAAGAAGCGAAAAATTAGATAAAAGAGATTTACATACCGTTGGAATTTATGAAATTTCTATTTTTAAAATGGCAGGACAATTAGCAAAAACACTTATTCACGAAAAAAAATACGACAAAGATGAGATTTTATCTATTTTTGAGAATATTGTAAAAACTCCTGATGATTTTTTAGAGAATGATATTTTTGGAGAATTGGCAAAGATTATCAAAGAAAAACACGTCCAAATTATTGCGACTAAACAAGAAAAAAAAGGCTTCGAACTCAAAGAAGAAACGCCTGAATATGCTATTTATGGAAAGGAAAATATTGACGAAGGTGCTATCAAACAAATGGACGTGGCTATGCGTTTGCCGATTACTTTGGCGGGTGCATTGATGCCTGACGCACATTATGGTTATGGATTACCGATTGGTGGCGTGTTAGCAACCGAAGGCGATAAAATTATTCCTTATGCGGTAGGCGTAGATATTGCGTGTCGTATGTGTATGTCAATTTTTCCGATGGAATATAGTTATGTACAAAAACGCACCAAAAAATTTATCAATTTATTAGAAAAAAACACGCTTTTTGGAACAGGAAAAGGTTTTTCGATACAAAATTCTGATGATGTTTTTGATAGACCTGAATGGTCTGCTACCAAAATTATTCGAGAATTAAAATCAAAAGCACAATTTCAAATTGGTACTTCTGGCACAGGAAATCACTTTGTAGAATGGGGAACGCTTACAATTTTGGCTGATAACAATGAATTTAATTTGCCCAAAGGCGAATATGTTGCTTTGCTTTCCCATTCTGGTTCGAGAGGTTTTGGGGCAACGATTGCAGGGCATTATTCAAAATTAGCAATGGAAAAAACTAAATTACCTGATGCTGCAAAACATTTGGCTTGGTTGGATATGAATACAGAAGAAGGGCAAGAATATTGGATTGGTATGAATTTGGCGGGTGAATATGCCTCTGCCAATCATCACCAAATTCATAAAAAAATGGCAATAGATTTAGAAATGGAGCCTTTAAAAATCATTGAAAATCATCATAATTTTGCTTGGAAAGAAAAATTAGCCGATGGAACAGAAGTGTTGACGCATAGAAAAGGAGCAACTCCAGCCAATGCAGGCGAATGGGGAATTATTCCGGGTTCGATGACTGCACCAGGTTTTTTGGTGAAAGGAAAAGGAAATGCTCAATCTTTACTTTCTGCTTCGCATGGAGCAGGGCGTGTGATGTCTCGCTCACAAGCCTTCAAACAAATTAAAAAAAGTGATTTGCAAAAAATGTTAGCCGATAATGGCGTAAGTTTGATAGGTGGCGACCTCGACGAAGCACCCAATGCATATAAAAATATTCGCGAAGTAATGAATTTTCAATCAGATTTAGTAGAAGTAATTGGAGAATTTTATCCAAAAATAGTTCGAATGGCTGATAAAGAAAATGCACCAAAATGGAAAAAAAAGAAAGGAAATGATTTAGATTTTACAGAATCTTAGTAGAAATAAAATCATCAAAATAAGGTTTAAAAAAGGAATTGATTAGCATTTTTACAAATTTTGTGAAAATGCTAATTGTTTTTCTGGAATAAAATTACCAAAAAATATAACCATAATTTTAAAAAATAAGCACAAATATTTTTTTTTAACTATAATTTATTATATTTTTGCAAGGAAATTTTGAGGATTTGAAATAAAGTGTTATAATAACTAAAAGTGTATAAAAAATGAAAATAAACTTAGGTACATACATCAATCTTTTTACAGATTTTGGTTTCAAAAAATTGTTTGGTCAAGAAGATAGTAAAGACTTATTGATTGATTTTTTGAACGCACTTTTATTGGAAAAAGAAGATAAAATTGTGGATATTATTTATATCAAAAGCGAACATTTGGGCAGAACAGAATCAGATAGAAAAGCCATTTTTGATATACATTGTAAAACTATTAATGGTGAATTTTTTGTCGTAGAAATGCAAAATGCCAAGCAAGAGTTTTTCAAAGATAGAACGATTTATTATGCGACTTTTCCAATTCAGAATCAAGCCATAAAAGACTCGAAAAAAAATGGCATTCAATGGACTTATGAACTAAAAAGTGTATATTCTATAGCCATTATGAATTTTAAATTCGATGATTCTAATCCTATTCAAAAAGTAAAACATCATATTATGTTGAAAGATATTGAAGATAACACAATATTTTATGACAAATTGCAGTTTATTTATTTAGAGATGCCCAATTTTAATAAGAAAGTACAAAATTTGACAACTCGTTATGAAAAATGGTTATATGTTTTAAAAAATATACCAAAGTTACAAAGTCTTCCTCCAACATTACAAGATGAAATTTTTATGAAAGTATTTGCAAAATCACAAATATCGAGTTATACGAATGAAGAATTAAATGAATACGAAAGTAGTCTAAAAAATTTAATAGATTTCACTAATAGTGTAGCTACTGCTGAAAAAGAAGGAAAAATCGAGGGCGAAAAAATAGGAATAATCAAAGGAAAAATCGAGGGCGAAAAAACAGGAATAATCAAAGGAAAAGTTGAAGTGGCTTTAAATGCTATCAAAAAAGGTTTTGATAATCAAACTATTCAAGATTTAACCGGATTAACTGCTCAAGAAATAATAAAAATTAGAAAGGAAAATATATAAAAATATTTTTTAATCGATTGTTTCCAACATTACAAGATGAAATTTTTATGAAAGTATTTGCAAAATCACAAATATCGAGTTATACGAATGAAGAATTAAATGAATACGAAAGTAGTCTAAAAAATTTAATAGATTTCACTAATAGTGTGGCTACTGCTGAAAAAGAAGGGATAGTCAAAGGTGAAAAAATAGGAATAAAAAAAGGCGAAAAAACAGGAATAATTAAAGGAAAAGTTGAAGTGGCTTTAAATGCTATCAAAAAAGGTTTTGATAATCAAACTATTCAAGATTTAACCGGATTAACTGCTCAAGAAATAATAAAAATTAGAAAGGAAAATAAAAATACCTAATTTTTTTATTCTAAATTTAAAAGTAAAATAATAAACAAAATTTAATTGACGTAAAACTAAAAACTATTATTTGACTTTCACAAAAAATTACAACATCAATCAAATTAAAAATGAAAAATAAATTTAGTATTATATTTTTTTTAGTAATATATTTTTTTATCCATATATTACAAGCACAAACTTCAGGAGTAGAATTTGCAAAAATTGCAGAAGAAAAAGAAAAAGTAGAAGATTGGACAATGGCACTTTATAATTATTCGAGAGCGGTTGGTTTTGAAACTAAAAACGTTAATTATATCCTAAAAAAAGGGCTAATGCTTTTGAAAACAGGCAGTCCAAGAAAGGCTTTGAGCGAATTTAAAGACGTAGAAAAATTGGATAAAAAGAATGGCGAAGCACTCCATTTAAAAGCCGTTGCTTTGGATAGTTTGAGAAATTTTGAGATTTCGAGACGTGAATATGTAAAAGCAATTCGATTGTTGGGCAATAAAAATGCACAACTTTATATCAGTCGTGGTAATTCTTTTTTGATACAAAAAGATTATAATAATGCGGTTTCAAATCTAAATGTTGCTATTCAAATTGATAGGCGAAATGCTCAAGCATATTATTTGAGAGGAATTGCAAAATTACATTTGGTTGATTCGAATGGTGCGTGTAGTGATTGGAAATTAGCCAAAGATTTAGGAAATAAAGACGCAGACGCATTTTTAAAGAAAAATTGCCAAGAATAAATACATCAAAAATAACAGAAAATTTTCAAAAATATTATCAAAAAAAACAAAAAAATGAACGTAGAAAATATAACTCATCAATTACCAAAAAATTTAAAAAGAGAACAATCTATTGATTATCAAATAAAAGCTACTTGGCACGCCATTGCGCGTATGTATAATGCAGAAGCAAATCAATATAATTTAACGGTTTCTGTCGGGTATATTTTGTTGAATATTGATATAGAAGAAGGAACTCCTGCCACTAAAATTGCGCCACTTTTGGGTTTGGAAGCACGAAGTATTACCCGAACGCTCAGGAATATGGAAGAAGAAGGATTTGTAAAAAAAATACAAGACGAAAATGATAGACGTTTTTTTAGAATTTTTTTGACTGATTATGGCAAAAAAGCAAGAGAAGTTGCTCGAAAATCGGTGAAAAAATTTAATCAAATTATATACGAAGCAGTTGAACCTGAAAAAATGAAAACTTTTTTTGAAGTAATTCAAAAAATAAATCAAGCCATCGAGGAAAATAATAATACAACTCCAAAAACATCTGGATAGTTTTATTTTTCCAAAATATTCAAAAAAACCGTTGAAAAAAATCGTTTTATTTTTCAAAAAAATAACTATCTTTGCAAATTAGCATTTTTTTGTTTTTATTTGTAATAAATAAGTAAAAATAAAAACTAATAATTTAAAAAAATTAAAAGTTTTCTTATGATTGATTAAAAATAAGAAAATATTAGTATAAAAACATCACATTTTATTTTTGATATGACTGAAGGAACTCAAAAACCAGAAAAAAAAGAAAAAGTCCAAAAACCTGTTTCAAATGCACGTTTTGCTTTTGATATTGTGCTACTTTTATTTTTAGCAACCGTTTTATTTTTAAATATTGGTTATCTTTCCATTCCGATTATTGCTTATATTGGTTATGCCATTTATAAAAATCCAGATGCACGCCAAATCGTCAAAGAATGGTCTGATGCAGGAATTTTCGCTATTATTGCTGCTTCTTTTTTGCGTTGGGCAACTATGTCGCCTTATGTAATTCCGACTTCTTCGATGGAAGGAACGCAATTAGTAGGCGATTATTTGTTTGTAAGTAAGTTGGCTTATGGACCTCGAACCATCGAAACCCCGTTGCAAATTCCTTTGACTGATAACAAAATTTGGGGAACAAATATTCCTTCTTATCTCACTTGGATTTGGTTGCCATCAGTCAAATTATGGGGTTATAAAGATGTAGAACGCAATAATGTAGTCGTTTTTAATTATCCTGCGGATAGTTTGCCGACAGGAAAAATGCCACCTGTGGAAATGAAAACTAATTATGTAAAAAGATGTGTGGGCGTTGGAGGAGATAAATTAGAAGTTAAAAGTGGCGTTTTATATATCAATGATAAAATAGCAGAACAACCTAAAAATATGCAATTCAAATATTTAGTCAAAACAAAAAATGGTTTGAATGAAAAAGTATTGCAAGATTTAGAAATTTATGAAGGAAGTGCAGAAAGTGAAAAAGATTTTATGATTATGTGTTCGGAAGGAAAGGCAAAAAAACTAAGAGAAATGAGCGATTTTATTATTTCTGTAGAAAGACCTTTGAAAAAGAAAGATGAAAGTGCTATGCGTATGTCCGAAAATGCAAAATATTATCCTGTGTATCCAAATCACCCTAATTATAATTGGAATGAAGATAATTTTGGACCCATCAATATTCCCAAAAAAGGTGAAACATTAGAAATGACCAAAGAAAACGTGATTTTATACGGAAAAATGATTACAAGTTATGAATGGCACGCCAACGCTGAAATCAAAAATTACAAATTATTTATTGATAATCAAGAAGTTAAAAAATATACATTCAAACAAAATTATTATTTTATGATGGGCGATAATCGTAATAATTCTTTAGATTCAAGATTTTGGGGATTTGTACCACGTAATCACGTGTTAGGAGAAGCCTCTTTTACTTGGCTTTCTTTGAATGCGAATAAAGGTTTGTTCAATGGAAAAATCCGTTGGGAAAGAATGTTTACTTGGGTAAAATAGTTTTTGGTTTTTAGGAAATTTGTGCGGAAAATAATTTTTTTTCTTGAGATGTATTTTTTGAATTGCCTCCAGATTTATCTGGAGGATAATAAAAAATCCAACTGTTGGCTTTAGCCAAAATCTCTTCGTTTTTTAAGTTGATATTTTTCTATATTTTCAAAATAAATGGCATCTACAACACAATAAAATTATATCTACAATAATTTCTCAGGAACCTAATTTTCTAGTCAAAATAAAATAAAAAAAACAAGTGTATGGAATTTATTATCAATTTTTTTGAAAATATACCAAGTATATATCGCACCATTATTTTGGTAAGTGGTTTAATGTTTTTTTGGATAATAGAAGGAATTATTCCTATATTTCAAGCGAAAAAAAATCGTGTTTCTCATGCGGGACTTAATTTATTTTTTACTTTTACGACTATTCTCGTCAATTTTTGTTTTGCTTGGATAATTGTTTTAACGTGTGATTGGTCTAAAAACAATCATTTTGGACTTTTGCATTTATTCAATATGCCTTCTTGGTTGATGTTGGTGGTTGGTTTGTTATTATTAGATTTGATTGGGGCGTATTTGATACATTTTTTGGAGCATAAAATCAGAATTATGTGGGTTTTTCATCTCATTCATCACACCGATACAAATGTAGATGTTACGACTGCGAATAGACATCATCCGGGCGAAAGTGTTTTTAGATTTATATTTACGTTTTTGGCGGTGATAATTACAGGCTCACCTATTTGGGTATTTATGTGTTATCAAACGCTTTCTGCTACGCTTTCACAATTCAATCACGCCAATATTCATTTACCCAAAAAAATTGATACTTTATTGAGTTGGATAATTGTTTCTCCTGATATGCACAAAGTTCATCATCATTATGTGCAACCTTATAGCGATAGCAATTATGGAAATATTTTTGCGGTTTGGGATAGATTATTTGGTACATTTATGACAGTGAATGATACAAAAAATATCGTTTATGGCGTGGATACGCATTTAGATACTGCAGAAAATGAAAATATTTTAAATTTACTCAAAATTCCTTTTCAGCCATACAGACCGCCTGTAGGCACAACCAAAGAACAAGATTTAAAAATATAAATAAAAATGGCTTTGCATAATGAAATGCAAAGCCATTTTTATTATTATACAAATATTTTTACTTTTTATACAATTTCAAACTTACAACTTGCTCCTCCCAATTTCAATAAATCTCCACCTTTGAGCATTTTTTTATCGATTCGAGTGCCATTCACAAAAGTTCCATTAGTGCTATTCATATCAGAAATGAAAAAATTCCCATTTTCAATCGTCAAAGTTGCGTGATGCGAAGAAACCGTTTGTTCAGGAATAATAATATCATTGTTGGCTGCACGCCCAATAGTCATCGTTGGTTTATTCAATCTATAATTTTTACTAAACGCTCCTGCCACTACCTGCAATACGGGCGCACCACCACCACCACCAATCATTGTTTTTTTCGGGTCAATTTTAGAAGAAGGAATAACGGTTGGAACTTCGTCGATTTTTCGAGCTAATTCTTGTTCTTTCATTTTTAATTGTTCTTGCAAACGAATATTTTGCTCTTGAATACTTTGTAAACGATTTTGATGTTCTTTTTCTCGTCTTTTTTCGTCTTGTTCTCTGTCAATTTGTTCTTGGGCAGCAATTTCTTCCTCCTCCAATTTTCGTAATCGATTTTCATTATATTGCCAATAAGCAACGCCTCCTAACAATAAACCAATGATAATAATAATAATAAATCCATAACCATTCAAAATTCCAAAAATTCCGCTATTTCCTTTCTCGCCCGGTGCCGTAAAATATCCGTTCAATTCTTGACCTTTATAAGTAAGTTTAAAAGAATGTTCTGCACCATCTTTTACATTGGGTACTTCAAAACTAATTTCATAACGCAAAGTTCCTTCTTCTGCTGGCGTACTCGAACGACCAGATTTCAAAAATTCATCGAGTGCATTTTTTATTTCTGTTGATTCTGTTACATTTTTAAATTCTGCATCAGTTTTATTGCTCATAATACTTAAATCATCAGGAAAAAATTTATCTTCAAATTTATCAATTTTATAGTTGATAGTATAAATATTTACGCCTACTTTTTTTGCCCTGTCAATAACATTATCACGACTATAAGCCGTTCTGCCTTTACTCATTGCTCCCGAAATAATGATTAAAATTTTCTGTCCTGTTTTATCACTTTTTCTAAAATAATCAATCGCATCATAAATGGCTTTATTGGCATCGGGTAATTTTCCTGTCGTGTCTCCTGAAGCAGTAATACTATTTATATCAGATTCAAAATTTCCGTAATTAGAGCCAAAATCTCGTTCTAAATTTTTGATAAGATTATCGTGTCCAAAATATCCGACGTTTATCAAATCACTTTCTTTGTTCAATCCGCCACTAAACGATTCTTTGACCGAATTTTTGATGGTTGTGATGGGCGTTCCACTCGTGTAAGCAGACGCATCTAACAAAAAATAAATTAATCGGCTGGCTGTCGCAGTTTTTCCTTCTTCGCCTTTTTTTTCGAAAGTAATAATGTTTACTTTATTGCCTGTTTCGTCTTGGATAACAAAATCACCTTTGATAGGTTGAATTTTACTGACCATTTCCACGCTTGTTTTGATAAGTGGATAGCCCGCAGTGTCCGTTTTTACAATTCTAAAATCTTGCTCTTTTTTTTCGTCTTTTTGCTGTGCTATTACTGAATAAGCAAGAAAAAAAATAATAATTGTAAGAAGATATTTTATTTTTTCCATTTTATTTGATATAATTTTAGTATTTATTTTTTTTGCAAAGGTAGATAAATTTTTTGTAAATATAAATATTTTTTTATCAAATCCTTATCTTACTATTTTTGGACGAAGAGATTTATCTATCTACTCAAAAATTATGGAAGAAAATTGATTTAATCAATTTTTCAATATGGGTGACATAGTTGTAAAGGCTATAAAGGCTTAAATTTAGTATAAAAGATTTTTTTGTATTTAAAACATTAATTAAAAATAGATACGACAAATTCCCGTAAGTATTTTTTATTCATTTAACCAGATACTAAAATTTAAAAGTATTGAAAAATGCCTTAATCATCTTTAAATAGCCTTTTTATTTTAAATTCAAAATGTCACTCATATTGATTTTTCGTTTCTATTTTTTTTAAATGAATATTATCATTAAAAATAATAGGCAGATTTATAAAATAAATAGTTGATTATCAATATTTTATATATATAAAAATTTGTAAGATATATTTGCAAAACTAATAAATAACAATTATATTTGCAAAGAATTTTAAATGCTATTTTGAAGTTAAATAAAGTAATATTATAGTAATAGCAACAACAAACACAGAATAAAATGGAAATTGAAATAAAAAATTTTGGACCAATTGATAACTTGAAATTTGACTTAAATAAGGATTTACACCTTATTTATGGAGAAAATGCAATTGGTAAATCGTATGCAACTTATTGCATTTATTGTCTTTTAAAAAATATAAAAAATAAGGTAATAAACAATAAGTATATTTATTTTGATGAGCCACAAGAAAATTCTTTTGAAAAATTTATTAAAACCAATATAAAAAATATTAAAGTTGATAAGTCGATTAATTGTACTAAAGATTTTCTAAAATTAGTTGAGGGAGAACTTAAAGAAATTATTTTAAAAGGATTTCAGAATTCATTGTTAAATACATTCTCCTCTCTAAAAAATCTTAAAAATAGATATTCAAATAAAAATTATGAAATTATTGTTACAATATCTAATCACGAAAAACTTACAATATTCTCTAATGAGGAAGGTATATTGGATTTAAAATTTGAGGACGAACTCAAAGAGGTTCAAATAATTCATAAAAATACTAAATCAACAAAATTCTCCTTTTATATTAATGGTAAAAAAGAATTTGGATCACCTACAGAAGATGAATTTACAAGAGAGTTTATAAGATATACATTTGGAAAAGTTAATCAAATTTTGCGACAGTTAGACTTTAATATTCGTGATATTTACTATTTGCCAGCAAGTCGTTCAGGGCTTTATCAGGCACTTAATGCTTTTACTCCAATAATTGCAGAACTCACTCAAAATAGATTTTTTATGCAGAGTAAGAGCATAGAACTTCCATCGTTGTCCGAACCTTTGGCGGATTATTTTATAGATTTATCTACTGTTGATAAAAAACATATCAACGGAGAATATGAGGAAATAATAAAGTTATTGCAAAATGATATTCTTCGTGGAGAGGTCGAATACGATGATAAGACAAGAAGAATTCACTATAAGCCTAAAGGTATCGAGTTAGAACTAAATCTTTCAGAGGCTTCTTCTATGGTTGCAGAACTTTCACCATTAGTTCTTTATTTTAAGCATATTCTAAATAATAAATATGCCTCAATAAAAAGAAGAGAGTTTTTTTTACCTGAATCTTTTTATGACTCAGGTAATAGACGTAAAAAGGAAAAAGGCTATGATATACTTTTCATTGAAGAACCAGAAGCACATCTTCATCCAGAAGTGCAAGTGAAACTCATTGAAATATTTGCAAAACTATCTTTATTAAACTTGAAAATATTTATTACTTCACACAGTAATTATATGTTCAACAAGTTGAATAATCTTTTAATCAAAAATGAAATTGACCATAATAAAATTATGGTTTATCACCTTGTTAGAAATAATGATGGAACAACTATTAACGCAGAAATGAAAGTAACAGAAGACGGCATTAATGATGATAACTTCCAAGAAACTTCTGAAAAACTTTATTATGAACGATTAAACTACTTAGAGAACCAAAATGATAGATAAAATTAAAAACCATAAAATACTTAGTGAGTTTGTGGAGGATACTTGTTGCGAAAATGAAATTTGTGTAACTTTTGATAATTCTATTCCTGCTGAGTCGTATGTTATTATTAAAGTTGATAAATTTTATAACGCACAGAAATTAGAAAACGATACACCAGCATCTCTCGATTGTTTAATCATAAGAAAGTGTATTGATGGCGGATACGGATTAACATTAGTAGAATTAAAGAAAATTAAAATTGGAGCAGGTTTTGATTTAGATAATATGAAAGAAAAATTTGAAACAACTTTATACAATTTTATAAAAATAAGATTTAAAGAAATTCTTGATATTGACTATAAAGAAGTAAAACTATATTTTGTTTCAAAACAAGAAATTTATAAAAGAGATATTGGTTTAAAAATGGACATGTTAATCGATCTACGATTTAGCTTCAATGGCAAAAAACTAATGATAAGACCATTAATGCCAAACCCAACAATAAAAAATTGCTATTTTTAATAGGAATATTAACTCTTACTTTGTTGGCAATTTTGTGCTAATATTGAAAGGCATCATTTCCAATAAATAATAACTCACCAAAATATAAATTTTATTCAGAGTACAAACTTATGGATAAAATAGAAAAAATTATTTCAATAACAACACATTTTCGACACCCAAAGGTCTGTTTGTATTAAAACCTTCTCCAAATTCTACTCCAATCATTCGCCCCATTTCTCTGGCTCTGCCTTCTAAAAAGTGCATAAATTGTGGCGTAGAAATAGACGTAACAGGTTGATTATCATCTATTTCACCTACAAAAAATTGCGTTTTAAATGCTTTGATTGCCTCTACTTTTTTGTGCCAATAGGCAGAAATATCAACCACAAAATCAGGTTTTAGGTGCATATCTTGAATATAATGATAAACTGCTTCGGGTCTGAAAGCCTCTTGCAAAACGCCATTTTGATAGGTTTCAATTTTTTTTAAACCTGCTAAAAAACTTGCTTCTTTGGCTAATATTGAGCCTTTTGCATGGTCTGTGTGTCTGTCTTGTATTGCGTTGGCGAAGACAATTTTAGGACGAAATTCTCTAATTTTTTCTACTAATTTGAGCTGATATTCGGGGATATTTTGCAAAAATCCATCAGGCAAACCTAAATTTTCTCTGTGGTGAATGCCCATTATTTTTGACGCTTGTACGCTTTCTTCGGCTCTGGTTTCGGCTGTTCCACGACTTCCTAATTCGCCTTTTGTCAAATCAACAATGCCAACTTTATAACCTAAATCAATGTGATGTAAAATTGTTCCACTACAAGTCAACTCGGCATCATCGGGATGGGCTGCAAATACTAAAATATCTAATTTCATATACAATTTTTTCTTTTTTTTTGGGGAATTTATTTTTACTTTTTTAATAAAAATAACATTGGAATATCTAATCTTTTCGACCAAGATTTTTCAGAATGTGATTCTCCTTCAAATGTTTTGGTCATAAAATTGGGTGCTTTAAAACCTTTTTTTATCATCAATTCGTCCACTTTTTTTTGATGACGAGGATAAAATTTATCCAAAGTTTGATTACCACAATCAAAATAAATTTTTGTTTTTTTGGGTGAAGGCAAATATTTTTCTAAATATTTCAAATAAATAGGTGGAAATAAATCATTGTCTTCAAAACTCCCAATCCAATGCGTAGATAAACAAGCCGCTCCACCAAAAATATCAGGATATTCGCAAATCGCATACATAGAAATCAAACCGCCCATACTCGAACCTGCTATCAACGTATTTTTTCTATCTTTCAATGTGCTATATTTTGTATCAATAAATGGTTTTACTTCTTTGGTTAAAAACAATAAATAGTCATCAGATTTTACTTTTTTATCTAAATATTTTTCCAACATCATTTTTTGAAGTGTATCAGACAAAAAATCAAATGCTTTTTTAGGAAAATATTCTGAACGTCTCAAATCTCCTACATTCCAAATCCCGACAATAATACATTCTTTGACAAGATTTTTTTGTGCTAATTTGGTAATATTTTCATCAACTTGCCATTCTTGTTTGTTCCAAGTAATGGTGCTATCAAACAACATTTGTCCGTCGTGCATATACAAAACGGCATATTTTTTTTGTGCGTTATAATTATGTGGCAACCAAACATCGATATTTCTCGCCTGCACATATTGTGATTTAAAATTTTCGTGTCTTTCTATTCTTCCACTGATTACGTTAGGAAGTTGTGCAAAAATAAACGTATTCAAACAATAAATACACGCAAAAATAAATAATTTTAGTTTCATTTTATTGACTAATTGGTACATTTTTCAAAATATTTTCAATCAATTCCAAGGTATTTACGCCTTCGGCTTCGGCTTCATAATTCAAAATCAATCGATGATTAAACACATCTTTTGTAACTTCTTTGATGTCTTCAGGCAATACATAATTGCGTTCATCTAAAAAAGCCAATGCTTTTGCACCCAAATTCAAATCGATACAAGCACGCGTAGAAACGCCATATTGAATATATTGTGCTTCGTTTTTCAGTCCATAATCCAATGGATTTCGAGTCGAAAAAACCAATTCAATGATATATTTTTCTAAAGATTCAGAAATGGTTACTTTATTGATTTCATTTTTAATTCCAAAAATATCTGCTTTTGTCATCACAGGACGTATTTCTGACCTAAAATTTAGATTTGACATTCTTCTCATTACTTGTAATTCCAATTCTTTGGACAAATAATTGACAAAAATTTTCATCATAAATCTATCCACTTGTGCTTCGGGCAAGGGATAAGTTCCTTCGTGTTCGACAGGATTTTGGGTAGCTAATACCAAAAAAGGTCTATCCAATTCATAAGTAGTATCTCCAATCGTAACTTGTTTTTCTTGCATACATTCGAGCAGCGCGGATTGCACCTTCGCAGGAGAGCGATTGACTTCATCAGCCAAAATCAAATTAGCGAAAATAGGTCCTTTTTTTACCTGAAAATCACTTTCTTTTTGGTTATAAATCATTGTACCAACCAAATCAGCGGGCAATAAATCGGGAGTAAACTGTACGCGTTGAAATTTTAGGTCAATGGCTTTTGCTAAACTATTGACAGTCAAAGTTTTAGCCAAACCCGGAACGCCTTCTAATAAAATGTGTCCGTTGGTAAAAAGTCCAATCAACAATCTATTAATCATATATTCTTGTCCGACTACAATTTTTCCAACTTCTCTTAAAACCCTTTTTATTTTTCGGTGATAATCTATTCGAATTTCTTTTTCTTCCATTTTTTTATGCTAAGATTTAAAATGTTTTGAGAGAGTATTTAAAAAATAATTTACTCACTTAAAAAACTTGTTTTGTATGTTCCCTCACCGCTGGGGAGGGTTAGGGTGGGGCTTTTTTGAGCAAAAATTATGCCCCTCCCCAGCCCTCTCCAAAGGTGAGGGAGTTTTTATAGGGATTTTTTATTTGTTAATATATCCAAATCGTTCTAAATATTTTCTATCACGCCTCCATTCTGCGACCACTTTTACAAATTGTTCTAAGAATACTTTTTTTCCAAAAAATGCTTCCATGTCCATTCTTGCTTCTGTGCCTATTTTTTTGAGTGCTTTTCCATTTTTGCCGATGATAATTCCTTTTTGAGAATCTCTTTCGACCAAAATTTCTGCTCTAATCACAATAATATCTTCCTTTTCTTTAAATTCTGTGATTTTTACTTCGGAAGCATAAGGAATTTCATCGGCATAATTCAAAAATATTTTTTCTCTGATAATTTCAGAGGCAAAAAATCTTTCAGACCTATCTGTCAATTCATCTTGTGGAAAATAAGGCGGGTGCAATGGTAAAAAATCTTTAATTTTATCCATCAAAGTATCCATATTTACGCCATTTAAGGCAGAAACAGGCACTATGTTTTGTTTTGGAAAAACGGTAGCAATTTCATTCATTTGCGTTTCTACTTCATTGATTTTTAATAAATCAGTTTTATTCAAAACCACTAAAATTGGCGTTTGCGTATGTTTTAAGTATTGTGCGACTAATTGTTGTTCCTCTTTATCCGTAATATCAACCACCCATAATATCAAATCTGCGTCTTCTAAGGCTGTTTTTACAAAAGTCATCATCGATTTTTGTAATTCATATTTTGGTTCCATAATGCCGGGCGTATCAGAATAAACGATTTGAAAATCATCACCATTCAAGATACCCATAATTCTGTGTCGAGTGGTTTGGGCTTTGTAAGTAATAATTGAAATTTTTTCTTTTACTAATTGATTCATCAAAGTAGATTTTCCTACGTTGGGTTTGCCAATAATAGTTACAAAACCTGCTTTGAAAGTAGCATTATCTATCATAATTTAATTATTTTATATTTTTTTGGTGCAAATATAAAAAAATAAATTGAATTTTTAGACTAATTTTTAAAAAATATGGTCGTTTGATATTTTTTGGTTCCAATGAAATTTGTACCGAAAATGAAAATATTTTTTTTGAAATATTTTGTTTGAATTGACTCCAGATTTATCTGAGGATAATAATGTATTAAAATTTCGTTTTTTTTATACAAAAAAGAAAACAAAATCTACTCAAATAAGTTAATAATAGAAAACTTAAATTCATTTTAAATATGAAAATATTGCTTCAACGACTATTGTATTGAAAATAGAAAAAAAGGTACATAAATTACTAAAAGGACAAAATAGTATTAAACCACAGAATTCCAATTTGTATAACGAACACCCAAACTGGATTTCAAGTGATTTTGAATATTTATCTATACTTATTCATAACCATACAAAAAACGAAATAAGTGGTTCGACTTTACAACGAATGTTTGGCAAGAAAGATACCCAAAAAGAATATATTTTGAAAAAGAAAACTAAAAGTATAATCGCTTTATTTTTAGGTTATCCAACTTGGGAAGCAATGGAAAGATATTTAATAGATATGATTATCGAAAATATAAACCTTGATGAAGTGCTTAGAGAGCAAATTAGCCAAACCTTATGTAAAAAAATGCCATAAACCATTGATTATCAATGGTAAAAAATAATCGGTTTGGCTACAAAGTATAAAAAATAATACCGACCTTTGCACTACTTAATAATGATATTAAGCAAATTAAAAATTATAATAATTTGAAAAAAGTCCTTTTATTAGTTACTTTGTTTGTAACATTTCTATTTTCTTGTAAACAAACAGACAAAAATGTTGAACCTGTATCAACCAAAAACAAAGTCTTTTATAAACCATCGAGTTATACTGGTGTTCAAAATAACGGCGAGTATCTTATTTTTGATACAAGGGCAAATTTTGAAAGCATTGTATCACAAATAAATAATGAAGAAGAATTAATTCACTTTCATGATATTTTAAAGCATAGATCGAAATATATTGAAGATGATTTGCAAAATATTGAAGATACTTTAAGTGTTGATGAGAGTTTAAACGCAGTATTAAATTCAAGTAATATAGTTCAAGTTGAAAATCATATTTTTAACTTAGATTTTGAAACAAACACAATATACGCTCTTGCAAGTCAAAATGTAGATGAACTAAATACTTTAAAACTAAAAGATACTTTAAATCCAAACATTAAGTTCTTCTCAATGGACTATGAAGCCTTTGAATTATTAGATTTAGGTTTAAGAAGAGATCCGAGTATAACAAATCAGAAGTTTTTTAATCTATTTAGATGTAGATGGGCGGCTCCAAAAAACGATAATCATAATTATAGTTATGGTGGTGGAGAGATTACAATTTAAAATTTATATTACGTTATCAACGTGCAGGAATATGGTTTTCTCTTATCACTAAATTTGTAAATAGACAAAGACTTGGATTTATCTGGTTAAATCAAATGGGGCACACACTACAAATAAACTACGCTCATAGATACTATGTTCGTTGTAATCGAAATATTGGTTGGCAAAGCGGAACTAAGAATAATGAGGTCATCCATATATATAGTAGTTCAGGTCTTAGCCACAAAATAGTTTATAGACCTCATTCAAGTATAAGAGCTTTGCGAGCTTACGATTTTTGGGTAATAGCACAAAATTCTACCGCAAAACTTCTTACAAGAGAACATCGTATCACAGACGGATATTAATAACCAAATTTTAAATTAGGCTAAACAAAGTATATATTAGGATCGAATTTTAAATAATGTAAACACCAAAAAAAGTAAGTATAAAATTAAAATTATTGTATTTTTTAGTTATTTAGTTTGTTTATCACTAAGACGTTTTTTGGAATTATAACATTTTTATGTCCCAAAAATAAATAAAATAAAAAGTTTACATTATTAATTTTTTTCGGTACTTAGTATCGAATTTTAAATAATATAAACACTAAAATTATTGTATTTTTTAGTTATTTAGTTTGCTTATTACAAGCCGTTTTTGCAGTTATAACATTTTTTATATCTCAAAAATAAATAAAATAAAAAGTTTACATTATTACTTTTTCTATCCTTAACCATTTTTTCATTGAAATAGTTTTATTTATTTCAATGAAAAAATATTATTTTAAAATAAAAAAATGCAAAATAAAATATGTCTCGGTAAATTTCTTCTTTTTTCTTTATTAGTTTTTATTCCGTATAAAATCTTAGCACAAACTAATATTTATATTCGCCCTGCTTTACATTGGGCTAATCCCGTAGCCTCTCGAATTTCTTCTAATAGTTCATATTATAGTAGTAAAATGTTATTAGACTTACAAATACCTTTGGGTTTGTATGTTGATTTTGAAAGAGATAATTGGGGAGTTACGACAGGCTTTGTCCAAAGCTATATTGGCAACCCTTATACTTTTAAATATAATATACCTAATGTTGGTAGTCTCGAGAGAAATGTAATAGAATATTTACCTACTTATCACATTCCCATTTTAGCTAAATATAAAATAAAAAGTTTATATCTCAATTTTTCTTCCTTTGCCAAATTTATGGATATTTCTTTATATGCTGGTCCTTCTATAGATATTACTGATTATAATACATATAGTTCACCTAAAAACTTAATAAACTTTGTTCCTAACGCCACTGAAAATATTAAACATACTTTTTTACAGAATGTAAATACATCTTTAAATTTTAATTTTGCATTGCAGTTTTATGGGCAAAAAAGACCAACTTTTAGGATAGATTTTTTTTATAAGCAAGGACTTATGGATATTTTACAAACGGATATTCAAACCACTATCAATGGACAAAGTTATCAGACTACTTTGCGTACACGTGGGAGTTCAGTGGGAGTGAATGTTACTTATCCATTTAGATTATATAGCAACAGTTCTATATATTTTCGTAAAAAATCAAGTTTAGATATTACACTTATCAAAGATATTTATCCATCTATTTATTTGCGTCCTGTCATAGAACAAATAGGAACAATAGGAAGACTTATCAATAATCCTCAAAAAACGTATGAAAATCTAAATACACAAGAAGGAAACGCATCAGTAGGTGTACTTACCGATATTCATTTGTCAAAAAGATGGGTATTAAATACAGGTTTTATGGGTTCTATGGTGGGACTTTCGAGTAAAGTTGTTTATAACGCTGATAAGTCAGGTGAATTTTTTAGTGATATACTTATGCAAACTTTTCAAGTACCTATACAAGCACGTATCAAAAGCAATATACTAAATTTTAATTCTTTTTTTAGATATTTATCTTTTGAGGGGTTCTCAGGTTTGAACGTTAATTTTATTCGGAATCCTAAAAACTTCACCCAAAATGCTACTCTTATTGATGATTTTCAGATAAATATGCCAATTACTATTCAACAAACTCAAAATGTAACTATTAAAAATCAAATAGGTTATGCTTTGACGGCTGGTTTTGGTATTCAATTTTATGGAAAATATAGACCAACTTTAAAGTTAGATTTATTTTATAGACAAGGTTTGAACGATATGTTAGAAACACAAATAATTACTAACTATCAAAATAATACAGATATTGCCACTTTGCGTACACGTGGGAGTGCTTTTGGTTTTCATCTTTCTTATCCATTCAAAATCTGGCAAAAAAAAGAGAAACTGATTAAATAAAAAAATATTAAAACTACTTTTGACTGCTCCCAACTGAGTTAAGTACCATAAAAAGAAATAGATTTAAGTATCAAGCAAAGCATTACTTAAATTTATAACTATATTCGAAAAAATAACGACTTTTACGACCTTATAACATTTTTCATCCGAGAAAATTTGTTTATTTTTTGTTTATTTTGATAGAAGTTTTTTTGATAAACATAAGAAAAATATTTTTTTGAGAATGAATATTTGAAAATATCAATATAAAATTTTATCTTTGCAAGAAAAAATAAATTCATATTAAATACTCTGATGAAAAATACGAATAATAACATCAATATTGATGATAATTCAGCCACACACGATTTGATGCTTATCAAAGCTGACAAAAAAAACCTTTCAAAACTTCAAAAATCTTTCAATAATTATATTGAAAAAATAAATATTTTACGCCAAGAAATCTTAGCGGTTGATGACCAAGCAAAATATATCAGAGAAAAAATTGAAACACACATCAAACCAATAGAAGATGAATGTATATTGAAAAGAAAAGAATTTATCGCTATATTGGCACACGGACACGAAACATATAAACTCACCAAAGCCGAAAAAGAAGAAATTGGTTCTTTGATTTGTGGAGAAACATTAGATTTAATCACTAATTATGGACAAAATGATATGGCTGAATTATATACCACTTTCAATGGTATGAGTTATGAAGAGGAAGTCAAACAACAAACAGAGTTTGCAAGGGAAGAAGCAAAAAAAATGTATAATGATAGATTTGGCGGAAAAGATAAACCTGATTTTGCTAATATGAGCAATGAAGATTTTTTTGATGTATTGCAAAAAGAGGAAGAAGAGGAGGAGGAAAGAAGAAAACAAGCACAAGAAAAAAGAAAAGAAAATGCTAAATCAAAGAAAAAAACCGAAACACAAATCAATAACGAAGCAAAAAAACAAGCAGAAATAGAACTAACAACCAAATCTTTACGGTCTATTTATATGGATTTAGTCAAAGAATTGCACCCCGACAAAGAACCAGACGAGGAAAAAAGAAAACACAAAGACGAAATTATGAAACGCGTTACAGTGGCGTATAATGATAAAAATTTATACGAATTGTTGCGTTTACAGATAGAATATAAACAAATTGACGAAAGTGGATTGTCTGAGGTAGCGGAGGAAAGATTGGCAATTTATATCAAAGTTTTGCAACAACAAGCGGCTTCTTTGAGGTCGGAATTATCGAATAAAATTTATGATTATCCCGATGAAAAAGTAGTAGATTTAGGATTAGGCGGTACAAGACAACAAATTTCTTATCGAATTACTACAAAAAAGAAAGAAATTACAAAAACTATCGAGCAATTAGAAAATACGAACTCAAAAATTACTAATCTAAAAGAGTTTAAAGCGTTTTTGAAAAATTCTATAGAGGAAGGTAGTATGGCTAATGGTATTGGTGATATGTTTTCACAACTTATGTCTGCGATGAGAAGTCAAATGAATAAATAGAAGATAGTCTTATTTTTCAATTTAAAAAAATATTTTCATTCTCTTTTACTTTTACGAATTTATGGAGCCATTAATTAAAAATGATGCGGTTGTTTTAGGAATTTTATTGCTATTTTTGGCAATTATTTTTCAAGCCGAGAAAAATCCAAAGTTAAAAACGTTTTTTACATACGTTCCGGGACTTTTATTGTGCTATTTTTTACCTGCATTATTAAATACTTATAATATAATTTCAGCCAAACATAGCAATCTTTATTTTGTTGCCTCTCGTTATATGTTGCCTGCAAGTTTGATTTTATTGACTATTAGTATCGATTTTCCTTCCTTGCGAAAGTTAGGACCAAAAGCATTGATTATGTTTTTTACGGCAACGATTGGTATTATTTTAGGCGGACCTGTGGCGTTGTTTGTGGTCAGTAATATATCTCCTGAGACGGTAAGCGGGACAGGTGATAATGCGGCTTGGAAAGGACTTTCGACCATTGCAGGAAGTTGGATTGGTGGAGCAGCCAATCAATTAGCAATGAAAGAAGCTTTTAATGTAAGTGATAAAGTATATTCAGCGATGGCGGTGGTTGATGTAGTAACGGCAAATATTTGGATGGCTTGTTTGTTGTATGGCGCGAGTATTTCGGATAAGATTGATAAATGGGTCAATGCTGATAATTCGGCTATCAAAGAATTAGAGAAAAAAATGGCAGATTATCAATCTTCTATTGTGCGTGTTCCGACTTTGACCGACTTTATGACTATTTTAGGAGTTGCCTTTGGAGCGGTAGCACTTTCGCATTTTGGAGCAGATAATATTGCCCCTTTTATAGCCAAAGAAGCACCTTATTTGAAAGAATTTAGTTTGACAGATGGATTTATTTGGATAGTAATTTTAGCGACAACGATTGGTTTACTTTTGTCATTTATTCCTACTATTCGAAGTTTGGAAGGCGTAGGAGCATCAAAAATAGCAAGTGTATTTTTATATTTTTTGGTGGCTTGTGTAGGTATGAAAATGAATTTCTTTGAAATTGCCAATAATTTAGGATATTTTTTAATTGGTATTATTTGGATGTTGACGCATATTATTATTCTTTTGACAGTCGCAAAACTTATCAAAGCACCCTTCTTTTTTGTGGCAGTTGGTAGTCAAGCAAATGTGGGTGGAGCAGCCTCAGCCCCTGTGGTAGCGTCTGCGTTCAATCCTGTATTAGCACCTGTAGGCGTGTTATTGGCGGTTTTAGGATACGCAGTGGGTACGTATGGAGCAATGATTTCAGGATATTTAATGAAATTGGTGCATAATCCATAAGCAGAAAAAATGTAAGAAATTTTAAAAATATTGGTTATTATGAAAAAAAATATCTCTTCCAAAATATTTTTTTTAAACTTGTATTTTGAATTGCCTCCAGATTTATCTGGAGGATAATATAAAATTTAATAGTGGCTTTAGCCAAAACTTTATATTTGAAATAAATAGGATAAATATCATTTCTATTTCAATATAGTACACAATAACTTTTTAAGAATAAGAAAAATCGGTTATATAGCTAATTTTGTTCTAATATGAGTAGCAATTTATTTTGAAAATATAGAAAAATATTGATTTGAGAAATATAGAGATTTCGGCTAAAGCCAACGATTGAATTGTATATTATCCTCCAGATAAATCTGGAGGCAATTCAAAAAATATTTTACACATAAAATTCTTAAGAACTAAAAAATATCAAAGTACAAAAAATAAAAAAATAAACTAAGAATTATAAAATATCCCACCACAAAACTTTTAAAGAAAAATATGGCAATGATTCAAAATTTTAAAATTCAAAAAGCCAATGGAAAAGTCATTACTTTTTCGGGATACAAAAAAAAGAAACAACCATTAAGAGCAAAAAAATTTGCTAAAAAAATTCAAAAAAATCTCCCATCAAGAGTTGATATGCGAAAAGAAATGACCGCAGTCGAATCACAAGGAGAAACAAATAGCTGCGTAGCCAACGCCACTGCGGGTGCGTATGAATATTTGATGAAAAGACATTTGGGCGATGAGGCTTATGATGTAAGTCGATTATTTATTTATTATAATGGACGTTACGTTGATGGAGAAGGAATAGAAGATGAAGGAAGTTTTGTCGAAAGTACTATCAAAGGACTCAAAGAATATGGGGCTTGTTCCGAAAATATGTGGGATTTTGATGAAGACCTTGTCAATGAGGAACCTTCAGAAGAAGCGTATGAAGAAGCAAAAAATTTTTTAATTGAAGATACTGAATTGATTCCTTTAGAATTAGAGGCGTGGCAGGCTGCTTTGGCAGAAGGTTATCCAATTATTTTTGGTATTTCTACTTTTAATTCTTTTGATTCTCATAAAAAGAAAGGTTTAATTCCTGTGCCTACCAAAAACGAAGCAGGCAGAGCCGAACATGGCGGACATGCGATGTTGTGTGTGGGTTATTCTAATAAATCTGAAGTTTTTATTGTCCGTAATTCTTGGGGCGAAGACTGGGGCGATAATGGATATTGTTACATTCCTTATCGTTATATGATGAATCCCGAATGGAACGATGGCGATTCTTGGATAATCAAAAGAGTAGAAGAAATAAAACATGACGAAGAATCTTGGGAAGATGATTCCGAATCTATTTTGGGTGATTATGAATCTGAATTGGCAAATATGTCTGAAGAAGATTATGGCAATATGTTAGATGAAATGGGTGATTATCCACTTGAATATCGAATTGCTTTGCTTTTTTTGCACGCAGCCGAAGCCGACGGTGATTTAAGCGATGAAGAATTTGAAGAAATTAGCACTTATTTAGAAAATACTTTGGAAACTTTGGGAAGTGAATATGAAGCAAGCGAAGTACTAGAATATTGTCAGGAAAATATTGATAAAAAATTAGTCAAAGAAACCATCAAATTATTAGGGGCATATTTATCGAATGAAATGTTGGCTACTATTGTCAAAGATTTAGAAAATGTAGTCGGAATTGATGATTTAGAAGACGCAGAATCTGAATTTATCAATACTTTAATTGATACTTGGCAAGTCGATTCGGAAGAAGGAGATGAAGACGAAAGCGAAGAAGACGAGGAATCTGAAGAAGACGAGGACGAAGAAAGTGAGGAAGAAGAAGATGAAGAAAGCGAAGAAGACGAGGACGATAAATAATAAATCATTTGAAACATTTTTTTGGAGTTGTCAAATCTTCGACATTGACAACTCCGAAAAAATAAATATATTCTCAAAAAAAATATGAATATTCAACCTCGAAATAAACTCGAAACTTCATTTAGTTTAACTTCTATGACTGATATTATTTTTCAGTTGTTGATATTTTTTATGCTTACTTCTTCTTTTATCAATCCTGCGGTTTTGCCTGTCAATTTGCCTTCGAGCAAAGCCTCGACTACCATTACGCCCAAAGTACAAATTTTGATTACAAAAGAGAAAAAATATTTTGTGAATGATGAATTGGTAAGCAAAGAAAAATTAGAAGAAAAAATAAAAAATGCCCTTAGAAACGCCTCAGAGCCGATTGTAGTTTTGAATGTAGATAAAAGCGTTCCTACCGAATATTTTGTATATGTGGCTTCGATAGCCACCAAACTCGATGCAAAAGTTTCGATTGCAACCAATCCTGCGATTGAAAAATAGTTATTGAAATTTTTTTATTTGGAGATGTTTCTCTTTGGTCTTTATCCTCGGTCTGTGGCACACAGACCGAAACATCTTAGTAACTTTTGTTTCGGTCTGTGTGCCACAGACCAAGGAATAGAGTTGTCAATGTCGAAGACTTGACAATCTCCAAATGAAAAATTACAATCTCCAAATGAAAAACAACCTACGAATAAGTTCCTTTTAAAATATAAATAATTTTTTCAATCGAAGCGGTTTCTATCAAAATTTTTTCATAACAAATCGTTTTCAAACAATATTTTGGATTGAATTTAAAATCAGGCGTAAATTGTAAATATTTAAAATTATCCCAACAATAAGCAATGCCCAATTTATATTGTTGGTTTTCATCATTATATTCAATCGCCCAAAAAGTATCATCTTTGTTTTTATAATTTTTTTCTGCTATAAAAACGGGCGCATTCATACAAATTCTATCTTCATAAGTAATGCCAAACATCACATTCAACACTTCTTCAAAATCAATATTTGCTTTTAGTAATTCTGTTGATAAATAATCGGTATTGACTAAAAAATTATCTGCACTATATTTTTCTTCGTCCAATCTCTCCCATTTTCGCCATCTTCCTTTCCAACTATAATATTGCATCTCTCCCAACGCCAATTTATAGTCAAATAAATCACAATTTTTTAATATATAACCGGGATAATAATATTTTTTTTGTAATTGTTTGGCATATTCAATTTCTAAAAGCATTGTATAGTTGCCCAAACTAAAATCTTTGTATGCGTCATCATATAAGCCTAAAATACTGACTACACTATCTTTTCCAACGTCAAAAAAACTGCTCGCCACCAATTTATTGCCCAAATAAACATCAACTTGATAAGTATTAAAAACAGAGTCACTCGTCCAGGAAGAGCCATAAAAATAATCGTGTAATTTTGGGGTAATTACACCTCGACATCTTTTTTTATGAAAATTATATAATTCTTGATGCCTATCTGTCAAGTCCATCGCAGAAACTTGATAGGTTAATTGTTGCCCATTTTGTTTTAATAATTTTCGCCAACGCTTTTTAAATTCGTAGGTTTCTAAGATTAAACGAATATTTATCACTCCCCAAACTCCACCTTCCAAACAAGCAATTTCTGATTTATACACCAACATTCCAGCCCTAAACCAACCTGAAGCCAAATACTTATCCATTCTTGACAAAGAAAGAGAACGAGGTATATAAATTTCTGTTATCATTTTAAAGCTTGATTTGTATTTTTTTGCAAATATAATATTTTTTTATTTTTTTACAAAATATTTGCTACAAAAATTTATAATTTAAACTTATTTGATAATTTCGCCCTTGCATTGCCCTAAATAAATAATTTTGATAACTTTTTTAAAGATTAATATAAAAAAATATTTTGATACAATTACTTTTAAAATATAAAAATAATTATATTAATTCTTTGAATAATTATTTTTTTAATTATTTTTTTAATTATTTTTTTAATTATTTTTTTAATTATTTTTTTAATTATTTTTTTAATTATAAATTTGTTACTTGATTTGCACTACTGTTACTTAAGTACATCTAGAAAATATTATTATTTTATAATAATACTTTTTAATATCAAAAAAATTATTAACTTTTAATGCAAATATTTTATGTTCTTTTTAAAAAATGTTATACCAAAAAAAGCTTCACACTTTCTAATGTTGGCTTTATTAAGTAGTTTTATTGTATTTTTTAGTAGCTTTGGTGGCGGTGGCAAAGGCGATAAAGGTGGTGGTGATAATAAAGCATGTGAGGAGGTGAGAAATGCTACTATATCTTTAATATTTCCAACTCTTAGTCAAATGCCAGGTCGCAGAACTACAGATCCCTCGTGTATAATTTTACCTATATCATTAGGGAGTCCTATGCTTGATTTTGGTGCAACAAGTATTTATCAACCAAATCTTTACTATTGTAAGATAACTGTTAGAGGAAGTTGTCCGAATTTTATAAGAGAATATGTCTGGCGTACACCAACACAAAATTTCCCAATTCAAGTCCCTGATGGACAATCTTTTAGTGTTGTTGTAAATTATTACGAACCTTGTAATAATTGTAATTCCTTGAGTCCTGGTCGTGCTCAATTGGCTTACAAAGAAGATTTTGGTGGGTCTCAATCTCTTTTTACTGCGAGATTGAATTATGTTGGTGCTGAACCTTGTAATTAAATTATATTTTATTATTTATATGAAAACACTTAATATTTTCTCAATAGTCGTAGTACTATTGATTGCCTTTTCTTGTAATAAGGCAACTTTAGATCCTAAAAAATCTACTGATTCACCGTCGTCCATAGCAAATAGAGATGCTTTGTTACTAAAGTATTATAATTTTACTCAACAAAATACTGATGGTGTCGTTTCTGTTTCTGGTTATTCAACTTTACCAACGCAAAACTTGGAAAGTCGTGAGCAACTTTCAAAATCGTTTTTTAAAGCCGCTAATTATTCAAATGTTGCTTTGAATGATGTAATGATGACTAAAAATACAGATGGTAACTTTGTTAATAATGATGCTCAACAAAATAAAAATCTATATGGTAAAGATGTAAATTTTAAGTTTACTTTGCCATCAGGTGATGAAGCATCAAAATCATTATATATTCCAAATTTATTATATATTGATGTCGATTATGACCCCAATACATTTAAACTTGGATTGCAAGAAGGTACTATTATTCGTTGGAATAAAGATGAAAAAAATACAAATGCAGTTGTTTTTATACTCGATTATGATCCTGATTTAAGTCCAACTACTCAAAAAACTTCTCCTATAAGAATTACAAAAGTATTAGGTACTTCTGACTCTGGAAATTATATTATGAAATCTTCTGATTTGACAGGTTTTCCTAAAGATGGTCGTTTGATTATGAGTGTAGGTAGAGCAGGATTTAATATTTTTCAACCGTCTAATTCTTCAAGTACCTTTTCATTATATGGCTGTACACTCGTTGATGTAGGTTGTATCATTAAATAGTTTTTGAATGTAAATAAAGCATATTACTTTAAATATGCTTTATTTTTTATTTTTATGTCAAAAAAACAAGTCTTTCTACAAATACTATATTTTAGTTTATCTCAAACAATTTGTTGGTATTATCAGCCATTGTTCTCTTTTATTGCATTTATTCCGATTTTTTATTTAATATTATCTAATTATAAATATAAAATTTTACAATATATTATTTTAATTATAATACTAAATAATATAGTAATATTTTGGCTTTATAATATAGATATAGTAAAAGGCATAATTTCTATTCTAGGAAACTCTTTTGTGATGTTTATTCCTTTTTTTCTAACAATTATAGTAAAAAAGTATATAGTAAACTATTTAATAGCACCCATTTTTATAGTTTTTTGGGTAATTGTTGAATATCTCCATCATAATTGGTTTTTATCATTTCCTTGGTTAGTTTTAGGTAATATATTTAGTTTAAATACACAATACATTCAATGGTATGAATACACTACATTATTAGGTGGTTCTTTTTGGATTTTATTATGCAACTTAATTATTTATTACATCATATACTATAAAGATAAATTAACATTTTTTATAATACTATGTTGTCTGATTTTATTTCCTATCTCATTATCTTTAATATTAATAAAGAATCATCAACAACAAACCAAAAACAAAAGTTTAGAAGTATTATTTCTACAATCAACTTTTGATACACAAATAATAAAAGATAAACAAAGAATGACATCTATTATTGACTTAATAAAATCAAAAATTACTAAAACCACAGACTATATTTTACTTCCAGAAACTATATTTTCAGAAAATGTATGGGAAACTGAACTAACCCAAAGTGTTCAATATATAAATCTTAAAAATATTTTATTTAATTATCCAAAAACAAAAGTTATTGTAGGTGCAAGTCTAAATAAAATATCATCACAAGAAAAATCTAATTTAAAAAATATTTTTGGAATGTGGTATAATAAGCATAATGTAGCTATTGAGATAAGCCATAATGACAACATTAATATAAAAGAAAAAGATTTTTTTGTACCAATCGAAGAATATATACCTGAATGGTTATATTTCATGAATATTCCATCTATTTATCTTTCTAAGTCAAGTTCAAATAAACATTCTTTTGATATCGACAAAGATAATAGCATTTTTATTGGTATCTGTTATGAAATGGTTAATAGTTTTTTTGTGAGAAAACACATTAAAAAAAATGACAAAATAATTTTTATGCTTGCAAGTGAAGGTTTTTTTAATGGTTCAGAAATAGGTAGATGGCAATATTGGAATATTTGTAAATTAAGAAGTATTGAAAATAGAAAATATATCGTGAAAGCGTCAAATAAGGGTTATGCAGGAGTAATAGACAGTTATGGAAATACTATTTTACTAATTCAGCCTACTGAAAATAAACTTTTAAAAATAAATATTAAATTTTAGTTTCTAAATTTATAATTTAAACTTATTTGATAATTTCGCCCTTGCATTGCCCTAAATAAATAATTTTGATAACTTTCATTCAACAGATTATTTATTTTGAAACTGATACCAAAATTATTTTTTCTATATTGAAAATTGTGATGACAATTAAAATTCACCAAAAAAAACGCTGGAACTGCTCCCAAAATATCATTTCTATTATCCAAATTTTCAAAACGAACCCCTGTGTAATGTGCATTTAAGCCTATGCTTGAGTTTTTAGTTTGTATATTAAATTGCGAAAAAAATCGGTGAAAAGGCGTATAAGGTAATTGTTTTAAATTAAATTGTGGATTAATTGTGTTTTCATTTTCGATATTGATAGATTTTGTAAAATGATAGCCTAATTTCAAAGAAAAATTTATTTTTTTATGTTGATAAACAATATCGATTTCATTTTCCAAACCACTACTTTGTACTTTTCTAAGATTTTGAGGTGTCCAAAGATTGCCTATATTTTGCCATAAAATCCAATCATTGACCCACATTTTATACGCCGTAATTTTTGGTTTGATAGCCCATTTTTTAGTGTTAGATTGATATAAAGTAGAAATAGAAACTTCGCTACTCCAACTATTTTCAGGACGCAAATTGATATTACCACCCGGATTCCAATATCTATCATTTAGAGTCGGAAACCTAAAATTTCGTGAAATAAGACCCGAAATAAATATTTTTTGTTTTGTATTTGATTGATATTCAAAACCCAAAGAAGGCGAAAAAGGAGCAGATATTTGATTGATAAACGCTTGTCTTATATTCAAACTTAGTTTAAAATTTTTATGATATTGATAATGTAAAAGAGCAAATATATCGTTTCTAAATTCTTGATAATTTTGTGCATAACTATCTACTTCTGTATGGATAAAAATTGCATTTATTCCAGTTTGCAACGATAATTTTGAGGTGATATTTGTTTCATATTTTCCTTGAAAAATACCTCTTTTTGTATTGGTTTGACTCGAACTCTGATAGGTAAATTTATCATCAATATAAGCTAATTTTAATAAAATATTTCGATTTTGATTGACGTTCACAAAATCCATCACTAATCTCAAATTACTTTCAAATTGATGTGTATAACTATTTTTATCTTCGTTGGCGTTCATCGTAGGTTGAATTTCGAGATGCCTTTGTTGATACCAACTTTTAAAACTTATATATTTTTGTGGTGTCAATCTGATGTTTAATTCTTGTTGAAAACCAGTCGTTTGATAACCTGCATTATTTTGTGTTTCGATAGGAAAACCTTTAGTAGTTCGGTTTGAAAATGAAAAATTATTGAGGCTTTTTTGTTGATAAAAATTAGTTTTACTTTCTATTTTTTTTGTTCCAAATATCGTTTGTAAATTAGTCATTCTTTGCCCAAAACTTCCGAATTGTTGTGAAATCTGAATGATTTTTTTACTCGAAAAATCTACTTCTGAACCCAGATGAATACTTCCACCCAACGCATCACTTCCGTATAACGCAGAATTTCCGCCTGATTGAATTTCAATGTTTTGAAAATTTCCGACTAAAAAGCTACTAAAATCACTCTGTCCCAAACTTAAAGAATTGATATTGATGCCATTCCATAAAATTGCTGTATGCGAAGCACCTGTTCCTCTAAAACTTGGCGTACTCAACATTCCTCCTCCGTATTGTTTGAAATAAATGCCTGTTTGTCGCATCAATAATTCTCCTAAATTTTCAGATTGATTATTAAATATTGTATTACTATCTATTTTTTTTATACTTGCACCTACCGCAAATTTTGGAATACTTTGTGCAAATATTTTTACTTCTTCGAGATGAATAATGGTATCTATTTCTGATTTTTGAGCAAATAAATAAGAAGAGATAAAGGCAAAAAAACAATATATTACGAATGTTTTTTGCCTTGTATTGAAATGAAATTGTTTTAAATAAAAATACATAAAAATTGACAAAAAGATTAGAAACTCAAATAATAGTAGTTGAGATAATATCTAAGGTTTATAAAACCTAATTTCTTCGATAAAATCAAAATCAGAGATATTAAAAGTCCATAAATATAGACCTTCAACAATAGAAGTGGCAGCTATAAGTGCATCAGGTACTTTTAAATTTTTAGAATATCCATAAGTAGTGATGAGTTCTTGAAATTTTTTAGATATTTCTGTACTTATATGATAATTTGTATAGGCAGATAAATATGTTTTTACTTTTTTTAAATCTTGTTTATTTCTGGATCCATTATACAATTCGCATTTTATAATTGGACTTATTGCTACATAATCAACGCCTATATTTTCAAGTTGTTCGAGTACAATCTCATCACCACGAAAAATTTTAACAAAAATATTTGTATCACACAAAACTATTTTTTTGTTCATTACTTTTGATTTATTTTCTGATATTTATGTCATAATCATAGTCTTTCCACATACCTTTTAAATCTCTTATATTGAGATTTTTAGTATTTTTGGCAGGCTTTTCGACATTGCTAATTTTTTCAATATCAACGCCACCTATTTCTTTTATTTTTGTCAAAACCTCTTTTTCTTTTTTTTTCGTTTTAGGTTTTAATATGATGCTTTCCATAATCTTATTTTTTAAAAATACTACTTTTCTATAACGCAAAAATAAATAATAAAATATACTTTTTTTAGGAATTTAGAAATAAATTGACAAATATTCAAATGGTTTAGATATTACATATATTATTGCTAAACTAATTTCTATATTACTATTCGCAATAAAAATAAGTATTTTTTTATATTTTCTTACCCCAACCAATTATAACTTTCTTTAAATTTTTGGGCTTGTGTAATATTCACCATTTTCAAATAAGAAAAATAGCCTTTTCCGTAAGCAGTGGCATCTTTTCCTAATTTTTCAGACATTTTTTCAGCCCCGATTAACGTATATTGATGTAAAAATGCTCTAAATTTTTTAATATCTTTTCGAGAAATTTTTGTTTCTTCGTGATTGACTAATACGCCTGTAACGGTTTGTCTTTGGTATTTTTTCATCACAGAAGTTTTTTCTTTTTTGAGTTCAAAACTTTCTTCGGCTAATATTTTTTTAGTCCAACCTAAAATGGCTTTTATATTTGCCTCTTTTTCTTTGTGCGAAAAAGTCATATCATCGGCGTAACGTGTGTAAGCAAAACCATATTTTTCGGCTAATTTACTCAATCTTGCATCTAATTTTTTGCAAATTAAATTCGTTAAAATCGGAGAAGTGCAAGCACCTTGTGGCAAATATCTTTCTCCTATCGCTACAAAAAACTTTTCACCTTCAAATTCTGCATTCAAACGCATCGCATCAGTACAAAGCAAACCCAACACAGACGACATTCCTTGACTATATCCTAAACTTTTGAAAAAACCTGTCACTCGATTAAATTTAATAGATGGAAAAAAATCTTTGACATCAACTTTAATCACCACCTCAGCGTTTAGATGTGGCGTGGCATTTTTGACCACAGACGCACCTGCATTAAAAGCCATTGCCGCCTCGTGAATAGATAATTTTTCTAAAATATTTTCTAAAATCCATTTTTGCACCACTCTTAATTTTGATTTTGGCGAAGCAATCGTTCTCAAACCGCCTGAACGTTTTGGAATTTTAAATCGTGTATAATGGTCTATTTTGGCTGTTTTTCGATGATAAGAAAGCCATTGTAACTGCTCGCGTGTGAGCGTACAAAGGTGAGATAATGTTTGTAAATCAGGGAGATTTGGTAAATTTTTATCTTTTAATTTTTGTTCATTTTCTGCTTGAAATTTTAATCCTTTGGCAATATCGCCCAAATATTGTGGCGTATTTTTTTTCTTTTCTGCTAATCTTTCTTTTCTTTGGGTGAGTAATTTTTCTTTTTCGACTCTTTTAATAAGTCTTTGTGTTCTTACTTTTTCGATACGATTTTTACGAATTTCGGCAATAATTGGCGTAATATCAGGAATATCTTTGAGTTCTTTGCTCAATTCATTCAATTCTTGATTTATTTTTGTCAATTCACCTAAGTTTGCTTTGATAGTTGCTAAGTCTGCTTCTGACATTTTCAGAAAACCTGTGCGCAACATTTCTCGCATAATGTAATATTCTTTCCCAAGCGTAGCAACTTCTTGGCGAATTTCTTGCATTTTGTCGTAGTTTGTCATAAAATCAAAATAATAAAAAGTTGAAGTATTCTGCAAAGATAATGATTATTTATTATGATTACAAATTTTTTGATGCTAATTTTTTGGTTCTTATGAAATTATTGGTGAGCTAATTTTGGTCTATATATATGAATATTTTTTTATTTTTAAAATATAGAAAAATATCCATTTGAGAAACATAAAAATTTCGGCTAAAGCCAAGAATTATGTTTTATATTAACCTCCAGATAAATCTATAGGCAATTCAAAAAATACATTTCAAAAAAATAAGTCATCAATCTAAAAAATTGATGACTTATTTTTGGTTTTTCTAAGATACAACTACTTTTTTATCTTTTATGCGGGCTGCTTTGCCCATTTTACCACGCATATAATAAATTCTTGCTCTGCGAACAAAACCTTGTTTTATCATTTCGATAAGAGCGATATTGGGTGATAAAATTGGGAATACTCTTTCTACCCCTACGCCGTTAGATACTTTGCGAACTGTAAAAGTTTCGCCGTTTGTGTTGCGATTCCTACGTTGAATCACGATGCCTTTGAATTGTTGGACGCGGTCTTTCGTTCCCTCACGAATAGTTACGTGAACATTGATAGTATCTCCTGATTTGAAATCTGGATATTTAGCACGAATTGAAGAATTTTCAGATTCAACAAGTTTTTTTATTAATGGATTCATAATACCTTTATATATGGATAAGCAATCAAACTTTATTTTCAAAATTGGAGTGCAAATTTAGAGTTTATTTTTGATATTTCATAAAAAAATAAGATTTTTTTTTATGTTTTTATTAAAAAAAAATTATATATATCTATTTTTTTTATCTTTTTTAGATTAAAAATATGGTTCATGGGAAATTATTCAATTTCAAGCTCCCAAACGGAAATAAATTTATCATCTCCTGCAGAAAGTAAATAATCATTAAAATCAGTCCAAGAGATGGTATTGACAGACGTGGCGTGTCCTGCGTGCCTTGATTTATCGATTACTTTTAACAACTGAAAAGTTTCACTATCCCAAATTTTAATCGATTTATCCATACTGCAAGTGGCAAAATATTCTCCATTTTGACTATAACTAATATCATTCAAAGCGTATAAATGGGCAACGATATCTCGATATATAGTAAAATTATCGGACACATTCCAAATTTTTAGATGTGCATCTCTACTTCCTGAAATCAAATATTTTCCACAAGGTGAAAATTGCAAAGCAAAAACAGAATTTTGATGTGCTTTTATATGATGCAAAGGTAAAAAAGTATTCATATCAAAAATTTGAATTGAACAATCACTAAAACCAACGGCAACTTTTTGCAAATCAATATGAAAAGTAATTTTTCTGGCACTTTTTTCGGTTGTTTTGATATATTTTTTGATTGCCCAATTTTCTATATCTACAATAATAATAGTTCCATCCCCACAAGCTACCCAAATATTTTTTTGGATAATTTTAATATCAAAAATATAATCATTGGTAAGTTTGATAGATTTTTCTTCTTTTTTTTCTTTGAGATTGATAAGATGTAAACCTTCAAAATTTTGGGCAATCACTAATTTTTCTATCGAATTTTCTGTTGATTTTTCTATATTTTCCCATAAATCCATCGCATAAATAGAATTAGGAACTTTGATAATTAAATCACCAATTTCGGGGTTTTCTAAATTCCATCTCGCTACAATTCCTGTTCCATCAGCAGAAAAAAACGTTTTTTTATCCGAAGAAACAGTTATTTTATAAATACAGTCTTTGTGTCCTGCCAATGAATTTTTTTTATTGATAATAATTTGATTATTTTTTTGCATTATTTTTTAGGCGTAATAATTTTTTTAAAATGACGAGGATTTTAGCACATATATAATGCGAATTTTCAGATTAAAATGAATTTTTCTTTTTTATTGAATTTTTAGTATTTTTTATCAATTTTTATTTCTCGATTCAAAAAAACGCTCATATTTTTTTAGTCCCCAAAACAACATCAATCATTATTTTAATTGGATTAGATATAATATTTGTGGGAGTTTTTGTAATAAGAATTTCCATATACTTAATTTTCATCAAATTGATAACGAAAATAATACATAAAAAGTTTGTTTCTTAGAAAATTATTGTGGAATTATTTTGAGTATTTATTTGTATAAAAAATTCCATCAAAAAAAAACCTTTGGTTCATGGGAAATTATTGCGGGTCTAATTTTATTCTATTATAAATAGCCATTTATCTTGAAAATATAGAAAAATATCAATTTGAAAAACGGAAATATTTTCGGCTCAGGCAAAGAATTGAATTTTATATTATACTCCAAATAAATCTGGAGGCAATTCAAAAAACACATTTCAAAAAAAATTCATCTTTCGCACAAATTTCCTAAGAACCAAACTTTTTTCAGATAAATAACGTTATAAATTTAGGTAACGTTTTGCTTAATTCTTAAATCAGTTTTTTTATGTATGATAATTAGGGAGCATCTAAAAAGAATATTTCAAAGAAAATATTTTTATTTTCCGCAAAAATTTAAAAAAAAACGTTTTAATTGAATAAATAACTGATTTTAAATTTATATTTTATGTTTTTAAATTCGCTTATCTTGGTCAGATTATTTTTAGTTTTTGGTTGTTATCTCTATACAATATAAAAACTTATAAAAAAATTTTGTTTTATCTTAAAAAATATTTACTTTTGAAGTTCTAAATTATATATTTTGAAATATTAACCTAAAAAATAAATATAATGGCTTGTGCATGTGGTACAAAAGGCTGTAGCACTTCAGATGATTCTTCTACAACTGCGAACAAAGGCGTAAAAGGTTGTAAAAGTGGAGGTGCGTGTGGCTGTAATAAAATGAATACTTTTGATTGGTTGCAAGAAATGGATATGCCTTTGCACCAAACTTTTGATATAGTAGAGGTTCGATTCCGAAATGGTAGAAAAGAATATTATCGCAATACGAATGACTTGGAATTGGTAACAGGCGATGCTATTGTTGTCGAAATAGCAGGCGGAGGGTATGACCTTGGCTTTGTCTCTTTGCAAGGCGAATTAGTGCGTTTGCAGATGACAAAACGAAAAGTAAAAGATAATGAAGAAATAAAAGCGATTTGGCGTATTGCTCATCTCAAAGATATAGAAAAATACGAACAAGCGGCTTCTCGTAATTTATCTACTTTGTTTCGAGGTCGCCAAATTGTCAATGAATCAAAACTCAAAATGAAACTTTCTGATGTGGATTATCAAGCGGATAATACAAAGGCAACTTTTTATTATTCGGCAGAAGATAGAGTTGATTTTAGAGATTTGATAAAAGCATTGGCAGCAGAATTTAAAGTCAGAATCGAAATGAAACAAATTAGTCTTCGTCAGGAGGCTGCTCGCGTGGGCGGAATAGGCTCGTGTGGGCGTGAATTATGTTGTTCGACTTGGCTTACGGATTTCAAAAGTGTGCCTACTTCTGCGGCTCGTTATCAAAATTTATCTTTAAATCCAAGCAAACTTTCAGGGCAATGTGGTCGTTTGAAATGTTGTTTGAATTATGAATTAGATACTTATACGGAGGCTTTAAAAGGTATTCCTACTATCGAAACGCCTTTGAAAACGCAAAAAGGTTTGGCTAATTTGACTAAAACTGATATTTTCAAAAAAATGATGTGGTTTGCTTATAATGCAGAAGCTGCTTGGCACCCGCTTTCGGTCGCAAGAGTAAAGGAAATTATGGAAATGAATGCCAAAGGATTAGTGCCTTTCAATCTTCAAACCAATGAAGAACAAGCAAAACCTGTGCTTTCAAGAAGAGAAATGGGTTCTTCTATCCTCGAAAAAGTCGAAAAACAAGATAGATTTAGCAAAAATAACAGAAATAAAAAACGTAATAATGCGGATAAAACGCCCAATCCAAACCAAATTAAACCAAATCCAAACCAAATTAAAAGCAATGAAAATGTAAATAAAACCCAAAATCCAAACCAAATTAAACCCAATCCAAATCAAATAAAAAACAATGAAAATGTAAATAAAACCCAAAATCCAAACCAAATAAAACCAAATCCAAACCAAATTAAAAATAATGACAATACGAATGTAAATAAAAATCAAAACCAAAATCAAAATAAACCAAATCAAAACCAAATTAAAAATAATGATACTGAAAATACAAACCAAACAACACAAAATAAAACAAATGAAAATGTAAATCCAAACCCAAATAAAAATAAGCATAAAAATAAAAGGTCAATTTTAGATAGAACAAATCCAACAATTAACCTGAATAATATGCCTAAAATAAATATTGAGCCTGATAAAAAAACGCCTGAAAAGGAAGATTAACTGATAAAAAAAAGTAGAAAATTGGTAGTATTTTATTGGAGATAATATCAATTTTCTGTTTTTTAACTTCAATTTTTAATTTGATAATATGAAAATATTTTGCATTGTTTTTGTGCTTTTTTTGTTGATTTTTATACCTTTACAAGCCCAAACGCATCAATTAGATTCGACTAAAATGATATGTGATATTTCGGCAATCAGTAAAGATGGTTTGCATCATTTTTATGTCAAAAATACTTATGCTGTGCCTTATCAAATTCAAATTATTGCCAAAACAACTTATAATATCAAATATTTGAATCAAAATGTGGATAATATGTTGTATGGAATTGTGCCTGCCAATCAAGATAATTATTTGTTTGCGAGCATCGAAACGTTAGATTCTACACATAAAAAAAAAGGTTTTGCATATACTTTTTATAACTATATGGGCAATCCAACCGCAATAAATCCTGATACAAATTTCGTGTATATGTTGCCTTATGAAGTAGGCACGAAAAGATTTGTGATGCAAGGTTACAATGGTCGTTTTTCACATAAAGGTCAATTTGCTTTAGATTTTAAAATGCCTGTTGGTACGCCTATCCACGCTGCACGCGGGGGAATTGTGATAGAAGCAAAAAATAATTCTGACAAAAGAGGAAAAAGTGGAGAGTTTGCAAAATTTGCCAATTTTATCAATATTTTACATTCAGATGATACGTATGCTATTTATTATCACCTCAAAAAAGATGGCGTTTTGGTGCATATTGGAGATACAATCAAAATGGGACAAAAAATTGGTTTGAGTGGAAATACAGGCTGGAGTACGGGTCCACATTTGCATTTTGCAGTCAAAAAACCAATTAAAAGTGGTAATATAAGTATTCCTACTTTATTCATAGGCAAAAAAAATCGTAAAAATAGAATAAAAAGTTGGAATTTTTATCAGTCTCGTTTGCTTGTTTCAAAATAAAAAATAAATAGACATTAAGAAATTTAAAAAAATCATTTTTTTGTACTACCTTTGTGCAAAATTTGTTATACATAAAAAATAATGACTTTACAACTCGAATCACTTACTCCTCGTCAAATAGTGGCGGAATTGGATAAATATATTATTGGACAAAATGACGCAAAAAGATTTGTGGCTATTGCTTTGCGTAATCGTTGGCGAAGAATGAATAGTCCCGAAGATATGCGACAAGAAATTATTCCAAATAATATTTTGATGATTGGCTCGACAGGTGTAGGTAAAACTGAAATTGCTCGTAGATTAGCCAAAATTGCTGATGCTCCTTTCACAAAAGTAGAAGCCTCTAAATTTACAGAAGTTGGATATGTAGGGCGTGACGTAGAAAGTATGGTCAGAGATTTGGTGGAGCAAGCCGTCAATATGGTAAAAGCAGACCAAAAAGAAAAAGTAAAAGCAAAAGCATTGGAAGCAGTAGAAGAAACTATTTTAGATATTTTGTTGCCACCACTTCCAAGCGAACACCAAGACGCACAAATCAATGAAAGTAGTAGAAATCGTTTCAAAGAAAAATTACAAAAAGGAGAATTAGATACTAAAAAAATTGAAATATCTGTCCATTCTCATAATGTTTCATCGGTTGGAATGGTCGGACCAATTGGTATCGATGACTCAACGATGATGAATATTCAAGAAATGATTAGCGGTATGTCATCGCCAAAACAACAGAAAAAAAGAAAGGTAACTATCGAAGAAGCTCGCAAAATTTTGTTAGAAGATGAAGTAGCGAAATTGATAGATATGGACGAAGTAAAAGAAGAAGCAGTGAGAAAAACTGAAAATGCAGGCATTATTTTTATTGATGAAATTGATAAAATTGCGAATCGTGCCAATGCAGGCGGAGGAGCAGATGTAAGTCGTGAGGGCGTACAACGTGATTTATTACCGATTGTGGAAGGAAGTGCGGTCAATACAAAATACGGAATTGTGCATACAGACCATATTTTATTCATTGCTGCGGGTGCTTTTCATTTTGCTAAACCTTCTGATTTAATTCCAGAATTGCAAGGTCGTTTTCCAATTCGTGTAGAGTTACAATCTTTGACAAAAGATGATTTTTATCGTATTTTGAAAGAACCTAAAAATGCCTTAACAAAACAATATCAAGCACTTTTTCAGGCAGAAAATGTGGAATTAACTTTTCAAGATGATGCCTTAGATAAAATTGCTGAAATTGCTTTTCATATCAATTCGGAAGTAGAAAATATTGGCGCAAGACGTTTGCATACGGTTATGAGCCATTTATTAAACGAATTTTTATTTGATATTCCTGATGTGATTGGAGCAAATGCAAAAATTTCTATCAATGCTGAAATGGTTTCTCAAAGACTATCTAATTTGGTCGAAAATAGAGATTTAAGTCAATATATTTTATAGAAAAATACTTATTTAAAACCTTGTTTGTATTGAAATATGAATGAGGTTTTTAGATTAGTATTTTTTAAATGAAAGAGATTTTAGCACACAGATAACACAGATTTAACGGACTAGTACGGATTTTTTTTCTTTTTTCTCGAATTTTTAATGATTTTTGTCAATTTTTGGCTACCATTTAAAAAACTCTATTAAAAAAAAATTAAAACTAATTATTTTGAGTTTTAGATATTTTGATGCTTTCCTAAATTTAATTTGAATAATATAAAAATTTCGGATGAGGTAGCATCTAAAAAATAAATTACCCAAGTATTAAGAAATTTGTCTCTTATTTTTGGAAATATACCAGACTTCTCAAACACAGCCGTTAACGACTGTGTTTGAGAAGTATAAACAAATAACATTTTATCGGTATAATATTATTTATTTAGTCCCTGAAGTTAAGGATTGAATTTTATATTATCAGTTAAAATGGTTGGATAAATATTGTTGAAAATTAGTTTATCGTTTTTTTTGTTTATTTCATCGAAATTTATTTATATTTTATCAATTATTAAATTTTAATTCAAAATTATTTCATACCTTTGCATTGAGAAAGACAAATAATTAAATCTAAATTTTTTAACTTTAAAAATTGTTATCAATTATGGAAAATTAAAATATAACTCAAATACATTCTTATAACAAGGAATGAATCTAATTTATTAAACAAAAAACAAAATAAGCTAAAATGAAAATGTTATAATTATCAGCAAAATATAACATATATCCAAAATCTTAATCATAATTTATATATAACAATAATATTTAAAAATACGGAAATTCAATCAAACTCAAACATTAGTTCATAATTAGAATATTTACAATTATTAAAATAACAAACAGGAGCATTAAGAAATATGTTATTAAAGATTGCTAATTATAACAAAAACAATGATAAAAAATAGTTGTTTTTGTTCCCAAAACTTAGGATAATTTTTCATTTATTTAATACAAAAATAGTTTTTTTACACCAAATAACCTACTCATATTTTTGAATAGGTTATTTTTTGGTCAAATCTTAAGTAAGTTTGATAACGACTTTTTAATTTTGTAAATAAATAAATAAATATTTTATTATTTTTTCAAGCTTTTAAAAGCCTTGAAAGAATTTTATAACATTATTCTAAAGATAAAAGAAATGTCAGTATCAAACTTATGTCATAGTTATCAAATAAGTTCAATATTTAGGTCTTTACACATATTAACAAATGCTTTTTCACCAACGCTATCATCTTCTATAAAATATTTTGCTCCAATATACTTAGGATCGAAAAAGTAATGATGTAAACTTTTTATTTTATTTATTTTTGAGCTCTAAAAATGTTATAACTGCAAAAAATGGCTTAGTGATAACCAAACTAAATAACTAAAAAATTTGTTACTATAATTAAAAGTGTGGAAAATTATTTTGTAACAAAATAGTTTCTCATTGGTCTGTGGTACACACTGTGGCACACAGACCGCGAAATAGCTTAGTAACTTTTATTTCGGTATGTGTTTGTTTCGGTCTGTGTGTCACAGAGCGAGGAGTAAAAAAAACTATATTTTATGGTTGTAGTTCGTTTATAAGTTGTTGGAGATTTTTACCACCAATTTTTTTACTTTTAATTTCTTTAAACCAAATATTCACATCAAAAGTATCAAGTAAATCAAAACTATGACTAATATTCTTAAATATTTCTTGTAATGATTTTTTCTCCCAGTAAATTTTCTTATTATTTATATCCATAACATTACAAAAAGATTTTGACCATATTTTTTTTGTATCTTGTTCCAAAAATCGTAATTTTTCTATGAGTTGTATTTCATATTCATGTATAACATTTGTATTAGGATTTTTAAGAGATAAATAAAGTATTGTATTTTCTTCGATTTCACCCAATAGTTTAAGTTTTTGTAGATTTTCTACCAATCCAAAACTATCTGTTAATTCTTTTTTATAAATAGGACTTTTCAAATCGTCATGAGATAACGCATTAAAAACTACCTTTTTATAAGTTTTAAAATCGTCGAAAGGTGTTTTATCTAAATTTTGAGAGGTTAAATATTTTATAAGATTATTGAACAAAGTTTCTAAATCTGTAATCTCAGTGATAGTAACTTGTTTTGTATCTTGTGTGTATTTTAAGTTTTTAGGTAAAAAATCTTTTATCAATTTTTCACACGCCTTACGCAAATAATTAGCACAAGCAGGATAATCAAAAGCATTAAAATGCTCTTTTGCTCTTGCTACATAGTCTTTAGATTGGATAATCACAGGCACATCAAACTCAGGAATTTCATTTTTGCCTACATACATTTCTATTGTTTTCCATTTATTATTATCTAAATGATCTTTCGCCAACTCAAACCAAGCCCTATCATAAGTAGTCATAAAAATTTGATATTCTGAAAATTCACTTTTCAAAATATCTAACAAAGGCAAACGATTGGACATATCCAAACCGATAAAAATATCGTCTAAAAAAAGAATTTTTAAGTCTGTGGGTGCTGGAATTACTTTTAAAGATGCCAAATACATACAAATTGCCAACGCAGACAAACGTGCTTCATTCAAAAAATCGTGATGTTCTGGAATAACTTTTCCAAATAGTTCTACAGAAATTAATATTTCATTGTTAATTATTTGTTTTTTTGCGCTTGCTTTATCAATGATATTAAAATTTTCTTTCAAAGATAAACTGATTTTAACGTTTTGCTTAAAGTATTTTTCCAAAAAAACATTTGTTTTTTCGGATAACTTTTCCAAGTTAATTTTTATTCCTTCATTAAAAGAATCTTGCCAATCATAAAACCTTACTTTTGGGTTAATATTAGATTTATCTGTATCACTTTTAAATTTTATCCAAATATCTCCTAATTTTTCTTTTTTTGGTTGATTTGGGTCTTTATTATTTTGTAATTCATAATTATGTAAGATTTCCTCTACTAAAAGTTTAAATAAAATTTTACCTAAACTATCTTGCTCATCAAATAAAAAAGTACGTAAAACTCTTTTATACGTAAAAAAAGGATTTTGTTTAGCTACATCAGTAACAAATGACTCATCTATAAAAACAGTATTCGAAAAAGAAAGTTTGGTTTCAATAGGCGGATTTCCTTCAAAGAAAGTTAAATCAATTTTCCCGTTATTAGTTGTTTGATGTATATTTTTTGTAAATATGTTACGACTTTTACTATTAAAAAAGTCTTCTAAAGCACGATATAACGAGCTTTTTCCACTTCCATTTTCACCATAAATAAGCAAATTTTTGCCTTCTACTATTATCGTTTCTGTTGTATAAAAACCACGATAATTTTCAATTTCAATCTTTTTAATTTTTTTCATAAAAGTATAAATGATTTATATTTTGTTATAAATTATGCTAATTTCAGGTACACTATCTAAATAGTATAAATTTTGATAAACTGACTTTTCAACTTCTTGCATAGGTTTTAGCGTTTGTTGAATAATTAATAATTGTTGTGTTTCATTCTCAATATCATTGATAGATGGAATATTATCAAAAAATTTAAAAATATCTTTATTTTGTTTTTTCATACTTTCACCATAAAATAGTTCGAACACCAAACCATTTAACACGCTATATAAAAAACCTATATAATTCGTATTTTCAGTATTTGTATTTTGTTTTTTCAAAAACAAAATATAATCTACCAAACAAACAAATATTGATTGCTCTTTTTCAGTTACCAAAGGTATAGGAATTTGTTGAATATAAGCATTGATAAAATCCATAGTCCGTATGGCTCTTGCATACACAAAATTATAAGCATACCAACTGACAAAAGTAGAATTGAGATAAGCCAACCAAAATTTAGGTTGTAAACTTTCATCTAATTCAAAGTGCATCAAAGTATTAGAAATAATTAAACCTTCTTCATCATAAGCTGCAATAATTTTAAGATGAGGCGATGGATTTTCGATATGTGCAATAATTCTTTGGCAAATCACTTTTGGTCGCATAATTTCCTGTACATTTTTCCAATTTAATTTGTCAGCATTTTTTAAATACCTGTGGCTACGCACTGCATAAGGTCCAATATCAATACCTTTTAATAATTTATATTCTTGTGGTTCGTCAGAAAAAAAATCAGTACCAATAGCCAAACCTAATTTTCCTTTTACTAAAACCTTTGGATTTTTATGGGCTTGTATTTTTTCAAAAATATCTTTTGGATAAATAGTTTTGTAAATTTGACAAGTATTATTTTCACTAAAAATAAAAGATTTATCTACTTTATTAAAAACTTCAAAACTTTTGTCTTTTTTTAAGAATGATAATTGTATTTTTTCATTGTTTTGAGATTTTTTTAATCCAAAAATAGAGGCTTCTAAAAGTACCTTTTCAAAAGATTTACCTGTATCTGCTAAAAAAATTAAGTCGTATTTTTTCCAATAATTAACCCTTACATCTTCCCAAGCATCACCATACAAAGATTTTTTAGGTATAATAAAACTTAAAATACCATCATCATTTACAAAATTATCAAAACTTATTTTAGTAAAAAGTTCAGCACTATCACCACTCGAAAACTCAATTTTTTTAACTTTTCTAAAATATTCCTTTTCTTCTTTTGTTAAAGTAGTTCTAAATCCATAAGGCGGATTTCCCAATACAATATCAAAACCATCTTTCATTCCAAACATCAACTCCATATCGAACCAATCAGCCGAAGCATTTTGGTCGAATAAATCAAAATCAGCAATTTTTTGAGCAGTTGTTTTTCCCCAGCCACCTTTTTCTAAAAGCGTGGCAATTTCTGTTCTGATTTCTTTGTCTTTTTGAACAAGTTTATTTTTTTGCGTTTTATTTTTAACAGCGAAATATTTTTGTCTATTTTCTGCCAAATCAATTTCTAATTCCTCGATGCGTAAATTTTTAAGTTGTCCTTGTTGTTTAGGTTTTTCTAAGCCAACCAAAGTATTTGCCGTTACAAATTTAGTTTCTAAATTTGGCAAAGGTTTGATGTTTTCATTTTTTTGCTCGATGACCAAAGAAAGAAAAAAACGCAATTTAGAGATTTGTATCGCAATATTTTGAATATCGATGCCATAAATACAATTTTGAATAATAAATAATTTACGCCCATAATCAGAAAGATTATGCTCAAAAATATCATCTAATTCTTTGAATTTGATTTGTCTTTCGTCTTGTGCTTTGATGTCATAAATCTGTTCGAGTTCTTTTTGTAGTTTTTCTTTCTGAATTTTTCGCCAAATATTATTATCTTTGTCTAATGTTTGTAAAATAGTAACAATTTTATGTAAAATTCCCATCGGAAACGCACCTGAACCACACGCAGGATCCAAAATTTTGATATTTGCCAAACTTCTAATGATTTTTTCGGTTTGTGTTTTATCAATATTTTTCAATTCATCAAAATTTTCAATCGTAGGAAAATCTTTTTTGAGATATGCCAATATCGATTCGTCTACCATATAATTCACAATTTCGCGTGGCGTATAAAATGAGCCTGTGTCTTTGCGAGCAGTGCTGGCTGTTTCGGGATTATAATATGCCAATAAACTTTCGAAAATTTGTCCTAACAATTCAGGATCGAGCGCAATATCTTCTTCCAAAGGTGTATTTTCTTCAATCGTAAATTTATATTTTTTGAGTATTTTTACAATTCCTTTGACTTGTAAAGTTGTTTTTTTATCTTTGATTTCATAAATAGTTTTTAAATTTTCAGAAAAACTATTTTCTTCTTCTCCAAAAAATAAAAAATCAGGAACATCAGGTTGATATTTTTCAATACGTGTAAAACCATCAAAATATTGTTTTTTATCTTTGTCTTTTTTATCCAAACTATCAAACAAACCACCATTCAAAAAAGGTGTTTGTTCGAATATTTTCATAATGTTTGTCGGATTTTCGTCTATAAATAAATGTTCATATCTATAAAAAGTATTGACATCATTGTTAGTTCTATTTTCTACAAAAGATTTATTTTCTGCAAATCCTCGTTCAGTTTTTTCTCTATTCAAAGTTGCAAAAAATAGATTTTGCAAGATTGCTTTGTAATAATGATTGCCGTTTTTGAAGTCTTTGAGCGTATTATTCAAATAATTTTCTTCGAATAATTTTTCTGCTATCAAGTTTTTTTCTTTGATAAACCACACAAAAATAAACCTTGTCAATAATCGAATAATTGCAATTTGATTGGTTTGTTTTTGCGTTTTGTCTTCTGCAATAGGAAATTTACATTTATCAACTGCCCAAAAATACCAATTAGAAATTTCTTTATAAAACTTTTTATTGAGTTCAGAAATAGACAAAATTTCTTGCCACGCATAATGTATATCGATAAAATTTTTGATTTCTTTTTTATCTTTTAATTTATCAAATGCTAAATCTGCCAAAATTTCGAGGTGCGACCTTTTTGGGTTTTGTATGTCAATATCTTTGACAAAAGTAACTTTGAGCAATATATTTTTCGAATCATCTTTTTTATTTTTTCTTCTGTCAATAATGCCGAGCGTTATTTTTTGTCCAATTTTAAAAATAGGCATTACTCCATTTTGAAAAATTTGGTTAATTTCTCTTGTAAAATCAGCTAACTCTGTTCTTTTATAATGAATTTTTTCGTCTAATTCGATTACAAACCAAAGATACGCATCTAAAAATGGTTTTTCGGCTGCTTTAAACATTGAATTTTTTTGTTGTAATTCTGTATCAGAAATTCGAAAAGGAATAGAGGCTTTTTTCCAATGTTGCGTTAATAATTTTTCGTTTTTGGGCGTATTTCCTGTTTTTTCAACGACAAATTTTTTAAATTGTTCGTAATTTTCGAATTTTATATTTAATTCAATATCTGTAGGATAATGCAAGGCTTTGAATAAATCAATCGTTGCTTGATTTGGATTTGTATTAAAAGCGGTTAATTTTTTTTGTATGATTTCGAGGAGTTCGTTTTCTTTCATAAATATAGTTTTGGTTTTTTTGATTTAATTTTTTTTGCAAATATAAATAAAAAAGTATTAGTTTTGAAAACAAGAGAGAAATTTTATTTTTTGATGCTTAAAAAAGTTTGAAAATTTATTGATATTTATGTCATCAATTATGTAATATTTACGGCATTATTTTCGTTGTATTGACTAAATAAAGTGTTCTAATAAAAAAATATTCTCTTGAAAACGATAATTTTAACCATATTTTTGTGTTATTTTGTGAGTTATTTGTCCGCACAAGACCCACATTTTTCACAATCTTATGCCTCGCCTATGTACCTCAATCCAGCACTCACAGGCACGACTTTGGAGGGAAGAGTGACGTTTAATTATAGAACACAATTTCCAAGATTACCGGGCGAATTTGTTACTACGCAAGTTGGTTATGAACATTATATTAGTAAAATAAAAAGTGGTATTGGAATTTCAATTTTAACAGATAAAGCGGGTTCTGCGGGTTTTAAGGCAACTTCTGTGATGGCTTCTTATGCGTATAATCTCTTTTTGAACAAAGAATCAGCGCTTCGAGGTGGTATGCAAATCGGTATTTCACAAAGAAGTTTAGATAATTTTAAACTATTATTTGGCGACCAACTTACGCCTTTGGGTGCGACTAGTAGTGCTTCTACCGAATTGGGTTTACCTAATTTGAGTCTCAATTATATGGATATAAATGCAGGTTTGACCTATTATACAGAAAATTTTTGGGTAGGTGTAAGTGGACATCATCTCAACCAACCTACTTTTAATTTTATTACAGATAAACCAGAAAAATTACCTATGCGTATTAGCGTTCAGGCGGGAGTTTCTTTTAAAAAATATGAAGCAAAAAAAGATAAAAGAGAAGAGCCAACGGCGGCTTTTACCCCAATGCTTTATTATAGTCGTCAAGGAATTTATCAACAATTAGATTTGGGCGCAAATTTATATCGTTATCCGATGCTTTTTGGCGTTTTTTATAGAGCAGTGCCAATTATGAATAATTATTATGGAGCGATTGTTTTGCAAACAGGTTTTACGTATAATACTTTTACTTTTTTGTATAGTTTTGATATGGGCGTAGGAAAATTTGCGAGAAATACAGGCGGGGCGCACGAAATTTCGATATTATTACGGACAGGTCAGCGCAAACAAATGAAAAGAAAATATAAAAGAAAAGGAAGTAATTTTGTAACTTTTCCCTCTATGTTAGGTAATATTTGGTAAAATATCTTGGATAATTGATAGAAAATTTAAAAATAGTACCATTTTTTTTTGAGAGTAAAATAAAAATACTTACATTTGTAAGTGCCTAAAAAAATATAAAAAAGGTTTAAAAAATAAAATATAAATATGGAAGCAATTTTTCAAAACGAAGCAACGAAATCTGTTACTTCAGCAGATAGAGAAAAAAAATATTATCACATGTACGCAGAAGGTGCGGTAACAGAAGAAGATTTTAAAGGTGGATTTAATGCCATTTTAGAAGATGTAAAAGCCAATAAATTTGCAAAGATTATTATGGATTTGAAAAAAGTAAGCTCGACACCTTTTATGGCAAGAACTTGGCTCGTTTCGACTTATCTTCCCGAATTATATAAAAATTCAGAAAAAGGAGCATTGAAAATCGGTATTATCAACACAGATAGTTGGATTGAAGGAGCAACTATTTCATTGTTAGTAACTACTATTCAAGCACTCGGTTTTGATTTAGGTATCAAATTTTATAAAAATAGTGACGAAGCTAAAGCAGGCATGGGCATTGTTTAATCCAAAAAATATAAGTTTTTGGGAAATTTGTGCAGGTGCTGACAATGTATTTCTTGAATTGCCTCCAGATTTATCTGGAGGTTAATATACAATTTGATAGTTGGCTTTAGCCGAAATTTTATACGTTTTTTGTATTTCAAATAAATTGGATAAATTTCATTTCTATCCAAATAAAAGTATGTGGTTTGTGGGAAAATATTGTGGATATAATTTTATTCTGTATGAATAGAAATGGCATTTATGCCATTTATTAAAAAAATATCAATTTGAAAAATGTAGAGATTTTGGCTAAAGCCAATGATTGAATTTTTTATTATCCTCCAGATAAATCTGGAGGCAATTCAAAAAAACATTTTTCGCACAAATTTCCTAAGAACCAAAAATATTTATCAAAAAATATCTATCAAAAAGTATTTATAAAAAAGTATTTATAAAAAAGTATTTATAAAAAACCATGCGTTTAGTCATTCAAAGAGTAACCGAAGCCACAGTGCATATTGACCAGCAAATAAAAGGAAGTATTCAAAAAGGTTTATTGGTTTTGGTGGCAATAGAGGCAGATGATACCGAAAAAGAGGCAGATTATTTGGCGCAAAAGACTATCAATATGCGTATTTTTAGTGATAATGAAGGCAAAATGAATTTATCTTTGATGGATATTTCGGGAGACCTTTTGTTGATTAGTCAATTTACTTTATTTGCTTCGACCAAAAAAGGCAATCGTCCATCTTTTATTCAAGCGGCTCGCCCTGAAATTGCCATTCCTATCTACGAAAAAATCATTACTTTATTCGAAAAATATCTACAAAAACCAATTCAAACGGGAGAATTTGGAGCAGATATGCAAGTAAATCTTTGTAATGATGGACCTGTTACGATTATTATTGATTCTAAAAATTAAAATTTTATTGGGTTATATTTCAATTTTTGTTACTTATTTCCAAAAATTATTTCGAATAAATAGCGATAAAATTTTTCTGATAATCAATTACGCCAAAGTAAATATCTGTAAATCTTTCCAAAATTTTGGATAAGATTTATTGACGCATTCAGAATTTTCTATCTCTATTTTTCCAAATTTAAAAATTGACATCGCAAATGACATACACATGCGATGGTCGTGATAAGTATTTATTTTTGTAGGTTGGTAGATAAAATTTTCAATCATAGAAATTTCAAAAACGCCTTCTTTTATTTCTATCATTTCTCCACCAATTTTTGGTAGTTCATTTTGCAATGCTTCGATTCGATTTGTTTCTTTGATTTTGAGACTTTCTAAGCCTATAAAAGTTGCTTTTATTTCTTTTAATACACATAAAACTGCCAAAGTTTGAGCCAAATCAGGAAAATCTATAAAATCAATTTCTATATGAGCAGCAATAATACATTTTTTTTGATGAGAAATAAAAATTCCATTGTTTTCAAATTCCGTTTTTACGCCCAATAAAGCCATTAAATCAATAATTTTACTATCCCCTTGTTTTGAATTTGAAAATAAATTGGGCAAAAATAAACGAATTTTTTTTTTCAAACTCACCAAAATAAACCAATAACTTGCTGCCGACCAATCACCCTCTACAATATAAGTATTATTTTTATACGTTTGTGGTTCGATTTTAATCATATTTTCTTGCCATTTATGTTCAATTCCAAAAAAATTCATCTGCGATAGAGTCATCAAAATATAAGGTTTTGAACTAATCTCTCCTTCCAAATCAATACTCAAACCATCAGCCAAAAGTGGTGCTATCATCAACAAAGCAGAAATAAATTGACTACTTATATTGGCTTTGATACGTACAAAATTATTTTTTTTAGTTTGATTTTTTATGAATTTCAAAGGCGGAAAACCTTTTTTTTGTAAATAATCAATCTCAAAACCAAGCATTTTTAAAGCATCAACTAACGGAAAAATCGGTCTTTCTTGCATACGTGAAGTGCCTGTGAGGATTACATTTTTTTGTGTGATAGCCAAATAAGCAGTCATAAATCTAAAAACCGTTCCCGCATCTTGAGCATCGAATTCTTGTTTATTTTCTTGATTTTCTAACAAATTAAGCAAAACTTTTGTATCATTTGCTTCGGATAAATTTTGAATATAAATCAAATTTTGTTGTTGATATTTACCCAAATGTTGAATAATTAAAGCCCTATTGCTTTCACTTTTGGAGGCTGGCAAATGTTCAATTATAACATTTATATACTCATTTTGAGCAAAATATTGAAGTAACATTATTTTTTATTTTGACTTTTTATTGACTCTTACCGAAATTTATACTCAACCGCTACTCAAAATCTTGATTGTAAAAAATTGTGTTTATCTGTTCAACCTGTCCTATTTGTATTCTAAAAATGGAACACAAATAATACGAACTAACACGGATTTTATCACTATAACTATCATTAAAAAAAATGGTAGGCAAGTGTACGAATTTCGGATTGATAAATAAAATTTATTTTTAAAATACTACAAATTTAGGTTATTTTTTTGAAATAACAAAGAAAATTCATAAATTTGAGTAAAATAAATGGCTTTCAGGAAATTTGTGCGATTTTTTTTTGAAATATATTTTTTGAATCGCCTTCCGATTTATCTGGAGGCGATATACAATATATAAAGTGGGTAATTTATTTTTTAGAGGCTCATCAACAATTTTTTCACATTTTTCAAATCAAAATACATTTTATTTTTTTTATTGGATATAAATTTAACTTGGCAATCAATTTGATGTTAATTATTTTGATAAAAAACGTAAATAATTTTTTATTCTCAAAAAAATATTTTACATTTGTAAGCAAAAAACTACATACATTTTTTTGATATAAATAATATGCAATCTACTTCACTTTTACCTTCTCTACAAAGTTTAGAGCAAAAATTACAACAAAATCAACTCGTTTTTACGCTTGGAGATGCCTCGTCTATCACAGGAAAACCTTTGCACGAAACCAAAGAAGTAATGACTCGATTGATAGAAAAATATAATTGCAGTTTACAAATCACAGAAAAAGGAGATTTAATTTATAATTTCGGACCGAATTTGACACAAAGAGGAGAACAAACTTGGGCAGAATGGTGGTTTGGAGTCAAAAATACGGCGTGGACAATATTTGCTTATATGTTAAAAGTAGGAATTGCGATAATGTTAGTCGTTTATTTTACTTTATTTATCGTTATTTTAATTGCTATTATTTTGGCGGCGATGTCATCAGGAGATGGAGATGGTGGTGGAGATAGCATTGGAGATGTGATTGGAGGGATTTTTAAAGGGATTTTTGATTGGAATACAAGTACAACTAACATACATTATGTCGTGGATAATCAAGGTTATAACTATCGTGAGTATGACTCAAAAGGCTCTCACATACCCAATAAAGAGGGAAAAAGTTTTACAGCATCAGTTTATGATTTTGTTTTAGGCCCCAATCGAATCAAAATTACAAGAGAAGATAATCAAAAAGAAGTGATTGCTTTTTTGAGAAAAAACAAAGGCATTATTACTCGCCCTGAAATTATGGGTTTGGCAGGTTGGCGCGGCAAAGAAGCCGATAATTTCTTTTCTGAAATAGTTGCCAAATTTAATGGCGAAGCAGAAATTAGTGAAAATGCTGTTTTATATGGTGATTTTCACGAACTCATTCGAACTAAAAGTGGAGTCAAAGATGAAACTAAAATTATTTGGTATTGGGACGAATACGAAGCAGAATATAAATTGACAGGCAATAAATTGTGGACAAATGTTGGTATATTTTTTATGAATTTATTCAATTTATGTTTTTCTTTGGTTTTTTTAGCGGCTGAAGATTCTCTTTTATTTATTGGATTAGGTTTAATTCCTTTTGTATTTTCTGCGTTATTTTTTATTGTACCTATTTTTAGATGGATAGATATTATCCCCAAAAGAGGAAAAAGAAGAATAGAAAACGTCAGAAAAAGATTGATGAAAGCCATTTTTCAAACCAGTGAAAACGAAGTTTCATTAGATAAATTACAAGGAATTGTCAATCAAAATTTACAATCTGAACCCAAATTAGATGCCTCAAAAATTCAATATATGATGCAAGAATTGATTTTAGATTTGCAAGGAGAAATCGTTTTTGATAACAATGGAAAAATCGCTTATAAATTTGTGCAATTCCAAACCGATAGAAAAGAATCACAAATATTAAGAGATAAAAAAGAAGACGCAAACAATTTAGGAAAAATAATTTTTGACTCAAACTAAACATAAATACAAATGAAAGGCGTTTTAAGACTTACAATTTTTTTATTTGTTTGTATGCTTATTTATTCAATCATAGGTTTTGTTGTTTATATGGACGCTACCGTTTTGTATAAACATAAATTTTCTTTTAATGATTTTAAAAATGATACCTTAGCCATTACAATCGATAGCATTAAAATCTCCGAAAAATTAGCGGCTTGTGAGATTGCACTACACATCGATTTATCTATGACAACCAAATATGAAGGCTATGCGAATGTAGATATTTTTGATGACGAAGATACATTGGTAGGGCAAATAGAAGGCGATATATATTATGATTTTGGTACTGATAGTGATGGGGCTTGGTCAGAAAGAAAAAAAGAAATTGCTAAAAATTTTCGTTTAGAAGATGGCGGTGGAAAATTTAGAGCAGAAGTATATTTTGCCAAAAGCAAAGGTTTTGATGTATATAATCCTGAATCTAATCCTGTTTGTGAGTTAATTATTTATAAACCTGATAGATTACTTTCTGAATATTTTCTTTATACGGCTATTTTTTCTTCTTTTGTATTATTTTTTCTTATTATTTTTACTTCAAAAAAACAAAAATAAAAATTGATTTTAATTATTTTACTTCCAATAATTTTACTGCAATATTAGGTCTTAAATTCATAATTCCTGATATAATAATGGTATCATTTTCAAGAACGCCTTCTTCTATTTGTACCGATTCTGAACTTCTGATGCCTGTTTTTACTATTTTACTGATGGCTTTTCCATTTTTATATTGATATACTTTGGGAGCATCAATATCAGGAATTAAAGCATAAGTTGGAATTTCTATTGCCTTTTCAAAATTATCCCAAATAATTTCTACTTTTACAAAAGCACCTGGTTTTAAATCATTTGTAGCCGAATTTATCCATGCTTTTGCGGTCATTGTACGCGTGTTGAGGTTTAATTTTGGCTCAATCGCATAAATACTTGCGTCATATTTAGTTTCATTATCTCCAAAAATGATGATACATTTTTGCCCATTTTTTAGTTTGGTAATGTATTTTTCGGGAACAGAAAACTCTACTTTTAATTTATCTATATTCACCAATTTAGTAATCGAAGTGCCTGCGTTGATGTACGCACCTTGACTGATTTGTCTTAATCCGATAGTTCCACTGAAAGGTGCCAAGACTTGTGTTTTGGCAATTTTTGCTTCTAATTCTCTTTTTTCTGCTTTCAAAGCGTTTAATTCTGCTAATCCTGTATCATATTCATCTTGACTTACGCCACCTTTTTCCAATAATTTTTTTTGTCTAAATTCTCTTTTTACAAATAATTCTTCTCTGTATGTTAGTTTTTCGAATTGTGCTTTCAAATCTGCGTCATTGATTTTAACCAACAATGCTCCTTTTGCTACATTAGTTCCTTCTTGAAAATTAATTTGTGTAATCATACCACTAATTTCAGAAGTAATATTCACTTCTTCATTGGCAGCAATCGTACCCGTAACGCGCAAACGATTATTCAAATTATTTGATTTGATAATAATTGCTCTGACAAAAGTTTCTTTATTTTTGTTAGGAGGAGTATTTTTTTCTTTTGATTTATTTTTATTTTCTGCCAAAAAATTAGATTGTAAAAGTACAAATCCAATGACTAAAAAAACGATAATTCCAAAGACAATAAAACGAAAATATTTTTTCATTGATAAATAAAATATAGGAAAAAAAATTGTGAATAGGTTTAAAATATTCACAATTTTCATTATTTTTTGTTATAAAAGTGCGCTTAGTTTTTGTGATAAAACCGCTTTAGCATTGTTAGGAACGCCAATTTGTTTATCTACTAATTGTCCATTCTTGAAGAAAAATATAGCAGGAATACTACGAATACCTTGTTCAGAAGGTACAACTGTGTTACTATCTACGTCCATTTTAGCTACAATTGCTCTGCCCTGAAATTCTCCTGCGATTTCTTCCACAGTTGGTCCGACCATTTTACAAGGTCCACACCATTCAGCCCAAAAATCTACCATTACTACTTCATTATTTGACAATACTTCTGCAAAGTTATCGTCATTTAATTCTAATGCTTTTCCCATTATTTTAATTTTTTTTGAATATTTTTAGAAAAATATTTTAGTTTCTTTTTACAAAACAATTTTAATGAAATAAAGTTCAAAAAAGGAATTTTTTTTTCAAATAAATAACATTTTGCGTATTTTATACTACTATTTTTTTAAATGAATGATAATCAAGCACTTATATTTATTTTATTCTATTTAAAAAAATATATGTTTTTAGTTTTAGACCATTAAAATTATATTTTTCTTTTTTTATATCAAAATTAACCACAAAATAATAGGATAGAAAGCAGTAAGGATAGAGAAAATAATAATGTAAACTTTTTATTTTATTTATTTTTGAGATATAAAAAATGTTATCACTGCAAAAAATGGCTTAGTGACAAACAAACTAAATAACTAAAAAATAGAATAATTTTAATTTTATATTTACTTTTTTTAGTGTTTACATTATTTAAAATTCGATCCTAATCAATAAATAATTTTTTTAATCACAATATATTATTATCTTTGTGTTTCTTTACAATATTACTAATAATAACTTAGATTTTAAAATATTTTCTTTATGATATTGAGTGAATTTAAAAATATTTATTTAATTGGAATTGGTGGAATTGGTATGAGTGCGTTGGCACGTTGGTTTAAGTTGCATAAATATTGGGTAGGTGGTTATGACCGCAATCCATCTGCCCTGACACAACAACTCACCAACGAAGGCATCGAAATTCATTTTGAAGATGACATCAAAAATATTCCTGATTTTGTGCAAACAAATATAGAAGAAACATTGGTGATTTATACACCTGCTATTGCTGATAATAATCAATTACAATTCTTTGAAAATCAATCATTTAATATCAAAAAAAGAGCAGAAGTATTGGGTTTATTAACCAAAAATCATTTTACGGTCGCAGTCGCAGGTACACACGGAAAAACAACTACGTCTTCGATGATTGCTCATATTTTAACACAAGCAAATATGCCTTGTACGGCGTTTTTAGGCGGTATTTTAAAAAATTATCAATCTAATTTATTGTTAAGTAAAGAAAAACCAGAAAAGACAATTATGGTCGTGGAAGCAGATGAATATGATAAATCTTTTTTACATTTATCGCCTAATATGACTGTGATTACTTCCACAGATGCAGACCATTTAGATATTTATGGAAGTGCTGAAAATGTTACGCAAACTTTTCAAGAATTTGCTTTATTGAATAAAAAAGAAGGTTTTGTATTTATCAAAAAAGGAACAGATTTGAAATCAAACGCCAAAACATTCGAATATGCAGGGCAATATACTTTAGAAGAAAACGAAAAATTAGATTTTTATGCTGATTTTATCAATATTTCGAATGGCTATTTTTATTTTGATTTTATCAATAAAAATGTTTCGATTGAAAACGTAAAATTAGGCGTTATTGGCTATCATAATATCGAAAATGCAGTGGCTGCGATGGCGGTTTGTTTGGCTTTGGGCATTGCACCCGATTTGGTAAAACGAGGAATTGAAAGTTTTGAGGGCGCAAAAAGACGTTTTGATTTTTTGAAAAGAGATGAAAAACAAGTGATTATTGATGATTATGCGCATCATCCAACCGAATTAATTGCTCTTTTGACTTCTACAAAGGCTTTATATCCCAATAAAAAAATTACGATTGTGTTTCAACCGCATTTATTTAGTCGTACCAAAGATTTTATGCAAAATTTTGCCGAAAGTTTATCTTTGGCTGATGAAGTAATTTTATTGGAAATATATGCCGCAAGAGAAAAACCTATCGAAGGAATTACTTCTAAACATTTATTGCAAAAAATTAACGTATCAACCAAAAAAGTATTATCAAAAGAAGAAGTTTTGATGGACATTAAAAAAAATCCAAGAGAAGTTTTAATTTTTGCGGGAGCAGGCGATATTGATAAATTGGCTATTAAATCTATTTATTAGGTTTATTTATTTATTTTTTTTAGAAAAATATATTCTTTATTCACACAAAACAATTCCTTTATATAGAAGGAAATTTTTTTAATACAATGCTAACAATAGCTATCGGAGCAGACCACGCAGGTGTTGCTTACAAACAAATGATTATAGAAAACCTTGAAAAAAAAGGTTACACGATTCAAAATTTTGGAGCAGATTCTGAAGAGTCTGTCGATTATCCTGATTATTCTCATCCTGTGGCTGAGGCGGTAGAAAATAAAAAAGCAGATTTAGGAATTTTGATTTGTGGAAGTGGCAATGGCGTAGCAATGGCTGCCAACAAACATCAAAATATAAGAGCCGCTTTATGTTGGAAAGAAGATATTGCTTCTTTGGCACGCACACATAATGACGCAAATATTGTTTGCATTCCTGCTCGTCATATTGATATTGAATTGGCACAAAAAATTACAGATATTTTTTTAACAACACAATTTGAAGGAGGCAGACATGCAAATCGTGTCAATAAAATTGCTTGTCAATAATTTTTTTTGGTTCTTAAAAAATTTGTCTGGAAATTGAAAATTTTTTTTTGAATTGCCTCCAGATTTATCTGGAGGATGATATAAAATTCAATTGTTGGCTTTAGCCAAAGTCTTTTTTTCATTTATTCACCTAAAAATACACATTGAAATCATTTATTTATAGTTCTAATGTATTCTAATTGATTGTTGTGATTGGTTATGAGATAAGATAATGAAAAAATAATCATAATCAATAAAAAATAAAAATCAAAAAAATATTTAAAATATAAGAAAAGTACAATTTTTTATAAAAAAAGTACAATAGTTTTATAAAAAAAATATAATTTATAAGATAAAAAAACGGCTTTTCATTTGGAAAAGTCGTTTTTTATCTATCTTTGAACGTTTTTTGAGTTATAATACATTTTTTATTGTATATATTATTATAAGTAATGGTTGATTTATTTGAAAAGGTATTAAAAAATCCGGGCAATTTAGGACAATATTCTGATGATGCACACGGATATTATACTTTTCCAAAACTCACAGGAGAAATAAATCCTCGTATGGGTTTTAGAGGAAAGCAAATGTTAAATTGGAGTTTGAATAATTATTTAGGATTAGCCAATCACCCTGAAATAAGAAAAATTGATGGAGAATCGGCGACAAAATGGGGAATGGCTTATCCTATGGGCGCGCGTATGATGTCAGGAAATTCAGACCAGCACGAATTATTAGAAGTACAATTAGCCGATTTTGTAACCAAAGAAGATTGTATTTTATTGAATTTTGGTTATCAAGGAATTGTATCAGTGATTGATGCGATGGTAGATAGAAAAGATGTAATTGTATATGATGAACAATCTCACGCTTGTATTATTGATGGTTTGAGATTGCATATTGGCAAAAGATTTGTATTTCAACATAATAATATTGAAAGTTGTGAAAAACAATTACAAAGAGCAACAAGATTAGCACAAGAAACAGGTGGCGGAATTTTAGTAATTACCGAAGGAGTTTTTGGAATGTCCGGAATGGTCGGAATTTTAGATAAAATTGTTGAACTAAAACAAAAATATAATTTTAGATTGTTAGTTGATGATGCACACGGTTTTGGAACAATGGGCAAAACAGGGGCAGGAACAGGTGAACATTTGGGTATTCAAGACGAGATAGATTTGTATTTTTCAACTTTTGCCAAATCAATGGCGAGTATTGGGGCTTTTGTAGCCACTACGAAAAAAATTGCTATGTATTTGCGTTATGTATTGCGTTCACAAATTTTTGCCAAATCTTTGCCGATGCCTTTGGTAGAAGGGGCTATCAAAAGACTCGAATTATTACGCACTCAACCTGAACTAAAAGATAATCTTTGGAAAATAGTGGAAGCGTTGCAAAGTGGACTAAGACAAAGAAATTTTAACATTGGAAACACAACTTCACCTGTAACTCCAGTATTTTTGAATGGCACGGTGGGCGAGGCAACACATTTGGTATTAGATTTGAGAGAAAACTATAATATCTTCTGCTCGATAGTGGCGTATCCTGTAGTACCCAAAGGAGTAATTATGTTGAGATTAATTCCGACAGCAGTACATACTTTAGAAGATGTGGAAGAAACTTTGATAGCTTTCGAAGCGATTGCTACAAAATTGAAAGAAGGAAAGTATAATTTTGATACTTTGCCTGAAATTGCAGGAAGATAATTTTTTTTATATTTTTTGATTTTTGATAAATTGATAATCATATAAAAAACCAGTTTTGAAAATAATTTTTTTATTTTATTTATATTTTAATTTACATTTTAAACATTAAATTTTTTCTTATTTTATGGAAAATCCATTCGAAAAACTACGTGAGCATGTGCTTGGTCTTGAAGGTGACTTCGACAAATTTTATGACAAACATAATCAAGCGGCAGGCACAAGAGTACGTAAAGGTATGCAAGATTTGAAAGATTTAGCACAAGTAATTCGTAAAGAAGTACAAGAAGCTAAAAATAAAGCTGACGAAGAAAAAAAAGCAGCTGACGCAAAAGCGAAAAAATAATTTTTATTTTTTCTTAGTTAAATTAGTGATAAAAAACGCCTCCTTAATTTTGATTAAGTGAGGCGTTTTTTTTATGATTGTTATATTAGTTATAACTAAAAATTTTAGTCTAATTTTCTAAATTTCCTTACAAAAGAAACATTACCTGTTTCTATTTTAAGAATATATAAACCACCTGCTAAAAATTTTACATCTAATTGAAAAAGATCATTTTCTTGCGTCTCTTTGAATGCAGTCAAATTTTCTCTAATTGTGCTACCTTTTTCGTCATAAATACTCACTTTTAATTGACTACTACCTTTTACATTGCCTATTCTAAGATATAAAGTTTGTGGTAACGAACCGCTAGCCAATGGATTAGGATATACAACAATACTTGTATTGGCATCTGTGGGAGTGTTGGCATTTGTCAAACTAACAATAAAATTATAGATAGGTGATTCTGCTCCTTGACTATCTACCACAGTAAAAGTAAATACATCATCTAATTCTGTATTTTTATTGGTAGGATAATATCTCACAGAACTAAGAAGTAAATCAGGTTTTGAGAAAACATCTCCTACATTCAAAGTAGTATTATTTATTTTTAAAGTTCCTTTTGAAGCCAACGATTTTACTTTATATCTAAAATTGTAGTTTGAATCATCTTGAGCATCAGCAGGAATAATACAATTTTTTCCGAGTACATAAAAATCAATATTTTGTGGATAAGAATATAAACCAGTATTGGTTGCAGTTGGCGGAGTATTACAACTAACGCCTCCCACAGTCAAAGTAAATGGTAAAGTTACTGTATTATTTAATCCTGTACCAACTACTTGTAAATTATAAACTCCTGGTACTGCTGCACTTGTAATCTCAAACGGCATCACAGAAGTTCCACTCACACTCAGAGAACCAGGGGTTGGAATTCCAGTAACACCTGCAGGAATACCAGTAATCATAAAATTGACAGGTCCATTACAAGAACTTACATTGGTAGCAGTAATAGTGAGAGGAAATTTATTATCAACACAACCTGTTCCCAAATTATTATTTCTATTTATTGTCATACCAAATAAAACTCCATTATTTACAATATCTAATGTAAATGGCAAACTCACTACATTACTTCCTGTCCCTACAATTTGTAAATTATAAGTTCCTAAGGCTGCGTTAGCAATCGTAAAAGTGAGAGTAGAACTTCCACTAATTGTACTTGCAGCAGGATTAAAAGCCGCCGTTACGCCCGCAGGCAAACCAGTTACACTAAAATTGACAGGTCCATTACAACCAGTTACACCAGCAGTATTGACCGCTATAGTAACATCTGAGTTACGACAACTACTTATACTATTGCCATTAGGCAACGACATCGTAAATGGCGTTACTACTACTTGATTGATAGTAAAATTAAAATTTGAAATATCAAAAAAGAAATTACCTACAGATTCTACTCTAATTCTTGCTTGTAAAGTTTGAATATTAGGAACGATAATATCTTGAGAACCATCATTGGGCGTAGTTGCTAATATGGTTGTTGGATAAGTAAATCCTCCATCAGTAGAAAGCATTATTTTTACATTGGCACAATTAATATTATTGGCAGTTGTTCCCGCTACATTCCAATTCACAGTTTGTGTGCTACAACCTTGCCATTGCACACCATTTGTATTTGGAGCAGTAACTATAAAGGGTGCACCTGTATTGACAACTCCTATTAAAAAAGCAGCATTTTCAACGCCACCAGCTACTCCTCCAATTGGTTTATTATCTCTTACCGTTAATTTAAAAGTTAAATTTCTTGCACCAGAAGGCAATGCTTCACCAATTACATTTGTATTATTTACCAAGCTAGCTAGTTTTGGAATAGTTCTGACAGGATTAGTAGTAGGTGCGAAACTACGCATAATAGGACCTGATAAATTACTTGTAATTGTTCCTGCTTGTGGTGGTTCACTTGCTGCTCCTAAATCAAATTGTTCCCAACAATATGTTAGAACATCATTTGGATCTGCATCTGCTGCAGTTGCACCTAAAAAGAAAGGGGTAGCCGCAGGTATTTTAAAGCCCGTAGGCGGAATAACTAAACCTGAAATTCTTGTGGCATCAATCGTTGGAATACTATTTACTACTGCTGTAGGAACCACACAAGTACGAGCATTGATTACATTTAAAATTTCGTCATAACTTTTTGTATGAAAATAAGCAGGGTCATTCTCTGTATTAGCTTGCAAATCATTGGCAACAAGACAAATGCCTGCATACGCCATAATAGTACTACCACTACCTGGTTCATAAGCTGAATCAGGCTCAATAGTACCAGTAGAACAAGTACCAGAATCACCTGTAATAGTATTAAAAGTATGATTCCCACCAAACTGATGTCCTATTTCGTGTGCTACATAATCAATATCAAAAGGATCACCTATTGGAGTAGGAAGTCCTGTTACACCTCGGGCTTTTCTACTATCCACACATACAGAACCTAAAGAAGCAACACCTCCACCACCTGTACTAAAAACATGTCCTATATCGTAATTACCATTACCTATGATATTATCTAAATTAGTTTGATTTTGTCCTAACATAGTTGGTCCACTACTATTAGTATATGGGTCAGAACCACCATTGGTATAAATGATAGAAGTATTATTGATCAATGTAAAACTACAAGCAACTTCTTTTTCATATACGCCTCTTACACGATTGATACTTGTGATAATCGCATTTTGAGCAGAAGCAACTGTTCCGCCTCTTGCTTGTGTATATTCTCCTGTAGCAGCCACTGCCAAACGATAAGTACGTAATCGACTACCTGATGGACGCAAAGCAATTGCCCCATTTCCACCTTTTTCTTTGGGTTTTGGGCTTTCTTTTTTATCTTTTTTATGGTCTTCGTGGTCGTCTTTTGTACCACAAACTCCTCTTTTTGAGATTTTTTCTGCGTTAAAATAATCTTTTTTATCATATACCACATAATATTGGGTTTCTCCATACGCATAAGGGTCAATAAAAAATGTACCATTGACACTCAAAACCATCGCATGAAAACCATCAGGCGTATAGTCCATCACCAAAGTAGCCGTTCTATCATCAACTCCGTAGCCTGTAAAAGTTTTAATATCAGGACGAGCCAACGCAAAATCAGGTGCCAAAAGTGGCGATTCTACCAAACGAAATTTTTGAGATTTGCCATCGGGCATCGGTAAATCAAAAATAAAAGTAGAAGTAACAGATTCTGAAGCCTGTCCTTTGGGAACTGTATTCAAATATTGTTTGAACGCTTCAAAATCAATTTGAATAGTTTGATATTTTTGTGGAACGATTTCACGTTTTCCAGTGTATTTGATATTCGATTCGTTTCGAATATCATTCCAATATCTATTTTGTGCGGTAAGTGTACCAAAACACAATAAAAAAGATAAAAAGTAAAAAATATTTTTCATAAGCAGCAAATTTTTTTTATAGTTCATTAAAAAAGTACACAAATATAGTCTAAAAAAACAAATTTACAAAAAAATATAATTTTTTTTTGTTTTTTTATGATTTTTTAATTACTTTTGTATCATATTTAGCATTAAAGTAAAACAAAGTAATTATTTTTAATGTCATTCAACTACATGTATTATAACAACAATAACTTTTTATCCTTTTTTAAAAAAAACAAATTTTAATATTATGAACAATTTTATCAACTTAAAAAAACGAGCCTATAAATTTACATGGCTCTTTTGTGTGTTTTCTTTTTTGTGGTTTGGGGTGGCTGTGGCGCAACCCAAATTATTTACAGCAGAATTAGACAATCAATCAGGCACTGGTGGTGCTAAAAATTACTCAATTGGTTATCCATTTGAGGGACTTGCTTTTGGCTCTTATAAGTTGGTAACTTCTAGCGCGGTGGGAAGTTCATCTTTCAGATTTAGAAATAATGCTAATTCACAAGATAGACAACCCAATACAAATGGAACCATTATACCACCTAATAGTGATTATTCAGCAAACATATCTGATGGAACCTCAAATGCTTTTAATATGGTAACTGCTACGAATAGAAGATATGTTTTTAAAGTAGACGCTGGAGTGACTCGAATTGCTATATTTGAAATTCAAAGTACTTCTATTGCTTCTGTGAGTAGTGTAACAAGAAATCCTAACAATGTATTCCCTGGACAAGATGTTACGGTAACTGCCAATCTTGACATGTCTTTACCAACAGGACAAGGCGTGTATTTAAGATATAGCACTGTTAGTAATTTTAGTACTTCTACTGTTAGTACAATGACAGGTTCTGGAACTACATATACAGCATCTATACCTTCTACTTCAAATAATCCTTCCACTACTATTTACTATTATGTATTTACATCAGGAAATAGTGGAGTACTTGATAATGGTAATAACGCTGATTTTTTTACAATCAATGCTAATACTAATGGGGTATCAAATTACTCCTATACAGTAAATCCTTCTTGGACAACTAGTCTAGACGGAAATTGGAACACCCCTGCTACTTGGACAGCGAATGCTATTCCTATAGCTGGATATCCTGTTTCTATAAATCATAATGTAACACTCAACCAAAATGCTACCGTAACTGATATTACTATTGCGTCAGGACGAGTACTTATAAGTGAAGCAGGACAACCATGGCAACTAACAGTAGCTGGTAATTTCACTAATAATGGAGCAGCCAATACTTCTTTTGTTGCAAATGATGGAACAGTAGTATTTTCAAATGGTACTACTGTGGGAAATGCAATAACTTTCAAAAATGTAGATATTAATACAGGAAGTGTAAATTTAAGTGGTGATATTGTTACAGGGAACTTACAGATCAATGGTGGTAATATATCTAATCCTCCTACTTATGGGGCATCTTCTACTTTAGCTTATAATGTAAATGGATATACTGCTTTTAATGAATGGACACCTAATGCTACTTTAGGAGCAGGTGTACCTAATAATGTAACAATAATGAATTTACGCAGCCTAAGCTTTGGTAATTCTACTCAATCTAGACAAATGAAAGGAATATTAACTATCTCTCCATCAGCAACCCTAACCTTATCAAGTGCAAGTGGTGGTGATTTGAGAATAGAAGGTAATTTTACGAATAATGGTACTTTTGATGCCATTGTTAGTAGTGTTGGTCGTGCTGTTTTTTTTCTAGGTACTTCCGACCAGACAATAGGTGGAAGTGCCTCAAGTAATTTTCCTTTTATGATTGTTGATAAAGGTACAAGTAAACTTATTTTAGGTACAAATACAACTATCAGCAATACACTAACTTTAACAGCAGGTGATTTTGACTTAAATGGAAAAACACTTACATTTTCAGGAGGAAGTATTTCTTATGATGGTACAGCCGCAAAATCTATTTTAGCAAGTACAGCTTCGACTATGAATGTGAGTGCTACTTTATCTATCACACGTTCTGCGGGTTCAAACAGGCTTTCTTTTGGCTCAGGTGTTACATTAACGACAAGTAATGGTATTAATTTTGGAAACGACTTTACAGATATGAGTGGAGTATTTCAGATTAATGCAGGTGGTTTTGCTAATACAAATGCACCTAATTATCTAACAGGCTCTACTTTACGTTATAATTCAGGAACTACTTATGGTAGAAGTATTGAGTGGACTAATACTAAAACTCCATATAACGTAGAATTAACTAATAATACTACTTTAGATTTGGGAGCAAATAGTGGCACAGGTATTATTCGTAATGTTACCAATGTATTGACTATAGGGAGTGGTAGTACTTTTTCTATGAATATAAATCCAGTAACTGTAACACTTACCGTAGGTAGTTTGGTAGTGAATGGGACTTTTATTGGGTCAGGCTCGACAGGGGGAGATTTAGTATGTCAAGGAAATATGACAATCAATACTGGAGGCACATTCACCACAAATGGTGTTGGTAACATAAGCCTAAACGGAAATTTCACTAATAATGGAACTTTTACTGCATTAACAACTAATAAATTAAGTTTAAATGCTGGGGCTACTGAGCAAATTATCAGTGGTACAACTCTTACTACATTTTCTATATTGGTAATCAATAAAACGGCGGGCAAAGTAAAACTTGAACGAGATATTAATGTGAGTGTTGGCGTAGATATGTTAGCGGCATCAAATACGGCTTCTTTAAATTTGAATGGAAAGAACATAAATTGTGGTTCAACAGGGAATGTTGGAGAAAATATTCTTACGTCTGCAGGTTATATTACAGACGAGTCTGCTACTAATGAATCTGGTCAAGGTGGTAGTATTATTTTAACAGGAAGAACTGTTTCTAACAGCGTGCCTACTCCTCTTGCTGGGCTATTTTTACAAACTACATCAGGTTCATATACCGTAACCGTAAGAAGAAGACATTACAGAGGTTCAGGTATTGGCGTAAAAAGAATTTTCCAAGTAGATGTAACTTCTGGTAATGCAGCAGGTACAAATACAACGGTTGTTTATTCTTATGCTGATGCTGATTTAGTAGGAATGGACGAAACTACTTTATTACAAGGAAAATGGAGTACAGGTTCGGGTTGGGTAACTTATCCCGCAGGTGTTGCACCTAATCCATTAGTAAGTATATTAAACGCAGGTCAAAATACAATCACTGTTTTAGGATATAACTCGTTTTCTTCTATTACAGGGACTTCGTCAAATAACAATGCTCTTCCCGTTTCTCTATTAAATTTCAATGGACAAATGATCAATAAAACACAAGCAAAATTAACTTGGCAAACGGCTACCGAAATCAATAACAAACAATTTGAAATCGAAAAAAGTCTTGATGCTGTTAATTTTTCAAGAGTAGGAATTATATCAGGAAATATCAATTCGAGTACGATTAAAAACTATAATTTTACTGATGATACTTTCTTAACTAATGCTTATTATCGTTTGCGTCAAGTAGATTTGAATGGAGCAGAAAGTGTAAGTCAAGTTATTTTTATCAAAAATAATACAGACAAAATGTTGATATATCCAAATCCAACAAAAGGTGAAATTTTTATTCAAAGCAATGAAAATAGACAAAATGTAGTGAATTGGAGATTGATTGATGCACAAGGAAAAACTGTTTTAAACGGCAATGATACCTTAGAAAATACTGAAAAAGTATTGAGCAATCAATTACAAAATCAACAAAAAGGTATGTATATCATCGAAATTCAAGGCAATAAACAAGTGTATCGCCAAAAATTAATGGTTGATTAAATCATATTTTTTGCTGATATAGATACAGAAAAATAAATTTTTTAGCCTTTTATCACCCAAAATAAAATTATTTTTGGTGATAAAAGGCTAAATTTTTTTGGATAAATTTGAGAAACTAAATAGAAAAATTATACCCAATAAAATATCATTTACTACACACATATAAAGCGGAGGCGTTAACGCCTCCGCTTTGTATGTGTGTGTATTTCAAAAATAAAAAAACAAATTTCTTAATACTTGAGTAACTTATTTTTTGTTACTAATTTTTCATCAATTACGGCTTACTACTCAACACTGCAAAAGGTACAATTACTTCTTCCAAAGAAACTCCTCCGTGCTGAAAAGTATCTTTATAATAATTGACATAATGATTAAAATTATTAGGATAAGCGAAAAAATAATCTTTCACCGCAAATACATAAGACGTAGAAACATTTAATCGAGGTAAGAAAAAACGTTCTGGTTTTGTGCAAATCAATACATCATCGCCATCATAACTCAAATTTTTTCCTTGTTTATAACGCAAATTGGTATTTACAGTTTTATCTCCCACAATTTTAAAAGGTCTGCGGACACAAATAGTTCCATGATCAGTAGTAATTACCACTTTTACTTTTCGAGAAGACAATCTTTTCAATAAATCTAACAAAGGAGAATGTAAAAACCAAGATTTTGTCAAAGAACGATAAGCCGATTCGTCGGGCATCATTTCTTTTATCATCGTTACGTCTGTACGTGCGTGTGAGAGCATATCCACAAAATTATAAACCAACACATTGAGTTGATTTTTCATCATATTTTCAAAAGAATCCAAGACTTGTTTTCCTTGATGTTGTGTAATAATTTTATGATATGAAAATTTAATATCTAATTTATTTTTCTTTAATTGTCGTGCTAAAAATTCTTCTTCGCTCAAATTTTTTCCTTCGTCATCATCTTCTTGAACCCACAAATCAGGGTGATGTTTTAACATATCAGAAGGCATCATTCCCGAAAAAATGGCATTTCTGGCGTAAGCTGTTGTGGTCGGTAGGATAGAATAATAAGTTTCATCTACTTCAATATTATAATAATCAGACAAAATAGTCGCCAAAATACGCCATTGGTCAAGCCTTAAATTATCAATCAAAAAGAAAAATGTAGGTACTGGATTTTCTATCAATGGAAAAACTTTTTTCTTTAAAATTTGGTGCGAAAGTACAGGTTTATCAGAATCTGGGTCATTCAACCAATCTTCATAATTATCCTCAATAAAACGAACAAAATTTGTATTTGCTTCATTTTTTTGCGTTTCTAAGACGTGTTCCATTTCTTGATTTTGCGTATTTTCGATTTCTAATTCCCAATACACTAATTTTTTATAAATATCGACCCATTCTTCGTGGTTGAGGTCATCATTAAAAGCCATCATCAAATGCCTAAAATCTTGTTGATAACCTGAATTAGTTTTTTCACTGACCAATCTTTTTCCTTCTAATATTTTTTTGATAGATAACACAATTTGATTCGGATTGATAGGTTTTAATAAATAATCAGCAATTTTTGAGCCGATTGCTTCTTCCATAATACTTTCTTCTTCGCTTTTGGTAATCATCACCACAGGCGTATTGGGTCTGATATTTTTGATTTGTGCCAATGTTTCTAAGCCTGTCATACCGGGCATATTTTCATCTAAAAAAATAATATCAAAATTTTCTTCTGTTACTTTTTCTAAGGCATCTGCCCCACTATTGACAGGCGTAACTTGGTATCCTTTTTTATTCAAAAAAAGAATATGAGGTTTGAGCAAATCGATTTCATCATCAGCCCAAAGAATGGTGTAATTTTGCATAAATTAGTATAAAAAAGTAAGATAAAATTAACAAAAAATATCAATTTGCAAATATAAGAATTTTTTTGGATAAAATTCGTAGGAAAATGAAAATATATATTTTGAAATATTTTTTTGAATTGCTTACAGATTTATCTGGAGGCTAATATACAATTTAATCGTTGGCTTTAGGGAGCATATAAAAAATAAACTATCCACTCAAAAAAACTTATTTTTAGTTCCCTCACCGCTGGGGAGGGTTAGGGTCAGTGTTGTTAAATTCTTTTTTTTTTAACAAATAAAATAGAAATTAACTTGTATAATATTCTGTAAAAAATCTATAATTTTTTGAAAATGTTATAGATTTGGCAAATTATATTTTGATTTGTAAAATAATTTACCTGACAAATATTAGAACTTAACAACACTGCCCCAGCCCTCCCCAAAGGTGAGGGAGTTTTTTTGGGTATAATATTTTCTACTTAGTCCCTTAGCTAAAATTGTTCTGTTTCTCGAATTGATATTTTTTTATATTTTCAAAATAAATGGCATAAATGCCATTTTTATTCATGCTAAAATAAAATTATATCTACAATAATTTCCTAAGAAGTAAATTTTGTGAGATTTTTTTTGTATATATTTGAATAAAAAACACTAAAAATTAGGTTGTTTTTCATAACTTTGCAATAAATTTGTTGTAAAACAATTTTTATCCTAAAAAATAAAAACCTATTCTTATCCAATATTATCGTTTTAAAAAATAAAAATGCAGAAAAAAATAAGCAAAAAAAGTGATAAAAAAATATTTATATTCATTATTTTATTTTTATTGTTATCTTCATCTTTTCAAAAAATATTGGCACAAAGCCAAATTTTAGATGATACAACCAAACAAGTTTATGGCACAAATACCACTTTTTTATTCAAAGAAATTGATATTTTAGATGATACTCAAAAAAAATATAAATTAGATACGTCCTTAAATAATTTTCATCATTTTACAATCGTTCAAAAATCTGGGTATCAATATCAAGATTTAGGAAGTTGGGGAACTTCTTTAAGACCGATTTATTTTCAAACGCCACATGAAATTGGGGCAAGAATTGGAATTGATGTGTATCGTCCTTATTTGCCAACGCCTGAAAATATCGATTATTATGACACAAAATCTCCTTTTATACGCCTAAACTACGTGCAAGGCACCACAGGCGACCAATCTATCAATTTTATTTATGCTCGAAATGTAAATAAAAGATTATCTTTTGCCTTCAATTATAAAAGAACAAACGCCAATAAAGTCTATGGTGCAGACAATACAAGAGATATTTTGGCAGACCAAACGGCTCTTTATGTCAGTACACAATACGAAAGTAAGAGTAAAAAATACAAACTTTTGTTTCATTATGCACACTTAAATCAAATCGTAAACGAACAAGGTGGCATCATCAAAAATGGAGAATTGCCTGATAGTGGGCGTTTTGCCTATAGAGAATCTGCGGCAAAATTAGGTTCAACAGCAAGAAATTGGCAAACACACAATAATTTTCATTTATATCAACAATATAAAATTGGAGAAGGATTAGTAGGTTTTGTGATTTCTGATGCGAATAGACAAAGAGATGCTTATGGCGATGCTTTTCGAGATAGTACTGCATTGGCTAATCGGGTTGATTATTATCCCAATATAGGTGTTCTTAGTTCAACAATAGGGCGTTTGCCTTTGTATCATTTTTCTAATACTTCTACTGATGAAAGTACAATTTATTGGCAATTTGATAATAAAATTGGTTGGAAAGGACGTTGGAGAAAATTCAATTATCAAGTATATTATAAAAATAGAATTTATGATTTTTATTTGAAAGATAGAAAATTAAAATTTGCTTATGAATATGATAACAGCGGAAATATTATAGCCAGCAGAAATATAAGTCCTAATTTAGGCGAAGGAGTTCAAAATTTTATTGGTGGAAAATTATTTTTACAACTCAAAGATAGCACTCGATTGACTTTGGAAGCAGAACATTTATTGGGAAAAGATTATCAAATTAAAGCAGATTTTCAAAGCAAATGGTTTACGGCAAGAGGAAAAAGTATGTTATATTCGCCTTCTTTATTGGAACAAAAATATGTAAGCAATCATTTTATTTGGAATAATCCGAATTTTAGTAATGTTTTTGTGAATGAAGTCGAAACAGAAGCTTTTTGGAATAATAAATTTTTGTTGGTAAAACCTTTTTTAAATTATCAAGTCATCGGGAATTTTATTTATTTTGATGAAAAATCATTACCCAAACAAACCAATGATATTTTGCAAATGAGTCGAATTGGGGCTTATGTAGAATTAAAATTTGGAAAATTTAGATTGGCACAACAAGGCACATTTTTTCAAAATATTGGGGCAAATACTTTTCGCGCACCTACGCTCAATTATACAGGAAGGATTTTTTGTCAAGATTGTTTGTATAAAAAAAGAATTGAATCGCAAATCGGTATCGAAGCCAATTATAAAAGTGATTATTTTGGCAATGGATTTATGGCTATTGCCAAACAATATCACCTCCAGAATACTCGAAATATACAAGGTTTTTGGTATTTAGAAACATTTATGAACGTAAAAATTGGTAATTTTAGAATTTTTGGAAAATTTATCAATCTTTTAAATTTTAATAGGTCAGATTATAGAAGTTTTGAAACTACGCCTGATTATCCTGCTTTGCCTTTTACATTTACTTTTGGTATTGATTGGATGTTTTTTAATTGATAGAATTTGTACGATTTTAATCCTTAATCTGCGTGGCACACAGGAGACCAAGGAGAATAGAAAAACCAAAAAAATAAAATATTGAAAATCAAACCATTAGTATTTTTTAAATGAAAGAGATTTTAGCACACAGATAACACGGATTTAGCGGATTAATACGGATTTTTTTTCTTTTTTCTTGAATTTTTAATGATTTTTGTCAATTTTTGGTTACCCTTTAAAAAACTCTATTATAAAATGTATGTAAAATAATTGATTATCATTAAACTTTGACAAAAATAATAAGTCTAATGCAAAAAATTTAATTAAAAATAATTATGAAATATCTTTCTTTATTCTCTTTGTTGTTTCTATCAATTTTTAGTTGTACTAAAAATAATGTGACTCCTATTCCATTAGAAGAAACTATGTATTTCCCTTCAAATAGTAATAATGATTGGGAAACTAAATCAATTTCGAGTTTAAATTGGAATCAAAATGCCATTCAACCATTAAAAGATTACCTCATTCAAAAAAATACAAAATCTTTTATGATACTTATAAATGGTAGAATAGTAATGGAAGAATATTTTAATGGACACAATTCAACTGCTGAATGGGAGTGGAATAGTGCTGGTAAAACTTTGGTAGCAACCACAACAGGTATTGCCCAACAAGAAAGTTTTTTAAGTATAAACAACAAAGCATCAAATTACTTAGGAGTTAATTGGACTAGTATGCCAATAAATAAAGAAAATTTAATTACTGTTAGAAATTTAATTACTATGACAAGTGGTAATGATGATACAAAACAATATGTCATAAAACCGAATCTTACCTATATCGCAGATGCTAGTATAAGATGGGCATATAGCAATATTTTTCAAAAATTGACGGATATAGTAGCCAATGCAACCAATAAACCATTCGAAACTTATTTCAATGAAAAATTAAAAAACAAAATCGGAATGAGTGGATACTGGAATTTTGGTACTATTTTTACCATTTATAATAGCAATACAAGAAGCATGGCAAGATTTGGAATTTTGGCTCTGAACAAAGGAAAATGGAATAATGAGCAAATAATTAATGAAAATTTCTTTAATGAAAGTATAGCAACTTCTCAAAATATAAATCCTTCTTATGGTTATTTATGGTGGCTGAATGGCAAGGAAAAATTTATGATACCGGGAGAGCAGATAGTTTATGCGGGTTATTTAGTACCAAATGCACCTTTGGATATGTATGCGGCTATGGGAGCGAATGACCAAAGAATTTATGTAATACCAAGTAAAAAAATGATTGTCATAAGAATGGGCAATGCCTCTGACCCAGCCAATCCAAATTTTGCAGTATCAGGTTTTGACAACGAACTTTGGGGAAAAATAAATGCAGTAATAAATTAACTAGGTTAAACGCACCTAAAAAGGTATATTTGATGATTTTTTTAGATAAAACTTAAGGTTCATGAAAAATTATTGCAGAGCTAATTTTATTTTATCATAAATAGCTATGAGGGACTAAGTAGCAAATAATATACCCACCGAGTACGATTCCTTCAAGGTTTTTAAAACCTTGAAGGAATTTTTCCGATAAAAAACGCTTTTAAATGGGTATTATATTTTTTAGAAGATCCCTGAAATAAACTTCATTTCTATGCAAAATAATAGTATGTTAAAATATAGTCCGCAATAATTTCCTAATAACGATATTTTTTATTTAAAATAGAAGTAACTTTGAAAATATGTTAAAAATAATTTCGCAATAATTTAGTAAGAATCACATTTTTTTTATATCTTTGCTTTTTATACTCAAAAATAATTCGTTTTATCATTTTTTGAGGCATAAATTTTTCAAAATCGAGTAAATCAACCTCGAAAATCATATTAAATCATATAAATCTTGGCATAAAAAATGGAAAATAAAGGAAAAATTTTATTGGTAGAAGACGATATGAGTTTGGCATTGGTTACAAAAGATAGCCTCGAACTAAGAGGATATGACGTAACTCACGCAGAAAACGGAGAAGTAGGCTGGCAAAAATTCAATAAAGATACTTTTGATATTTGTATTGTTGATGTAATGTTGCCAAAAGTTGATGGATTTGCGTTGGCAACCCAAATCAGAAATAAAGACCAACAAATTCCAATTATTTTTTTAACTGCCAAATCTTTGCAAGAAGACAAAATAAAAGGACTAAAATTGGGGGCAGATGATTATATCACCAAACCTTTTAGCGTAGAAGAAGTTTCTCTTAAAATTGAAATATTTTTAAAAAGAACTCGTCCGCAACCTAACGAAATACAAATTTTAAAAAAATATCCGATAGGACTTTATGAATTAGATTTTGATAATTTAAAACTTAGCACAGGAAATATTACGCACAAACTCACGCCACGCGAAGCCGAAGTATTAGAATATTTTGCTTTGCACCCCAACGTGATTATGCGTAGAGAAGAAATTTTGAAAAAAATATGGGGAAAAGATGACTATTTTATGGGAAGAAGTCTTGATGTTTTTATTACAAGACTTAGAAAATATTTGAAAGAAGACCCCAATATCAAAATAGAAAATATTCCAAGCATCGGTTTTAGATTTATTTTTTAAATAGAATAATTATAAATTAAAAAAAATAATTTGATTAGTAAAAAAATATCGTATCTTTGCAATGATAAAAAAAATAATGGCGATAATATTAGCATTTTGGCTACTTTTAGGCAGTTTGTTTCCCAAAACAGACATGGAAGAGTTGTGCAAAGTACCAATTTTAATCAAACATTATATTTCAGAACACGCTAATTTATCTTTTTTGACTTATTTACAACTACATTATAACGATAGTAAAACCCATACAGACGATAATAAGGAACACGAACAGTTGCCTTTGCAAACTCATTCCAATCTTTGTGTTAATTTTGTTTTTACTTATTTTAAATTTTCTTATTTTTTAAATAATCAAGTTTTTATGCCTATATATACGCCTAAAATATTTGGTTTTTTAGAAAATCATTACGATTTTCAACTCGAAAATTCCCTTTTTTCTCCTCCCAAATCTACTAATTATAATGCGTAATTGTTTATAAAGAATTAAATAAAAAAACTCCCTCACCTTTGGGGAGGGCTGGGGATTGGCATAATTTTTGCTAAAAAGCCCCACCCTAACCCTCCCCAGCGGTGAGGGGACTAAAAATAAGTTTTTTTTGATGTTCTCTAATAGTTTTCTCTTTTTTTATTCTTATTTTATTTTCTTAGTTATTTTTAAAATGAATCAAAAAATATTTATTTTATTTTTATGTTTTTTTGGAAATATTATGTTCGTGTTTTCTCAACAAATTATTAGTTTAGAAAATGCCATCGAACTCACAAAAAAACAAAATTTAGGTTTACAAACGACTATTTTAGAAGTAGAAATGGCAAAAAAAATGCAAAAATCTGCTTTTGATTTACCTAAAACTGATTTTTCGATGCAATACGGAAACGTCAATGATTTTCAGATTGATTATAGTTTTAATGTGGTGCAAAATTTTTCGTTGCCTAATGTGTATCAAAAAAAATTAGCGTATAATAAAAATCAAACCATATTAACAGAAAAAAAATTAGCATATCAAGAAAAAGAAATGATAAAAATGGTTAAAACTATTTATTATCAAATACTTTTTTTATACGAAAAACAAAATATTTTACTACAACAAGATAGCTTACAAACTTCACTTCTAAAAACGGCTGAGGTACGTGTGCGGACAGGTGAGGGTAAAGAAATTGAAAAATTATCGGCAAATTTATTATTACAAGACCTCAAAAATCAACAAAATCAACTCGAAAATGATATAAAAGTTCAAAAAGAAGAACTTAAAAAATTGATAAATTTGAAAGAAAATTTTGAAATTGCTGATAAAAAATTAACAAAAAGAATTTTGAATATCACTCAAATAGATATAACAAAAAATCCGCATCTTATATTTTTAAAACAACAAATCGAACTACAAAAATCGAATGTAAAAGTACAAAAAACTGCTTTTTCGCCAGATTTAAGGCTTGGTTATTATAATATGCGTGAAAATGAAAATCCAAATTTGCACGTAGCACAAGCCGGAATCGCTCTTCCTATTTTTAATACAGGACGAAAATCAATGGTTGCTTCTGCTCAAATTAATGAAAAAATGGCTGAAAATCAATGGATTTATCAACAACAAATCACTGAAAGAAATGCTGAAATTTTACAAACACAAATCGAAAGAAGTAATATTGCTTTAAATTATTATGAAAATATTGCCATTCCTCAAATTGATAAAATTCAAAATATTTTTCAAAAATCGTATCAAAATGGAGAAATTAGTTATGTAGAATTGACACAAAATCGAATGCAAAATTTTCAAATTTTAATGAATTATTTACAAGAACTATCAAATTACAATCAAATTATTATTCAAATTGAATTTTTAACAGGAGAATAAAAACGATGAAGAATATATTTTTTTATACTTTTTTGATGCTTTTTTTATTGACAAATTGTCAAACAAAAAAAAATGAAACCGAAAAAGAACACAAAGGCGAACATAAAGGCGAACATAAACACGACGAAAACGAAATCGAATTAACCGATGCACAAATCAAAATAATAGGACTCGAAATCGGTGGTTTTGACGAAGCAAATATAGGCGAATCTATCAAGGCTACAGGCGTGGTAGATGTGCCTGTGGAAGGGCGTGCTTTTGTGAACGCACCTGTTGATGGTTTTTTGAAAAAAACGGAAATTATGATTGGGCAATTTGTAACGCAAGGACAAGTTTTGACTTCGTTGGAGCATCAAAATTATGTGATTTTACAAGAAAATTATTTGACTACTGCGAATGAAATTTCGTATTTGGTAAAAGAATTTGAAAGGCAAAAAGAATTGAGTGCGGACAATATCAACGCTAAAAAAACTTTTCAAAGAGTAGAGGCTGATTTGGCTATTCAACAAACCAAAAAAGCGTCTTTGGAGATGCAATTAAGGATTTTGGGTATTGAACCATCGCAAATTTCTGCCAAAAATCTACAAAGATATTTATACATTCGTTCTCCAATTTCGGGTTATATCAAAAAAGTAACTGCGGTTTCGGGGCGTTTTGTCAATACACAAGAAACGCTTTTTGAGATTGTGAGCAATGCACATAAACACATCGAATTACAAATTTTTGAAAAGGATATTTTGAAGATAAAAAAAGGACAAAAAGTTATTTTTTATTCTCCTAATCAACCTGAAAATACATACGTAGGCGAGGTTTTTTTGATAGGGCAAGCCATCGATTTACAACATAAAACGGTCAATGTTCACGTTCATTTTTCTGAGGAAAATAGTGAAAAACAATTTTTAGAAGGTATGTATATTGAAACAAAAATATTGCTTTCGGAAACAAAACAAGAAACGATTACAGAGGAAGCAATTATTAGAGATGGAAAAAATAATTTTGTATTTATTCAAAGTAAAAAAAATCATTACAAAAAAGTTCCCATCAGAATAACAAGTGAAAATGAAAAACAAGTAGCTTTTGAATGGATAGAAAAAGTGCCTCTCAGTCCAAAAATCGTTAAAAAAGGGGCATATTATCTTAATTCTCAAATGAATGTGGGCGAAGAAGAAGGACATGCACATTGATTTTTTGTATAAAAAATAAAAAAAACGATACATTTATGAGTGTTTTATTTTTATTTTAATATTTTTTTAGATATATTTTGTATTTTCTTTGTAAAATTAAAAAAAAATATCGAACTTTGCGAGCTAAAATAAAATTTGTAATTAACTTATTTACATTCCCTATATATTATGATTATTATTCAAATAAAAGAAAATGAATCATTGGATAAAGCATTAAAACGCTTTAAAAAAAAATTTGAGCGTACAGGTGTTTTAAAAGAACTACGTTCTCGTACATTCTTTCAAAAAAAATCTGTAAAACGCAGACACGAAGTTTTGAAAGCTGCTTACGTGCAAGGTATTCGTCATGAAGAGGCTGAATAAAATACCATATTTTTTTGCTATATTAAATTTTTTATTTGATATAGCATTTTTTTTTGTTTAATAGATTTTTTAAAATGGAAATTAAAAGTTGATAAAAAACACTAAAAATTCGAGAAAAAAATCCGTTTTAATCTGTATTATGTGCATTATATACGTGCCAAAAATTTTTATCATTTAAAAAAAACAATCACTTTTTTCGTTTAATTTGTTCAAATGAATTTAGAATTTAGAAAGTATTATTTATTATTTTTCGGTTTATTTTTGTTGATAAGTTGCGAAAATCAACCCACAGAAGACGAAAAAAATACAAATTATATCGTTTGTACTACAGGAATAATTGCTGATGCAGTCAAAAATATTATTGGCAACGAAAAAGATTTTACCATCATCACACTCATGGGCGCAGGCGTAGACCCGCACTTATATAAAGCAACGCCACAAGATTTACAAAGTTTAAGAAAATCGGCGATTATTTTTTATAATGGATTACATTTAGAAGGCAAAATGGCGGAAGTATTAGTCAATTTTGGCAAACAAAAAACCGTTGTTTCTTTGGCTGATAAATTAGATAAAAGAAAATTACGAATGATTGGGGGCGATCAATATGACCCGCATATTTGGTTTGATGTAAATTTATGGGCAGAAAGTATCAAAGTTATTCCTGAAATATTGACAAAAAAATTTCCCCATAAAAAAGAAATTTTTGAACAAAATACAGCCAAATATACCCAAATACTTGAAAAATTACACCAAGAAATAAAACAAAGTATTCAAAAAATCCCAAAAAAACAAAGAGTTTTAATTACAGCTCATGATGCGTTTGGTTATTTTGGAAAAGCATATCAAATAGAAGTTAAAGGTTTGCAAGGCATTTCTACTATGTCTGATTTTGGATTGAAAGATATTACTGATTTGATAAATTTTATTATTAAAAATAAAATAAAAGCAATTTTTGTCGAATCTTCTATTCCTCAAAAATCATTGGAAGCCGTAGTAGAAGGTTGCCAACAAAAAGAACATACGATTAAAATTGGGGGGACTTTATATTCTGATGCACTTGGATCAAAAAATACAAAAGCAGGAACTTATACTGGAATGGTGGAGGAAAATGTAAAAATAATTGTAGAAAATTTACTTTGATAACATTTTTTTAACAGAATTTTTTCTTATAAATAAAAAGTTCTTATAAACATTTTTTTGAATATTTATAAGAACTTTTGGTTCTTAGGAAGTTTTGTGGAAATTTTTTTTTTTGAATTGCCTCAAGATTTATCTGGAGAATAATATACAATTCAATTGTTGGCTTTAGCCGAAATCTCTGTATTTTTCAAATTAATATTTTTCTATATTTTCAAAATAAACATAAAATTTATTTTTTTGGATAGGTTGAAATATGTCTTTCTTTTTTTTCAGGATAAATATCATCAATGGTTATCATAATTCCTGTTTCTTCTACATTTCCAAAATGCGGATTAAAAGCCGTCCCGAATGTTTTCATCGTAGAAGATAAATTCATATAAATATTTATCAATGGGGGAATATTTTCACCTAAATTTCTCACACTTTGATTCAAAACTTTAAAAGCATCTTTAAAATCTAAGCCTGCAAAATGTTTTTCTAATACCTTTTCATCGGTCTGAATGGGCAATGGGTGCAAAGGGTCTAATAAATTTTCGGTATCAGGAAAATATTTGAATAAAAAATATAAAACCATATCACGTGCAGTGGCGTTATAATGCCTATACATCGTTACTTTTCCAAAAAAATATTTAATATGTGGATTATCGACAGTGATTGTGCCTAATCCGTCCCAAATATTATCCAAAGCAAAAACTCCTTTTCGAGGATTGATGGCAGGTTGGAAAGCAGGTTGTACCCAAGAACGCCCCAATTCTATCGTATAAGGCATATATTGCTCGATAAATTTATCAGAAAATTTAAAATAATTATATGTAGAAATACTAATTTCTTTTGTATCTGGAGTCAATACTTTTCCACAATCAATATACCTATATCCTCCAATAATTTGTTTATCTTCCCGACTCCAAACGATAAGTTGTTGATAACAATTTTCAGAAGTATCATATTTATCAATATCCACTTCTTCGCCTGTGCCACCGCCCGCAGCACGAAAAGTAAGTTCACGCAAACGCCCAATTTCAAGCATTACATTCGGAGAATTATGATGATTGATGATATAAATATTGTTATTACCTTTATTTGTATTGCGAATAAATCTACTTTTGTTAAGTTCCTGTTCTAATATTTCGACAGGAATAGGTTGTAATAATGTTTTCAATGTCTTAATTTTTTAGTTTATACGTTTGTTCTTTTACATTTTCTGCCCATTCAATATCAGATTTTGATTTATCAAAATAAGTATGCGGAATTGGTTTACCAAAAATAATTTTGATAGTTTGATTTTTTTGTCTAAACATTTCATCAGCCAAATACATCATTTCAATATTTGCTTTCATTCCTATTTTTTTTCTAAAATTAGCTAAATTATAAAAAAAGTTAGATAATTTTCCATCAATATAAACAGGAACAACGTTTCTTTTGTATTTTTTTGCTCTGGTAACGAATGTTTTTTTCCATTCTAAATCTTTAATAATGCCTTTTTGTTTTCGACTTACTAAGCCTGCGGGAAATAAAAAAACTGCTTTTTCGGAAGCAAATAATTCTTCCACTATGCGCAAAGATTCCATCGCATTTTTGCCTACTTTATTTACTCCCACAAAAATTCCTTTTAAATTAGTCAAATATAATAATAAATCATTGACAATGAACTGAATATCAGGACGAATATCACTAATTTTTGCCACTACTGCCATTGCGTCCATGCCTCCAAGCGGGTGATTAGACGCAAAAATACAACCGCCTTCTGCGGGAATATTCTCCAAACCTATTACTTCTACTTGTATATTAAAATCAGTAATTACTTTTTTACAAAAATCAATGCCTTGTTTGTCTTTATTTTCAATCATAAAAGTATTACATTCTTCTTGATGGGCAATTTTTTTTAGATAATTAATGACAAATCTGGGTATCCATTTATATAATTTTGGATTTTTGGCTTTAAAAATAGCGTCAATATCTATAAATTTTTCCATATTTTAAAGGTATCTTTCTTGGATAATATTTCTATGATGCAACTCATGTCCTGCAATAATAAAACCAATCGCATCAACAGAAAAGCGATAATTATTCGCCAAACCAGATTCTAATAACATTTCTTTATCAAAACTTTTGAATAAAAAAATGGTAGATTGCCTCACGACTTTAAATTCTTCTTGCAATTCTTGCCAATTTCTATCATTTGCTTTGCTATGAATTACATATTTATCTTGGTCAAAACCTGCCAATTCATTGTTATCCGTTCTCGCAAAACGCAAAGCACGATAAGCTAATATTCTTTCTGTATCAATAATATGCAATAAAATTTCTTTAATCGTCCATTTTTTGTCAGAATATCTATACAAAAGTTTATCCTGTGGCATTTTTGCATAAAATTCAAAGGCATTTTTTGATTCGTTTTCTAATATTGTAAAAAGATTATCATTTTTAGACAATAAATTTACATATCCTTTTGAGTATTCGGGAATTTCTCCCATATTGTGAGAAGTTAGCATATTTTTTTGTTTTATAGTAATTTTTTTGCAAATATATACGAAAAATAATTATTTTGCAAACGAAATTTTTACTCCAACCACTAAAACATCATCAATTTGTGATTTTTTTCCTTTCCAATCTTCAAAAGCAGTATCTAATTGTTGTTTTTGGTTAATAAATGTTGTATTTGCATTTTCAAAAATCATTTCACGCATCTTTTTTATCATAAATTTTCTATCATTATCTCCACCAAACTGGTCTTGAAAACCATCAGAAAATAAATAAATATTGAAATTATCAATATTTTGGTGATTTTCAAGAACATTTGTGGCTGTAAAAATCCGTTCCTCTTCTCTCTGTTCGCCTCCAATAGGCATTTTATCTGCTTTTAATTGTATCATTTCATTATTTATCACCACAAAAGCGGGATTTTTAGCCCCTGAAAAATAAACTTTTTTATTATTTTTATCAATCATAATCACAGAAATATCCATTCCATCTCGATTATTACTTTCTTTTTGTTTCAAAGCAATTCGAATCGATTTATGCAATTCATTTAATATCAAATCAGGTGAAATAATATCTTTTATATGGACAATTTCCTCTAAAAAATTAACACCAATCATACTCATCAATGCACCTGGCACGCCATGACCTGTACAATCTGCAACCACCAAAATAGTATGATTTTGATTATTATCTAACCAATAAAAATCACCAGAAACAATATCTCTTGGTTTGTTTAGTATAAAATAATTTTGATTTCCAAAGGCTTTTTCAAATTCATCTTCCAATGGCATTATCGCATTTTGAATACGACTTGCATAATTGATACTTGCCGTAATATCTTCATTTTTCTTAAATAATTCATTTTTTTGCATTTCAGATTGCTCCAAAGTAATATTTAATTCTTCATTCATCTGTCCCAGTTCTTCATTTACTTCTGATAGTTCGATGGTTCTTTGTTTTACTTTTTTCTCCAAATTTTCGTTTGCCTCTTTTTGGATATATAAATTTTGTTGAATGGCTGTTTCTTTATCTTTTCTAAATCGATTATATTTATCACTGAGAGCAAAAGCAAGAAAAACTATTTCTAAAGCTGCACCCCATTCTGCTGCGTATTGCGTGAAAAAATTGATTGGTAAAATACTAAAATTTCGTAAAGCCAAGATAAAAATACCCGTAATATAAAATGAAAATGCAAATAAATAAAATCGTGCCGTTCTACTTCCTTTATAGATACAAATAATAGCCACAGAAGTATCTATCAAAGTACTTATAAAACCTAATAATGTACCAAAAACAATTAATCTGCCTGCTCCCTCATTATAAAAAAACGGTAATAGAAATAAAATACCACCTGAAAACATCAAAAAATATAATAAATAACTTCCTATTTTTGTATATTTTCTTACATTCACAAATACATATAAAAAAATAGCTGCTATCATTGTCAAAAAACCTGAAAAAATAGGTAAGAATTTATCACTCAAATAAGTATTTTCAGGGACTAAAAATATACTAATATGTCCAACTAAACTACTAATAAACAAAGCAGTGCCTACAACCGTCAATGAATAACAAAAATATGCCCAATCTTTGAGGGTAATAAATAAGAAAAAATTATAAAAAAACATCACGCCTAACATTCCATAAAAAAAGCCGTATGCCATTTCAATGTACATTATTTGTAAAAGTGTAGTTTCTTCAGGGCTAATTTGTAGATTGGCTTGCAAGGAAGCATTTGTTTTAATTTTTATATAATATGTATGCGTTTCTGTGCTTGAAAATAGAGTATAAAGTAATAATTGTCGTGTTTTTGTTTCTCTTTCTGATAATTTTCTACAATCTCCTGTTTTTTTAACCAACCATTTTTTTTCGTTTGTATCAAAATAATATAAATCTACATAATCTAAAGTAGGAATACCAATATCCAACATATAATCATTTTTATTGGGAAAATATGGATTTTTGATGTCTAATTTTAACCAAATGGCTGATTGTGTATAACTAAAATTAATTCTATTTTTGGTTATATATTGAAATTTTGGAGTCTGTTCAAGAATATCTTTTATTTCTAATTTGGCAGTTTTATCTTCCAAAAACATTACTTCTTGGGGTAATATTTTTATTGTTTTATTTTTATCAACCATAATAATATTTTGTGAAAAAATATGAAAATGAAAGAAAAGTAAATAAAATAGTAAAATATATATTTTCATAACAAGATAATAAGTTTAATTTATATTATTTTTTGCAATTATGGTGCAAATTAAACAAATAAACCAAAAATACAAATAATTTTTTACTTTTTTGATATAAAAATAAAAAAATAAGACTATTCCTAACCAGAAACAGCCTCTTTCGATTAAAAACTTTACAAATAAATGAGCCAAAATTCTAATCAGTTACTAATACCTTTCTTACTTCTCTTTCGTTTTGTTTTTTGATAATTATAAAATACAAACCGGGTAAAAATTTTTGTGTTGGCACAATAATTTTCTTATCTACTTCGCCATATTCTCTTATCAATCTACCCAACGAACTATGCAAACGAATAATTATTTTTTCTTTGGCAATATTTTCAACTTCAATTACCAAATTTTGCCCTCTTTTTACAATAGTTGGCGTTTCTATTTTTTTAATCACTACATCATTTATCCCTTTATATGTAGTAACACTTGTATCATTACCAAATAAAAAACGAGCATTATTTGCTTTTCCAACCGCAGAAAAACCAACCAAAAAAACAAAAGATAAAAATAAATAATACATATTCAAAAGGATTTTTTTATATTGATAGTGCAAAGATAATTTGAATATGTGATTTAATAAAATAATTGAAAAATGAGTACGAAAATAAAAGGCAAGTTTTTACGAAAAATAGCATTTTTAATACATTTTAATCATATAAAAATTTGTCTTTTTTATACGTTTACGTAATAAAAGGCATAAAGTTTTATTTTTTTTGATATTTTATTGTTGTTTATCGTAATTGATAAAAATATTTACTATGTAAGAAATTATTTAAAAATAGATATAATCAAAAATAATTTGAGCCAAATATACATAATATTCGTCTGCAAAATGAATTTTATCAGGCAGTAAAACATTCATTTTCAGTGCATTAACTTTTGCAATTTTTTCTATTCCTTCGTATAAATTTACAAAAGGCAATTTATTTTCTTTACAAAATTGGTGCATACCTTGTGTAAGTTCCCAAACTTTTTTGTTTTGAGGAGTAAGAATAGGAGTGGGAGAGGCAACTAACAATAATATTTTTTTTTCTTGTAATTGATTGAATATTTCGAGCATTTTTTGGTTAAAAAACTGCACCGAATAATTACTATATGCGTCATTGATGCCATATTCTATAATCACTACGTCAGGTTTCTGCCCGATAATTTTAGGTAAATATTGTAAGGCTTGGTCTATTCTACGCCCATTTTTTCCTTCTTTGATAACCTGAATACTATCATTTTTATATTTTTTTTGTAATAATTTTTCTAATTCGAGAGGATAATTATTTTTGACAATTCCTGTGCTACCCACTTTAAAACCATTGGTAATACTATTGCCAAAACAAATAATTTTTATTTTCTTATTGTTTTTTATTTTTGAGTGAATAAAATTTTTAACAATTTGATTCGATAAATTTTTGAGTTGAAAAGTATCTTTATTGATTTGAGATGAATAAATATCTCTATTTTTTTGAGTATTATTTATATTTTGATGATAAAAATAAATTACACCAAAAAATATAATTGCAGCGAAAAAGAAATATTTATTCATTTTTTTTATTAGTTTTCTTCAATTATCCATTCAAAAGCATCTTCATAATTTTCAAAAAAGCGTCTTTCTTGTGCCTGTTGTTTTGCCACTTGTGCATTTACTTGCTTGATACTAAATCTTGCAAAAACATCTTTTGGAGGGATTAAAGCTCTTTTTGCGTCCCAATATTTACGACTAAAATCAACAGAAAGTCTAGCCGCATATTCTTGGTCTTCTGTAGAAATTACTTTATGTTCTGTAATATCGGTAATTGTTTTTCTAACTTGATTTTCAATCATCAAAGTAAAAATATGGTCTATTCCATCTCTAAATTCTTGGCTCGATGTAAAACCAATCCAGCTAATAAACAAAAAATTATGTTCAGAATTATGAATAATTTTAAGATAATTAGTTTCATATAAAATAGTTTCCATTATTTTAATAATTTTAGGTGCAATATTTTTTGAGTTTACATTTATAAAATTTTCCAAAATTAAAAATTATTTTTGAAAATTACAAATAATTGATGATAAAAAACTTACATAAGTACAAAACCTTCAATCTCTTCCCCTGCCAATACTTTTTTGGTCATTTGTTCTATTGCCCATTCTTTGTCTGCGTTTGTGCCTACTCTTACTAAATTTATCAAAGTTTTTGTATCGATTTCGAGTGTATTTTGCACTCTATTTTTAATAAATTCTTTTGCTTTTCTACCTTTATTTTTCAGTTTCAAAGTTTCATCATCAAATTTTGCAATAAATTTTTTAGTAGATTTTGATAAATTTTCATTCGATAATTGATTTATTTCTTCTGATACAAAAGTTTGAATAATTGTATCCGAATTTTCAGTCAAACATTCGAGTATCAACAAAGTTTTTTCCGCTAAATGTTGTTTTCTATTTTTCACATATTCTAAACCAAATTGTCGCACGTTTTTATTTGGGCTATCACACATTGCTAAAATTGCTTCGGTTTCCTCCATTGTTTTTATGGCGATTTGATTAAAATATTTTTTAGCAAAATTAACCATATCAGGTGTATTACTTTCAAAAAAACGCAAGGCAAAAACCAAAGTCATTCCTAATTTTTCGGCGTGAGCCAACGCAAATTCTCTTACTGATGGAATTTTGTGCATACATAATTTGAATAGTTCTTGTGATTCCATTTCAAAATATTGCGGATTTTTTTTCGTCCATTGCAACAACAATTCTTCGTATTCTTGTTCTTGAATATCAATCAAAGATAAATCTTTTTGTTGTAAAAATAATTCAAAAAATACAGGTTTTTCTAATAATCTAAGCCCTAATTGTCTGTTTTGTCCTTGAATTACTTTTTCTAATATTAATTTCCAAAAACCTATTTCGGTTTGTTTTTTTTCTAAAATTGGTAAAATAAATGGTTCTAAAATAGTAAAAATTTCATCTTTTGTATCCGAAACCAACATCAATATTTCTTCCCAAGTCATTTTTTTGAGTACAATTTCGATGTGTTTTATAGGAATAATATGAGCATTATTTTGAATTTGTGAGAAAGAAATATTTTGAATATATTTTAAAATACGTGAATCATTATCAGGTAAATTTTCAAGAAAATGTAATAATTTTTTTACAAAATTAGGATAATTGTACATATAATTAACGATTGATTTCCAAGAATCATTTGTCAGTTTAATTTTTTCAAATATTTCAATCAAAAAATTTAACGCAAATTCATTATTTTCTGCTACTTGCATCGCTTGTTGAGCATACCAATCGTAAGAAAAAAAATCTCTTTGGTTATTACTTTTCGAAAATTCAATCCAGATTTTTGGCAATAATATGGTGCGAATAAACTCAGGAAAATTTGATAATTGTGTTAAATAATAACCTAAATTACCTACAAAATCTTGAATAAATTTATGAATAAATATGCTTTGCATTTTTTCAGTACCATATTGAAATAAAATTTCTAATGTTTTACCTGAAAAATAGGAAATATTATATCCATATTGTTGATAATATCTATCAAAAGCAAGTCTTCCTGATGGAGTTTGGCAAGAATAAATAAAAATCTGGTCGAGTTTAGGATTTGTGTAAGCCGTTATTTTATTCCAAAGTTGGTAATAATTCCGTTGATTATTATTTTTTAAACTCATATTCCAAGCAAATTCAACTAAAAAATAATGTGAATTTTCAGCGAAAAGAAAATGTTTTAAATCTTGAGCAGATACATTTTTGGGACATTTTGAATAAAAAACATCTACAAATCTTTCGTATTCTTTATTATCTTTGATAACATCTCTTTCTTTTCCCAGCCACGCATCTAACCAATAAAATGCTTCATTAAAATTAGCATTTTTCATTGCATTAAAACCTATATTTCTCAAAACCTCAAAAGGAGAGGTTAAAAGGGCTTTTGCCATCGGTTTCCAATCATTTTTATTTAAAATATCAGGAAAAATTTGTTGTAAATAATCAACACTACGCATTACACGCTTATTGGCATTCCCATTTTTGAGCATTTCAAAAGTAAATAATGACAAAGATGTTGCTAATTTTTTATACCAATCAGGAGAATTATTTACTCTTTTTTGGTTAATTTCATAGATTCTTTTTTGTGTTGATTTATCTGCAAACAACCAAAGTCCTGCATATAATTGAGGAGAAATAACTTGATAAGAAAAATCAGCATAAGATTTTTGCACTGCTAATTTTCGTAGCCAAACAGAAGATGAATTAAAAAAACGCAATAATATTTTTTCATTTATCATTGGAATTCCCCAATCATTTCGATTTGATAATTTCACAGCAAATTCATACACTTCATCGGATAAGTTATCTTTTTGGAAAAGAGATTGTATAAATTCGGGAGATTCGTTCCAATATTCAGGAAATCTTTCTTCTTCTTGATGTAAATGAAAATTATTTTTCCATTTATATCCTGTTCTTGAATCTACATATTTTAACCTATGAGAGTTTCCAAATAAAATATCTGAAATTACTAATTGAGATTGAGTCTCGATTCTATTGGAAGGAGTGTTGGCATTAAGAATAATTTGTTTAGCAATCTTCATATATGATTCTTTATCGACTTTTCCCAACTCTTTCATAAAACGTCTGGCACGTCTTTTCATATAATCAACGGTAAGAGCCGTTGGAAATTCACTTTTTACATCATTGGTATGATTTAATATATCTAATCTAACTAAAAAATTACCCATCAAATTAGCCACACTAATTCTTTCTTCTTTTGTTGCTACATTAATTTGAGTACTCAATAAATATTCTTCTGATTTTTTATATATCATTTTTAGAATATTCCAATAATCTTTAGCAAAAGGTTTTTGTTTGACAAATTGTACCATTTCAAACATATCCTTATCATTTTTAGGAGGAAATTGTGTAGTAATATTTGTGAATTGCATATTAAAAGTTGTTTAATTTTTCACAAATATACGATTTTTTTATTTATTTTTATTATTTTGGTTATTTTTTCTTTAAAAAAAGTAAAAAAAAAGCCTTAGTTACTTTTGTAACTAAGGCTTATAAATATTAGGTCTGGCATCTACCTACTCTCCCACATTTGACTGCAGTACCATTGGCTCCAGTGGGCTTAACTTCTCTGTTCGAAAT
>JAAFJG010000001.1 GCA_013298075.1 Cytophagales bacterium | reverse complement strand
TTTCTATTCAAATTACAAATACAAAATCTTAAAAACCAATCAATAATATGAACACTCGTTTTTTCATATTCTTTCGCTACCAATAATACCATTATTTTTTAGGCTTAGGAATTAAAGTAAATCGTTTTATTTTTATCGCCTCATCAAGCCATTGCTGGTTTTTCGTATTAGGTTTATCACTTTTAGAAAGACCGGAAATTGTAGATATATTATCATGCACCCAAAAATAAAAAGGATGTACGTCAGAAATACCTGATGACATTTGTATTTTGCTTCCGAATTTTGTATATAAAGCCGATTGATAATAATACAAGAGTTTTTTTTCATGCTCTTCCACACTCGACAAACCCAATTCTTTTCTATCTCTATTTAAACTATCTAATTCCCCTTTGCTTAAATTTACTTTATAAAGACAAGTATCAACTTTGAAATATAGGTTAGGAATGAGAAATTTATTCCAAAGAGGGTATAAAGTTGTGGCAATTGCCACAATTGCATAGTTATTATTTAGACTGCCATTTCTTACAGACTTGAACATAATAGTATCCATTCTTAAATATTGATTATTTTTCATTACAGTTTGATAATAGTGTCTAATAATAATACCAAAGTCACTATACACAAGCCCTGTATTTTCTTCACTAAATTCTCCATATTTATCAAAAAGTTTGAACATAGCAATGTGATTTAAACTATCCAATATTGCATCTTCTTTTTTATAGTTTTTACGGTCTGGTAAAATTTTATATTTTTGGTCTAATTCTTTCATTTTTAGTAAGGTGTCTCTTAAAAACAAATCAATATTTTTTCCTTTTAGATAATAATTTTCATAATTAGTTTCAAATTCTTTCCAATCTTTGTGGTTTCTTAGTTTTTCAAGGTGTTTATTATTTTGTATATATTCCAATTTATATCCGTGATTTGCCATTTTTTTTATACAATTAAAAGCAAAATCAAAATTATCTATTTTTAATGCACAATACAAAGCGTTTTCATGATCTGTTCTAAAACCAATCATTTTAGTACCTTGAAATGCTTTTTGATATATTTTTAGTGCTTTTTTAAAATTATTTTTTGTAATTTCTATTTCTGCTTGGTTAATTAAAGGATAATAATCAGTAATAAAATTTACTTTTTTTTGTGCAAAAATAGAAAAAGTAAGAAAAAATAAAAAAGTGTATAAAAAAATAGTTTTCATAGTTTTATAAATAAAAAATTTAAAATTAGGTCATCTAAAAAATTATAATTATTTTTTTTTAGAAACCTGCTGCAATATTAGAGAAAAATAATAATAATTTAACATTTTGAACAAATTATTTTTTATAATTGTATTACTCTAATAAAATAATATTTTTTAGTTTTTAAAATGAAAATTGATAAGAAAGAAAAAATCCGTTTTAATCCGTAAAATCCGCGTTATCCGCGTGCTAAAATCTTTGTCATTTTAAAAACTACAATACATAAATTCAATAATAAATATCATTCAAATTATAATTACAAATACAAAATCTTAAAAACCAATTCTTTTAAAATTTCAGAATCCTCTAAATTCCCCAAACTAATCCCTTTGCATTGCAAATCTGCTTCTTGAATATATTGCAAAGCAAAAATCGATTTATGTCCATACACTTGTGCGGCTGCTTTGTATTCTTTCACCACATAAGGATTGAGTTTTAAAACCGACAATAATTCAGGATTATCTTTATTTTTTTCGACAGATAACAAAAAAACTTTCGCAAAAAAACCAAAAAGCATCGATAAAGTAGGAATTAAAGGCTGTTTTTTAGGATTGGCTTCCCAATAATTTAATATTTTAGTAGCTTTCAAACCATTTTTTTCTATCAATGCCTTTTGTAATTCGAAAATATTATATTCTTTGCTGATACCAATAAATTTTTCGATATCATCTTCTTTGATAGGTTCATTTGGTTTTACGTTCAGCATCAATTTATCCAATTCTCCCGCCAATCTACTCAAATCTGTTCCCACTGATTCGGCTAAAAGTTGTGCTGCTTTGGGTTCTAATTTATATTTTTTTTCGCTTACATAGTTGCTCGCCCACGTAGGAACTTGGTTTTCGTAGATTTTTTTAGTTTCTACGACTGTGGCTTTTTTTTCTAATAATTTATATAATTTAGTCGTTTTATTGAATGTTTTATGTTTGTAAGATAAAACCAAAACGGTGGAAGTGAGCGGTTTATTGAGGTATTTTTCCCAAAAAACAAAATTATCTTCTTTGCCCCAATCAGGTAATTGATTCAATTCTTTGATGATAACCACTTGTTTTTCAGCCATCATCGGAAATCGTTTTGATTGCGAAATAATATTGCCCGAAGTCGTATCTTTTCCATATAATACTACTTGATTAAAACTTCTTTCGCTTTCAGGCAACGTATTATTTTCGATAAAATCAGAAATTTTATCAATAAAAAAACTTTCTTCGCCGTGCAAAAAATACACAGGGTCAAAACTTTTATCTTTTAATTCTTTTAAAACTACTTCGGTTGTTTTTATCATTTCTATTGTGTATTTTTACTAAAATCCAATCGCTAAAATATCTTCTTCTGAAATTTCTTTGAGTTCTGCCAAAGTTCTATAATTATTTTGTTTGGCAATTTTTTCCAAAATATCTTTCAAAATTTTTGCTGTTATATTAATTCCATTGCTGATAATCGATTGAAAATATTTACTCAAACCAATATCCGATTTAAAATATTGAAAAATATTAATGGCTTGAATAGTTGTTTGTCTTAATTGAATATCAATCAATAAAGCCAAAGATGGTCGAATATATTCTCTCAATAACCAATCTAATTGCAAAGTTACAATCGGTAAATAATGCCCAGCACGTATAAAAACGCCTATCCAACGAATATCTTTGATGATTTGTTGCCAAGCCGCTTCGTTTTCAAAAATTTTATCTTCATCAATCAAAAGCAATCTCGGATTTCTAATTTCTTGCTGCACCAAAGTATAAGTAACATCTAAACCAAATCGATGGAAAAAATCAGTAAAAATTTTGGGAGATTTATGTTTAATATACGCTAAAAATGCTACCAAAGATTGATTTTTGGCAGAAAAAGGAATCATTCCAAATCTTACATCGTCTTTTTGACCCAAACTAAAATAATCAAAAGGCTTATTTTGTTGAACCAATCGTTGTAATGCTTTCGCTAAATTGCCTGTAATGCCCAATCTTTCGAACACATTGATAGGAATTTCGGGTTGAGTTCTGCCTTTAAAATGAAAACCTAACGGAAAATTAGTTTCATTATGAGGATAAAAATTTTGAAAATCTACTTTAATTTTATCGCCATTTTGAGGGTGCGGAAAAGTCAAAGTACCTTTTGTAAAATGATTGATAATGATATTACTCAAATCGTTGGGGCGAATTGTCCCAACCATAAAAGTTGTTTTTCCAAAAATATTTTGAGATTGTGAAGTATTAAACCAAAAATGAACGTCATATTCGCGTTGAAATTTTTCAATCGCTGTGATAGTTTGCGGAATTAAATTGGCTGTAATGGCTACTTTTCCGTATTTTTGATAAATATTTTCAGGATTTTCGGTGTGTTCAGTTGCCAAACATTTTAATTGAATCAATCTTTTTTGCAATTTTTGTAAATCTTCAGGTCTTTGCACGTGATTTTTTCCGATGGCTTGTTGCAATCCTTCGCCCAAAGTAGTGTTTGCTTGTTCGATTTGCCAATCAAAAATTTTCCAAATAGGTGTATTTCCTAAATTATCAAAATAAGTTTTTTCTTCTTTTTTATCAAACAATAAAAAATTATCAATATTTACATCAGAAAACGCAGCCGAATTTTCAAAAATACTTCTTTGTTTTTCTGTTTTTATTTCTGTGCTATTTGATTTTTCTATTGATTTTTCTGGTATTTTTTCTACGTTGATTAATTTTTCTTGTAGTTTTTCTGTTGATTTTTCGGTTAATTTTATTTCTATTTTTGTGTTATTTTCTTTCAAATCTAATACTTGACCAACTTGCAAAGTACCAATATCTAATTGATTAAAGTTTTTCAAAGTTTCAATATCAATTTCATATTTTTGTGCAATAGAATACAAAGATTCGCCTCTTTCGACTATATGCATGTCAGGAATTTCTATATTTTTTTTAGATTTAATAATTTGATTATCAATGTTTTGTGAAATTAATTTATCAATATTTTCATATTCTTCGAGTACACTTATTTCCATACCCAATCTTAAATTATTCGCAGAAATCAAAGGATTTAAGTGTTTTAAGGCACTCACACTCATTTCATATTTTTTTGCAATCGTATAAAGCGTATCGCCTGATTGAATGATATATTTTTCTATTTTTCGATTCAAATTAGATATTTCATTCGATTTTTCTTCTTTATTTGCCGTTAAATGATTGTTTTCTACCTCAGTTTCTGTGGTTTGTATTATATTTTGATGGTTTTCACTTTCATTATTTTTGGTTTCGTTGTTTTTATTTTCATTATTTTTGGTTTCATTACTTACCAAATCATTATTTTTAGTTTGATTTTCAACAAAATCATTTTGAATATTTTTGACAGGAATAATATTATGAATAGCATTATCGATAGTATTTTCGATGATGGGTGCTTGTTCAGGAATGTCCAAAACCTGCCCAACTTTGAGCCAATTCGTTAATAATCGATTTTTTTTCTTTAATTCTAATACAGTTACTTGAAATTGTTTTGCAATTCCTAACAAATTATCGCCTGGTTTTACTGTATATTTTATCTTTTGCATTTTGGATAGAAAAATTTATATGAATTTGCAAAGTTATTAAAAAACTAAATAATTTTTTTGAAAATCAAAATATTTTTTTAAATATATTTATAAAAGGCAAATAATTTTATGCAATATTGAAGAAACGATACTAAGAAATCAATTTATTAAAAAAATAAAGTCTTACCAAAATGAGATTTTTTATAAAATAAGATACAAAATAGGTATGTTATTTATTGTTTAGTACCTAAATTATTTTTTGCAAATATAATGATTTCACACCCAAATTGCCAAGATATTTTTATCTTTAAACTCGATATTTTCCTCTTTAAATTCTTTTTTTTGATTAAAATTAAAAATCAATAAAAAACCTTCTTTTTTATTGTATGTGTCTAAATAATCACTTAATTGCTCTAAACCTTGTTGGTGATAACTTTCGCCTCGCCAAATTTTTAATTCTAAAATATAAATATTGGTTGTATAAGTAATGACAATATCCATTCTTCTTTCTTCGCCAATATTGGGTTCTTTGAAATCAAAACCACGTCCATTAATAATTGGTTTTAAAAATGATAAAAATATCAGTCGCCCTTCTCTTTCGATAAAATTTGCGTCTCTTTGACTATAATTCTCTTTCATAAATTCCTGAAACTTACGCAAAATTTTAGGCATATCTAATGTGCCATAAGGACTCGAATAGACATCAGCCAAATCATTAATATTGTTATACTCACGTAAACGAATCATAGTTGCCAAGAAATGTAAATAAATTTTTTGTTCAAAAATACGATTATGAATTTTGCAAAATCTTTCATCTTTGTCAAAAATTCCATACACATGTCCGAGCGAAATCATCGGTTCACTCAAATTAAAAGGAATTTTTGCTCCATTAAAAATAATATCTTTTGTAGTTTGATATAACTCTGTGTTATTTTCTAAATTTTTAGATAAATCGTCAAAAATTGTCGTTACATAATCTTCTCTTATCAAATATTTAAAACTATTTTCTACATCTATTAAATCCCATTCTGTCTGATTTTCTTTTTCGAGCAATAATATTTCATCAATTACTTTACACATTTTGCTGACCAAAAATGGATAACCTGAAGTGTAATAAAAAATACGTTCTGATAATTTTTGAATATCCATTTGTATATTTTTCTCTTGCGAATATTGCAACAACATTGTCGAAATTTCTGCAGGATTAAAAAACATATTCACCTTAAAATCTACCGCAATATTCCAAGGGCTATTAAATTTCTTTTCTTCATCAGGACGAAGTTTTAATTTAATGGTTTTTATATCGTGAATACCAACTAATACAACAGAGTGAAAAGTCGAAAAAGGAAGTGTATCTCTCTCTAAATATTTATTTCTTAATAAACCTAAAAAATGTAAAAATAATTGATTGTTCGTTGATTTATCCACTTCGTCAATCAAAATAACCACTTTCTTTTGTACTTTTTGTATAAAATCTGTAATTTGTAAAGATAGTTTTGCAAAACCAGTTTTATCAGTTTCAAAATTTTTATCTATAAAAATTTCTTGATTTGGATAATATTGTTTTAACTTATCATTAAACATCACTATAAAATAAGCACAAAAAACATCAGCATCTTGAAAAACGTCATCACCATTTCCTTCAAAACTTGATAAAATTGTCAAATAATCATCTTTCATTAACAATTCTTTATGCAAACGATATAAAGCAGTAGTTTTTCCAAATTGACGTGGACGATTCATTATAAAATATTTTTCATCTTCTATCATCTCAAAAATTTTATCAATTTTTGGAGTAGTATTCACCATAAAATGTCTTCTTTCCACGCAAACACCTGTGTCGTTAAATTCCTTTCTCATAGTTTTAATTATTTTATTTTTTTTTGCAAATTTAATGATTTATTTTTGTATTTTGAACAAAAAAAATATTTATTTTCAGCAAAAAAATATCTCTCAAAAAAGAAAAAATAGACAAATTTTTTTTCGATACATCTGAAGATAATTATTTTTATAAGAACAAAAAAATATTATTCTAATGAAAATAATATACGTACATAGTTATTTTACTACTAAATTTTTTACTAATAAAATAAGTAATTTAAATAATAACAAGAAATAATTTTGATTATTAGTACAAAATTTTGTTTTAAACCATAAATTTGTAAAAAATTTGTAAAAAAAAAGAATTATATTTGTATTTTCAAAATATTACTACTACCTTTGCACAAGTAAAAAAAATAAACAAAAATACTTGTAATGTTTTCTATACATAGAAGTACATATATTTAGTTTAGATTTTTATTTCTAATTTAAAAAAAATATAAAAAAAATGAAAAAATTATTTTTCGCGGCTTTAGCTGCTTTTACAATCTGTTTTTCTGCACAGGCGCAGGATGCTAAAAAATTCTATATTGCTCCTTCTATTGGTTATGCTTTAGGAGCACAAACTTCAGCGTTAGGAGTCACAAATACTAGCGCTCAAAATAATAGCAATATGGATAAAGCAAATTATGGTACACTTGGTAATGCTTTTTTGATGCGTTTGAATGGTGGCTGGAATATTAATGAAAATTTTGCATTAGAGTTAGGTTTTGGTTATGCTGCAGCATCAAAAACAACCATAAATGAGTCAAGATTTGGAAAAACAACAGCAAAAGCCAATCAATTTTTTCTTCAAAATTCAGTAGTTGTTGGTGCTAATGTAGGAAAAGTTAGAATTTACACAAAAGCTGGTTTTATTATTCCTTTGAGTGTTAAAACGGTTATTGAAGATGCCTCATCTCAAAATGCATCTCTTAAACAAGAAGTAAAATACAGCACACCTCTTGGTTTTACAGGTGCGTTAGGTATAGAAATACCAATGGGTTCTCTGAGTTTTTTTGGAGAGTTAGGACATACCTCTTTAAATATTAGACGTAAAAGTGCAACGATAACAGAATTGAAAGTTAGTGGTATAGATAGGCTGCCTGACTTATCAAACAGTGATAAAAATATTGATTATGTAACGTCTAATCCACAAAATAGTAATAGTCCCAATGTTAATTCTCAAGAATTAGCAACGAAAGATCCATTTAGTAACTTCTCTATTAACATTGGAGTTAAAATAGGTTTATAGTATTATTTTGTTTTAACGAATTTTGATAAATAAAAACCACTCAAAAAATTAAAAATTTTGAGTGGTTTTTTATTTTTTCTAATGATATTTCAAAAATATTTCGTTTGCTTTCTCTATAGATGTTAAAAAATGAGATGAATTAAAAGATAAATTTTCGCCTTGTTTTTCAAAAAAATTACACATAATTTCGGTGGCTGTGTTGCCTGTCAATTCATCTTTTGCCATTGGGCAACCACCAAAACCTAAAATTGCTCCATCAAATCTTCTACAACCTGCTTGATAAGCGGCTTCTATTTTTTCTATCAAAGTCGCAGGCGTGCTATGCAGATGCGCCCCAAATTCTATCTCTGGGAATTTTGGAATAAGATTTTGGAATAATGGAATTATATTTTCGGCAGAAGAAACGCCAATCGTATCAGATAATGCCACCATTTTGATATTCAACGCATTTAATTTTTCTGTAAATTCTTCTACAATTTCAGGATTATAGTCATCACCATAAGGATTTCCAAAACCCATAGACAAATAAACGACTAATTTTTTTTGATTTTTTTCACATAAATTTTGTAATTCTTCTGTCAAAACCAATGATTCGGCAATCGTTTTATTTGTATTTCTAACTTGAAAAGTTTCAGAAATAGACAAAGGATAACCTAAATAACTAATTTCCGAAAAATTTACGGCTTGTTCTGCTCCTTTTTGATTGGCAACAATGGCTAAAAGTTTTGTTTTTGTGTGAGATACATTCAATTTTTCCAACACTTGTGCAGTATCTTGCATTTGTGGAATTGCCTTGGGAGAAACAAAACTTCCAAAATCCAACGTATCAAAACCTACGGACAATAATAGATTCAAATAATCAATTTTAACCGAAGTAGGAATAAAATCGTGTATGCCTTGCATCGCATCACGCGGACATTCTATAATTTTCATAACACAAAAGTAGTGATTTTTTTTCAAAAGTAAAAAAAAAATCGTTATTTTGCAAACGATTTCAAAAATTCCTAACAAATGTGTTTAACTGTCGATATTCATACTCATATTATTCCTGAGCATATTCCTAATTTTCGAGAAAAATTTGGTTATGGTGGATTTATTACTCTTGACCATCACAAACCTTGCCGCGCAAGAATGATGCAAGATGGACGTTTTTTTAGAGAAATTCACGATAATTGTTGGGACCCGCAAGTTCGAATCAAAGAATCGAATCATTTTAAAGTTGATGTGCAGGTACTTTCTACAATTCCTGTGATGTTTAGTTATTGGGCAAAACCTTTGGATTGTTTGGCGGTTTCTGAATTTTTAAACGACCATATTGTTGAAATTTGTCAGCGTTATCCTGATAGATTTATTGGTTTGGGAACTGTGCCTTTGCAAGCCCCGAATTTAGCCATCAAAGAATTAGAAAGATGTATGCAAATGGGTATGGCAGGCGTACAAATAGGCTCACACGTGAACGATTGGAATTTATCAGACGAAAATTTGTTTCCTTTTTTTGAGGCGGCTGAAAAATTAGGAGCGGCTATTTTTATTCACCCTTGGGATATGATGGGGCAAGATAAAATGAAAAAATATTGGTTGCCTTGGTTGGTAGGAATGCCTGCAGAAACTTCTTTGGCAATTTGTTCGATGATTTTTGGGGGAGTTTTTGAGCGTTTACCAAAACTAAGAGTTGCTTTTGCACACGGTGGAGGCTCTTTTCCTGCGTCTATTGGCAGAATTGAACACGCTTTTCAGGTCAGACCAGATTTAACTGCGATTGATAACAATGTCAATCCAAGAAATTATATTGGAAAATTTTATATTGATTCTTTGGTACACGAGGCAAGCGTTTTGCGTTATTTGATAGAATTATTTGGGTCAGATAAAATTTCGTTGGGTACGGATTATCCTTTTCCTTTGGGCGAATTAGTGCCTGCGGAATTAATTAATAGTATGGACGATTTGAAACCTGACATCAAAGAAAATTTATTGTATAAAAGTGCTTTTAATTGGTTGGATATTCAAGATATTTCTATGTATATCGATTCAAAAAAACAAAGAGAAATTATTGTTTGAGATAAAGAAAATATAAGGTGTTTTTTAGATTATTACGAAATTTGTATAAAAAAATTGAATTGCCTCCAGATTTATCTGAATTGCCTCCAGATTTATCTGAATTGCCTCCAGATTTATCTGAATTGCCTCCAGATTTATCTGGAGGACAATATACAATTTCATAATTGGCTTTAGCCGAAATTTTATATTTTCTGGTTCATGGAACTTATTATAGAGCTAATTTTATTGTGATATGAATAATAATTTATTTTGAAAATATGGAAAAATATCAATTTGAGAAACACAGAAATTTCGGCTAAAGCCAAAAATTGAGTTTTATATTATCCTCCAGATAAATCTGGAGGCAATTCAAAAAATACATTTTCAAAAAATACATTTTCAAAAAAATATTTTCATTTTTAGCATAAATTTCATAAAAATCTATTTTCTATATTTCAAATAAATAACATAATGCCATTTTCTACTCAACGTAGAATGGCATAAATGCCATTTCTATTCAATGTAGGAATTTCTCAATCATTTACAAAACTTTCAATGCTTCGTTAAAAATTTCATCTTGCAACAAACTCAAACGCCAAAATTCTTCTTCCGAAAAAATACTTTTTGCAATCATTTCTTTGATATTTTTGGTTAATTCAGGACGTAATTTTTTAAATTGTTCGGGAGTAGATTTTACTTTGGCATTTTTACCTGTTTTCCATAATTGCGCCCAAAAAACCTCTTGAAATTCAAAATTTTTACTAAATTTTTGAAAAGAAATTTTTGATAATTCATTTTGATTTTCATTGATATAATTCAAAATAAAAGCCCTCAAAAAATCTTCATCTGTCCATTCGCTTACTTTATTGAACTGAATTGTATCCAAAGGTACAAAAATATCGGGCATAATTCCACCGCCACCATATACATTTCTTCCTTTTTTTGTTTTAAATATTTGTTTTTTATCAATTTTTATATTTTTTTGTTCAAATAATTCCCCATTCAAATATCTTTCTGCTGTTTCACTTTTATAGTTTTTAGAAAATGGTTTTTGAATACATCTACCACTTGGCGTATAATATTTGGCAATCGTCAATCTTAGTTCTCCGCCATCAGTCAATTCAATCGGCATTTGCACCAATCCTTTTCCGTACGTTCTGCGTCCTATCAAAGTCGCTCTGTCGTGGTCTTGTAATGCACCCGCCAACACTTCGGAGGCAGACGCACTGCCTTCATCTATCAAAACAATAATTTTTCCTTGCTCAAAAATACCTAAATTTTTGGCTTTCGAAACATTATCAAATCGACTTCCTTTGCCATCAACATAGACAATCGTATCTTTTCCCGCTAATAATTCATCAATAATATTGACCGTTTTATCTAAATAGCCGCCCGGATTATCTCTCACATCTAAAATCAATTTTTCCATACCCAATTCAATCAATTTTTCAAGTTCTTTTTTAAAATCTTTGTAACTATTGATATTGAATTTTGATATTTTGATAAAACCTATTTTTTTGTCCCACATCAAAGCCGTTTCTATCGCCTGTGTCTGAAAAGTAGTTCTTTTCAATGTTTTTGAGATGATATTTTTATTATTATGTCTCAAAATACTCAATTTTACCTCAGTTCCTTCTTTTCCTTTTAACAAAGCAAATATTTTTTTTTCTGATATTTTATTTTTTTTACCTGCGATATTTTCTTGATTGACTGCTATAATTTTATCACCTGCTTTAATTCCTGCTTTTTGAGAGGGACTATTTTTGAGCGTATTGATTACAAATAAAGTATCTTTGAGAATTAAAAATTCTATACCAATGCCCACAAAATTTGCCCCTAAACTAATATTGGCTTCAGGCACATCTTGTTTGGGAATATAGACAGAATGAGGGTCGAGATTTTCTATCATTTTTTGCAAACCTATATTCGTTAAATTGTCAAAATTAACTGTATCAGCATAATTTTGTTGCACATATTGCAAAACTTCTTGAATTTTTTGTATTGATTTTTGAGAAGAATTAGGATATAAAACATTTTTATTGCTAAAAAAAACACTCCCAATCAAAACGCCGATTGCCAAAACGCTCATCAATAGAATAGGTAAAAATATAGGAAATTTTTTATTTTCCATAAATGATTGTTTGTTTGTGATAAATAATGTGCAATATTACTACATTCGATTTACTTTTGCAAATTTTGTTTTGGGTAATAAATCTGATATTCAATCGAAAAATAAGTTAGTTTTTTAAAAGATATGTAAAGAAAAACGAAAATTCTTTACATAAGAAGAAAGATATGTAAAGAAAAACGAAAATTCTTTACATATCTTTTGTTTTTGAGAGCAATTCGTAGAGTTTTTTATTGATGTAATAATTATTTTTTTGAATTTTTATTTTTTCTAATAAACCATTTTCTACCATTTTTTCTAAATAATTGGAAGCAGTAGGACGAGAAACGTGCAAATCTTTCATCACAAATTCTATTTTTGTATAAGGATGTTTGAAAAGATTATTCAATAATTCGTGGCTATAAAATGAATAGTTTTTTTTGATTTCTACTTTGTATTGTTGCATCAAATTTTTTATATCATCAATCAAAGTAATGGTTTGTAAAGCCACTTTTTCTACGCCATCAAGCATAAATAAAATCCAAGTTTCCCAATCATTTTTATCTCTCACATTTTGTAAATATTGATAATAATTTTGTTTATTTTGTATCACAAATCTACTCAAATAAAGAATTGGCGTATCTAATAAATTTTGTAAAATGAGATATAAGATATTGATAATTCGTCCTGTTCTGCCATTTCCATCATAAAATGGGTGAATACTTTCAAATTGAAAATGAATAATTACCATTTTTATAAGCGGATCTACGTCAGATATTTCATTATCATTGATAAATTGTTCGAGGTTATTCATCAATTTTATTATTTCTTCATAGTCTTGTGGAGGCGTATAAATCACCTCGCCTATTTGTGCATTTTTTAGATTTGTACCTACTTGTTTTCTAAAACCTGCGTTATTTTTTTCTAAAACTTCTTGTATTTTTATGATATGATTTGACGTAAGTAATTTTGTATTTTTTACGATTTCGAAGCCTTCTTTTAATGCTTCTACATAGTTTTGAACTTCTTTGATAGCAATAGAATGTAACATATTTTCGAATAAATTTGCTTTAAAAAGTTCGTCGTGTGTAGTAATAATATTTTCTACTTCTGAACTATCTTTTGCTTCTTGCAAAGCCAAAGTATTGATAAGAATTGCTTCATTAGGAATAGTTTTAGCAATACTTTTGAGTTCCGCTAAAGCTTTATTTGCTTGAATGGTTTTTTTCAAAACATTTTTAGTTTCTATTTCAAAAGATAATGGTAAATATTGCATATTGAAAATAAAATTGGATTATAAATAAAAACAGCCTTAATCCTCGGTCTGGGTCACACAGAGCGAGGAGAAAGAGTTCATTGATTTTAATTCTTGTTTGTGCTTCTTTATTTTTTTTCATAGTGATTTGTTTGTGTTTGTTATTTTTTATAGCATAAAAATTGAATAGCCAAACGCTATTGTTTTTTATTGCCATTCAAAACTATTAAAATATTGTTTTTAAACCAATTTGTTTTGGATAAATCTATTTGAGAAATATTTTGTCTTTGTGAAAGTTGCTTGCAATAATCTTTCATAGGCAAACATTTATAAAAATCTTCAAAATTATCACTATCTAAATATTGATAGATTTGGAATGTTTCTTTTTCATTTTCGCTTTTATTTTTAAACCTATTTTGTAGAGAATTTTCATTAAATTCAGGCTCTTTAAAATAAGGATATTCAAAGCGTATACTTTTGATATTGATTTTTAGATTTTCTTTGATTTGGTTTTTGGCATTTATTAAGTTATTGATATACAATTTTTTATCAAAATTTTTGCCTATTTTTTGATAATATTCTTCTAAATTATCAGGGTGATAAAAATAATTTTCAATGCTATAATAATTCAAAATATATAGTTTTTGATATTTTTTTTTGATTTCAATAATATCCTCATCACTCAAAAAATCTCTATCTACAATTCCCATAAATTCTGTACTTTGAACTTGTTGAAAGACTTGATTGCGATTATTAGCAGACACAAAAATACTATTTTCAAGGTTTAGATTAGCATAATACACTTTATCGTTTCGTTCTACAAAATAAGTACTCATATTTTTGAACAAAGAAGGCAAAAAATCACGTCCAACAGCTATCTCATAAATATTTGGATTTTCTTTGTTTTCAGGAAAAATTACTTGTGGCAAATCAAAATCTAAATCATCAAAATCTAAAATCGTTGCTTTTTCAGATTCACGTGCATATTCTATAAAGCCCAAAGCGTGAGAAATAGTCCAGAATTGGCAGTTTTCAGAAAGCCAATTTTCTGTAATTTCTTTTAATAGATTGTATTGAATTTTAGTATTCAAATGTAAATCCATTTCATCTAAAAAATAAATAGTATCTTGATAATAATCACTACGGCTAATAAAATTTATCAAAAGATTAAAAACTTCTTTTTCGCCTGCACTTAAATAATCATAATGAATTTCTGAAATACCTTTTTTGAAAATAATTTGGGCAACTTTTCCATCAAGTGGTGGAATTATTTGCGTAAATTGTAGTTTTGTACCATTTTTATTACCAAAAATGTTTTCAAAAGCACGATTTATTTTGGATAAATATTTTTCTTTGATGGCTTCTGATGATGTATTTTCTTCAAAAACGGCTTTTAGTATTTTTCCTGTAATATTTTCGAGGTCATTTTCAAAACGATTATCTTTGTCAATAAAAAATCGTGGTCTGTCATTATCTAATTCAAAATCAAATTTATTTTGCCCCAAACTCGTACGCGTTAAGCGTGGAATTTGTCTAAAACTTGTGCGACCATAAAAAGAATTTTTAGGGAGGTTTTTAGTTTGATTTATATTAAAACCTGATAAAGTAATATTTATATCACTATCAAATTTTATACTTATATCAAGCGGATTTTCTTTTATTTTTTTGAAATAATTAAGTTCATTCGTTTCATTTGCTCTAATATTTTTATTCAAAAACTCAAAAGCATCAAAAAGTGAAGATTTTCCTGAGCCATTACTTCCAATAACTAATACTAATTTAGAAGTTATAGGAATATTTTGAATGTGTAAATCTGTAAATCTTCTAAAATTTTGAAGATGAATTTCTGTAATTTTCATAGTTTTGTTTTTTTATTTAAAATATTGATAATCAAAGCTATAGGTTTGAAGAAATTACGACTTTTTTTAATTCATTCAAATAATCTACAAAAATATTTTCTATTTTTTGTATTACTTTTTTTGAAATTAAATATTGTTTAATTTTTTGATGTTCGTTTTTGTCGTGAGATTTCTGATTATACCATAATGCCATAGCTGTACTTTCCTTTTCTTCACCCCAATTTTTTGCTTGAGTATCATTTATCATACTCCATTCAAATTTATGATAAGTATTATCAATTTTTATTTTTATTTTTGTATTTTTTTGATGATTATTTGAAAAATCTACTAAGGTCTCTGTCCATGTATGTCCATTATTAGTAATGACTTTTGCTTTGAAGCCCAATATCTCAATCAATGCGACAAAAGCCATTTCTCTTTCGCTACACCAACCAAAAGTCGTGAAAGATTTTTCGAGTAACTCGTGTTTGTATTTTGGTTCTTCATCAAAAAGTTCGCTTAAAAAAAGAAAAGGTGTACGGTCAATATCTGCATAAGACTTGTATCTTTTAAATTCTAAAGGTGGCAATATTGCATTTAACTTTTGATTTGTTTTCGTTAAAGTAATTTCGTGTCTTGGATTAGGATTGACCCAATGCCAAAAATAAGGAATCAATAAAATTTTTCCTATTGAACCATCTGAAGAAGTTTTACTTGTAAAAAATTCGTTCAAAATTTTGAGTGTATAAAATTTTTTTGCATTTATTTGATTTTTAATCAAATCATAATTCTCACAAAAAGAGTTATAAGTTGTGTCTATTTTAGCATAATCTTTCCAATGATTTTCAATGATTTGTTTAAAAAAAATAGAAATAGAAGTGGAGGAATATTGATGAGAAACAACAAGTTCTTTTTGATTTTCTACCTTATTTTGACATTGAAATAAAATTATCAAAACAAAAAAAAATATTTTTTTCATAGTTTTATTTTTTTATTGAAAATATTGAAAATCAAACCTATAAGATTTTAAAACCTTATAGATTTGAAAAAACAATCTTATTTTCTATTCATAACTCAAAACAGGTCGCAACCATTTTTCAGCCAATTCAATAGACATATTTTTACGTTTTGCGTAGTCTTGTAATTGGTCTTTTTCTATTTTTCCTAAACCAAAATATTTACTTTCTGCGTGTGAAAAATACCAACCTGATACAGAAGCAGCAGGATACATCGCCAAATTTTCGGTCAGTTGCAAACCAATTTCTTTTTGTACCTCTAACAATTCAAAAAGCGTTGTTTTTTCAGTATGGTCAGGGCAAGCAGGATAACCGGGAGCAGGTCTAATTCCTTCATATTTTTCACGAATTAAATCTTCATTTGTCAAAGTTTCGTCTTTTGCATGTCCCCAATATTCCTTACGCACACGCTCATGCATACGTTCCGCTAACGCCTCCGCAAACCTATCCGCTAAGGCTTTTATCATAATGGCATTATAATCGTCGTGGTCTTTTTCAAATTTTTTGGCTAATTCTTCTGCTCCAAAAATAGTAACAGCAAAACCACCTACATAATCTTCTTTACCACTTTCGAGAGGTGCAATAAAATCAGTCAAACATAAATTAGGTACATTTTGAGATTTTTCAGATTGTTGTCTTAGTCCAAATAATTGTGCTAATGGTTTTTCTTCTCTCATTTCCTCAAAAATTCTATGTTGATGATTGTGTTTGATACCACAATCACAGGCAATATCTGCCGTTTCTACTTCTGCAAATTGATAGACGTTAATATCATCTGCTCCATTCGAATTAGCAGGATAAAATCCTAATACAGCTTTGGCAGTTAATAATTTTTCGCTCATTACTTTTCGTAGTAATTTTTGAGCATCATTATACAATTTTTTTGCTTCTATTCCTACGACTTCGTCTTCCAATATTTTAGGAAATTTTCCGTGTAATTCCCACGTTTGAAAAAATGGAGTCCAATCAATATATTCCGATAATTCTAACAAACTATATTCTTGAAATACTTTTGTACCCAAAAAAGAAGGTTTTTTGATTTGCGTTTTTCCCCAATCAATCTTATATTTATTGGCTCTTGCTTGTGCCAACGTAACAAATTTTTTGTCTTGTTGTCTTCTGGCATGTCCTTCTCTCATCTCGTCATATTCTTGCTTTATGTCTGCTGCAAATTTTTCTTTTTGCTCTTTATTCAATAAATTACTCACCACAGGCACAGACCTCGAAGCATCTAAAACGTGAATCACAGGAGCAGAATATTTAGGCGAAATTTTTACGGCTGTATGTATGCGGGAAGTAGTTGCCCCACCAATCAACAAAGGAATTTTAAAACCTTGTCTTTCCATTTCTACTGCCACAGAAACCATTTCATCAAGACTTGGCGTAATCAAACCGCTCAATCCAATGACATCAACATTTTCTTTTTTGGCAATTTCTAATATTTTTTCAGTTGGCACCATCACCCCAATATCAATCACTTCATAATTATTACAAGCCAATACAACGCCTACAATATTTTTTCCAATATCGTGAACATCGCCTTTGACGGTTGCCATCAAAATTTTTGCTTGTCCTTGTGCAGCGACTTCGCCTCTTGCTTTTGCTTCTTCTTTTTCTTTTTCCATAAATGGCAACAAATACGCCACCGATTTTTTCATTACACGCGCAGATTTTACGACTTGCGGCAAAAACATTTTTCCTGCTCCAAACAAATCTCCTACCACATTCATTCCATCCATCAAAGGACCTTCAATCACAGACAAAGGTTTATCAAATAACAAACGTGCTTCTTCTGTATCTTCATCAATAAAATCAGTAATACCTTTCATTAAAGCGTGTTTCAATCGATTAGCCACCGTTTCATTTCTCCAAGCCGTATCTGTTTCTTTTGTTTTTCCCGCTTCGCCTTTCAAACTTTCTGCAAAATTGACTAATCTTTCAGTCGAATCTTCTCTTCGATTCAACAAAACATCTTCTATCAATTCTAAAAAATCTTTTGGAATATCGTCATACACCTCAATCATACCCGCATTCACAATTCCCATATCCATACCCGCTTTGATGGCGTGATACAAAAAAGCCGAGTGCATTGCTTCTCTTACTTTATCATTTCCTCGAAAAGAAAAAGAAATATTGCTCACTCCACCACTTACTTTGGCATAAGGTAAATTTTGTTTAATCCATTTGGTTGCTTTGATAAAATCAACCGCATAATTATTATGTTCCTCGATTCCAGTGGCAACGGTCAAAATATTAGGGTCAAAAATAATATCTTGTGGTGGAAAACCGACTTTTTCAGTCAATATTTTATAAGCACGCTCACAAATTTGAATACGGCGTTCATAACTATCGGCTTGTCCTGTTTCATCAAAAGCCATTACAACGGTCGCAGCACCATATTGACGCACTAATTTTGCTTGTTGAATAAATTTTTCTTCTCCTTCTTTCAAAGAAATAGAATTGACAATCGATTTTCCTTGTACACATTTCAAACCTGCTTCGATAACGCTCCATTTCGAACTATCAATCATAATTGGTAACTTCGCAATGTCTGGTTCTGAGGCAATCAAATTCAAAAATTTTGTCATCACAACTTCTGATTCTAACATACCTTCGTCCATATTCACGTCAATTACTTGCGCTCCGCCTTCTACTTGGTCGCGTGCGATTGCCAATGCCTCTTCGTATTTTTCTTCTTTGATAAGTTTACGAAATTTAGCCGAACCTGTAACGTTTGTTCTTTCTCCTACATTCACAAAATTAATTTGTGGCGTAACAGTCAATGCTTCCATACCACTCAAACACAAATATTTTTCAGGCGTAGCAATTTCTCTTGGACTATATTTAGCAGCCGTATCTGCAATGGCTTTGATATGTTCGGGAGTAGTTCCACAACAACCTCCAATAATATTTAACCAATTTTCTTTAAAAAATTCTTCTAAAATAGCCACCATTTCTGCGGGAGTCTGATCATATTGTCCAAACTCGTTAGGCAAACCTGCGTTTGGGTGTGCGGATACGTGAAAAGGAGCATTTTTAGACAAACTTTTGATATAAGGACGCATTAAATCTGCTCCCAAAGCACAATTTACGCCTATACTCAACAAATCTATGTGCATAGTCGAATACAAAAAAGCCTCAATCGTTTGTCCCGAAAGTGTACGTCCTGCGGCATCAGTGATGGTACCAGAAAGCATTATTGGAAGTTTTTTTCCTATGGAAGTAAATACAGATTGAATAGCAAATAAAGCCGCTTTTGAGTTCAATGTATCAAAAACCGTTTCTACTAATAATACATCTGCTCCACCTTCTATCAATGCTTTGATTTGTTCAGAATAACTTTCTACTAATTGGTCAAAAGTAACGGCACGATAACCCGGATTATTAACATCAGGCGAAAGTGAGGCAGTTTTATTCATTGGACCAATAGAACCTGCGACAAATCGAGGTTTATCAGGATTTTTTTCTGTAAATTGAGTAGTAGCTTCTTTGGCGATTTTGGCGGCTGTATAATTTAATTCATAGACTAAATTTTCCATGTGATAATCAGCCATAGAAATAGAGGTAGAATTAAAAGTATTTGTTTCGATAATATCAGCCCCAGCCTCCAAATATTTAGCGTGAATTGTTTTGATTGCTTCTTGTTGTGTGATGACCAATAGATCATTATTTCCTTTCAATGAATGTGGATAATCTTTAAATCTTTCGCCACGATAATCTTCTTCTGAAAAATTATATTGCTGAATCATTGTACCCATTGCTCCATCAAGGATAAGAATACGTTTTTTGAGTTGTTCTTTTATGTTCATTTTAAATATTTTTTTTAGAGGTGTATAGCCTCGCTAAAGTGAATATATTATTTTTGTAAAACGTTTTTTGAGATTGATTTGTTCAAAATATATTTTTTATTCTAGTATTTTAAACTCATTTTTATTAGCGTAGTTTTTCAATTTCAGATAAAGTCAAACCTGTGATTTCTGATATAAGTTGGTTATCTAAACATTTTTGTATCATATTTTTAGCAATTTCGATTTTACCTTCCATTTTTCCTTCGATTTTACCTTCCGCTTTACCTTCGATTTTACCTTCCATTTTTACTATCCTTTCAGATTCTTCTTTATAAAGAATTTTTGCTATTTCAGCAGCATTTCTGTTTTTATTTTCAGTTACTTCTTCAGCACTAAGTTGTAAATAATCAATAATTTCTGTTACTTTTTTAACGCCTTCATTATTAAAATTTACATTGGGTTCATCAGGATGTTTGATAGATTCATTCACCAAATTTAACCAATCTTTATACCCTTGTGGAGTAGTGTTTTTGATATAATTATGATTCAAACAAATTAATTTATGACTAAAAACATCATATTCATTGCCTTGTAAATCAAATAAATTGCTATTATGAAACAAAATATCACATTCTACTAACTTCCCGTTTTTATCTCTACTCACATAACGATTCGTAAAAACAACAATGGTATAAACTACTCGATCTGTTTTTGCCTTGTAAATCAAATAAATTGCTATTATGAAACAAAATATCACATTCTACTAACTTCCCGTTTTTATCTCTACTCACATAACGATTCGTAAAAACAACAATGGTATAAACTACTCGATCTGTTTTATAATCGTTAGAAGTGCGTTGCATTTCGGCAATGCCCATATTATGATACAATAAAAATCTATCAAAATTATAATCATAATCCACTCTTTGAATCTCGACAATAATCCTTTTATCTTTGCTTTCTGCAAAAATATCGTATTTAAAATCAATTTGAGAGATTTTTGGCTCAAAACGTTTTTCTGTTTCGATGGTTTCAGCGTCAAAATCAACGTTAAAAAGGTCTTTTACTAAGCATTTTAAGACAAATTTATCAGTAAATGCTTTCTTAAAAATAACTTCATTTTTTAAATTACCTAACATATTGGATATGATTTTTTTGTTTATAATTTTTATTTTGAGGTACGAATATTTTCAATTTCAGATAAAGTCAAACCTGTAACATCTGATATAAGTTGGTTATCTAAACCTTTTTGTATCATATTTTTAGTGATTTTTATCTTACTTTCCATTTCCCCTTCCATTTTCCCTTCCATTTTTACTCTCTTTTCAGATTCTTCTTTATAAAGAATTTTTGCTATTTCAGCGGCATTTCTGTTTTTATTTTCAGTTACTTCTTCAGCACTAAGTTGTAAATAATCAATAATTTCTGTTACTTTTTTAACGCCTTCATTATTAAAATTTACATTCGGTTCGTCAGGATGTTTGATAGATTCATTGACCAAATTTAACCAATCTTTATACCCTTGTGGAGTAGTATTTTTGATATAATTATGATTTAAACAAATTAATTTATGACTAAAAACATCATATTCGTTGCCTTGTAAATCAAATAAATTGCTATTATGAAACAAAATATCACATTCTACTAACTTCCCGTTTTTATCTCTACTCACATAACGATTCGTAAAAACAACAATGGTATAAACTACTCGATCTGTTTTATAATCGTTAGAAGTGCGTTGCATTTCGGCAATGCCCATATTATGATACAATAAAAATCTATCAAAATTATAATCATAATCCACTCTTTGAATCTCGACAATAATCCTTTTATCTTTGCTTTCTGCAAAAATATCGTATTTAAAATCAATTTGAGAGATTTTTGGCTCAAAACGTTTTTCTGTTTCGATGGTTTCAGCGTCAAAATCAACGTTAAAAAGGTCTTTTACTAAGCATTTTAAGACAAATTTATCAGTAAATGCTTTCTTAAAAATAACTTCATTTTTTAAATTACCTAACATATTGGATATGATTTTTTTGTTTATAATTTTTATTTTGAGGTACGAATATTTTCAATTTCAGATAAAGTCAAACCTGTAACATCTGATATAAGTTGGTTATCTAAACCTTTTTGTATCATATTTTTAGTGATTTTTATCTTACTTTCCATTTCCCCTTCCATTTTCCCTTCCATTTTTACTCTCTTTTCAGATTCTTCTTTATAAAGAATTTTTGCTATTTCAGCGGCATTTCTGTTTTTATTTTCAGTTACTTCTTCAGCACTAAGTTGTAAATAATCAATAATTTCCGTTACTTTTTTAACGCCTTGGTTATTAAAATTTACATTAGGATCATCAGGATGTTTGATAGATTCATCCACCAAATTTAACCAATCTTTATAATCTTGTGGAGTAATATTTTTGAGTAACAATACTTTATTTTTATTTATCAAATTAAACCCAATGATTTCATTAGAAAACGATGCAAAGATACAACAAATTTTGAAACTTGTATTAAAAGAAAGTTTTTGTGCAAAAAAATCTCTTCAAAATCTCATTTAGATTTTATGAGTAACTTTATTATGAGATTAATGTTTGCGAAAAATGTTGATACCGTCCTAATTTCGTTGCAAATTTATTTTTATATTCAAAAAAAATATCTACAAGGATTTTATTTTAAATCACTTGCAACAAATTGGGGACACTGCCTATTTTTTAAGCATCAAAAAATAAAATCTCTCTCTTGTTTTCAAAACTAATACTTTTTTATTTATATTTGCAAAAAAAATTAAATCAAAAAAAACCAAAACTACTCTTATGAAAGAAAACGAACTCCTCGAAATACTACAAAAAAAATTAGTTACTTTTGGTACAAATCCAAATCAAGCAACGATTGATTTATTCAAAACCTTGCATTATCCTACGGATATTGAATTGAATATAAAATTTGAAAATTACGAACAATTTAAAAAATTTGTTGTTGAAAATACAAGAAATACGCCCAAAAATGAAAAATTATTAACGCAACATTGGAAAAAAGCGTCTATTCCTTTTCGAATTTCTGATGATGAATTACAACAAAAAAATGCAATGTTTAAAGCAGCCGAGAAACCATTTTTAGATGCGTATCTTTGGTTTGTAGTCGAATTAGACGAAAAAATTCATTATAAAAGGACAGAATTAGCCGATTTTACAAGAGAAATTAACCAAATTTTTCAAAATGGCGTAATGCCTATTTTTAAAATTGGGCAAAAAATAACGCTCGGAATTATTGACAGAAGAAAAAATAAAAAAGATGATTCTAAAAATATATTGCTCAAAGTTACTTTTATCAAAGATATTGATATACAAAATCCAAAAAGGTCGCACCTCGAAATTTTGGCTGATTTAGCATTTGATAAATTAAAAGATAAAAAAGACATCAAAAATTTTATCGATATTCATGATGCGTGGCAAGAAATTTTATCTATTTCTGAACTCAATAAAAAGTTTTATAAAGAAATTTCTAATTGGTATTTTTGGGCAGTGGATAAATGTCAATTTCCTATTGCAGAAGACAAAACGCAAGAACAAACCAATCAAATTGCCATTATTCGATTATTGACAAGGTTTATTTTTGTGTGGTTTATCAAAGAAAAAAACTTAGTAGCAGAAAATTTATTCGAAGAAAATTATTTGAATAATACGCTCAAAGACTTCAAAAATAACAATCATTACTACAAAGCTATTCTCCAAAATCTATTTTTTGCGACTTTGAATAGAGAAAAAACTGAACGAGGATTTGCAGAAAATAAATCTTTTGTAGAAAATAGAACTAACAATGATGTCAATACTTTTTATAGATATGAACATTTATTTAAAGATGAAAATCCGACAACTATTATGAAAATTTTTGAACAAACACCTTTTTTGAATGGCGGTTTGTTTGATAGTTTGGATAAAAAAGACAAAGATAAAAAACAATATTTTGATGGTTTTACACGTATCGAAAAAAACCAAGCGAGTGTACCTGATTATTTATTTTTTGCCGATAAAAATGATAGTTTTTCGAATGAACTCAAAACTATTTATGGGATAAAAGATAAAAAAGTAGTTTTATATGTTACAGGAATTGTAAAAATACTCAAAAAATATAAATTTACGATTGAAGAAAATACGCCTTTGGAGGAAGATATTGCCCTCGATCCTGAATTGTTAGGACAAGTATTTGAGAGTTTATTGGCATATTATAATCCCGAAACCGCTACTACTGCTCGCAATAGTTCTGGCTCGTTTTATACGCCACGCGAGATTGTGAATTATATGGTGGACGAAAGTTTATTAGAGTTTTTGGTCAATAGTTTTGAAAAAGATAAAGGTTTTGAAATAGAATTAGGAGCGCAACAAGTAACTGCTTTTGATGTAAACGAGTCAAAAAAAGGACAACTTGCTATGTCTACCACCATTACTAACGAACCCAATAAAGATATATTGAAAGAAAATTTTAGGCAACTTATCAATAATCAAACTGAAAAAAGTCCATTTACGACTAAACAAAACAAAGAAGTTCTCGAAAAAATTTATACCAAACTCAAAATACTTGACCCCGCTTGTGGCTCAGGTGCGTTCCCGATGGGGATTTTGGATAAACTTGTGCAAATCTTAAAAAAATTAGATGCTAATAATGATTATTTTAGACAAATTGTCATCAATAAAACCAAACACGAAAAAGAAAGTATCATTCAAAGCCTAAAAAAAGACAAAGAAATTATCAATCATTTGTCAGATAACGAAGTAAGAAACAAAGCACAACAAATTATTGATGAAAAAATAAAGCAAATTGAAAATGACTTTAATACTAATCTCAATACAGATAATTATGCTCGAAAACTTTATCTCGTTCAAAATTGTATTTATGGCATCGATATTCAAAATATTGCGATACAAATCTCTAAATTGCGTTTTTTTCTCTCTTTGGTGATAGAACAAAAGAACGAAAACATCAAACCTTTGCCTAATTTAGAAACTAAATTTGTAGCCGCAAATACGTTGATTGGATTAGAAAAACAAACACAAATTAAAAACTTAGAAATCGAAACATTAGGAGATGAATTGGCTAAAATAAGAAAAAAACATTTTGAAGTCCAAAATAAAACGCAAAAAACAAATCTTATCAACAAAGACAAAGAAATCAGAATAAAAATAGCCGCACTTTTAGAAAAAGGTGGCTGGGGAAAAGCAGCCGCTCAAAAAATTGCTGATTTTGATTTATTCGACCAAAATGCCATTGCTGATTGGTTCGATATGGAATGGATGTTCGGAATTAAAGATGGTTTTGATATTGTGATTGGAAATCCGCCTTATGTGCAACTCCAAAAAATGAAAAAAGAACAACCTTATTTTGAGGCACAAAAATTTAAAACGTATTCGAAATCAAGCGATTTATATTGTTTGTTTTATGAAAAAGGCAATCAATTATTAAAAGAAAAAGGTTTGCTTTGCTTGATTACGTCTAACTCTTGGATGCGTACAGGTTATGGTGAAAAATTAAGAGAATTTTTTATACAAGAAACTAATCCTTTGTTATTGATTGATTTGGGAGCAGGCATTTTTGAAAGTGCCTCTGTAGATACAAATATTTTGATGATTGAAAAAAACAACGAAAAAAATAAAAATATACGACTAAAAGCCGTTACTTATCAAAAAAACAACACAGATATTGCTACCTATTTTCGTCAAAATCATATCATTTTAAATCGATTAACAAAAGACGCTTGGACAATCAGCAATAACAAAACACAAAAAATAAAAGAAAAAATCGAAAAAATCGGTACACCTTTGAAAGATTGGGATATAAAAATAAACTATGGCATAAAAACAGGTTTCAATGAAGCATTTATCATTGATGAAGCCACAAAAAATGAATTGATAAGACAAAATCCAAAAAGTGTAGAAATTATTAAACCTATTTTAAGAGGAAGAGATATTAAAAAATATAATTATGAATTTGCAGAACTTTATTTAATTGTTATTCCTTCAGGTTGGACAAACAAAAATCGAAATAAAGAAGATGCTGAAATCTTTTTTAAGAATACTTTCCCTGCTATTTACAATCATTTTAAAGAAATAGCCAATAATCAATCTTCAAAAGGAAAAGGATTATATAATCGTGATGACCAAGGGCAATATTGGTGGGAACTTCGTAGTTGTGGTTATATGGACGATTTTTTAAAGGAAAAAATTGTTTGGAATAGAATAGCAAGTGAAAAAACTTTTTCATTGGTAGATAAAGATATATTTATTCAAGATAGCATGCATTTCTTTACTGGAAATCATCTAAAGTTTTTATGTTGTGTTCTAAATTCAAGTCTTTTTAAATGGTTAATGAATATAATAGTTGGTGATGCTGTGGGTGGTAATGCGGGCAATTCTTCAAATGTAAAAAATCTTTCTGTTCCTCAAATATCTTCAGACCAACAAAAGCCATTTGAAATGTTAGTAGATTATATTTTGTGGTTGCGAGAAAATAAGGATAAAATAGTCAATGAATATGTACCTAATAGCCATATATCGAGTATTTTTGAAGATGTCATCGATGCGATGGTTTTTGAATTGTATTTTGAAGAAAGCGTAAAAAAAGAAGATGCCGATGTTTTGCAATATATGACTTTGGCGCATGGTTTTGAGGTGTTAGATTTGGGTTCGAGTGATGAAGAAAAAAGGCTTTTGATAGGTCGTGTGTATGATTGTATTCGTCAGAAAGAACATATAGTAAGGAATCATATTATTTTGCAAAATTTACACGTATCAGAAATCAAAATTATTCATCAATCTAACAAAATAAAATAATGAAAAAAATTATCAAAATAGAAGTAAGTGCATTTAAAGGTTTTTCTTCTCCTATTGAGTTAGATTTACAAAATTGCCCTAATTTATTGATTTATGGCGAAAATGGAAGTGGTAAAAGTAGTTTGTATTGGGCTTTGTATTATGCATTACGAGGCGATACCAATTTTTTGAATGAAAATGGTTTAGAAAATAATAATATTCGTAATATATATGCTTCCGCAGATGATAAGACGTATGTAAAATTATATTTTGATACAAGAGAGATTTATGAGTTTAGTGAAGATGCTGTTGTTTCAGAAGAATTACAAAAAGAAATAAAAAATGGTTTTTATGCTTCTGAAATTATAAATTACAAATCTTTGTATAGTTTTCATAATTTTCGTAATGATGAAAAGATAGATTTATTTGATGTATTTAGGCACGAGTTTTTTCCTTTTTGGGAAGATAATACATACGGTATGTTTGATAATTGGTATAGAAATTTTGGGGAAAGACTAAGGACTTTGAGAGGTTTAGGAATAGATACTAAGCAAAATCCACTAAAGTATAAAAAATTACGAGAAGAATTAGAGGTATTTTCAAAGGCATTGGGTCAAAAAACTATGTTATTAGTGCCTTTATTAAATGAGTGGTATCAAAAGCTTACAAAAGAAACAGAAATATCTATTTCATTATCTTGTGGCTACACAAAATTACCCCAGAAAGCCAATCAATTAGAAAACTCTACTATATCTATGGATTTAGAATTAGGAGGTAAAAAAATTTCTAATCCACACAATTATTTGAATGAAGCACGCTTAAATATGGTGGCATTAGCCATTCATTTGGCACATATTGATTTAAGGTTGGCAACAAGTGAAATCAAACTTCTTATTTTAGACGATTTGTTGTTGAGTTTGGATATGAGTAATCGAGATAAAATATTAAATTTAATTTTCAAGGAATTTGTTGATAAATATCAAGTTTTTATTTTTACACATGATGAAGGTTTTTATAATTTGATAAAGCATAAAACACTTTCAAGAGATTGGATTGGTTATAAAATATATGAAGATAAAATAAATAAAAAACCACATATCAAACTTGATGAAGATGATTTTCACAAAGCCAAGCGTTTTTTTGAAGATAGAGAATTTGATGCTTGTGCCAATCATTTACGAAAAGAAGCCGAACGACTTTTAAAAGTTTATTTGGATAAAGATTTATCTTTCATTGAAAAAGACTTTAAATCTTTACAAGATTTGATAAAAACGGCTCATAATAAAGTAAATGAAGAAGATTTAGCCTCTTTTGAAAGAAAGTTTAAATTACAACTTTCTGAAACTGAAATACAAGATTTTGAGCAACTTACTAAAAAATTTGAAAATAATGAAATTTTTATAGAACTACCACAAGGCAAAATAAGAGGTGTTTTAAAAAATTTGATGTTATTCTTTTTGGATATGCAAAAAAATAAAAGTAACGCAAAAGAAATTATCAATGATTTAGAAAATATAAAAAATAGAATTTTAAATCCTCGTTCACATAATCAAATAACTAATATTACTCCACTTTACCAAAAAGAACTTGAAAAAGCAATAGAAAATATAGAAAAATTACGTAAATTTTTAGAGCAGGTAAATAATACGTAGTAAGACCAAAACACCTTACTCCTCGCTCTGTGGCACACAGACCGAAACAAACACAGACCGAAATAAAAGTTACTAAGTTATCTTGGTCTGTGTACCACAGACCAATGAGAAACTATTTTGTTACAAAATAATTTCCCACACTTTTAATTACAGTAACAAATTTTGGCTAAAGCCAACTATTGAATTTTATATTATCCTCCAGATAAATCTGGAGGCAATTCAGATAAATCTGGAGGCAATTCAAGAAAATATTTCAAAAAAAAATATATTGAATCAAACTTTTTTAAGCATCAAAAAATAAAATCTCTCTCTTGTTTTCAAAACTAATACTTTTTTATTTATATTTGCAAAAAAAACTTATTCTTATGAAAGAAAACGAATTCCTCGAAATCATACAAAAAAAATTAACCGCTTTTGATACCAATCCAAACCAAGCAACGATTGATTTATTCAAAACCTTGCATTATCCTACGGATATCGAACTGAATATAAAATTTGAAAATTACGAACAATTTAAAAAATTTGTCATTGAAAAAACAGGAAATACGCCCAACAATGAAAAATTATTAACGCAACATTGGAAAAAAGCCTTTATTCCTTTTCGAATTTCTGATATTGAATTACAACGAAAAAATCGAAGGTCTCAAGAAGCCGAGAAACCATTTTTAGATGCATATCTTTGGTTTGTAATCGAATTGGACGAAAAAATTCATTATAAAAGGACAGAATTAGCCGATTTTACAAGAGAAATTAACCAAATTTTTCAAAATGGCGTAATGCCTATTTTTAAAATTGGGCAAAAAATAACGCTCGGAATTATTGACAGAAGAAAAAATAAAAAAGATGATTCTAAAAATATATTGCTCAAAGTTACTTTTATCAAAGATATTGATATACAAAATCCAAAAAGGTCGCATCTCGAAATTTTGGCAGATTTAGCATTTGATAAATTAGAAGTTAAAAAATACATCAAAAATTTTATCGATATTCATGATGCGTGGCAAGAAATTTTATCTATTTCTGAACTCAATAAAAAGTTTTACAAAGAAATTTCTAATTGGTATTTTTGGGCAGTGGATAAATGTCAATTTCCTATCACAGATGATAAATCGCAAGAACAAACCAATCAAATTGCGATGATTCGACTTTTGACAAGGTTTATTTTTGTGTGGTTTATCAAAGAAAAAAACTTAGTAGCAGAAAATTTATTCGAAGAAAATTATTTGAATAATACGCTCAAAGACTTCAAAAACGGCAATCATTACTACAAAGCTATTCTCCAAAATCTATTTTTTGCGACTTTGAATAGAGAAAAAACAGAACGAGGATTTGCAGAAAATAAATCTTTTGTAGAAAATAGAACTAATAATGATGTCAATACTTTTTATAGATATGAAAATTTATTTATAGATGAAAATCCGACAAACATTATGAAAATATTCGAACAAACGCCTTTTTTGAATGGCGGTTTGTTTGATAGTTTGGATAAAAAAGACAAAGATAAAAAACAATATTTTGATGGTTTTACACGCATCGAAAAATATCAAGCGAGTATTCCTGATTATTTATTTTTTGCTGATAAAAATGATAGTTTTTCGAATGAATTGAAAACTATTTATGGCATAAAAAACAAAAAAATAACTTTGTATGTTACAGGAATTGTCAAAATACTCAAAAAATATAAATTTACGATTGAAGAAAATACGCCTTTGGAAGAAGATATTGCCCTCGATCCTGAATTGTTAGGACAAATTTTTGAAAGTTTATTGGCTTCTTATGATGAAAATACCGCCAGCACTGCTCGCAATAGTTCAGGCTCGTTTTATACGCCACGCGAAATTGTGAATTATATGGTGGACGAAAGTTTATTAGAGTTTTTGGTGAATAGTTTTGAAAAAGATAAAGGTTTTGAAATAGAATTAGGAGCGCAACAAACCTCTGCTTTTGATGTAAACGAATCAAAAAAAGGGCAACTTGCTATGTCCGCCACTATTATTAACGAACCGAATAAAGATATATTGAAAGAAAATTTTAGGCAACTTATCAATAATCAAACTGAAAAAAGTCCATTTACGACTAAACAAAACAAAGAAGTTCTCGAAAAAATTTATACCAAACTCAAAATACTTGACCCCGCTTGTGGCTCAGGTGCGTTCCCGATGGGGATTTTGGATAAACTTGTGCAAATCTTAAAAAAATTAGATGCTAATAATGATTATTTTAGACAAATTGTCATCAATAAAACCAAACACGAAAAAGAAAGTATCATTCAAAGCCTAAAAAAAGACAAAGAAATTATCAATCATTTGTCAGATAACGAAGTAAAAAATAAAGCACAACAAATTATTGATGAAAAAATAAAGCAAATTGAAAATGACTTTAATACCAATCTCAATACAGATAATTATGCTCGAAAACTTTATCTCGTTCAAAATTGTATTTATGGCATCGATATTCAAAATATTGCGATACAAATCTCTAAACTGCGTTTTTTTCTCTCTTTGGTCATCGAACAAAAGAACGAAAACATCAAACCTTTGCCTAATTTAGAAACTAAATTTGTAACGGCAAATACGTTGATTGGATTAGATAAACCTAAAAAACAAGCACAACTCAAAAATTTGCGCCTCGATAAATTAGAAATTGATTTGGCAGAAAATAGACAAAAATATTTCGCTGTTAAAAATAAAACGCAAAAAAATCAATTTATTCAAAAAGATAAAGAACTCAGAACAGAAATAGCCATGCTTTTAGAAAAAGATGGCTGGGGAAAAGCAACCGCCCAAAAAATTGCTGATTTTGATTTATTCGACCAAAATGCTTCGGCTGATTGGTTCGATATGGAGTTGATGTTTGGAATTAAAGATGGTTTTGATATTGTATTGGGAAATCCACCTTATGTGCAACTCCAAAAAATGCAAGGTTCAGAAATATTTGCTAAACAAAATTTTAAAACATATTCGAAATCAAGCGATTTATATTGTTTGTTTTATGAAAAAGGCAATCAATTATTAAAAGAAAAAGGTTTACTTTGTTTGATTACTTCTAATAAGTGGATGCGTGCAGGTTATGGTGAAAAATTGAGAGAATTTTTAGCCATCGAAACCAATCCTTTGTTATTGATTGATTTGGGAGCAGGCGTTTTTGAAAGTGCCACCGTAGATACAAATATTTTGATGTTTGAAAAAAACAACGAAAAAAATAAAAATATACAGGTAAAAGCAGTTACTTATCAAAAAAACAACACAGATATTCCTACTTATTTTCGCGAAAATCATGTCATTTTAAATCAACTAACAAAAGATGCTTGGACAATCAGTAATAGCAAAACACAAAAAGTAAAACAACAAATCGAAAAAATTGGAATACCCTTAAAAGATTGGGATATTTCCATTTATAGAGGACTTTTAACAGGTTTCAATGAAGCATTTATCATCGACGAAGCCAAAAAAAATGAATTGATAAGCCAAGACCCCAAAAGTGCAGAAATTATTAAACCTATTTTAAGAGGGAGAGATATTAAAACATATAGTTATGAATTTGCAGGGCTTTATTTAATTGTTATTCCTTCAGGTTGGACAAACGAAAATCGAAATAAAGAAGATGCTGAAATCTTTTTTAAGAATACTTTCCCTGCTGTTTATAATCATTTTAAAGAAATAGCCAATAATCAATCTTCAAAAGGAAAAGGATTATATAATCGTGATGACCAAGGGCAATATTGGTGGGAACTCCGTAGTTGTAGTTATATGGACGAGTTTTTAAAGGAAAAAATTATTTGGGCAGAAATGACGAGTGGAAATTGTTTTGTTTGGGATGATAATAAAATATTTTGTAATCAAACGTGTTATTTTATTCCAAATGGAAACAAATTTTTACTTTCTGTTTTAAATTCAAAATTAGTTTATTTTTACTTTACAAAAATAGCAACAGATTTAGGAAATAGTGCATTTCGTTGGATAAAACAATTCATTGAAAAAATTCCAATTCCTCAAATTTCCAAAGAACAACAAAAGCCATTTGAAGTAATAGTAGATTATATTTTGTGGTTAAATGAGCATAAGCATTTATTAGAAACGTCAAAAGATAGAGTAATGTCGATATATTTTGGGGCATTGATTGATTTGGCTGTGATAGAATTATACTTTGAAAATGAACTCAAAAAAAGTAATCGGGATATATTACAATATTTAGTAGATTTGGTTCCTTTGCCAGTTTCATCAGAAATAGATATACTAAATACTATTCGAGATTTTTATAATATTGTGAGTCATCCTAAAAATATAGTAGCGACTAATCTTTTTTATTCGGGTAGTGTGTCTGTGGTTAGTATAATACGAGGTCAAGAATAATAATTTGATATAAAAACATTCTAAAATTTCTTTAAATAAAAATAATATATGAAAATTACTCACATAGAATTTGAAAATTATCGTGCTTTTTATGGCAAACATCATATCAATATATCAGGTAAAAATTTACTTGTGTATGGTGAAAATGGCAGTGGTAAAAGTAGTTTGTATAAGGCGTTTGTTCATTTTTTTGAGGCAAGCAAAACACCCAAAAAGATAGAAAAAAATATATTTATACAAGCAACAGACAAAGTTGAGGTATATTTTGAATTTGATAATGGTATTTTGTATCAATATACAAATGGTATTTTGCCTGCTGACAAAAATGATATTTTTAAAGACGTACATAATTACAATCCTTTTCTTACCTACCAGCGTATTTTGCGTGTATATATAGCAGAAAAGACCGAAAAAAGTCCTGATTTATTTGCCTTACTTATCGAAACTGTATTGCAAAATACTTATGATTCTGAGCTTTTTACTACGTTTGGCAAATATTTAGAAGACATAGAAAAAGGTTTAGAAAGTAGAAAAAATACAATTATTTTTAAAGAAGTCATTGATAAAAAAATACCTATTTTTGATGAAGCGTTTAATACTTTATTAACTACCATAGAAAATACTGCCAATCGAATGTTAAACGAATATTTCAAACAAAATATTACATTTAAGTTTGGTTTTGAAAGTTTGTGGCAAAAAGGTGAATTTGTGAAAGAAATTAAACTTTCTATCAATTATCATCATGAAAAAATAACACAATCGTATTTTGATTTTTTAAACGAAGCCCGTTTGTCTGCGTTGGCAATTTGTATGTATTTGGCATCTTTAAAAGAAACTCCTACACCTACTATCAAAATTCTTTTTTTAGATGATATTTTTATCGGTTTGGATACGTCGAATCGTTTGCCTTTGTTAGATATTTTGAAAAATGAATTTTCAGATTATCAAATTTTTATGACTACTTATGATAGGACTTGGTTTGAGTTAGCGAAACAATGGTTTGAAAATAAAGATAAGAAAAATTGGAAGTTTTTTGAAATGTATGTAGATGATTTTACTAATAATTTTGATGTGCCTCTGATTTTGGAAACGAAAACACATATCCAAAAGGCAGAATATTATTTGGCAAAACACGATTATCCTGCGTGTGGTTCTTATTTACGAAAAACCTGCGAAGATATTTTAGAAAAAATATTGACTCCTTATTATTACAAAGTAGAAGTTAAGACCAAAGAAGAAGGATATGCGACAGAGAAAAAAAGGCTTAATGCACTTATAACGAACTTAAAAGAATTTTGTGATGGAGAAGGTTTAGATTATGCTGATTTTGAAAATTTAGGTATTTATAAAGATGCCGTTTTAAATCCTCTTTCTCATAATGACATTAAAAATCCGATTTTTAAACAAGAATTGATTGATGTAATGAAAGTTTTGAAAAAATTAGAAAATATTACTTTAAAACCAATACCAAATACAATAGGAAAAACTGCCTTATTTCAATTTGATACAAATAATGGTGCAGAAATTTTAATCAAAGAAAATATTACATTGCTTGTAGCCAATGAAACCGAAAAACTTTTGAATAGATGTAAAATTCAACTTAAAAATATTCGAAAAAATGGGGTTGATGATATTTCTAAAAATAAAGAGTTTGAATCTTTACAAGAAATGTATAAATTTTTGTGTGATGAATTTAGTTTTGAGTTTAATTTGAATGACTTACCTCAAAAGTTTTATGTAAGAGAAAAAAATCTCCAACAACTTATAAACGAAATAAAACCATAAAATATAGTTTTTTAATGATTTGTAGAAATTCGGGTTGAAAAATAGGATTATAAAATAAATTAAGCAATCAAAGCGTTTCGTATTCGTTACTTAAAAAAATAAGAATCAGAGAAATAAAAAATCTAACAATTAAAATGATTAATTTTGATAAAAAAAATGGACGCATCAAAAATTCCTTATCGTGTTATCAATCATTTATTAGATTTGATAGCAGGTTGTGATAAAATAATTACTCAGTGTAAAAATATGGGTGAAAACGATAATAATTTATCCATTCGCCAAGAAAAACATCTTAAAAATAAATACTTAAATGATTTGAATGAAATTTTAAAAGCTGCTGATATTCATATTTTAACCATTTCAAAAGAAGACATAACGGCTTAAAATTTTATCTTTCTAAAAACAAAAAAAAATCTCTCAAAAAAAAACTTTTATATATATATGCCAAATTCTCCCAAAGATAATCCTTCTTCTTTATTAGACAATAGAGAAAATGGAAGTGTAGCCGATTTTTTAACCGAAAATATTGAGGCTGATTCAGAACTTTCTATTGTTTCTGCTTATTTTACGATTTATGCGTATGAACGTCTAAAACAAAAATTAGACAGCGTAAAATCTGTGCGTTTTTTGTTCGGAGAACCCAGTTTTTTGAGAAATTTAGACCCCGAAAAAAATGAAAGCAAATCATTTAAAATAGAAAAAGATGATACAATTACGCTCGTAAATGTATTGAAACAAAAAGAAACAGCCAAAAATTGTTATGATTGGTTCAAAGAAAAAGTAGCCATCAAATCGATGATAAAACCTGATTTTTTGCACGGAAAAATGTATTATATCCAACCCAAAGACAAAGGAGCAGCCAAAGCAGTTACAGGAAGTTCAAATTTTACGGTCAGCGGTTTGGGACTCAAACAAAAGTCTAATTTAGAACTCAATATGATTGTCAATGATAATAGAGATATAAAAGCATTGAAAAATTGGTTTGATACGATTTGGGAAAATGGCGTAGAAGACGTAAAAATAGAAGATGTAAAAGAAGACGTTTTAAAATATTTAGAAGAAATTTATACCGATAAAAGTCCCGAATATATTTATTTCAAAACTTTATATCATATTTTTAGCCAAAAACTCAAAGGAAGTGAAGAAATTGAAAGCATTAGCGAAAAAATAGGTTTAAAACAAACTAAAATATGGGAAAAATTATATCATTTTCAGTCGGAAGGCGTAAAACTTGCGATTGATAAAATACGAGTTTATAATGGTTGTATCATTGCCGATAGCGTAGGTTTGGGAAAAACATTTGAGGCGTTGGCGGTTATCAAATATTTTGAGTTACAAAACAATCGTGTAATGGTGCTTTGTCCCAAAAAATTGGAGCAAAACTGGTTGATTTATACGCAAAATGACGATAGAAATATTTTGAAAGACGATAGATTTAGTTATGACGTATTCGCCCATACAGACCTCACACGCACACAAGGCACAAATTCGCAAGGAATGGAATTGAATAATGTGAATTGGGGAAATTATGGTTTGGTCGTGATTGATGAAAGCCATAATTTTAGAAATACAGGCAAATCAACAGAAAAAAGAATCAGTCGTTATGGTAAATTGATGAAAGAAATCATCAAAACAGGCATCAAAACAAAAGTTTTATTACTTTCTGCTACGCCCGTCAATACGACTTTGAAAGATTTACGCAATCAATTATATTTTATTACAGAGGGACAAGACAATGCGTTTAAAGACAATTTGGGTATTCCACACATCGGCAATTTGCTCAAAGAAGCACAACGTAACTTTACGGCTTGGGCTGACCCAACTATCAATACAAACCAAAAATCCTCTCAACTTTTTGATGTTTTGGGCGTAGATTTTTTTACGCTTTTGAGTGAATTAACCATTGCACGCTCTCGCCAACAAATCAAAAGTAATTATGAAGATACTGAATCGATTAGTTTTCCTGAAAGGCTTTTGAATATGAATCAAAGCCCTGAAATTGATATTCAAAATTTATTTCCTACTTTTGCTGCTATCAATCAAAAAATATCAGAATATAATTTGGTACTTTTTAATCCTTCGCGTTATGTGTATAATGAATTTAGAGAAAAATATAATTTACCAACAGACGAAGAAAAACAAGCAAAAAAGGAAGAAAAAAAACAAAATAATACCAATAAAAAAGGGAATCAAGATAATTTTAATCAAGCAGACCGAGAAAAATATTTGATTGGTATGATGAAAGTTGGTTTTTTGAAAAGGTTAGAAAGTTCTATTTTTGCTTTTACCAAAACTTTAACTTCTACGATTGATAAAATTAAAAAATTGGAAGATAAAATTAAAATTTTTCAAATCAATAAAGAAAAGGAAGTCGAAATTGAACAAAATGATTTACCCGATTCTTTGAATGAAAATAATGAAGATGAAGAAATAAGTGAGTTTAATGAATTAGTTGGCAAAAAACTACATTATAATTTGAAACATATTGACGTTGATCAATGGTTAATAGATTTGAATACAGACAAAGAAAAATTAGAGGCGGTTTCAGAAACTGCCAAACCTATAACTCCAAAACGAGATAAAAAATTGTCTATTTTGAAAGAAGCTATTCAAAATAAAATCAAAAATCCAATCAATAAAGGCAATAAAAAAATATTGATTTTTACGGCTTATGCAGATACGGCTTTATATTTGTACGAAAATATTGCTGATTGGGCAAAAAAAGAACTCAATATGTATTCGGCTTTGGTAACAGGAAGTCGCCAAAATCAAACAAATATACAAAGTTCGCAAAATATTTCGACACTTTTTAATGATTTATTGATTAACTTTTCGCCTATTTCTAAAAATAGAAATTTGATGAAAAATATGCCACAAGACGTTGAAATTGATATTTTAATCGCCACCGATTGTATTTCAGAAGGACAAAATTTGCAAGATTGTGATTTTGTTATCAATTATGATATTCATTGGAATCCTGTGCGTTTGATACAACGTTTTGGGCGTATTGATAGATTAGGAAGCAAAAATAAACAAATTCAAATGCTTAATTTCTGGCCTACTGCTGACCTCGATATTTATCTCAATCTCGAAATAAGAGTAAAAGCAAGAATGGCTTTGGTTGATGTGATAGCAACGGCTGATGATAATATTTTGGATACCAAAGCAATCGAAGAAGCCGAAACTCAAGAAAAAAATGAATTGAATTATAGAGCCGAACAACTTAAAAAATTGAAAGAAAGACCTTTGGATTTGGAAGAAGTGGACAATGGCATTAACTTCAATGAGTTTTCTATGGATGAATTTTTTGAGGAATTAAAATCATTTTTAAAAGATGATTCCTTCAAAAATAGTGCGAATGGATTGTATAGCATCGTGCCTTCGCCTGCGGGAGAGTACAAAAATTTAATACCTAATTTTGAAAAATTAGCGAATAAAGATATTAAAAATGGCGTTATATTTTGTTTTTTACAAAAAGAAAATGCAGAAAAAACGCAACATCTTAATCCTTTGAAAAATATTTTTTTGATTTGGATTAATGCAGATGGCGAAATAAAACACACTTATACAGAACCTAAAAAAATATTAACGCTTTTTAGACAAATTGCCAGCCCTCACAAAAATCCTATTCCAGAACTTTGTAATGTATTTAATGAAGATACAAAAAATGGAACTGATATGAATTTATATGATCGATTGATTCTATCTGCGATGCAAGCAATACGTGGAAAAGCAACAGAAACTAATCAACAAAATCTTTTTGGAATCAACAAAAAAGTAGTGGCAGAACAAGAAATAGGAAACGAAAAACATTTTGAATTATTGACTTGGTTGGTGATTAGGTAGTATTTTGATTATTAGGAATTTTATTCGAAAAATAAAAAATATTTTATTGAGATTTATTTTTTGAATTGCCTCCAGATTTATCTGGAGGATAATAAAAAATTCAATTGTTGGCTTTAGCCAAAATTTCTATATTTTCACAATAAATGACATAAATGCCATTTCTATTCATACATAGAATAAAATTAGTGATGACATCACTTCCTAAAAACTATATTTTTTTGTTTAATAAATATCATCATAAAAAAAAATTATAAACATTTTAAAACAACATTATTTATGAAAATTCTTTTGATTGGAGCAGGAAATATGGGACAAACTTATGCAGATAGTTTTATCGCACAAAAAGTTGTCAAAAAAGAAAATCTTTTTATTCTCGAACATTTATCCGAAAAAGTAGAGCAGTTACAACAAAAAGGTTATCAACAAATTTGGCTTACGCCCACCAACGAAATTGCTGAAATGAATTTGATTATTTTAGCAGTTAAACCGCAAGATAGCCATTTATTGTTCGATAATATTAAAAATTGGATAAATTCTTCGCATTTAATTTTATCAATTATGGCGGGAGTAACGATTGACGGCATTAAAAAACGCTTGCCTACGCAAAAAATTGTGAGAGCAATGCCCAATTTACCTGCTCAAATTAGTATGGGAATGACTGGTTTTACGGCTGATATTTCGGTGAATAGAGAAGAAATTTTTAGCGTTCAAAATTTATTAAATACTACAGGAAAAACTTTATTTTTTGAAAAAGAAGAAATGTTAGATGCTGTAACGGCGGTTTCGGGAAGTGGTCCTGCCTATATTTTTTATTTTATGAAAGCCATGATGAAATCTGCGATGGCAATGGGATTTACAGAAACGCAATCTGAAATGTTAGTTGAGCAAACTTTTATGGGAGCAGTTCATTTATTCAACAATAATACATTTTCTTGTGAAGAATGGATTTCAAAAGTTGCCTCGAAAGGCGGAACAACTGAAGCGGCTTTAAAAGATTTTAATACTAATTTATTAGAAGAAAAAATCGGCAATGGTTTGCAACAAGCACTTAAAAGAGCGATTGAATTAGGGAAATAAAATAAAATTCCCACAAATATAGCCTATAAAAAATCTATATTTGTGGGAATATTTTTATAAAAAATAATTTAAAAACCTACTTTTATTTTAATTCAGTCAATAAAATTTCTAAACTTTTTTCTAAATTATGTTTAGTTTTTTTGGCTATTTCTAATCCTTTTTTTGCTTTTTCACGTGCTTTTGGTTTGTTATCTAATCTTTTCAAAAGCATAGCCGTTGCATATAAAGTAGTAGGGTTTTGGTCAAGTTTTTCTGCTTTTTCTGAGAATTTAAGTGCTTTTTCTAAGACCGTTTTATCTTCTCCTTGTCCATACATATTCGAAAAATCAATCAATTCGACCCAATCATCACAATATTGATTGGCATAAATATCTAATTTTTCCTCAAAACCTTTTCCTTCTACATATCGAGCGTGCAAAACATCTAATTTTGCATTTGTTTTTTTGCCATCATTCGCACCAAATTTTTTAAGATTACTTTCTTTTAAACTCGCATATTTTGCATTGTCTTTTGCTTGAAAAATTGGACTTAATTCTTCTAAAATTGAATTAAATAAAATGGTATTATAACGATTTGCGCCCATGTTCCATTTCATTATTTTATCACGATTAGTCATAATCAATGGTAAAATTTTCGCATTTTTCTTTGATGCGTGGAATAAATATTCTGAATTTTCTTCCTCAATCCATTTTTTTTCAGGGATTCCTGCTAAAAATTTTTCAGCAATTTCAGGGATTTTTGCTTCATCTCCTGCTTCTTGTAAGGCATCAAAATATTTTTTCATAAATTCTTTTGATTTTTCACCTTTTTTAAATTTATTTTCCAAAGATAAGATTTGTTTATCAGGATTTAACGCACTTTCTCCTAATTCAATAAATCCGTTTGCATCTCTTCCACCCACTGCACGATGGGCGATTTCACCATTTTCATTGAAAAATAAAAGCGTTGGATAGGCTTGTACGCCATATTTTCCTGCAAATTTAGGTCCTTCTCCTTTTTCCATATCAAATTTGTAGTTGATATATTTTTGGTTGAAAAACTCGCCTACTTTGGCATCTGTAAACACACTTTTTGCCATTGTTTTGCAAGGTCCGCACCATTCTGCATAGGCATCAACAAAAATATATTTTTTAGTTTTTTTTGCTTTTGCGACTACCTCGTCCCATTTTCCTTCTTCGAATTTCATTTGTGCGTGTACTAATTGCAACGTCATAAAAGAAGCAATTACTAATACGATTATTTTTTTCATTTTAAAATCAGAATTTTTTTTCTTGTAATGTATATGTAACGTTATTTGTATCGATTTAGTTGCTAATCTTTCATTTTTTAATGTAAATTATCAGTTAAAAAACCAAAATGAGCAAATTGTATATCCCAATTTTTGGGTAATTGTTTTTGAATGTATTTTTTTCGAAGTTGATAACCTAAATTTCCTGTCGCACTCGCACTCCCAAAACCCCAAGAAATTCGAGATTCGGGCAAAGAAATATCAATTTTTTTGAGCGTAAATCTAATCCAATCTATGCAATTAAATTTTTCTAAATCGTATATCGGCAGTGGATTATTGTCTTTGATGATGTTATTTTTTAATTTTATAAAATTTTCTTTGGAAAGTGGAATATTTATTTTAATTGTAAATTTTTGCCAATCTTCTCTTTCAATCAGCGAAGGCGTAATCGTATAAAAAGGGTGAACAATTTCAGAAGGCCAAAAACCTATACTTCTTCGAATCAAAGTATTATCTTCCAAAGTTTGTTCTAAAGCAATATAAATATGTCCAATTTTCATAAAAAAATAACCAATGCTGCTATTGGGAGCAGGTTCGTATAAATATAAAATCAGTTGATGCGTTTTGGCGGTGCTATCTTCTCTAAAATTTTTCAAATACGTATACAAACATTCGCCCACAGAAAAATTATCTTCATATATATTCTCAAAAAAAACAGATGTTTGCAGAAAAGCAATGTATTGTTTTTCGAGTTTATTATTCACATTTATCAACCAAATTTCATTGTTATCTATTTGATAATCAATGTTTTGTATTATTTTTCCGTTAAAATATTTATGCCCAATTTTTTGTTTTGAAAATAAATCAAAAGTAAGAAAAAAACCTGTATAATCTCCTATAATTTGTTGTGGTTGGGTGAGTGCGGATAAAAAAAGATTTTCATATCGTTTAAAATATTTTTTATCTGACACAAACATTACGCTTTCTTGTTTATAAATTATATTTTTATCATCAATATAAAAAACTAAATATTCATCAATACTCCAAAAAAAATTCACTAATTTTTTATTTTTGAGAATAGGAATAGTAATAAAAGTATTTTTTTCGATGCCTTGATGAAAAATTGCTTTCTCCCACAAACATTCTTTTTTATCAAAAAATAAATCGTTTAAATAATTTTTTTTGATGATTTCTAATTGATTTTTTTGAGCATTTGTCCAATTATTTTTAACGATATTTTCTTCTGTTTTTGGTGTTTTACAACTTTGAAACAAAATAATAAGACAAAAAAAATACAAAAAATAAAATTTTATATGATTTAACATTGTTGAAATTTTTATTTTTGAAAGAAATATCCTTTGTTTATTAGATTAAAAAATGCTTTCACAAACGGAAAAGGTGGCACAGAAGTCATAATCTGTAATTCTTCTAAAAAATTACTTTCATTATCCAAAAAACGAAAAATTTTGTCAGTTGAATGTTTTTCAAACATTATTTTAAAAATATCTGCTCCGTTTAATTGTTCACTTTGCATTACTTCCAACAACATACTATCATACAAATTAAACCTTTTTTTGAATACATTATTTGCATAAAAAGGTGTACCATTTTGAATTAAATTATCTATAATTTTTTTACTTTCTTTCTGAATATTATGAAATGTATAACCTGTCGAGGCTTTGGTTGCTCCGCCTGCTGCGCCAATATTCATCACAAAACTACTTTTTTTCTGTATAAAAGGTTCATCAAACATAGGAATTACGCCAAATTCTGTTTCTTTGATTTCATATTCATTTTCTTGGAGATGTAAAAAATTTTGCATATAATTTTTGAGTTCAGAATCATACGTTTCTTGTGTGAATATTTCTCGCCCAAAAATAGTATATTCCACCAAACTTTGATTTTTTGAAGTGGGCAATAAATACATAAAAGACGTTTCACCTTTTTTTTGGGTCAATCTAAAATCCATAAAAGTGGCTGTTTCCTCGTCAAAAACATCTTTTTTGGTGTTGATTATCCAACCTTTAAAATGTTGTAAATAATAATGATATGATTTTTTTTGGATAGATTTTTTTTCAGGAACGCTATTAAATAACCATTGTGATTCAAAAATTCCTTTATCAGTTTTTACCCATGCATTCGTGTGTGTGCTTGCCCATTCTGTTGATTTTGCGTTCAGAAACGTTATATTTTTATTTTCGCTTAGTTTTTTTTTGCAATATTCATAAAAAATTATTGCTTTAATCGTTTTATAAATATAGGGAGAAGTATCGATTATTTTTTCAAATATTGGGTGTAAAAAAGCAATTTTTTTCCATCGTTTGTCGATAATATCTTCAAAAAAACTTTTTTCATTTGTCCAAAAAGAAAAAGTTTTATCATTTTTATCTTTTTTTTCTGATTCAATAATCAAAATTTTTTTATCTTTGAAAAAAATATGTTCATTCATATACATCGCCAAACTCAAACCTGCTGCTCCTCCGCCATTCAAAATAAAATCGTATTGCATTTTTATATTTGTTAAAAGTGATTGAAAAAACCTAACGTAGATTTTTAATTAGGAACTAAAAAACTCCCTCACCTTTGGGGAGGGCTGGGGTGGGGCATAATTTTTGCTAAAAAGCCCCACCCTAACCCTCCCCAGTGGTGAGGGAACATAAAAACAAGGTTTTTTTATTTTTATTTTTTCAATTTATCAAAAATATTTTTCAAACTTACTTCTTTAGCAATCAAATTTTTTAAGTCTTTGATTGGAACACGCACTTGTTCTGTTGTATCTCGAAAACGAACCGTAACTGCATTATCATTCAAAGTATCGTGGTCAATCGTAACGCAAAAAGGCGTTCCAATCATATCCATTCGTGTATAATTTTTACCAATTGCACCTTTTTCTTCATAAATAGTATCAAAATCATACCGCAATTCTTCAAAAACTTCTCTTGCTTTTTCGGGCAAACCATCTTTTTTTATCAATGGAAAAACGGCTACTTTTACGGGAGCAATTGCAGGATTTAATTTTAAATACAAGCGAGTTTTTTGCTCACCTTTGGCATCTATTCCAGTGGTTTCGGTGTAAGAATTGCATAAAAGGGCTAAAAATAATCTGTCTGCTCCGATAGAAGTTTCGACTACATAAGGCACATATCTTTGTTTTTCTTTGTCTTCAATTTCATCATCAAAATAAATCATTTTAGTTTTTGATAACTTTTGGTGTTCTGTCAAATCAAAATCTGTTCGAGAATGTACACCTTCTAATTCTTTAAAACCAAACGGAAATTCGTATTCAATATCGACTGCAGCATTGGCATAATGGGCTAATTTTACGTGGTCGTGAAAACGTAATTTTTCGGCAGGCAAACCAAGAGCGGTCAAAAAACTCATTCTTTTTTGTTTCCATTCATTATAATTTTCCATTTCTTCGCCTGGTCTGACAAAATATTGCATTTCCATTTGTTCAAATTCTCTCATTCTAAAAATAAATTGTTTAGCAACGATTTCATTTCTAAATGCTTTTCCAATTTGTGCAATACCAAACGGAATTTTCATTCTGCCTGTTTTTTGAACGTTCAAAAAATTGACAAAAATACCTTGAGCGGTTTCTGGACGCAAATATACTGTATTCGATTCGCCTGCTACCGCACCCATTTCAGTCGAAAACATTAAATTAAATTGTCTAACTTCTGTCCAATTCACTGTATTAGATACATTACAAGCGATTTTTTGATTGACAATCAATTCATATAAACCTGTAAAATCTTCTTTTGTTAACAAACTTCCCATTTCATTAAGCATATTTTGAGCCTCTTCTATTTTTCCTTCTGCTTTCAAAATGGCTGCTTTATCTTCTATCAAATGATCTACTCTATATCTTTTTTTAGAATCTTTGTTATCAATCATTGGGTCGCTAAAATTATCTATATGTCCCGATGCTTTCCAAACGAGCGGGTGCATAAAAATGGCTGCATCAATGCCCACAATATTTTCATTGAGTTGGGTCATTACTTTCCACCAAAGTTGTTTGATATTATTTTTGAGTTGCGCTCCCACTTGTCCATAATCATATACGGCTTGCAAACCATCATAGACTTCGCTTGATTGAAATACAAAACCATATTCTTTTGCGTGTGCAATTACTTTTTGAAACAAAGGATTTTCTTGTGGAGTATTTTGCTTTTGAGCCATTATATTTTTTATTTATGTATAAATTTTCTTAATAAATTGCAAAATTACATAAAAAAACTTTTTTTTTATCATTTTTAAATGACTTTTTTTTGAGAAAGTTATAATTACTTTTGTTGTTTTTTATAATTTTTTTTTAGATTTTAAAAATATCTTTCTTTTTCTTTATTCAAAAAAAATCCTTTTATTTGTTAGAAAAAAAAGGATTTTTTTAGTAGTATTTTTTAAATGAAAGAGATTTTAGCACACATATAACACGGATTTAGGGGATTAATACGGATTTTTTTTTGTTTTTTATCGAATTTTTAATGATTTTTGTCAATTTTTGGCTACCATTTAAAAAACTCTAATATATTTTAAGTTTATTTTTAACCTATTTTTGTTTCATTAATCTTGCTTGAATGGCATCTAGAGGTCCGCTTGGATTAATAACTTCTTTCAAATCATCATAACGAATTTTTACATATCCACAACCACGAATTTTATAGGGCAATCTTTCAGTTAAATGGAAAGTAATTTTTAAGCCATCTCTTTTAGTTTCTTCCATAGCAAAAGAATAAATTTCATTTAATTTCAATCTACAGCCTGCTAATTGTTTTTCGTCAAGACTTCCACTACAAGATTGATTGATGTTATCTAAAATAATTTTATTTAATTGGTCAATGGCATTTGGCTTGAATAAATCTTGCAATTCATAAATTTTCCCTTTTTTGATATTCATATTTACGCCATGCGAATCATCTACGACATGCGTATCATTATTTTTAGAAATGTGATGTTGTTTTACAATGCTAATATTATCTTGGTCAAAGCAAGAAATTCTATAGTTTACGTCTTCTTTAAAAACTACACTTTCATCGTTGATGCTATTCAAATAAGTATTTGAAGAGAAATAATCACGAATAAATCTATTGACTTTATTCATTGTCATCACATCAGCCATTCCTGCTAATCTAGGATAGGAAATATCGACTAATCTATCCCCTTTGGGAGATTTTTTTTCAGTTTTTACGTTATCAATTTTCATAGATGACTTCACTTTTGAGTCAATTTTTTTCAATGATAATTTTTTCTCCCCTTTTATATTTTTCCAAGTTCCTTCTAATGCTGCTAAATCGTTCAGAGATTTTCCATTAAAAGTAGCGATTTGTTGTGGATTGGCTATATTTTTCCCCATAGCATCATACACAGTCAACGAAAATGTATTATCATCGTTGTATTGCCCTGATAATTGAAATTCAACACTATCATTTCCTCTCAACCAATACGTTCCTGATGCTTGATTGCCATATCTTCTCAAATTCAGTTGAACAGGTTGCGTTCCCACTGCTCCCACGTATGAATTATCAAAATTTGGTAAAGTTTCAGCTTTTGGAAGTTGCTGTTCTTTTTTTTCCTTTTTATCCGTTGTGTTATCCTCTTTTTTGTCTTTTCTACAAGCAAACAACGTGCTTATGATCAGTAACAAATAACCGTAGTGATGTAATTTCATAAGAATGTATAAGCCCCAAGCCCGATGAGGAATTTTATTATCATATCAAACATATTGAAACATTTACCCTTTGGGCAAAAAGGGAGATAAACAAGTTTTTATTTTTTTGCAAATATATCAAAAAAAAATCTTTTTTTCATAAAGTATCAAAATTTTTGCCATTTTTATTTTTAATTCTAATAAAAAACGTTTTTATTTGCAATATTCTATCCATAAATATTAAAAATATATCATAAAATAAAATATTTAAAAAATATTTCTTATTCCAAATGAAAAAAACAGTAATAATTTGTATGTTTATTTGGATAGTTCTTCCTTTTATTTTGGTAAGTGATTTTTATCCTTTTTTTAGATTTGGTATGTTTGCTGAACCTATCAAATCAAATATACAAACGGAATATTTTAAAATTGAAATCGAAATCAATCAAACTAAACGAATCATTAAAAGTGAAGAGATAAATTTTGCAGACCACCATTTTCAATATTTGGTACGTTATGCGTATTATCAAAAAAAACTAAACTATTTATTTGAAACGATTGAAAAAATAATCAATAAAAAATCAACACAAAAAATTGAAAATATTTATTTATTACATCAAATATATAATCAAAACAAAAAATTGATACAATCAAAAACAATTCGATACAAATAATTGATGCTGTCCCTAATTCGTTGCAATTTTTTTATTTTGGAAGATTTGCTATACAGTACAGACCTTGCATGCAACGTCTGTACAACGATATACTTTTTTTGCAACGAATTTGGGACAGTACCAATTGTTTTATCAATCGTTTCTGCAAAAATATCTAACTCAAAATCAATATAACTAATTTTTGGGTCAAACTTTTTTTCTCTTTCAATGGTATTTATTTCTACCTCAATTCCCAAAATATCACGCACAAAAGCCTTAAACACCACTTTATCTGTGAACGCTTTTTTAAAAATTACTTCGTTATCTAAATTTCCTAACATAATTTTATTTGATTTAATGGTTTATTTTTCAGAACGAAGTTTTTGTATTTGCTCCAAAACTAAGCCTGTTGCTTTGGCTATATTTTCATTAGATAAACCTAAATTAATTAAGTTTCTCGCAATTTCAATACTTTGTTCTTCCTTTCCTTCTTGTTTTGCCCGTTCTTCCAATTTCAAAAGAGCCGTTCTATTTGCTTCTTTATCTTTGGCTTGCGTTCTTTCTTCTCTGGTTAAATTGTCATAAGTTATTAATTCAACCGCTTTTCGAATTCCTTCATTGTCAGTATTCAAAACAGGTCTTTCGGGACTATGAATAGATTGATAAATCAAATCTAACCAATCTCTAATTCGTTTAGGCGTATTTTCATCGGGATGATAATTCAACCGCTTTTCGAATTCCTTCATTGTCAGTATTCAAAACAGGTCTTTCGGGACTATGAATAGATTGATAAATCAAATCTAACCAATCTCTAATTCGTTTAGGCGTATTTTCATCGGGATGATTAGGATTTAAACAAACAAACTGATGTCCAAATAATTCCCTAATTTCTCCTTTCAATGTTTGTGGATTGAGATTTAATAATAAAACTTCGTCTAAAATTGGTTTGCCATTTTTTTGATTAATCGTATAAGGCGAAGTCAAAACCACAATTACATACACAGTCAAATCGATATTATATTCTTTAGATTTTTTTTGCTGTTCTGTAATTAACATCAAAAAATAATGTAAAAATCTATCAAAATGATGGTCATATTCGACTCTTTGAATTTCAATGCAAATTCTTTTATCAATCGTTTCTGCAAAAATATCTAATTCAAAATCAATATAACCAATTTTTGGGTCAAACTTTTTTTCTGTTTCAATGGTATCAATTTCTATCTCAATTCCCAAAATATCACGCACAAAAGCCTTGAACACCACTTTATCTGTGAACGCTTTTTTAAAAATTACTTCGTTATCTAAATTTCCTAGCATAGTTTTATTTGATTTAATGGTTTATTTTTGTTGACGAAGTTTTTGTATTTGTTCCAGAGTCAAGCCTGTTATTTTTGAAATAAATATATCACTTGAACCTTCTAAAATAGCATTTCTCGCAATTTCAATACTTTGTTCTTCCTTTCCTTCTTTCTTTCCTTCTTCCTTTCCTTCCTGTTTTGCCCGTTCTTCCAATTTCAAAAGAGCCGTTCTATTTGCTTCTTTATCTTTGGCTTGCGTTCTTTCTTCTCTGGTTAAATTGTCATAAGTTATCAATTCAACCGCTTTTCGAATTCCTTCATTGTCAGTATTCAAAACAGGTCTTTCGGGACTATGAATAGATTGATAAATCAAATCTAACCAATCTCTAATTCGTTTAGGCGTATTTTCATCGGGATGATTAGGATTTAAACAAACAAACTGATGTCCAAATAATTCCCTAATTTCTCCTTTCAATGTTTGTGGATTGAGATTTAATAATAAAACTTCGTCTAAAATTGGTTTGCCATTTTTTTGATTAATCGTATAAGGCGAAGTCAAAACCACAATTACATACACAGTCAAATCGATATTATATTCTTTAGATTTTTTTTGCTGTTCTGTAATTAACATCAAAAAATAATGTAAAAATCTATCAAAATGATGGTCATATTCGACTCTTTGAATTTCAATGCAAATTCTTTTATCAATCGTTTCTGCAAAAATATCTAATTCAAAATCAATATAACCAATTTTTGGGTCAAACTTTTTTTCTGTTTCAATGGTATCAATTTCTATCTCAATTCCCAAAATATCACGCACAAAAGCCTTGAACACCACTTTATCTGTGAACGCTTTTTTAAAAATTACTTCGTTATCTAAATTTCCTAGCATAGTTTTATCGGATTAAGTAACATCATTTATTTTTATGCAAATATACGAAAAAATATGAAAGTGATTTTCTGTTTAAAAAAATAATGCTAATTTTTTTGGCTTATTTCATTTCCAGATGAGTTCTTCTTTGCCCAAAAAATTGCCTTTTTGTGCATATTTTTCATACTTCAGATAAATTTTTTCTTTGGGGGCAATGTAAAAATATTCTGTGAATTGAATATTTTTGAGGTATTTTTTTTCGAAAACAAGTATATCTTCAAAAAATAAATTTTGATGGACTTCGTATTTTTTTATTTTTTTGACAATTTTTAAAGTATATTTTCCTTTTTTATCTTCAATTTTTTCGATTTGATGAAGATTTCCCTCAAAAAATTTTTCTTGATTGATAAAAAAAAAAAAATTCTCTTGTTTAAAAGTCAAGATATGATTTTCAAATGGACTTTTTACCAATGAAATTTGTTTATAAAAATATTGATGTTGATTTTTTTGGTTTTGAATACTGATAATTTCAGCTTTCAAAAATATTTTATTTTCTACATTTTCAATCTCATTTTTATATTGATAAGTAGTAATTTTGATTTGAGATTTAGAAAACCAAATCAATATAAAAGGCAATAAAAAAAATACAATCGTTAAATATGCTAAACCAATGAGTCTATTTTTGATGACTAATTTTCCTAAATTTCTCGCTAAAAATATAGGAATATTCCTAAAAAATAAAATCGGAAAAAATATCAATACGCCAATTATATTAAAAAATATATGCGTAAAAGCAATTTGCAAAGCAGATTCGTTTTGTTGAGGCAAAGCAGCAAATAAAGCGGTGATAGTTGTGCCAATATTGGCACCCATCAAAAAAGGAAAACAACGTCGAACTGACAAACGATTGCTTGCCACAATCGGCACAACCAAAGAGGTAACTAACGAACTCGAATGTACAAAAGCAGTAATTAAAATCCCTGAAAGCAAAGATTGCCAAGCAGTTCCGAATAAATATTTTTCCCAAATACCCTCGAAATTTTCTTGCAAACTACGTTTAAAAGTAACCGCCATACCTCTTATCATCAAAAATAAACTTACAATCGCCACCATTAACACCAACCCGCTTATTTCTCCCAAAAAAACATAAATCGTATAAGTAATTGGTTCTAAAATATAAGTAACAGGATTTACCAAATAAAATATACCAAAACCTTTGTAGTCGATAAAAAAATGAGTGAAATATTTGGCTAAATTTGATAATGTATTAAAATAATATTCCAAAGGAAAAAGAATAAAAGCAGTCAAAATATTAAAAAAATCGTGCAAAGTAGCCGCTGCAAACGCTCTTCTAAATTCTTTTTTTCGCATAATATGACCCAAAGAAACGATTGTACTCGTGACGGTTGTGCCAATATTCGCACCCATAACCAAATAAACCGCATTTTGTGTCGTTATCATACCCGAAGCAACAGCCGCCACCAGAGCAGACGTAACCATCGAACTACTTTGTAATAAAGCAGTGATTAAAATGCCAATAAAAAGAGCAATAAATGGATTAGAAGTTGCCAAAATTACAGATTCAATCACTTCTACGTGTAAGGTTTTGAAGGATAAAATCAATAATTTTAAACTTATCAAAAAACCAACAATGTATAAAGTAATTTTAAATAATAATGAAAATTTCATAAACACGAACCAAAATAAAAATATTTTTAAAAAGTTTTTTTACTATACAAACACAAAAGTAAACCACAAAAATATATAATTCTAATGTTTTTATAAATATCAAAATAAAATAACTTATACTTAACAATAACTTAATATTAAATTTATGATTTTGATAACAAACTTTGTGATTATTTTTAATTAGATTTGCAAAAAAAATCATTTATAAGTATGAAAAAAATTATTATATTTGCTGTATTGAGTGTTATTTTTACGCACTTTTTGCACGCACAAGCGCCCGTTCCTGCGGCTGCACAATCAAAACCTATTATTTTATCGAATGCCACTATTCATATTGGCAATGGACAAGTGTTGAATAATGCTTCGATTCGTTTTGAAAATGGTATCATCAAACAAATTGGTACGCAAGTCGAAAAAAATGGAGCAGAAGAAATTAATTTGAATGGGCAACATATTTATCCAAGTCTGATATTGCCCGCCACTTCTTTGGGTTTGACAGAAGTTGGCTCGTTGAGACCTACCCACGATTTTGAAGAAACAGGCGATTTTAATCCAAACATTAGAGCTATTTCTGCGTATAATGTGGATTCAGAAATTACGCCTACTTTGCGTTCTAATGGTATTTTGTTGGCTCAAATTATGCCTCGCGGTGGTATGATTTCAGGCACTTCGTCTGTGGTAGAATTGGAAGGTTGGTCAAAAGAAGACGCACAACATACGATAGATAATGGTTTGCATATCAACTGGATTTCTATGTTTTTTAGAGGTGGGTATTTTTCACCTTCAGGCAATGTCAATAAAAATGAAAAAAGAGAAGAGCAATTAAAAGCGTTTCACGATTTTTTTACAGAATCTTTATCTTATTTTCAAAAAGGTGGAACTAATCCAAAAAACATTAAATTAGAAGCCATGAAAGGAATTTTTGATGGCTCAAAAACTTTATTTATTCATACTGCTTTTGGGAGAGAAATTATAGAATCGGTGCAATTTGCTCAAAAATATCAAGTAAAAAAAATCGTGATTGTTGGCGGAGAGGATTGTTTGCCTGTGGCAGATTTTATGCGTGAAAATAATGTAGGAGTTTTATTAAGTCGTGTGCATCGTTTGCCTTATCGCCCTGAGCAAGATGTTTGGGAGCCTTATCAAATGGCTGCAAAACTCAAAAATAAAGGCGTTTTGGCAGGTTTAACTTATGATGAAAATGATAATGAGCCAATGGGGGCAAGAAATTTAGTATTTTTAGCAGGAACTTGTGCGGCTCACGGTTTAGATAAAGAAAGTGCGTTGGCAACAGTTACTTCAAATACAGCCAAAATATTAGGTATTGATTCGAAAGTTGGCACATTAGAAGTAGGAAAAGAAGCCACTTTGATTGTTTCTGAGGGTGATGTGTTAGATATGCGTACAAGTAAAGTTGTACATGTATTTGTTCGAGGCAAAAAAATTGATTTGAACGATAAACAAAAAGAATTATACGAAAAATATAAAAAGAAATATTCTCAAAAATAGATTTAAAACATTTATTTTTGCGAGAATTATTAGGTGCTGTCCCAATTTCGTTGCAAACTTATTTTATGTTGAAGAAAAGTATCTACAACGATTTTATTTTAAATCTCTTGCAACGGATTTGGGACGTTATCAAAAAATCCATTTTTGATTGGTTTTGGTATCAAAGATAAAAAAGATTTTGAAAAAGTATCAGAATATGCAGCAGGCAGAATTATTGGAAGTGCGTTTTTGAGAGATTTACAAGAAAATAAAATAAATTTAGCCCATCATATTCTTATTTTTTGGAAAAATATAAATAAAAATGTAACTTTGCGTGCTAATTTTTTTAAAGACTATGAAACAAAAACATCTTATACATTTTTTTTGGGGTATTGTAATTATTATAATTGTCAATATTATTTCTGCACAATATTTTTTTAGAATTGATTTAACAGAAGAAAAAAAATATACTATCACAGAACCTACCAAACGAATTTTGAAAGAATTGGAAGAGGAAGTATATGTAAAAGTATATTTAGAAGGCGATTTTCCAAGCGGATTTAGACGTTTACAAAAAACTATCAAAGAAACTCTGGACGAATTTAAAATATATGGCGGAAAAAAATTGCGATATAAATTTATTGACCCCACAAAAATAGGAAAAAATAAAGACGAGCAAAATAAATTTTATCGTGAATTGGTACAAAAAGGCGTGCAACCTTCCCAAATTTTTGTCAATGAAGACGATAAACAAGTGCAAAAAATGATATTTCCTGCGGCTGTTTTGATGTATAAAGAATTTGAATTGACTGTTTCATTGTTCAAAACCTTAGACCAAAAACTAAAAGGCTCGCTCTCACCCGAACAAATCTTAAATCAATCTGTCGAAAATGTAGAATATAATTTAATCACAGGCATTAGACAATTAACTCAAAAAACCAGAAAAAGAGTTGGATTTATCGAAGGTCATGGCGAATTAGATGATGTAGAAAAATCTGATATTGTCAAAAGTTTGCAAAAATATTATGAAGTTTATAAAGTAGATTTACCAAAATCAGAAGAAATTTTGAATCTTGATGCGATTATTGTTGCCAAACCTGATTCTCAATTTACAGATAAAGAAAAATTTAAAATCGACCAATTTGTGATGAAAGGTGGAAAAGCCATTTTTTGTGTAGATGCGGTGGGCGTGTATATGGATAGCGTTTTGTATAATAAAAAAGGGAGTTCGTTTACTTTTCCTTATGACCATAATTTAACTGACTTGTTTTTTAAGTATGGAGTGCGTATCAACGGTGATTTAATCAAAGATTTGCAAGCCTCTTTTATTGAGTTAATGGTGGGAAATATGGGCGATAGACCGCAAATAAAACCAATTCCTTGGGTCTATTATCCTATTATCAATAGTTTTGAAAAACATCAAATTACCAAAGGTTTGGGAACAATTCAAACCAAATTTATCAGCACCATAGATACAGTAAAGGCTTTGAATGTCAAAAAAACGCCTTTATTTTTCTCCTCAAAATATTCTAAAAAAATTGGTACGCCTGCCTTAGTAGAATTTAACGAAGCACAAAAAAAGCAAAATCCGAGAGAATATAATTTGGGAAGTTTGCCTGTGGCGTATTTATTAGAAGGAAAATTTCAAAGTTTGTATAAATCTCGAAGTCAAAGCGAAGAAAAAAACTTTTTACGAGAGTCAAAACCTACTAAAATCGTAATTTGTGCTGATGGCGATATACTTAAAAATGAGCCAAAAAGCCCGTTAGGTTTGGATAAAGTGTATAAAACAATTCATTCGAATACAGATTTTTTATTGAACGTGTTAGATTATGTTTTAGATGACAAAGGCATTATGGGAGCAAAAAATAAAGAAGTTATTTTGCGACCTTTAGATAAATTAAAAATAGAAACAGAAAGCACTTATTGGCAATTATTGAATACAGTTTTGCCTGTGATTTGTATTATTATTTTTGGAATATTATTTACTTTTTGGAGAAAACGTAAATATTCGAGATAATTGCGCTTAAAAAATGATAAAAAAAATAATTTTTAATCAAATCTCAAAGCCTGAATAGGTCTTATTTTTGTAATTATCCAAGTGGGTAATAGTAAAATCACAGCAATTAAAACAAAAATTAAAAAATTTACGCCAAAAATTGCCCACCAATCCCACGCAATCGGTACAGATGCCATATAATAATTTTCTGCATCTAAAGGCATTATTTGACTAAAATATTGCAAAGCACAAAAACCTAAACCAATGCTATTTCCCCAAACCATTCCACGCAAAACCAAATATAAACCTTGATAAATAAATATTTTTTGTACTTGAATATCTGTCGCACCCAACGCTTTGAGCAAGCCAATCGTTTGCACTCTTTCCATAATCATTATCAATAAAATCGAAATCATTCCAAAACCTGCGACAATCAAAATTAAACTCAAAAAAATCGTTACATTTTGTTCCATCAAACCTAACCATTCAAAAATTGGCTTAAATCTATCCTCCACAAGCGTATATTGCATTTTATAATTGCCCAATTCGATGGTTTGTTGTTGAGGAATTGTATCTTTTGGGTTATAATTTTTAACAAAAACTTCATAACCGCCCACTTCATTTTCGTTCCATTGATACAAATGCTGCACTACTCTCAAATCACCAATAATTATTTTCTCATCAAATTCTTCTAAACCTGTTTGAAAAATACCGACAATAGCAAATTTACGAAAACGTGGCGGGTCTTGAATAAAAAACATTTGCACAGAATCTTTGATTTGTAGATTTAATTGGTCTGCAATTTTTTTACTGATAATAATTTGAGGCGTTTCGTTTTCTATCTCAAAATCAATCATTTTTCCTTTGGTAATATAAGGCACAAAACGTTTTGTATCAAAATCTTTTCCTATTCCTTTCAAATTTACACCTAATACTTCAGACGAAGTTTTTAAAATTCCTGCCTTATACGCAATGCCTTGCAAGTGTGATAAAGTAGGAGCAGATTTGAAATTTTTATATAATTTTGTGTCCTTTCTCAAAGGCAAATGAGCATAAGAATGTTCTTGTGAGTTACTTGTGTTGCCATGTTCGACAAAAATATGTCCGCTCAATGCAAATAATTTATTTTTAATATTGTATTCAAAACCTCTCAAAATTCCAAAAGAAATTAAAATAGTAGCCAATCCCAAGGCAATACTTGCGACCGCAATTCGAGTAACAATTTTTGAAAAAGAAAATTGTTGATGCTTTGAAAATCTTTTGGCAATCAATAAAGATATGTTCATATTTAACTTTTTAAAATAATTTTTCTAATTCTTTTAATATTTCGTTTGGTATTTGTTGTTCTTCAATTTGCTGTTTATTATCCATTTCTAAATGAAAAGCGTGATAACTTTGATATGATTGATTTTTTGTTTGAAAAGTACCTTCATATTGAAAAACAATTATTTTTTTATTTTTTTTATCATAATTATAAAGCGGTTTTTTTGTTTGTTCTCTAAAATCAAAAATGGCAGTTTGCAACAATTCATCTGCTTCTTTGATACTTCCATATAAAATTCCTACTTTGTTATTTTTATTTGATTTATGCGCACCTACGCCATTTTCTCCATGTTTATTATTTTTATTGATTTTTAATGGAGTTCTATTTTTGTTAATCCATTCATTTGCTTGCATTTTATCAGTAATATAATCAATTTTCAAAATACGAGGAAGTGCCTCAATATGATTAAAATCATCAACCAAACAAACAATAAAAGGTCTTTTTTGATAAGGATTTTGACTATTTGTAGGCGTTACCAATACAAAAAATTGATTTTCTTTTTGCTCAATTTGTTTTTTTATAATTTCAATAAGTATATTATTTTGAATTTGTATCATTGCTTTGTTTTCAAATAAATTCCACCTAAAATATTGTTCTTTTAAGTCAATATTTGGTGAAATAGGTTGAGCATTTTGTAAAATATCAGCCAATTTACTTCTAAAATCTATTAAATAATTGGCATCATCTTTTATCTCTGTCAAAAAATTACAAAAATATTCAATAGAATTTTTATCATAAAATATTTCATCTTTTCTACGAGAAAACAAAACCAAGTTATCTTCTAATTGTTTTAAAAAATCTTCTTTGGTTTGATGATTATTGAATAAATTTTCTATGATATAATCTTGATTAAAATCATCAATAAAAACGATAATTTTATTATTTTCCATATTCTAAAATCCCATTAAAATTTTACGGTCTTTACTAATTTGGTCAAAAAAACCTTGTGGAGGATAAATAATTCTTCCACCTTCTAAGACATTAATAGGTGTTATTTCTGCACAATGTTGTTTTTCATCTCGATTAAATTGATAAATAATAATATTTTCTTTGTCTATTTTTTGTTCTTTACAAGCCACCAAAGCACCATTAATAATATGGTCTGAATGAGTTTCGATAATAATTTGCACGCCTGATTGCGCTGCCAAACATACTAATTCCATAAGTTTTGATTGTCCGTAGGGAACTAAATGTGCTTCGGGATTTTCGATAATAATCAACGCATTTTTTTGTGCAGAAAGAATCGCTACAATAATCGGCAACGCATAAGACAAACCAAAACCAACATTTTTGGCAGTAAACTCGCTCGTTACGCCTTTGGGTGAAGCATCTGTATCAAAACTATACGTAATTTTATAACCTGTTCCTATTTTTTGAGGAATGATATTTATACCTTTGCTAATCTCTCTTTGCCAAAGAATTGTTTGGTACAATAGTTTTTTATTTTTTTTATCTGAATGATGTAAAAACAAATCATTTACTTGTTCTTTTTGATATTTATATAAAAAATGAGCCGTTAATTCTGCTTTTCCTTCTTCTGCTGAAATTTGTTTTTCAATATCAACTCCATAATCATCTTCAACATAATCGGCAGTACGAGCGGCACTTATATACTGAAAATTTTTATTAAATAATGAAAAATTTTTATACGTTTCTTCGTTTTCTATGTGTGATTTTTTTTCATTTTTATTTGCTATATTTTTATTCTCAATCTTAGGAATAAAATCTTTATCTCCACTGCCTTTGACATCAAAACGATAACAAAATTCATCGATTGGAAATTTATCATCAACTAATTCAAAAATAATTTCATTATTTTTGGCAAATTGATACAAAGAATCTTTCCCATATCCAACATAACACAAAGGTTTGTTCAGACTCAAAACTTTATCTAAACGATTTTTTTGAAAACTTTGCCTTAAAAGTAATAAAGATTGAATAATAGACGATTTTCCTACCCCATTTTGTCCACACAAAAAGGTAATATTTTTCAAAGTTAAAGTAGTATCTTTGTGTATTTTGAAGTTTTTAATATGAAGTTGAGTAATCATTTTTTATTTTTTTGATGTATTTTAAATGACCATAAAAAAAATTTATTAAAAAAATTTGTGTGCAAACCTAAATTTTTTGCACACAAAAAAATCAATATTTTTCTACTTTTTTTTCTTAATAAAAGTAGATTTTGGTTTTGTTTCATTTTCTTTTGCTAAATCAACACAATCTTGATACGTAAGTTCTTCGGGAGTTTTACCTTTAGGAATTTTTACGTTTTGTGTGTCAAATTTAATATATGCGCCCCAACGTCCATTCAAAATTTGTACTTTTGGATTTTCGTCAAACGATTTTATGAATTTTTCTGCATCTGCTTTTCTTTTTGTTTCGATAATTTCGATACATTTTGCTTCGTCAATCGTGTAAGGGTCATCTTCTTTGTTCAAAGAATAAAATTTATCTTCGTGTTTGATATAAGGACCGAATTTTCCAACTGCTACCGTCATCGATTTTCCTTCAAAATTCCCCGATTCTCTTGGCAATTTAAACAATTCTAATGCTTCTTCTAAGGTAATACTTTCCATAGATTGACCTTTTTTAAGGCTTGCTCTTTTGGGTTTAATATTTTTATCCTCACTGATTTCGCCAATCTGCACATAAGCCCCATATCTTCCCAAAGCCACCATTATGTCCTCTTGCGATTGTGGGTGTTTGCCTAATTGTCGAGATTTATTAACGCTTGCTCTGTCTGTATTTTGCGAAGTATTTTCTACTTTCAAATGAAAATCGTCATAAAAATTTCGCAATACATCAACCCAATTTTTCTTTCCTTCTGCAATATCATCAAATTCTTTTTCTACATCAGCCGTAAAAGAATAATTGACAATATTATCAAAATTTTCTTTCAAAAAATCATTCACAACTCCCGCCAAATCAGTAGGAAAAAGTTTTGATTTTTCTGCTCCATAATTTTCTGAATTTGTTTTTTGTGTAATTTGATTATTTTTCAAAATCAATTCCTGAAAATTACGTTGTTTTCCATCTCTATCTTCTTTCAAAACATATCCTCTTTGTTGAATGGTCGAAATAGTGGGAGCATACGTAGAAGGTCTACCAATGCCTTGTTCCTCCAATTCTTTCACCAAACTTGCCTCTGTATATCGAGCAGATGGGCGTGTAAATCTTTCGGTGGCTTTCATTTGATTTAAGTCCAAAATCTGTCCTATTTTCAAAGGTGGCAACATTTTAGTATTTTCTTCGTCTTCTTCCTCATCATTTGACTCAAGATATACTTTCAAAAAACCTTCAAATTTAATGACTTCGCCTTTGGCTAATAAGTCAGACATTTTATCATTATTTTTGGTTTTTATATTGATGGTTGCGGTTGTTTTTTCTAATTGTGCATCAGCCATTTGCGAGGCGATGGCTCTTTTCCAAATCAATTCATACAAACGTTGTTCATCTCTTTCGCCTGTGGTTTTTGAAACGGCAAAGTCGGTTGGTTTGATGGCTTCGTGTGCTTCTTGAGCAGATGCGGACTTGGTTTTATAACGTCTAACTTGTAAATATTCTTTGCCATATTCACTTAAAATTTGGTCAGAAGCCGCTTTGATGCTATCATCAGATAAATTAGTCGAATCAGTACGCATATAACTAATTTTTCCTGCTTCGTATAATCTTTGAGCCACGACCATCGTTCTTGATACCGAAAAACCTAATTTTCTTGAGGCTTCTTGTTGCAAAGTAGAAGTGGTAAAAGGAGCAGAAGGCGATTGTTTAGAAGGTTTAGTTTCAATATCTTTGATTTTAAACTCGGCTTCGATACATTTTTGTAAAAATTGTTCTGCTCCTTTGTTGTCTTCGATATTTTTTGATAATTCGGCATTGAGTTTTTTGTTTTTCTCCAAATCAAAATCCGCTACCACTTTATAGGAAGAAGTCGAGTTAAATTTCAAAATTTCTCTTTCTCTTTCTACCACCAAACGCACCGCAACCGACTGTACACGTCCCGCAGAAAGTCCCGGTTTTACTTTTTTCCAAAGCACAGGCGAGATTTCGAAACCTACCAATCTATCCAAAATACGTCTCGCTTGTTGTGCATTGACCAAATCATAATCAATATCTCTTGGATTTTCGATGGCTTTTAAGATAGCACTTTTAGTAATTTCTCTAAAAACTATTCTTTTTATATCTTTTCCTTTTTTGAGTTCTAAACTTTCTTTGAGATGCCAAGAAATAGCCTCACCTTCGCGGTCATCATCAGTAGCGAGCCATATAGTTTCTGCTTCTTTTGATAATTTTTTGAGTTCCGAAACAACTTGTTTTTTATCGTCTGAGATTTCGTAATGTGGTGTAAAATTATTTGCCACATCAATCGCATCATTCTTTTTAGGTAAATCACGCACGTGTCCGTAGCTTGATTTTACGGTAAAATCTTTCCCTAAATATCCTTCTATTGTTTTTGCTTTTGCGGGAGATTCCACAATTACTAAGTTTTTTCCCATGTTATTTTTCTTATTATCTTTGTTGCCTATTAAATTTTTTAAAGATAATTTTGGTGCAAAGTTATAATTATTTTTGATAAAAAGTTTTTTTTTGTAACAAAATAACTTTTTAATTGATATTTATGTTTGAAAATTACGAAAAATCTTTACATTTGCATAAAAAATAAAACCTAAAAACAAACAAAATAACGCATAAAAAATGAATAAAACGAACTTTTGAAAATGGTGGCGCTTATTGTGCGTCTAAATTTGCTCAAATTGCGTTGCTAATGTATTGCGTGCAGAAGTTCGAAATGATAATATTCGGGTGAGCGTGATATGTGCGGGCTTGACAGATACGCATTTTAATAATTCGGAACAAGGCACAAAACCACATTATTTATCGCCTTTTGAAGTAGCAGATACTATTTTGTATGTTTTGAATAGTCCGAGTAATGTAATGATTGATGAAATTACTTTGCACCCAAAAACACAAGTGTATTGAGAAATTAGGAGAGAGAATTATTTATTTTTTTCTAATAATTTTATTTGTTCTTTTAATTTTTGATATTCTCGTTGGAGAGAGTCTATTTTAGTTTTATAAATAGTATCATTTGTAATATTTTTTTCATAATTTAGTGTATTAGGTTGATTGAATAGTGAAGCAAAATATAGTAATAATAATGGGATAACGGTTGAATAATATAACGTTGAAATTTGGGATTTTCTTTGTGATCCCGTAAGTTTTGCATTACCTGTTAGTTTTGCGTTTCTTTCATTAATATAATAATTTTCTCGGTAGCGACTTGAATAATTATGAAGTATTACACTTATATTAAAAGAAGAAACTGCTATTTTTTCTTGTAGTAATTGTGAGATGTGTAGGCATAGATAAGTTAATAAAAAATTAGTTATTGTTACAACCATCGAGATGTCTAATAATATTTTTTTTACTCCAAATAAAAATAATAAATAACAAACAATAGGAGTAATTATTGATAATATTATAAAAAATTGTAAGATTTTTTTATAAAAATTATTTTTTTTTAATAATTTCTCTAATTTATCCCAATCATCTTTCAACAAAATATTTACATCATGCGGATTAGTTTGAGCATCATTTTTATTTTGTTCTGATAAATTATTTATGTTAGCAGTCATTTTATTTATTTATTTTATTTTATCAACCTTGTTAATTCACTTAAAAAATGATTTTGTAATTTATTTTTAGCCGTATCACCCAACAAACCTGCATTAGGTCTATCATAAAAAGGCTCAATAATAGACGCATAAGGCAAAACTAAATGATTTTTACGAAAATAGTTTTGTTGAAAATGGTTTTTAAAAACTTTCGAATATTCTGTTTCTTCATTTTCATAATATTGATACACTTCTTCTTTTTCTTTCCACCAAATATCTGCTTTATTCACCAAAGTAATTATCCAATCTATTTTTGAAAACTTCAACAAAGGCAAAATATTTTTTATATTTTCAATTTCGATTTCTCTTTGCTTTTTTAAATAATCTTTTTTTACTAAATCACCATCAAAAACCTCTGTTTCAGTATTGAAATCAGGGTATTGGTGATAGCCGTAAGCAACAACATTAATAATTCCTATATAAGAATCATCTGTAGTAGTTTTCTGAAATTCATCTAATTGAATATTTCCCTCTGATTGTCCTGCAGTATCGAATAAAATAATACCTTTTTCATTGATTTTAATTTCATTCTCTACCACATCTATTGTACGTTTTTCAACTTTATTTTGTGGTTTGTCTATGTGCAAAGATTGTATAAATTGCGTTTTTCCTACACCACTCGAACCCAAAACAATTATTTTAAAATTGTTTTTTTTCGTTTTAAAAAAACTTTGGATATATTCCCAATTACTTTTTTTAGTGGCAATATTAATAGCATATTCGCCTGCTTTATTTTTTGCTGCATCAATTAAGGTTTCCCAAATCATAATTATCTGTATTTTTATTCGCTCAATCTTATAGTTTTTATCAGCAAAAATAATGATTTATTTTGATAAATCCAAAAAATAATACAAAAACCACAACCAATCATCAATGATAACGAAATGAAACCTAAAAACGTATCAAAATAAATAAAAAAATCAAGATAATTTTTAGTCTATTATCCCAAAAAAACGCCTATTCCCAAACTATCTGTTTCTTGTGCTATCATTTCTTTCATTGTTTCGGGAGTAATATTTTGCGTAGTATCTTGCCACCAACTAATCAAAGGCAAGGGCGTTAATAAATTGGTAGTCCAATTCGAAGTAGGAATTTTAATCATATTGGCTATTTTATCACCCAACAAAAAACGTAAATAAGAGCCTAAAAAACCATCAGGAATATTTTTTGGTATTGTTTCAGACAAACACGCCAACAAATTTTTTGTCAAAAGTTTTCCTTCTTCTGAGGTTCTAAATTGTCTATCTACAATACATTTATCCAGCCAAAACGCTTCTTTTCTATTTTTAGGCAATAATTCTTCTTTCAACCCTAATAAATAACCGACAATATTCCAATAATGCAAAAAAGCATCTGCTTCTGTGTCCGTAACTTTGTATTGTAATTTTTCCATTCCTCTCAAAATAATCAAAGAAAAACTTAAATTTGTGCCAGCCATATCTTCTTGATTGATAGGCAAACCCCAATCTAAATGCCAATGAAGACTTTTTTGGGCTTTGCTACGTATGTGTGCGTGCATCAAACGAACCTGATAACACAATGCAAAACCATTGCCATCATCTTCAAAAGCATTGTTTTCCATAATTTCCAAGACAAATTTGGCAGTTTCAGCCAATCTTTTTTTGGTATCTTTGGCTAATCTTTGTGAATGTATCAAAACTTTTGCTCCATCAGCCGCCGCATAACAATAAGGCAAAGAAAGTGAGCCTAACAAAGATAAAATAACTCTAAAGTTTTTTTGAAAAAATATTTGAGCGGTTTTTATTTTTGTTTTATCTGCCCAATTTGGAAAAGAAATAAAATAATTTGTAGGATAAGTTCTAGAAAAATCTTCGTTGTTTTGAATAGATTTTAAGAGTTCAAAAACTTCGTTTTGAGGCGTATTTTCTATAAAAACGTCTGCTTTTTCATCTCCTACAAGTCTATATTTTGATAAAATAGAATAATACATTTTTTTATTTTGTTTATTTATTTTATAAACTTTGTGTTTAAAAAAAAGGTTTTTATTGATAGAAAAAATTTTACGAAATTATTATTTCTTTTTTCCTCCTTCTTCTTTTTTCTTATCTTCTTTTTTTTCCTCTTTTATCAATTCAAAAATCTGTGGCGATAATTTTTTTTTGCTTGTTTGAATATCAAAATATTGTTCCGTCTGCATTTTTTTACCTTGTGAAAGTACGATTACTTCGGTTTCTATCCAGCTTTTTTTGCCTATTTTTTGGTGCTTTTTAAATTGTAATTCCATAATTCTTGCTCCTTGATTCGTGAAAACTCGTACTACATATAAATTTTGAGCATCAAACCAAACTTGTTGACTTTTAAAATCATTTTCTAAGGCACCCAAAACATACACTTTTTTATTTTCCCAAGTAGTTGTATAAAATTTGGTCAAATCATATCCTGCATTTTTAAAATTTTTACGGGCATATTCTTTGTCTATAAAAAATATTCCACCATTCCACGCCAAAAGATCGTGAAAATAAGTATCTCCTTTTCTTAATTTTCCATTTCTAACCTGATAAACGCTGTCATTTCTAAATAAAACCGTATTTTTGGCTGTGCTATCCAAATCAATTCGAAATTTATTAGGATATTCGATGTATTCTTTCCAAGTTGAAGTTCCCACAATACTATCTTTGTCGTTGAAATGCGTATTTTTTTGTGTAAATGTTACGCTTTTGTAATGTCCTTTTTTATGTTTTTTTTGGAGTATATTCCATAAAGAATCAAAATCTGTAACCGTATTTTGTAGCATTAAAAAACTAAAAAGAAAAATAATTGATGAAGTAAACATAAGATAAATATTGAAAAATGAAGTTTGTGTTTTATTTGATTTTTTATCAGTTCAAAGAAAGTAAATATTATCGAGAATTACAAAAAAATGGACTACTTTTAACATTTTATCAACCATAAAAATCACAAAAAATATTTTAATGAACTTTTTTTGAGAAATAAAAGTTATAGTAACATTCAAGGTTATCACATCAAAAAAAATAAAATTATGGGTATAATTCTTTCTATTCCGCGTTATTTATTGGGTTTAATTTATGTAGTTTTTGGATTAAACTTCTTTTTTAACTTTATTCCTTTGCCTGATATGACAGGTGATGCGAAATCTTTTATGACAATTTTAATAAATTCTAAATTTTTATTAGTGGTAAAAATCATAGAAATTACGGCAGGTGTAATGCTTCTTTTAGGTATTTTTTCAAAATTAGGTTTGATTCTTTTGATGCCTATTTCTGTGAATATTCTTTTATTTCATTTGATGATAGAACAAGGAAATCCTATTGTTTCGATTGTGGTAGTATCTTTAAATTTCATTTCGTTTTTTGCTTATTGGGCTGATTTGAAAAATATTTTTAATGGTGGAGCAAAAGATTAACTTGATATTTAATATACTAAAAAAATAATCTTATCGTTTATAATGATTTAAAGCATTTATAAGCGATTTTTTTGTAAATTTAGCATATTTTTTTTACATTTTAGATAATTTTTCTATATCATTCAAAAATTTATTTTTCATTTTTTTGGTATCTTTTAATATTTTATTGATTTTATTTTGTGGTTGTTCTGTTTTATCTTTTATTTCTACTTCATTTTTAAACCATTTCAAAGCAGTTTCACTTTGAAAATAGATTTTAATTTTATCTTGAGCAACCAAAGAAGTTTCAGATTGTTTTTGTTCAGAATAAAAAATTAATCCACTTTCATTATTAAATATATATTCGTAATAATAATTAATTTTTTCTTTTTCTTTTCTTACAATAATAATTTTTAAGATTGGATTATTATTTTTTCCTTCTCTTTTATCTAATGTGTAATAATATTTCTCAAAATTTTGAAAATGATTAGGATTACTTGTTGCATCTAAAGCAAATCGATTCGCATTGATTCTATATTCATTTAAAAAAAAGTCTCCTTTTTCAATTTTATTCAATGTATATCGACATTCCTTTTCTATGGCATTATAATCAGCATTTTGGGCTGATAAAATATGATATTGGAACAAAAAACAAAGAAAAATAATAGATAAAAAACGCATAATACACATAAAATTTTAAAATATAATTTCTAAATACTAAGAGTAAACGAATTTTAGTTAGTTTTATTGATTAAATGGATAATTTTTTTGGTTTAATTTTAATGGTTCTTAACAAATTAATGAGGCTGTCCCTAATTTGTTGTAGATATTTTTTTCTATATAAAAATAAATTTGCAACGAAATTGGGACAGAATCAAAAAATCATTTTCCTTTCCATACAAACTTACTAAAAACTAAAAAAAATTAATTTATCAAAGAATTAGAGATATTTTTGATACAATTTCAATATCTATCACTAAAACATAGATATAAACGTAATTTTTTTCATATAATTTTTAATTTTCAAATTCATTCTTTAATTTTGCACTTTTAATATTATATTTATCATTCTTAATATATTTTTTATTATAATATGGCAACAACAGCAGACCTTTCTCGTGGTGCATTTTTACGTATCGAGGGCGAATTAGGACAAGTATTAGATTGGGAACATGTAACACCAAATAAAACAGGTGCTTTATATCATGTAAAATTACGTAATGTGAGAACGGGAAAATTGATGCAAATTAGATTTCGCTCAGGAGAAAGTATCGAACTTGAAAGAGTAGAATTGAAAGATATGCAATTTATATACAAAGAAGGAAATGCTTTGGCGTGTATGGATTCTGAAACGTTTGAACAAGTTTTGATTGATGAAAAATTGATTGGCGAACCGATCCGTTTTTTGAAAGAAGGTATGAATATAGAAATTAGTTTTGACTCAAATGAAACGGCTATTTTTGCTCAAATTCCTAACTTTGTCGAACTAATGATTACTTATACAGAACCCGGAATTAAAGGAGATACGGCTACTAATTCTTCAAAAGCAGCTACTTTGGAAACAGGAGCAGAAGTAAGAGTGCCTTTATTTGTAGAAAATGACCAAAAAATTAGAGTAGATACACGCGATGGCTCGTATATTGAAAGAGTAAAATAAAAATTAAAAAATGTTTATAAGTACAAAAACTTGTAAACATTTTTTTCACTATGCCCTCAAAAATTTCATACTTCATACCCAAAAAATATCACTTCTAAAAAAATGCACAGACGAAAATTTTTACAATTATCTGCTTTATCTGCGTTGAGTATGCCTTTTTTTCAATGCGAAACGAAAAATACTCAAAATATAAAATATAAAATTGCTATTCATTCTGACCAATCAGTCGGGCATTTGATTTGGCAAGGAGATAATTTTCCTGTAGATAATCAAATTCAAAAAACAGAATTTTTGGTTGTTGGTGGAGGAATTGCAGGCTTAACGGCTGCTACAAAACTAAAAAATAAAGACTTTTTTTTGGTAGAAATTGATGAGCAATTAGGCGGAACTGCTTCTGCTTTTCATTATGAAAAAACTATTTTTGGGCAAGGTGCGCATTATGATTTGGCTTATCCGACTTATTTTGGCGAAGAAGTATTGCAGTTTTGGGAAGATATAAAAATCATTACTTTTGATAAATTGACAAATTATTGGCAATTTAACGATAAAAAATATATGATTTCTGGCGAAAAAGAAGGTTATTGTTATGATAAAGGCGTTTTTAGAGATGATGTGATGCCACAAACTCCTGAAACAGAAAAATTAGCCAAAATTTTTGAAAGTTTTGATAAAAAAATGAAGTTGCCAACACGTTTGATTGATAAAGAATTTCATTATCTCAATGAAATTTCTTTTGAAAATTATTTATCAAAAAATATCGACCTAAACGAAACTTTAAGACAAGCGTTTGATTATCAAATGTTAGATGATTTTGGAGGAACAAGCGAAGAAGTTTCGGCTTTGGCGGGCATTTATTATTATGCTTCACGCCCATATTATGACGAAACAAAAATGATTTTTTCGCCACCTGAAGGCAATTTTTATTTTATTCAAAAAATGGCAAACCAAATTTCAAAAGAAAAAATATTGACTTCTCATTTGGTAAAAAAAATAAAAGAACAAAAAAATGGCTTTGAAGTAGAAATAATTGACGTAAAAAATAAAAAAGTAAAAATTATTCATACCAAAAAAATTATTTATACTGCCCCAAAACATACGCTAAAATATATTTATCCAAACGATTATCCGCTGTTTAGTCAGCAATTACAATCGCCTTGGTTAGTGCTAAATTTTATTTTAAAAGATAATTTTATTACCGCAAAAAATTATTGGCAAAACGAAATGATAACCGATGATTTGAGAAAACCTGTGCGTTTTTTGGGTTTTGTAGATTCTGAAACACAAGGCGGAGAAGAAAATTCTAAACGAGTTTTAAGTGCTTATTATGTATTTAAACCTGAATATAGAGCCGTTTTAGGCAGCACAAAAGCCTTCGATTATGAAAAATTAGTAGAAGAAACGATAGAAAAAATCGCCAAATATTTTCATTTAACCGCTCCACTTTTTAGTCCTTATATCGAGGCTGTTTTTGGAAAAATAATGGGACATGCTATGCCTGTTCCTAATCTAAATTATTTGTTTAAAAATCCGAATGAAGCCCGAAAAAATAAAGGCATTGTGTATGCTGGCGTAGATGTGGCACGTTTGCCGTTGATGTTAGAAGCAACAGATTCTGGTTTAGAAGCAATAAAAATGTTGAATTTTTCAAGCGTAAAAAATAAAAAAAAAATAGGATATTCAGGCTGGGGTCAAGCTGTTTTAGGGACTAAATAAAAAATATTGTACCCAATAAAAACCTCTACCTACATAAAACGTTGGCATTAACGTCAACGTTTTATATATTTGTTCATATTTCTAAATATAAAATAGGTAAGTTATTTTTTAAATGCTCCCTATCCAAAAAAAATAATCGATTTTAATTTTTATTGCATTATTTTTGGTAATTAAAAACTAATTTAATGATATAAAAATGAAAAAATATTTTTTATTTAGTCTCATCTATTTTTTATTTTTGTCATTTATATATGCACAAGAAGACAAAGAAAAAAATGAAGGAGCAAATTATAATCCCAATTATAGATATAGTCCTGCACAACTGCAAGCCGATTTTGAAGTAATAAAATTTATTTTGGAAAAAACACACCCAAGTCTATATTGGTACACGCCTAAAAAAATATTACAACAACAAATTGATAGTACTTCACTTTTATTCAACAAAAGTTTAACAGAAAGAGAGTTTTATCAGATAATTAGTCCATTGATTGCTCAAATTCATTGTGGACATACCTTGATACAATCGTCTTCTTTTTATCAAAATCAAGGAAAAAGATTGCCTTTAGATTTTATTTTTAGAGATGGAAAAGCTTATATTTCACATAATTATACCACACAAACAGAAATTCAAAAAGGAGCAAATGTATTGAGCATCAATGGCAGACCGATGTTCGAAATATTACAAAAAATGCTTCCTGCGTTGTCTTCTGACGCTATCAATCCACAAGGAAAATGGGCAACTTTGGAAGTTGATTTTGCTAATTATTACGATTTATTGATAGAACAACCTGAAAAATTTGTTTTGACTTGTCAAGAATTAGGCAATGAAAAAATAGTGAATTATGAAGTTTTTGCAAAAGATGACGATTTTTTGAGAGAATATAGCAAAAATTATAACGAAGAAATTCAACAACGAAAAGCGTTATCTTTTAATATTTTCAAAGATAATAAAACGGCAATTTTAACCATCAATTCTTTTTTACCTTTGGATATTAAAAATTCAAAACAAAAATATTCAACATTTATCAAACAAACTTTTAAAACTATTCAAAAACAAAAAATTGAAAATCTTATTATTGATATTCGAAACAATGTGGGCGGAGAAATGTTGTTTGTCAACCAATTATTTAGTTATGTGATGGATAAAGACTATAAATTTATAGATAATATTTTAGTTTCTACTGATAAAAATTTACCAAAATTACAAGCAAACGAACTCACCAAAAGTGGCGTGCATAATCCAAAACACGTACAACAAACAGATTCGGGAACTTTTGCGGTCAAAGAAACTTTTTATCCGTTTTTGAAAGTCCAAAAAGCAAAGAAAAAAACATTCAAAGGAAAAATATATTTCTTGATTGGTAAAAAAACTTTTTCTGCGGCTGCTTTGTGTTCTTCTTTGTTTTATGCGTATAAAAGGGCTATTTTTGTGGGAGAAGAAACTGGTGGCGGGTCAAGTGGACTGACAGGTGGCGATTTTATTGATATTGCTTTGCCACAAACTAATCTCCAATTAGAAGTACCAATAGAACGCTGGTCTAAAAAAATTCCGTTGTATCCTTATAAAAATCGAGGAATTATTCCACATCATATCGTTGAGCCGACTATCGAAGATATTTTGAATGGCAAAGATAAAGCCTTAGAAAAAGTATTAGAATTGGTAGAAAAAAAATAAAATTATTGGGACCGTCCCAAATTCGTTGCAAAAAAAGTATATCGTTGTACAGACGTTGCATGCAACGTCTGTACTGCAGCAAATGTTCCAAAATAAAAAATTACAACGAATTAGGGACAGCATCAACGTATTCAATAAAAAAATATTTCACTATTTTAAGAACAAATTGTATTATTTTTACGTTATTAAAAAAAAGTACTCAGCTTGCATAACATTTTTTATCAAAAATTTGTTTATATCAAAAAAGGCTTTTACTTTTACATCAAATTAGTTTAAAAACAAAATTTAGTAGTTAAAAAATCAAAAAAATAAAAATATATTAATATGGCAAAGTACTATAGCTTACGTAATCTTCGCTTTTTAGTGCGCGAAGTATTCGAAGCATCTGAAATCACAAAATATCCGCATTTTTCACACTTAGACCACGAAACTTTAGAAATGGTCTTTGATTCTGCCGTACAAATCGCAGATACTATCGCCTATCCATCAGCAGAAGGAATGGATAAAGACCAAGCAGAATTTGCTGATGGAAAAGTTACTGTTCACCCCGCAGTAGAAAAATATATGAAAGCAATGGGCGAGTCTGGACTTTTGGGTGCAGCTGGTTCATTAGAAATGGGCGGTTCACAACTTCCTGTGATGTCGCAAACTGCCACAGGTTTCGTTTTGACAGCCGCAAACAATAGTATCACTATGTTTACAGGGTTGACCGCTGGTGCAGCAAATTTAATTGCATCTTTTGCTTCACAAGAATTAAAAGACGCTTATTTGCCTAATATGTATGGTGGAAAATGGCAAGGAACTATGTGTTTGACCGAACCACAAGCCGGAAGTTCTTTGCATTATATCACTTCATCGGCTACGCCACAAGAAGATGGAAGTTATAAAATTAAAGGACATAAAATTTATATTTCAGCAGGTGATCATCAATTTGCTGATAATATTGTGCATTTATATTTGGCTCGCATAGATGGTGCGCCCGCAGGTACAAAAGGAATTTCTTTGTTTGTTGTGCCTAAAAATCGTCTTGAAAATGGACAATTTGTGGATAATGACGTAAAAACAATCGGCATTTTTCATAAAATGGGACAAAAAGGAACTCCCGCTATTCATTTAGAAACAGGCTCAAACAATAATACAGTTGGTTATTTGGTAGGCGAACCGCACAAAGGTTTGACTTATATGTTCCAAATGATGAACGAGGCGCGTATAGGTGTGGGAATTACAGGAGCAGCCATTGCGTCAAATGTATATTATGCGTCATTGCAATATGCAAATGAAAGACCACAAGGACAAAAATTGACTATCAAAGGACAAGACCCAAATACGCCACAAACGTTGATTATCAATCACCCTGACGTAAAACGTATGCTTTTATTCCAAAAATCTATCGTAGAAGGCTCGATTTCTTTGATTATGCAAGCCTCAAAATATGCAGATTTAGCACACGTATTAGAAGCAGGAGAAGAAAAAGAAAAATATCAATTATTATTAGATTTTTTAACGCCTGTCGTAAAAACTTATCCAACCGAAGCAGGACAACATTCTGTTAGTCAAGGTGTGCAAGTGTTTGGTGGTGGTGGTTATTGTACCGATTTTGGTGTAGAAAGATTGTATCGCGATATTCGAATTACAACTATTTATGAAGGAACTACAGGTATTCAATCTCAGGCTTTATTGGGTAGAAATATTGTGATGAAAAACGGAAAAGCGGCTATGTTGTATTTCCAAGAAGTTCAAAATACTATCAAAGAAGCAAGCACTTATGATGCGTTGAAAAAATATGCACAAAAATTGACAGAAACAACACAATTAGTGCAAAAAGTTACGCAACATTTAGTAGGTTTTGCTATGAAAGGCGAAACAGAAAGATTTTTATCTGATGCGACTTTATATATGGAAATGTTTGGCACAACTGCGATTGCTTGGCAATGGTTATTGCAAGGTATTCACGCACAACAAGCATTATTAAAAGGCGGCTTGACAGAAGAAGATACAGAATTTTATGAAAGTAAAATCCATACAATGAAATTCTTTTTTGCGTATGAAGTACCTAAAACAAGTTATTTAGCGACTCGTTTGTTAGATGATGAAGTATTGACTTGTGAAAGTGAAAAGGTATCTTTCGTATAATTTTATAAATTATTATTTATTTTTAACGTTTATAAAAGTTCTGAAAAGACTTTTATAAACGTTATTTTTTCTTTTCTATCAATATTTTTATATGTTCAAAAAAATTAGTACGTCAATAAATAAAATGGAACTTTTGCATCTTTTGCATAATCTTCTCCATTTTCTTTCATATCTATATCTCCTTCTTCATAATACCAATTAATAATTACAGTTCCACCTTTTTTGATGTGGTATTCGTTTAATACATTGATAAGTTGTTGAAAACGAAAAGAAGTACTTGTATTAAAATAATCCAAGCGAAAGTTAAAAGTAATATTTCTATTTGCTTCTTCCATATATTTTTCCAACCATTCCATTGCGGGGTTATAAATATCATTTGTATATTCAGGATATGAACTATCAGCAATTTCTAAAATACCTGTTTGGGCATTAAAGTTAATAGTAGGTTTTTCTTCTTCTCCTTTTACAAAATAATTTTCAACAATTTTAGCCATTATTTTAATATTTTATTTGATTTTATTCTTTGATAAGTTTAATAATATTCAAAGATATAAACTATTTTAAATAATTACAAAATTTATGCAGATTTTTATTTATTTGATATGATTTTTTTATTTTAAATAGAAAAATTATCAAAGTTATATTTTACTTGCTATTCAAATCATTTCGAAAATATAATATTATTACTTTTATCTATTTCAATAAAAAACCGTGTTCATATACTTTTGGTTCTATTTTTTTTGCCAAAACTTTTAATTTTTCACGTAGTATATTTATGTATTGCATATACGCACTATCCGCGCTTTTGTGATTCATTTTTCCCGATTCATTTCTACCTTGAAAATATGAACGTATATCATATAAACTTGCGTTTGCGTTACATTTTGGTTGTTTATGGTAATAAGTCCAAAGATTTTTTCCTGCCTCAAAAACTTCTTTTGCTTCTTTTGAAAATACCAAAGGCGTATTTCTAATTACCTTTTCTGTTTTGATAAGTGGTTTATTTTCTGTATCATTTTTTAGTTTTCCCGCAATAAAATGAGCCATAAATTTACTTTCAAACTTATTTTTTGCACCTACTTCTGATTCAATAAAAGGTATCCAATTATTGATGCCGTATTTATTTGAAATACGATTTTGACCATGAAATAAACCATAAATAAAACAATCATTTTGAAATTCTGTATCATTTTCCCAAGTGTCTTTTGGATATAAAAACTGGTCTCGGTCGTTTAACCAAGTGGCAGATATACAATGGCGAACTGCAAAATATATTAAACCTTCTATTATATTATTTTGTGTGAAATTATAAAAATTAACGTGTTCGACACCTTTATTCATTTGTAGGTATAAATAATTATTTTGTTGAAAGTCTGGTGCTGAATTACTCATAAAACCTATTCCCTCTCTGTTTTTATCATCAAAAGTTTTTATCCATTTGTTTATACTTTGAGATAAGTCTGCATAAAAAATTTTAGTTCCTGAATGACTTCCTTTTCCATGGATAATATCTGTAGAAATTTTATTTATTTTTGATTTAATAGACGTATTCCAGATAGTAAAGCCAATAGGAAATTTCCCTGTTACATTATCAAAAGTTTCAGCAGGCACTATAAAACCACCAAGATAATCAGCTAAGAAGAAATTTTTAAATTTTTTAAAATTTAAACCGTTGATAAATTTTAATTTTGAAAATTGTGCTAATTTACAATTAGGAATTTTCTCGTAAATATTTGCCATAAAAAGAGCAAAAATTTCATTTGATGCATTACCTATTTTAGATTTGAAGTAATCATTAATTTTAAATTGAGTAGTAACGCCAGCTTTACGTTCACTTGTTCCTATAATTGCTTTTGAAGAACCTGCCTCTGCATAAGGTGGATTGATATAAACCACTAACTTTTCGCATTTTTTTGGACTTTTGATAATATCTTGTAATTCTTTGGGTAATTTATCAAAACTATCATTCAAAAAATCAAACTGAAAAACATTATTTTTCCAAAGATTCGCACCATTTTCAATACGGTCATGAATCACATCTACATCTTGTTTATCTAATGTAGAAGCCCAAATATTCTTTTTATTGGTCAAACCAGCAAGTAAATTTCCTGTTCCCGCCGCACAATCCCAGATATAATATTCATCTTGCCAATTTTCGCCCAAAGTATCAGTGAGGTATTTTTGAGAAAGTTCTACCCAAATTTGTGGTGTAAAAAAACTACCTTTTCGCTCTCTTATATCTTGCGGCACGAGCAAATCTCTACGCCCCACAATATAATCCCAATATTCCTCTTTCGGAGGGCGTTCATATTTACTCCAAAATAATGTATGTGCTTTTTGTTTATCCGTAAAACCTGTAGATTTATTATCAAATATTCCTAACTCGTTTAATTTTCTATCTAATTGATACTCGTCTTTTTTGAGTAATACATACAAACTATCTTTCAAACTTCGATTTTCAGAGGAGAGCAAATCAGCCAAATAAAAATCACCATCAATAATACCACTTTTTTTAGCCATATCCCAATTCATGACTATGGTTGGTTTTACGGTTTGCAGCCATTTATTATAAATTGTAATAAAATTATTTTTGTCAATTTTAGTTTTAGTAAATCCAAAATTTCCTATTTTGAAATTGTCTTTGATAAAATTCTTTAATTCTGTATCGTCTTTTTCATAATAAAAAAGCAATGCTTTTTCATCAATATTACTTTTTACTTTTTCATGAATCAACTTAAATTCTTTGGTGTCATATTTAGAAGGCGTAACATTCCAATTAAAATCATTGATATAAAAAATATCGTGAATTTCGTTATAAGGCACAAAAGCCATTTTTTCACCATCAAAAGCACCCAACATATTTGGTGGCAAAAATTTATCAAAAGTTCTTGCTTTGCCAATCGTAAGGATAAGTTGTGTGATAGATTTGGACAAATCCGAGTTTCCTGTTTTTGCTTCCGCCCATAAAAGAGATTCCTGTTCCGAAATGTCTTGAGATTCTTGAAATATTGTTACACAAAAATCTATATTTCCTATCATTTTGGTACAATCATATATTTTAAAATAATCTATGGTTATTTTATTTTTAATTTCTTGTTCTTGGATATTTTGATATTTCATTTGTCGATTTTTTATGTTTTTGTGATTTTTTTCTATGTTTTTTTTATGATTTTCCAACAAAATTACTTTTTTTGTTTAAAAAAAACAAATATTTTTTTCAATTAATTTTTATAGTTTAAGTAATACTTTAATTTATATTTAATCCAATTGGGATTGCTACTTTTGTTTACTCCAACAAAAAACCATGTTCATATACTTTTGGTTCTATTTTTTTTGCTAAAACTTTTAATTTTTCACGTAGTATATTTATGTATTGCATATACGCACTATCCGCGCTTTTGTGATTCATTTTTCCCGATTCATTTCTACCTTGAAAATGCGAACGTATATCATATAAACTTGCGTTTGCGTTACATTTTGGCTGTTTATGGTAGTAAGTCCAAAGATTTTTACCTGCTTCAAAAACATCTTTTGCTTCTTTTGAAAATACTAAAGGCGTATTTCTAATTACCTTTTCTGTTTTGATAAGTGGTTTATTTTCTGTATCATTTTTTAGTTTTCCCGCTATATATTTAGCCATAAAATCACTTTCAAATTCCTCTTTTGCATTTACTTCATCTTCTGTAAATGGTATCCAATGATTTGTACCAAATTTAGATTGAATATTATTGCTAAAAAGTGTAAAAGTTAAACAATTATTTTGAAATTCTATATCTTTTTTCCAAGTGTCTTTTGGATATAAAAATTGGTCACGGTCATTTAACCAAGTGGCTTCTAAAACGTGTCGAACTGCAAAAAAGATAGAACATTCAGTTAGATTATTTTTAGTTATATTATGCGTTTGGCTGTGTTCAATTACTGCTACAGAAGCTCCATTAGTTATAAATACTATTTTACTGTTTTGAAAATCAGATGCACCTCTAACCATGTAAGCCAACCTTTCATTAGATTTATCATAATATTTTTGCATCCAATTTAGAATTACTTTATTTTTTTCAACATTTGTTATTTTCTTCTTACCACTATATTTAGCGTTGCTATTGAAAACATCTGCTTGAATTTCTATAAATTTTTCCTTTATATTGGTATTCCAAATAAAAAACCCTATGGAAAACTGACCTTTGACATTATCAAATGTATCAGCTGGAACTAAAAAAAGTTTTTCAAGTTTAGCCTTAAAATTTTCTCGGAAATGATAAAAATTTTGTGATTGCAAAATTTTTAACTTTGAAAACTCTGCAATTATACAATCAGGGATTTCATAATAAATTTTAGCAAAAAATTGAATAAAAATTTCATTAATTGATCTTCCAAAAATAGAAATATATTTAGAATATGTAATATTTTGTGAAAGCCCAGATTTATGTCTATTACTTCCCGTAATTGTAGATGAAGCAGTTGCCTCTGCATAAGGCGGATTAATATAAACCACTAATTTTTTACGTTTCTCAGGATTATTGATAATATCTTGTAGATTTTTTGGAAGTTTTGTAAAATCGTCATTCAAAAAATCAAACTGAAAAACATTATTTTTCCAAAGATTCGCACCATTTTCAATACGGTCATGAATCACATCTACATCTTGCTTATCTAAGGTAGAAGCCCAAATATTCTTTTTATTGGTCAAACCAGCAAGCAGATTTCCTGTTCCCGCCGCACAATCCCAGATATAATATTCATCTTGCCAATTTACGCCCAAAACATCAGTCAGATATTTTTGCGACAATTCTACCCAAATTTGTGGTGTAAAAAAACTGCCAGTTCTCTCTCTTTTTATTTTATCCATCATTTTATCTCAACAAAAAACCATGTTCATATACTTTTGGTTCTATTTTTTTTGCCAAAACTTTTAACTTTTCACGTAACACATTAATATACTGCATATACGCATTATCATCGCTTTTATGATTCATCTTTCCCGATTCATTTCTACCCTGAAAATGTGAACGTATATCATATAAACTTGCATTTGCGTTACAATTTGGTTGTTTATGGTAATAAGTCCAAAGTTTTTTTCCTGCTTCAAAAACTTCTTTTGCATCTTGAGAAAATACCAAAGGAATATTTCGAGTTATTTTTTCTATTTTGATAAGTGGTTTATTTTCTGTACCATTTTTTAGTTTTCCTGCTATATATTTAGCCATAAAATCACTTTCAAATTCCTCTTTTGCATTTACTTCGTCTTCTGTAAATGGTATCCAATGATTTGTACCAAATTTAGATTGAATATTATTGCTAAAAAGCGTAAAAGTTAAACAATTATTTTGAAATTCTATATCTTTTTCCCAACTGTCTTTGGGGTATAAAAACTGGTCTCGATCATTTAACCAAGTAGCTCTCAAAACGTGGCGAACTGTATTATAAATAACCATTTGATATAAATTATTTTTCGTAATTATTGTGTAAAGATGCTTTTTAAAATCATTTTCAGATAAATCATTTGAAATAAAAATATCTTTGTTGTGTTGCATATCTGTTCCCAACATTCTTAAATATGCAATTTTTTCACCTTTTTTATCATAATATTTTCTTAACCATTCAATAACATACTTACTATCTTGATAAGAATAAATAGTTTTTGTATTTGAAAATATTCCATCATATTGATAAACATCAGCTTCTATTTTTTTAAAATCTTCTTTTTCTTGTGTATTCCATAAGAAAAATCCAATTGGGAATTTTCCTTTTACGTTGTCAAATGTATCAGCTGGGACTAAAAATATTCTTTCAAGTTTGGCTTTAAATGTATTACGAAAATTTGAAAAGTTAGACGACTGCAAATTTTTCAAGGTTGAAAAATTTGCGATTTTACATCCTTGTATTTCAATGTAAATTCTAAATAAGAACTGAGCAAAAAGTTCTCTTGCTGCAAAACCTATAATATTTTGATATTTTTCATTTATTTTACTATCTGCTAATCCATTCCTATTTTCCCCAGTATCTCTCTGAGTTTTTGCATTAGTAACCTCTGCATAAGGCGGATTAATATAAACCACTAATTTTTTACGTTTCTCAGGATTATTGATAATATCTTGTAGATTTTTTGGAAGTTTTGTAAAATCGTCATTCAAAAAATCAAACTGAAAAACATTATTTTTCCAAAGATTCGCACCATTTTCAATACGGTCATGAATTACATCTACATCTTGCTTATCTAAAGTAGAAGCCCAAATATTCTTTTTATTGGTCAAACCTGCGAGCAGATTTCCTGTTCCTGCCGCACAATCCCAGATATAATATTCATCTTGCCAATTTACGCCCAAAACATCAGTCAGATATTTTTGCGACAATTCTACCCAAATTTGTGGTGTAAAAAAACTACCTTTTCGCTCTCTCACGTCTTGTGGCACGAGTAAATCTCTACGACCTACAATATAATCCCAATATTCTTCTTTGGGAGGACGTTCATATATACTCCAAAATTGTGTATGTGCTTTTTGTTTATCTGTAAAACCTGTATATTTAGTATCAAATATTCCTAACTCATTTAATTTTTTATCCAAATAATATTTGTCTTTTTTGAGTAATACGTATAAATTATCTTTCAAACTTTCATTTTCAGTAGATAATAAATCTGCTAAATAAAAATCGCCATCAATAATACCACTTTTTTTAGCCATATCCCAATTCATGACTATGGTTGGTTTTACGGTTTGTAGCCATTTATTATAAATCGTAATAAAATTATTTTTATCAATTTTAGTTTTAGTAAATCCAAAATTTCCTATTTTGAAATTGTCTTTGATAAAATTCTTTAATTCTGTATCATCTTTTTCATAATAAAAAAGCAATGATTTTTCATCAATATTACTTTTTACTTTTTCATGAATCAACTTAAATTCTTTGGTGTCATATTTAGAAGGCGTAACATTCCAATTAAAATCATTGACATAAAAAATATCGTGGATTTCATTATAAGGAACGAAAGCCATTTTTTCACCATCAAAAGCACCCAACATATTTGGTGGCAAAAATTTATCAAAAGTCCTTGCTTTTCCTATCGTAAGAATAAGTTGTGTGATAGATTTGGATAAATCTGAATCGCCTGTTTTTGCCTCTGCCCACAAAAGCGATTCTTGTTCCGACTCTTCTTTCGAGTCTTTAAATATTGTTACACAAAAATCTATATTTCCTATCATTTTGGTACAATCATATATTTTAAAATAATCTATGGTTATTTTATTTTTAATTTCTTGTTCTTGGATATTTTGATATTTCATTTGTCGATTTTTTATATTTTTGTGATTTTTTTCTATGTTTTTTTTTATGATTTTCCAACAAAATTACTTTTTTTGTTTAAAAAAAACAAATTTTAATACAAATAAATATATTTTTTGTTGAAAAATTAAATATTTAATGTTGGATTTTATTATTTTGATAACAATATTTTTTTTATGTTAGAGTAAATATTATAAAATTATTTCATATTTTCTAAAATCTTGAAAGAATAATGGAATAAATATTTTTTTGCAAAATTAAAAAGCCATTAGAGTTTTTTTAAATGGTAACCAAAAATTGACAAAAATCATTAAAAATTCGAGAAAAAAGAAAAAAATCCGTATTAATCCGCTAAATCCGTGTTATCTGTGTGCTAAAATCTCTTTCATTTAAAAAATACTATTATCAAAATTATGATGTACTAAACAACATTAATTCCTCGTCATTATGCGGGAGAGCAATCATTTTTTCGTATATCAATCCTATTTTTTTTAATAATTGAATCGAATATTTATTATCAGGCGTAGCCATTCCTACAATTTTTGAAATTTTTAAAGTGTATTTGGCGTGTTGAATTGTCGCATTTGCCATTTCAAAAGCATATCCTTTGCCCATATATTCATCTAAGAGAGCAAAATTAATATCAGGATAATCCAACGTTTCTCTTTTGAGCAAACCACACATTCCAATCGGCAAAAAAGAATCTTTTAAGGCAATCAATGACAAACCATAGCCATTTTCCTTGTAACTTTTGATAGGTACATTTTCTAAATAATGCTTAGCATCTTCGGTATTTTTTACATTTTTACTACCAATAAAATATAACCAACCACCTGTATTCAAAAGTTTGATAATAAAATCGGTATCCAAGAGCGTAAATTCTCTTAAAATTAAACGTTCAGTCTCTATAATATTTTTTAACATATCTACATAACAAAAAATAATCTATAATAGTTGTTCTAAAAAAATAATATTTTTAATTTTTATTACAAATTATATTTTTTTATTCCCAAAAAAATATGTATATTTGCCAAAAAATATATGAATTAAATATAGTTATCAATCATAAAAATAAAAAATGAAAACTTTATTGCTTACCATAGAAAATAAAATTGCTACACTTAGTCTTAATAATCCCGATAAGGCAAATGCAATGACTCCTGATTTTTGGGTAGAAATCAAAAATGTGATGCAAGAAATAAGCGAAAATGCTGAAGTTCGAGTCGTGATTTTGACAGGACAAGGAAAACATTTTAGTTCAGGAATTGATTTGACAATGTTTGCTCAAATTCAACAAATGATGGTTTCGAAAGACGAGCAAGGGCGTGTACGTGAGCGTTTGCGAAAATGGATTTTAGGTTTGCAAGATGCTTTTACGGCGCTTGAAAAATGCTCAAAACCTGTCATTGCAGCCATTCAAGGGGCTTGTATTGGTGGAGCAATAGATATGATTACGGCTTGTGATATGCGTTTTTGTACAGAAGATGCTATTTTTTGCGTCAAAGAAATTGATTTAGGAATTGTGGCTGATGTAGGTACTTTGCAAAGATTACCCAAAATAGTTTCTGAAGGAATAGCTAAAGAATGGGCATATACAGGTAGAAATGTTGATGCCAAAGAAGCAAAAGAAGTGCATTTAGTCAATCAATTTTTTGCCAATCAAACAGAAATGATGACAAAAGTACAACAATTAGCAGAATTGATTGCTAAAAAATCGCCACTTTCTATTCGCGGCACCAAAGAAGTTATCAATTATACACGCAATCATAGCACAGAAGATAGTTTGAATTATGTGGCTACTTGGAATGCGGCTATGCTTTTTTCTCAAGATGCGATGGAAGCTGCTATGGCAAAAATGCAAAAAAGAGAACCCACTTTTTTAGATTAAAAAAATTACTTACTTAAACAAAATAAAAAAATGAATATTATTCATCAGGATCAATATGTGACCATTTATTTTCAAGAAGACGAAAGTTTGATGACAGAAGAATGGACAGAAGAAACTCAAAATCTAAAAGAAGCAAAGTTTAAAGAACTCATGTTTTTATGGTTAGAACTCGTTAAAAAATATAAAGTAGAATATGTTTTAACCAATGCAAAAAAATCTATGTTCCCTATCACTCCAACTTTACAAGAATGGATGTTGGTTAATATTTCCTCAGCACTTACAGAGTTTTCATTTAAAAAACAGGCTTTTATTATGCCTGATGAGTTTTTTGCAAATCTTTCAATAGAACAATTTGTTGATGATAATCAAAATGAATTAGAAAAGGATAAATTACCACAAATTATTGCTCATTTTCTAAGTAAAGAAGAGGCAATGAAATGGCTTTTTGCCTAGAAAAATTGGTAATTCATTTTTTGTATCAATATTCTGTAAAAAATCTCCTTAAATTTCCAAAAAATAAATGCTATTTTGTATATTATTTATTCTATTTTTCCTGTATTTTTGATAAAAATAATTTACTTCTAAAAAAAAAATTATTTATTTTTGTTTTTTAATTAAATTAGTATTAACTTTAAACTCGAAAAACAAAACAATTAAAATATAATTATATGAGTAGTATTATTGATGATATAAAAAGTGCTTTTAATCGCCCTAATAATGCAGTAATTAAAATTATTTTTATCAATATATTTGTATGGCTGGCACTTAATATTGCCCATACAGTTGCTTTTTTGATGAAGCAAGAGGGCGTTTATCTTCGATTTGAAAATTGGCTTTTGTTGCCTGCTAATATTGGCGAATTGATGTATCAGCCTTGGACTTTGATTACTTATTTTTTCATTCATAAAGATTTGTTTCATATTTTATTCAATATGTTAGCATTTTATTGGTTTGGACAAATTATTGAGGAATTTTTAGGAAGTCGCAGAGTTATTTCTTTGTATGTATTGGGTGGAATTGCTGGTGGAATTGCTTTTTTGATGATTTATCCATTTTTACCTCAATTTAATATCGGAAGAGGGGCAAATTTGAAAGGTGCATCAGCGGGAGTTTTTGCGATTGTGGTGGGCGCGGCTACTTTAAGACCTACTTATGTTATGCACTTATTGTTGATTGGAGCGGTAGAAATTAAATGGATTGCAGCCACTTATGTTATTTTATCTGTGATATTTTTGAGAGGTGGCAATGCAGGTGGAGATTTGTCGCATTTGGGCGGTGCATTGATTGGCTATATTTTTATCAGACAATTACAAAACGGAAGCGATTGGGGAAATTGGATACACCGATTTTTAAATTGGATAACCAATATTTTTAGTAGAAATAAATCTAAGAAATCTAAAAAGACAAATATGCGACCTTCACACGTCAAACAAACGCAAACGAGTGGAAAAACAAATACTAATTATACAGGAAATTATAATACAAAATCTTCAAATTTGACTTCAAATATTCCCAATCAAGAAGAAATTGATAGAATTTTGGATAAAATAAATGACTCAGGTTGGAAAAGTTTAACCAAAGATGAATTAGAAAAATTAGAAAAAGCAGGAAAATAAACATCTTTTTTGTAATTAAATTTGATTTTTTGTAAAATTTGTATTTATTTTGCACAAAAATAAAAAAATAAAATAAAATAATGAAAATACTTAGAATTTTTGCGTTGTGTGCGATATGTGCCTTATCTGCCTGCGTTACTGACAATTATAATATTGGTGATACTGCCAAAACAAAAGACGTGAACGAACATAGTCAATATGTTTATGGGGAAGGAAAAGGAAAACCAGCACGCCAAACAAAAAATAGCTATCCTGACCCCGCAGACGCACAAGCACGTGCTGATAAGGTGCGTGAGAAATTTTTTGGAGCGGTGGTAAGTGCCGAAACAACTTTACCAAAAGATAGTACTAAAAAAGAGGAGAAAAAACCTGAAGCGAAAGAAGCTAAAAAAGAAATGAAAAAATAAAAATAAATGCCTTATAATTCAAAAATTATAAGGTTTTTTTATAGATTTCAAACCTCATCAAACTTAAAAAAATCTAAAAATTAAAACAATTTTAAACTAAAATAGTTTTTTAATCATAAAACATTAAAAATTTTATCAACTTTTTTTTCAATGAAAAACTTTTTTTTATCTTTATTTATTTTTTGTATATTTATTCATCATACTACTTTTGCACAAAAAAATACATTGACTTTGCGAGAATTTTATGACCAAATTATGGCATATCACCCATTAGTCAAACAAGCTTCTACTCTTCCTGATTTTGCAAAACAAGAATTGAGAATGGCAAAAGGTGGATTTGACCCAAAATTAGCCGCTAATTATGCACGAAAAGATTTTGATAAAAAAAATTATTACGACCATTTAGAAGGAAAATTAAAAGTTCCTAATTGGATAGGAAATGTTTTTGTGGGAGCAGAAAGAAGTAGCGGAGATTTATTAAATCCTGAAAGTGTTACTGATAAAAATGGCTTAGCAAATATGGGCATTGAAGTACCTATTGCTAAAGATTTTTGGATAGACCAACGCAGAGCGACTTTGAAACAAGCAAAAATTTTTCAAAATATGGCATTGGCAGATAAAATCAAAACCATTAACAAAATTTTATTGTCTGCCACCAAAGATTATTGGGAATGGTATTTTGCTGAAAGAGAATTGTTTTATTTATTAAAAGGTTTAGAATTGGCTGATGAACGTTTTAAAGGCGTAAAACAAAGAGTGCAATTAGGAGAATTGGCGGCTATCGATTCTGTGCAAGCCAAAATTATTTATCAAGAAAGAAAAATACAACTCAATCAAGCCAATTTAGAAGTAAAAAATTCAAGATTGACAGTGATGAATTATATTTGGGGAGAAAATGATATGCCTATGGTTTTGTCTGATGAGGTCAATCCTGAAAATCCAAATTGGCAATCTAATCCGACCAATGAAATAGAAACTTTAATCACTTTTGCGAAAGAAAATCACCCTGAAATCCTAAAAATAAAAGGAAAAGTAGGGCAATTAGACGTAGAAAGGCAATTAGCACAAAATAATCTTTTGCCAACGGCTAATTTTCAATATGCAATGTTACAAAATATGCAGCCTGCTACTGAATCTACTCGATTAAATTTTCAAAAGAATTTTAAAGTAGGTTTTGAGTTCGAATTTCCTTTATTTTTAAGAAAAGAAAGAGGAAAATTAGGACAAACTCGTATCAAAAAATTTCAAAATGAATTAGATTTAAGACAAACACAAAGAGATATTGAAACTGATATTCGAAAATCTTACAATGAATTATTAAATTTAAGATTACAAATTACTGAACAAACTTCAATGGTGGAAAATTATCAAATTTTAAGAGATGGCGAATATAGAAGATTTTTGAATGGTGAAAGTTCTTTATTTTTGATAAATACGCAGGAAACGAAACTCATTGAATCTCAAATCAAATTAGAATCACAAAAAATGAAATTCGAAAAAGCAAGAGGTATGTTGTTTTGGTCGGTCGGAAAACCAATGTGGGAATAATTTTTTTGGTTATATTTTTCTATTTTTTTTAATTTTAAAATGACTTTGTAAAAAAAATCTTACTTAGTTTTATGATTGATTATTTGGAATTTATTAAAAATATCTCTAATTTTGTGTGTGAATTTCTCATAATTCAAAAGTGTTTTTTGTTTTATACCCACAAAATTACACTAAAAATAGTAGGGTGGAACAAGAAAGTATAAAATAAAATATCTATGGCATACAACATCAAAAAAGCAACTTTTGCCAAAAGTAGCAGCAAATTTACAGAATGTCCCGATGATGGATTACCTGAATTTGCTTTTATAGGACGTTCTAATGTAGGAAAATCATCTCTTATCAATAAATTAACTAACAAAAAAGACTTAGCAAAAACTTCACAAACACCGGGGAAAACTCAACTCATCAACCATTTTCTTATCAACGAAAAATGGTATTTGGTCGATTTGCCGGGGTATGGTTGGGCAAAAGTTGGGCAAGAAAAACGTATGCAATTTTCTAAAATGATAAGAAATTATTTATTAGATAGAGAAAATTTAAAATGCGTTTTTGTTTTGATTGATTCAAGACACGAACCACAAGCCATTGATTTTGATTTCTTAAATTTTTTAGGAAAAAAAGAAGTGCCTTTTGTGATTATTTATACAAAAATTGATAAAAGTTCGGGCAATCAAACTCAAAAAATACTAGCCGCACATCAACGCGAATTATTAAAAACTTGGGAAGAAGCTCCTTTGCGATTTATGACTTCAGCACAAACGGGCGCAGGTTGTGAAGATTTAAGAGATTATATGAAATCTATTTTAGATGAATTGCGCGAGAATGCAAAATTAGACCATGAAAAACTAAACAATGACAAATTAGACAACGAAAAATTAGAGATTGATGATTATGAGGTTGATATTGACTAATAAGTCTGTATGATTTTAGTTGATTAGTATAATTAACGAAAAAAATAAAACTATGTTTAGCCAATCCAATTTATGATGCTTTTTTCAAAAGGCTTATGGAAAATGATAAAGTTGCTAATTTTTTATTGGAATTCTTATTAGATGAAGTTACCGAAAATGTAGAAGTAAAACTACAATAATTTACTTTTGATTATTGTAATTAGGGAGCATCTAAAAAATAAAGTTCCTAGAAAATTTGTGCGGAAAATCTTTTTTTTGAATTGTCTTTAGATTTATCTGGAGGATAAGATAATATACAATTCAAATATTTGCCTTAGCCGAAATCTCTGTGTTTCTCTGATTGATATTTTTGTATATTTTCAAGATAAATGGCTATTCATATTAGAACAAAATTAGCTCCAAAAAATTTCCCAATAACCAAAAATAAATGACCCAAGAGTTAAAAATTCATCTTTTATTTTTGGAAATATACATACATCTAAAACACTTGTGTTTTAGATGTTAGGGAACATCTAAAAAATAAATTACCCACTCAAAAAAACTTATTTTTAGTTCCCTCACCGCTGGGGAGGGTTAGGGTCAGTGTTGTTAAGTTCTAATATTTGTCAGGTAAATTATTTTACAAATCAAAATATAATTTGCCAAATCTATAACATTTTCAAAAAATTATAGATTTTTTACAGAATATTATACAAGTTAATTTCTATTTTATTTGTTAAAAAAAAAGAATTTAACAACACTGACCCCAGCCCTCCCCGAAGGTGAGGGAGTTTTTTTAGGTATATTATTTTTTATTTAGTCCCTTATTTATCACACAAAAATTAGGGTAATAAAAAATATTTCAAGAAAAAATATTTTCATTTTTCTGTACAAAATTCCTAAGAATTAAATCATTTATCGAATCAAAAATATATTTCCTTTAGTTTTTTGTTTATAATCTAACGTTTGATTATTGATAAAACTACCTTTTATTTGCCACGAATACGTACCCGTGGGCTGCGAAGTACCTCCAGATGTTCCGTCCCAGCCATTTGTTTTAGTTTCTAAAAAATTATTAGATTGATAAACCATATTCCCAAATCTATCAAAAATTTTGATTTCAAAGTCTTTGATGACGCTATTATCGCCTTCTATTTTAAATTTATCGTTTGCGTTATCTTGATTAGGAGAAAATAAATCAGGAATAAACAAAGAATATACATTGCAATCTCGCACCACAATACGTACCACACTCGAATCAATAACATTGGTGGTTTGCAAACAAGGTGCATTACTCGTCAAACGCACTTTTACATCAATAGTATTCATTATATTATTACTTGTATAAGTAGTCGAATTTGTGCCAACGCTTACATTATTGACAAACCATTGATAAATTGGAGCAGTTCCGCCACTGGTCGAAACGGCTATAAAAGTAACATTTTCGCCTTGACAAATCGTGTTATTATTGGCATTCGAAGTAACATTTATCGTGGGAATAACCAAAGGACTAACCGTAAACGAAATAACGTTAGAAGTAGCAGTATTTGGCACTGCACACGCATTATTAGAAGTCAAAATAACTTTTATTTGGTCATTATTATTCAAAGTTGTAGTCGTAAATGTAGGTGAATTTGTGCTTAGATTCACATTATTGACTTGCCATTGATAACTTGGATTAGTACCTCCATTGATGGCTGTGGCGGTAAATGTAACAGAATTTCCTTGACAAATAGAAGATGTAGGAACAGGCGAAGAAGTAATGCTGACGCTAGGAGTTACCGTACTTCCCACGTTTATTTTTACTTCTGATATAGCACAATTTGAGGCTGTCCATCTAAAAATATTTACGCCTGAACTCAATCCTGAAACGCTTGCATTTCGATTTGTATTGCTTGATAAAGTTCCTGTTCCTGATATCAATGACCAAGTTCCTGTTCCCATAGCAGCCATAGTAGTCGTGGTTTGGCAAATATTTTGGTCTGCTCCTGCATTGCCGTTGGTTGGTTCTGGATTGATAACAATAGAAGCTGGCAAACCTTGAAACGTAAAATTAAGATTTGTTGGGCAGGCAGGCATAATAGTTACCATACTTGCCCAATTACCTGTATCATAAATATTAGTCAAATGCCCAGAACGCGTATTAGTAGTAATTACACTTATATAACGAGCCTGCAAACGATTAGTGGTATTAAAATTAAGGCAATTTAATAAACTAGGAAGATTCGAACTTGAAGTATTTCCTCCCGAAGTCCAAACTCCTGTAGTTGTAATGGCATAAATAAAATTACCTACAAAATTGTAATTCGTTCCACTATTTGTAAAAGTGCCTTGCAAAATAAATAATTGATCACCCATACTCGAATTAAAATCTAACCCACTAATGTTACTTCCTAACAAAGCAGTCGTACTCCAACCTGACGCACACACATTTGTCCCTGTGCCACAAATATCGGTTGCACCACCAAAAGCCACATAAAAAATTGTTCCTGCGGGAATAGTTCCGCCTGTACGTGTGAATTTGACTAATCCTTCTCCGCCAGTTCTAAATATATGGTTTGTTCCTGTGATAGGAAGATAGGCTTCGTCTGTTAAAATAATTTCTGTGTTAGTCGTAATATCTTTGAAAGTCAAAAAAGCAATTAAATCATCGGATTGGTGAGTTGGACTGCAAATTGTACCTAAATTTGTATTATAACCAACAATAGCAATATCGCCTGCTTGTAAAGTGGTTTGTGCTGAAATATTTTTAGTGATAGCTATCAAACTAAAAAAATATAAAAGAATGAAAAGGTTTTTCATAAAAATTGAATTATTTTTCTGCAAAAGTCTTAAAAAAAATTGTAAAATTGATGTTTTTGAGATAAAATAATTGTTATATTTTTGGTTTTGGTACTTTTTGAAAGAAATAAAAAATACAAACCCAAATTTTTGAGTTTGTATTTTCTTTTGAATAATAAAATAATAAAATAATAAAAATCATTCCTTTAATATACGTACTTCCACACGTCTATTTTTGGCTCTATCTTCATCAGTTTTTCCTTGAGAGATTGGATATTTTCCACCGTATGCAATAATTTTTATTTTTGCTTCTTCAATACTTCCTTTCTCTACTAAATATTTTCTAACCGCTTTGACGCGATTTTCAGAAAGTTTCATTTGTTTTCTTTTTGCTCCAAAAATCTCGGTATGTCCTTCCAAACGAATCGCCATAGTCGGATTATCTTGCATTGTTTTAATCAATCTTCCTAATTCTGGGGCTGATTCAGGTAATAAAGTAGCCAAATTTGGGGCAAAAAATATGTTATTTAATCGTACCATTGCATCTTTTTCGATAGGCACTAAATACAAATCTTTATTTATTTCTGTATAATTGGTGCTATCAGACAAGTCAATAATTTCATCAATAGATAAAAAACCTTTTGCTTCTGCTAACAAATCATATTTTTTTTTCAAAGGCAATACTACTTTATAATCGCCTGTTTTGGGGGCAGAATTTGCTTTTCCTGCATTTTTACCTTCGGGTAAAAAATCATAAATAATATTGGCAGCAATTGGTTGTCCTGTTTTTTTGTTGAATACTCGTCCTTTGATAAGTGCGACAGGTTCGGGTCTGTTTTTTTCTGATAATTTCACTCTAAAAATATCACTATCACCAATCGAATTATGATAAGAAGTATAATAAGCATAATCTCCTTTGGCTGAAATCGTAAAATATGCATCCCAATCAGGCGTATTTATTTCGGGACCTAAGTTTTGTGGTTCACTCCAATTTTTCCAAGTATCATCAAGTCTTCTTGATACATAAATATCATTGGCACCATATCCACTAAATCCACCTGTAGAATAATACAAACTTTTGTTATCAGAGGCTAAAAAAGGAGACGTTTCGCTGGCGGCTGTATTGACATTTTTTCCTACATTTTCGGGAACAGACCAAGTATTATCATCTTTTAATCTTGAAAAATAAATATCTTTTCCACCATAACTATCTTTTCTTTGTATGGTCATCAACAAAATTTTTCCATCTTGTGATAGACAATATTCTGCATAATCATTGGTATTATAAAAATCTTCAATCGTTACTGTTTTTGATTTTTCCCATTCATTATTGCTATTTTTTCGAGTCATAGACAAACCTTTTTCTAACGAGCCATCTTCATTGTAAACATTATTGATGAGCATTGTATTGCCATCAGGCGTGATAGAAAATGACGAATTATGATATTTATTATTGATAGGAGGTCCGATATTTTCGGATGCTTCAAAACTTCCATCTTTATTTATTTTGGCAAACCAAACGTCTTGTTTGTCTGCATTATCCGTATTTTTTGGGTGTTTTCCACGTGTAAAATAAATTGTATTTCCATCAGGAGTAATCATTGGAGCGATTTCTTGATAGACAGAATTGATGTTTGGGCCTAGATTTTGAGGTTTTGATTTGAACTCAAATAATTCTTTTTCTTTATCGGTCATCATAATCGGTGCTTCGATAGGGTCAGAAGAATCTGAAATTCCGATGGCATCAATTTGATTATAGCCAGAAATTTTAGAAGTTGCCAAGACTAATTTAATAGCAAAAACATCAAAATCGACCTTTTGAAAAATACGATTCATTCTTCCTTTCACGCCCAAAGGAGCAACGTTTACATTTTTAAATAATAAAGTTTCTTGGTCATTCGCATCATATACGTATATATGCGTAATGGCACCTGGATTGTAGTTTTCAGCAATCGCAATTTGCTCTATTTTCATAGGAGTTGCAAAACCAACTTTGATAAATTCGCCATTGATATTATTTTGTTTCGAGGGCGACCATGCACAAGGACTATCTCCAAAAGCGGGAAGTTTATTCGGTTTTCCTGTTATTTGTGAGGCACGAAATTGATCCGTAAAAGGTTTATCAGGATTACTATATTCAGACGAAACCGCAATTACTCTATTTGCCCACTGCACATTCGCGATTTTTGGTTGTTGTGCAGTTAAAAAAACGAATTGAAAGTTAAAAAGAATAAAAAAGAAAAATAAATTTTTCATATAAATAGTTTAAAATACGATTTTTGTTAGTTGTTGTGTATAAATATTTTTAGGTCTTATTACTTTGTACGTTATTTTGCAAAAAACGTACAAAATTATGAATATTTTTTTAGTATTCAAATAAAAAAATAAAATAAAATAGACAAAATTAATAAATTTGATATAAATTTGAAAAAAATAATTATTTTTGCAACCAAATTTATTTTTTATTCTATTATTTTAATGATGAATTTACAAAAACTCAAAGCCATTTTTTCCAATCATACTTTTATTTTGTGGGTTTATATTCTTGTGTCCGTTGGCTCAACGATACATTTATATTTTATTCCTGAGATTAATTTTTATATAATGTATGAATATTCTTTTTATCATTTGATACAAAATAAAAATTTGTATCCCGAATATCCCAAAGAATATATTGATGTATTTTTATATAGTCCAACTTTTGCGGTTTTGATGGCGTTTTTCGCTATATTTCCCACTTTTTTAGGCATTATTTTTTGGAATTTATTCAATACTTTGATTTTATATTATGCTATCAAATATATTTCTATGGCTGATGATAAAAAAGTATTGATTTGGTGGTTTGGTTTGCACGAAGCTTTAACGGCTTTACAACGCACACAACCCAATGTGATGATAACAGGATTGATTATTTTTACTTTTGTTTTTTTTGAACGCAAGCAAATATTTTGGGCAACTTGTATGATAGTTTTTGGTTTTTATATCAAAATTTATGGCGTGTTAGGTGCTGCACTTTTTTTATTGTATAGAGGAAAATTAAAATTTACGTTGTATTTTATTTTTTGGGTAATTGCTTTTGGTTTGTTGCCTTTGGTTTTTGTTTCTTACCATCAACTCATGTATTTATATGTGGAATGGTACAAAGCGTTAGTGTTAGAAACACAAGTAGATATTGCTTTAGATGTTTCTTTGCTATCTTTTGTGCAAGTAAATATCTATAATATTCCAGATAAATATTTGATTGTGGCAGGAATAATTACCTTTTGTACTGCTTATGTTCGTTATAAAATGTATGATGAATTTCGTTTTAGACTACTTTATTTAGCTAATATTTTATTGTGGGTAATATTATTTAGCCCTGCCTCTGAATCTTCTACTTATGTGATTGCGGTGTATGGCGTAGCGATTTGGTATGTAGCCAACAATTCTACTCATTATGCTAGAATATTTTTGATAGTATTTGTATTTATTCTTACTTCATTATCTCCAAGTGATTTATTTCCCGCATTTGTGAGAGATATGTACGTAAAACCTTTGGTTTTGAAAGCGTTGCCTTGTATCTTGGTTTGGTTATATTTGATGTATGATTTATTAGTCGGCGTTCAAAAAACAGAAAAAGTATAAATATTTTTTTATAAATTATTGATAATTAAGCCTTTAACTTTGTATTACTTAAAAAAATAAGCAAAGTTAAGAGCTTAATCTATAATTTTCAATTTATGAAATCATTGCAATAATTTTATTTACTTTATCAATCGTTGTGTTTAATTTTTTTGCTATTTCTTCTATAGAAATTTTTTGTTTATATAGGGAAATAACAGCGTAAAAAAACTCTTCAGTGCGATTCTCACCAATTTCGATGCCTTTTTTCTCACCAATTTCGATGCCTTTTTTCTCACCAATTTCGATGCCTTTTTTCTCACCAATTTCGATGCCTTCGATGTATCGAATATCAGTTTCTAAATCATAAATGAATGCCATATTATTACTTTTTTGTTTAGTGATTTCTTGAATGTTTCTTAATTTTGATAAAACTTCTAAATGTACTGCACATTTTTCTTTTCTATCCACTGCAATATTCATAGCAACTATTTTTTCTAAAATAATATCTACAATATCATCAGGATTTTTGCCTTTATAGTTTGCTAAAATTGCCAATATAATTTCTTCAGGTTGTTTAGAATTAACAAATAATTCATAATCATAATCCTCAAAATTAAGCAAATTATATTTAAAATCTATATTTGTTTGTTTGATAAAGTTTTTCATAGTTGATTTTCCTTTACCTAAATAGAAAACGTATTGCAATATATCAATATTGTATTCAGACCTCAAAAATGCTTGATAAAAATTCATTCGATTGTGCATTTTAGAATTATCCGCTACTTGAAATTCTATATGCAAAATGTAGTCTAACTTTTTATTTTTATGCTTTATTTTCATTAAAAAATCAGGCTCACGTTCTAATGTTTTTTGCTTTTTCGTAGGCAAAATTTCACTATTTTTGCTGTTTATTTTAATGCCCAATAAAAGATTTATCAATGTTTTTGAAATAAGTTCAATATTTTCTTTGAGTAATTTGTCATACTCATTATCATAAATTCTTCGCTTTTTTGCCATTTTTATTTTCTTTTTTTAGTTAAATTGACTTATATTTGGTAATTTTGCTTCTGACCATTTATTTTTTACAGTACCATTATCCAACCAAAGAAACCCTGGATTTGAACGAATCATTGTTTTTAAAATCGTTTTATCCAACAGAAAATAAGGCACTGCTAATTGATATTGATGTCTAAAAGCCTCAAAAATCTTTTCTTCATCACCCGACAAAACATAAGATTGAATTTTCTTTTTTTCTAATTCTTTCACCAATAAATTTACTTCTTTGATATATTTTACGCTGGTACGATTGGCAGTTGGAATGACAATAATAAATTTATTTCCCGAAAAAATTTGTTTCATCACCAAACTATCTGCAAAACTACTGATTTTTGCTTTTGCTTCTGGATTTAACAAAGGTTTTTTCATTTCTACAAATTTATATTTCAGACTATCTGAATATTTTTCCCATTCTGTCCCAAATTCATCTTTTGAAAGTTTTATATCTTTATTATCTTTCAAACTTTTATACCAATATTCTTCTGCCCCATATTTTAAAGGTGCTGCAGGTTGCATATTTTTAGGAATATTATCACCAATTTTATAAGGTAAAAAATCAACCCAAGGCAAATACCAAACCGCCCACATTCCTACAAAAAACGTAAAAAGTGATGTGCCAAAAACTGACCAACTTGTCAATTTTGTGTCATTAGGCACAATCTGCCCACGTTGAAAAAATAAAAATCCAATAAAAAACAATAAAACTATATCTTTGGTAAATGATGTCCAAGGCGTGAGTTTTATAAAATCACCAAAACAACCACAATCTGTAACTTTATTGAAATAAGCAGAATAAAAAGTAAGAAAGGTAAAGAAAATAATCGTGCCTAAAAGCCACCAAAGCGTACTTTTTACTTTATAACGCAATAATAAACTGACACCTAAAACTACTTCCAAACTACTCAAAATAATCGACAAACTCAAAGCAAAAGGTACTAAAAAATGCCAAAAACTTGACAAAACAGACAAACCTAATTCGGTTTTGTCCGCAGAAAAAACCTCAAAATATTCTTCTAATTTTATTTGTGTGCCTACGGGATCATTCAATTTGATAAGTCCTGAAAAAACAAACAAACCGCCCACAAAAATAATGCTCAATAAACGTAAATATTGCATAAAAATAAATGTATAAAATTGATTGCAAAGATAAACAAAAAGGTAAACAAAAAAATAAAAAAACAATTAAATTTTTTGTACTAAAATATGTTGTGCTTCTGATAATCGAATCGCAATTTGTGTATTTTCAATATCAATACAAATCGGACAGCCAAAAGGTGCTAAGGTCGATAAATAAAATTCCATCTGTGGCAAACAGCCCATTTCTAATAATTTCAGTGCAATATCATCGTCATCAAAACCAATGATTATTCCTTTTTCTCCTTTTTTTAGGGCAGATAATAAAATATTATTTTGTGTTATCATTTTTTTATAGGTATAAATTTTAAATAATAAAAATGCAAACAAACATAAAAATTTGTGCTTGCATTTCTATTTTTTATATATGTATGTGTATATCTGTGCATATACTACCACAAATTATTAAAACGCATTTTTGTATTTTTCAAAGGTAGTATTATCATAATCTTTCAACATATTTTTGAAAGAATTTAAAGCAATTTTGAGTGTGCCATCGGTTTGTCTTCTTAGCATAATTCCTAATAATCTGTTTACGCTTGATGCGTTATCATAATTTTTGCAAGCAAAACCAAGGTTTGGAAAATGTTTTTTTCTATATTCATCGGTAGCAGTGATGCCATTAAAATCTTTGTCTTTTGTGGCTTTTTTAAAATATTCTTTGGCAATTTTATCAAAATTTTTCTTATCTTTTAGAATAATTGAAATTACATTGGCTACATCAGCAAAATATTCTTTCAAACTAATATCATAAACTTTTTGATAAGTAACACTTTGAAATTTTGTGGAAGGTTTCACATATAATTTATTAAAAATCGTTTCTATAGATTTGTTATTAAAAAATCTAAAACCTTTTTCTTTGCTTCCGTTGGCATCAGGAATAACTTTATCAATCGGATTGACACCAAAAATATCTTTAAAACTTTGGTTAAAATTATTTTCCGAAAAATATGTTTGAGGTTCATACCAATTTGTACTTTGAGTAATTGACCCTATTGCCTCAAAATATTTGAAACCTAAAGAAGAAGAATTACTACATTGATTGATAGGATAATTTTGATATTTTTCTCCTGATTTTTTATCTTCTCTATCAAAAATAATTTCAGGTTTTCCGTCTCTTTGAGCATCATACCAAGTACAAGTATTCGCATACAATAGATTTTCTTTTAACTCTTCCAAAGTAGGTGGAGAATAACTTTTTTTTGATGAACTAAACAAAATAAAACTTGTCAAAAACAAGCAAGTGTAAACAATTTTTTTCATAATTCTTTTTTTAAATGTAAATAAATATAATTTTATAAGCATATAAAATGATAGAATATGCCATTTAACTAACGCAATAAATTTAAAAGAAGTATATTTTTTAAAAAAAAATTATTTTTTTTAGAAAAAAATAAAATAAAATACAATTTTTTTATAAAAAAACGTTATGTTTGCAACAACAATGCGAAAAAGTACCAAAAAAACATAATATTATTATCAAAGACCTGCATCTGACACGTGTGAGTTTTCTCAAAAGATACCATATTTTTTATTATTAATAATATAAAATAAATTATAGCAACATTTAATTCTATGCACTTTAAAATTTCAAAAGAGAAGATTCTTCTTCTTATCATATTTGCTCTATTTGGTTGTAAACGTGAACCATTATCTAAAAATAATCTTTCAGAAGTAATAGCCCCTGAAATTTTGCGTTTCGAAGTTGTACCACAAAAACTAATACAAGGACAACAAAGTTTTTTGCAGTGGGAAATTAGTCCTTCTACTTCTATCAAAAAAATTGAAGTAAATGGAAAATCTATTCGAGATTCGAATGAAATAAAAGGAAGTCAAAAAATCATTCCACAACAATCTCAAGAGTATGAATTGAGCGTTTATTATCAACAAAAAGATAAAATCGAAGCAATTCGAAAAAAAATAAATGTATTGGTCGAAAATCCTTATTTTAGAGGAGAAGATACTGTTATTATTGGAGATGATGCTCATATAGAATGGTCTGTCAATCCTGATGCTAACGAGGTTTGGATTCGTGAATTGATAGAAGAAAAAGAACATTTGGTTTGGGAAAAATTGCCTACAAAAGGAAGTTATCGAGTAAATCCTGTCAAAAATACAAGATATGAATTGAACGTATTGGTCAAAAATGATACCATTCGTTATAACCATTCTGTAAAAGTTGGGCATGGCTTTTTTACAGGCACGCGTACACTCTTGCGTGGAGAAGAAGCAGTTTTGATTTGGCAAGTATTTCCAAATTTGAAAGATGTTTTATTGGAAGAAAAGGAAAATAATTATACTACAATCGTGTTACAAACGAATTTGAAATATGCAGGAAATTTGAAAGTAAAACCTAAAATCACTACTGAATATATTTTGGCTTTAGTAGGTGAACACGCTCAAACGAGATGTAAGCATAAAGTTGAAGTAGTTGATGCTTTTTTTACAGGACAAAGATTTGTAATGCCTAACGAAAAAGCAACTTTAACTTGGCGAGTAGCAGAAGGAGCAAAAAGAATTTATATTACGCAAGAAAAAAATGGGCAAACGGTTATCATCAAAGATAATTTAAGCACAGAAGGAAACTTGCAAGTAAGTCCTGAAGACGATAAAAATGTTTTTAATATCAAGGTCGAATTTGCTCACCACAATAATTCTTATTCGCATACAATTGTTAAAAGGAATAAAATTGGCTTATCAAGTGGAAATAATGGTAAAAATGAGAAAAAAAATTCGGTTGGTTATCATCTCAAAGGAGCAGAAAGCATCGAGCATAGTTATATGTATGACGTGGAAAATGAGCCACAATTAGTAACAGGATTCGAAAAAATTGCTATTAATTTTGATTTTTTTAGTGAAAAAATTAAAGATACTTATTATGAAGATTTGGATAAAGTCCTTTATTTTTTGAGCAAACATCCTTCTTCTGTCGTAAAAATTGTAGGTCATTCTGATTTGCAAGGTTCTTCAAAAGGTTGTTTAATTATTTCTCAAAAAAGAGCAGAATTAGCAAAACAATATTTGATTTCAAAAGGCGTTCCTGAATATAGATTGATGACGCAAAATGCAGGTCGTACCGAACCCATTTATTTTCAAGAAACAAATCAAGACCAAGCGCGGGCTAATCGTCGTGTAGAAATTTCTGTATTAGAATAAAAAAAGATATTTTTAGTGTGATTAATTTTCCCTTTTTTGATTGAAAAAGGGAAATTTTTGTTTTGTATATATCTACAAAAAATGAGAAAGTTTGATAGCGACTTTTTAATTTTGTAAATAAATATTTATTTTATTATTCTTTCAAGGTTTTAAAAACCTTGAGGGGATTTTAGGGACTAAGTAGAAAATATTATACCCAAAAAAACTCCATCACCTTTGGAGATGGCTGGGGTGGGGCATAATTTTAGCGGAAAGACCCTAACCCTCCCCAGGTGTGAGGGAACTAAAAATAGGTTTTTTTGAGTGGGTAGTTTATTTTTTATATGCTCCCTTATAACATTATTCTAAACATAAAAGAAATGTCAGTATCAAAGTAATGTAACCAATTTCTTTGTGGAACTAACATTTATGAATATTTATAGGAAAGATATTGTATAATTCCTTTCATGTATTTAGATAATTAATTTTGTAAAATAAATAATTGATAATCAATGTTTTACAAAGAGAAATAAAATCTCTTGATAACATATATTTGCAAAATTGTAGATTAATACTTATATTTGCAAATATTTTTAGTGTAATCTAAATACTATAAACAAATAAAATATTAGTATGAAATGTAAGTTAACTATAATTATTATTCTAACAATAACGATCAAAGTAATTTTAACTTTTCTCGTTTTTAATGATTTTATGATGAATCCAGACGAGGAACGTAACTATCAAATTGCATTTAATAACCAAAATGGAAATGGCTATACCGTATACAATACTGAAAATAAATCATTTATACAAAGTGCTTTTCATGGTTCTTTTACTGTTCTTGTTTATGAATTTCTTTTAAAAAATAAAATAAAAAAAGAAATATGGATTATCTTTATACAAGTATTTTGGATTATTTTATTTGGCTTATCAATCAATTACTTTTATAAATTATGTTTACATTTTTTAAATAATGAAAAATACGCATTATACGCTACTCTGACTTATTGTTTTTATCCATCAATTTTAATCTACATTGGAATTTTGTTTTCTTACGAAAATCTTGTTCTACCACTTTTAGTAATAATTACTTATAAGTTGCTATATTCTTTCAGAGATGGTTTTATAAAATGGGATTATTTACTAATACCTATTTCTGTTAGTTTAAGCTGTCTATTTAGACCACAGTCCATAGCTATTTATTTTGTAGTATTTTTTGTTTATGTGTGTATAGTTTTAATAAAAAAGTCATATTCACTAATTCCACTACTTCTATTGACATTTTCTATTACCTTTCTTTTCCATATTCCTTTACTATTAAAAAATAAAAAAATGTTTGGAGAGTATATTTTAAGTACTCAAACAGGATTTGAACTTCTCCAAGGACATAATCCGACCGCAAGAGGAAGCTGGATGGGGAATTGGCAAGACTCTACAAATCAACTTTATCAATATTCTCATTCTCAAATAAAAAATATTAGCAAATTAAATGAATTGGAAGAAAGTAAAGCAAGACAAAAAGTTGCAGTCAAATGGATAAAAGAAAATCCTATAAGTGAGATTAAACTTATTTTAAGAAAGATAGCCATTTATTTTTTACCAAAAAATTATGAAGTGTTATATGGATCAAACTTTCTTAACCCAATTAATTTTTTTGTTCATGTATTTTTTTTATGTTTTATTCTAATTAAACTTTTCAAAATGGTGATTAAGTTAGATGATTTTATTATTTTTGCTCCAATTGCTGCATCAATACTCTTATCTATCATTTTTTTTGTTGGTTATAGGTGGCGATATTATGCAGAACCTTTTATGATAATTTTTGCGTGGCAGTTTATATTATTATTAAAAGATAAGTTTTATAGAAAGAATATGTTTGATTCATAAATAAGATTTTAAGGAGTTTATGTTAAAAACCACAGCTACTTTTTTTAAATATTGCTATTTTATTATTTTCAAATTATCTATTTAAAATGATACAAATAGATGTTCGTTAGTAATTCACCAAAAAATAAATACCTAACATTTTGAGAAAATAAACATAATTTATCTTATCTTTGCAAAAAAATTACAAACATTATCAATATAAAAAAAGTTTGCTAAAAAAATCATTTTAATTGATAATTTTATTCCGTATCAAAAATGTTTCCGATTGAAAATAAAGCCGTTTTTTTGGATAGAGATGGCGTTTTAAACAAAGATAAAGTTGATTATGTCTATCAAATCGAATATTTTCATATTTTAGATGGCGTAATAGAGGCAATAGAAATGCTTAAAAAAAATGGTTTTTTATTGATTGTAATTACAAATCAATCGGGTATTGCGAAAGGTATTTATTCGGAAATTGAAGTAGAAAAATGTTGGGAATATTTGCAACAAAAGTGTAATTTTTTGATTGATGACCATTATTTTGCACCACATCATCCCAAATATACGTCTGAATCTTTGAGTCGAAAACCTGATAGTTTGTTATTAGAAAAAGCCATCGCAAAGTATAAAATTGACGTAAAAAATTCGTGGTTGGTGGGCGATAGTCAAAGAGATATTGAGGCTGGAAATAAAGTAGGTGTCAAAACAATTCAAGTATTAGGCACAAAAGCAAGCCACGAAAAACCTTCTGAAATCATTGATTTTTCGGTCAATAGTTTGTTAGAAGCAACTAAAATTATTTGTCAAATTGCATAAAAAAATGGAAATAAAAAAACTATCTATCGTAATTCCTGCGTATAATGAAGGCAGAACGATACATTTTATATTGGATAAAATTAAAGCAACTCAGTTGATTCAAAATATTGAAAAGGAAATTATTATCATCAATGATTTTTCAAAAGATAATACAGAAGAAGCCATCGAAAATTATCAAAAACAAAATCCTGAACTCAATATTCAATACGTTAAACACGAAAAAAATAAAGGAAAAGGTGCCGCTTTGCATACAGGAATTTTTAATGCCACAGGTGATTTTTTAATTATTCAAGATGCAGATTTAGAATATGACCCACAAGAATATAATTTATTATTAAAACCAATTCTTGATGGATTTGCTGATGTGGTGTATGGTTCGAGATTTATAGGTGGAAAACCACATCGAATTTTGTTTTTTTGGCATACGATTGGCAATAAATTTTTAACTTTTTTGTCTAATTTATTTAGTGATTTGAATTTGACAGATATGGAAACTTGCTACAAAATGTTTCCTACTGAAATGATTCAAAAAATCAAATTAAAAGAAAATAGATTTGGTTTTGAACCCGAAATTACTGCCAAAATAGCACGCATCAAAAATGTAAGAATTTATGAAGTAGGAATTTCTTATTATGGTCGAACTTATCAAGAAGGCAAAAAAATAAATTGGAAAGATGGATTTAGAGCCATTTATTGTATTTTGAAATATAATTTATTTTCAAAGTAATACAATTTATACGCATAAAAATAATTATTTTTTCTTTAAAAACGGATTTTGAAAAGCAGGATTTTGAACGAAACTCGAATCTGTAAGCATATTTAAAAACAAAATAATATCTTGTTTTTCTTGTTTAGTTAATCCTAAATTTTTGCCATTTGGAACATTTGTACCTTCAATAATCAAAATATCCAACGCATCAGAATATTGTATGTGTTCGTTGTAATGGTCTAAAACTTGCTCCAAATTTTGAAAACGTCCATCGTGCATATAAGGTGCGGTCAAGGCAATATTTCTCAAAGATGGAGCTTTCATTTTCCCTTTATCTGTACGTTTTTTAGTAATTTTTTCTAAGCCAATATCTGTATAATTTTTATCTAAACCATTGTTATGAAAAGTTTGCAAAGTAGTGAGATGACTGCCATGACAATCACCACAATTTCCACCTCGTATGCCTGACTCCGCAATCGGGTGCGTAAAAAAAAGTTTTATGGCTCTTTTTTCACTTTCTGTCGGCTCACTTTCTCCTCTTATAATTTTATCATATCGAGAATTAGCAGAAATCAAAGTTCTTTCAAATTGTGCCAAAGCCTTCGCAATCAAATCTATATTTATTGTCGAAGTAGAAAAGGCTTTTTTAAATAATGGCGGATAAGTAGAAATATTTTGTAATTTTTTTTCTAAAACTTCAATATTCATTCCCATTTCGTTCGGATTTGTCAAGGGGTGCAAAGATTGATGCTCCAAACTATAACTTCTTCCGTCCCAAAAAAAGTTTTTATTCCATAATAAATTCACCAAACTCATCGAATTTCGTTCATTTATTTGTTGATTGATGCCTATCGCAATTTTGTTGCTATCACTAAAAGCCTTTTCAGGTTGATGACAAGTTGCACAAGAAATAGAATTATCAGCAGACAAACGTACATCAAAAAACAACATTTTTCCTAAAAAAACGGCGTTTTCGTTCATTGGATTATCTTTTGGAATAATAAATTGCTCTCCAAAATGTTCAGGTAATTGCCATTTTTTTAGGAATGAAGGTTGGCAAGAATTAAAAAATAAAGTAAAACAAAATAAAGAGAAACAAAAAATAACGATTTTTTTCATTTTATTTCAAATATATTTTTTATGTTCATAGATAATTGATTTTATATTTTTTTAAAAGATAAAATCTTGAGAATCAAGTTAATCAATCTTACAAATCACGAAAATCTTGAAAATCTTAGTACAAAAGTGTTAAAAATTCTGCTTGCAAATCTATTCCTTTGTTATCAAAATACCATTTATGTACGATTTCAATCATTTGTTCTTTCACCATATTTTGATTTTTGAACTCAATAAATTGTGCTTGTAAAGTTTGTGGGCGAGGTCCCCAAGTGCCTATTACATTCAAATTTTCATCTAATCGAATGAGTTTTGGGATAGATTTTGAGCGATTTGTTAAAAATGCTTCCATAATTGATGGATTTTCATCTCGCAATAAAAATTTCAGTGTAATATTAGGAGAATATTCAGCCATTTTTACCAAAAAAGGAATATTTTGAGCCGCATCTCCGCACCAAGATTCTGTCAAAACTAACCAAAACTCTTTTTTCGAATATTGAGTTAATTTTTCACTTAATGTTGGATTGATAACAGCCGTTTTGTCCCATCTATTCATTCTTTGCACGTTTAAACGTGTATATTCTGTGAGTTCGGGAGTTTGTTCTAAGCCTGTGGTTTTTCCTTCGGCTAATAATTTGTCGGTGAAATTTCTATATTCTTGATAAATATATGCCTTTTCGATAAATTCTTTTGTAAACATTTTTTATTTTTTTAGTTTAATTTTTATTTTTTTGGTTATAAATCAATAGAACCATTCCACCAACCTTTATCAATTTTCGCTCCTAATTTTTCATAAAATTTGACTGCGGGCGTATTCCAATCTAAAACTTGCCAAGTAATTCTGGCACAATTTGTATTTTTAGCGTGATTGATTAGTTCTTCAAAAAACGCTTCTCCTATTCCCAAACGCCTATATTCAGGCATAATATACAAATCTTCTAAATATAAAACTCGTCCTTTCCAAGTCGAATATCTATAATAATAAATTGCCATTCCAATTATTTTTCCTTCGATTTCTGTTATATATCCACCAAAAATAGGCGTTTCTCCAAACCCATCTTCTAACATTTTTTCGGTTGTATTCGTAACTTCGCGAGGTGCTTTTTCGTATTCTGCTAATTCTTTGATAAGATTTAACACATCAGGAATATGATTTTTTTCAAATTTTTTGATACTGAAATTAGTCATTTTTGAGTTTTTTGATAGAATTTTTTTGCAAATTTAGTTTATTTTTTTGAGATTTTGAGTTTTATCAAACCATTATTTTTTGATAATCATTTGCCAACGAAATGCCCAACGCCAACGAATTGTATAATTTGAAAGGTTTGCTTTTTGTGCAATATTTTTTAAATTTTGATAACTAAAAGCCCTTTTTACTGACAAAGGTGCATCATTTTTGACTAATCTCGAACCATTAAAAAGTCTTGTCAAGATATAAATGCCATAATAAGCCAACCAATTTCGGTGTAAATCATTGATTATCAAACAAATATTTGCTTGTTGATTGAGTTGCGCAAACATTTTCACTAAATCTTCTTCAGAAAAATGATGACAAAATAAACTACAAACCACAAAATCAAACTTTTTTTCTTGAAATGAGGTATCAAATATATCTACTTTTTCAAAACTAATTTCAGGAAAATCTTTTGCCTTTTGGCGAGAAAAATCTATCATAAACTGATTGGCATCAATACCAACTCCTTCCCAATCTAATTTTTTTCGTTTTGCCCATTCACTAATTATCCTCAAAGTATCTCCACCGCCACTTCCTATATCTGCAATCGATATTTTTTTAGCGGTATTCCAATTTTTATTGAGTGCATTTATCACAGGCGAATAACCGCCCAACCAACGATTGACAGTTTCTAATTCCTCTAAATTTTGTCTTAATTCATCTGTTGCCAAATTCAAATCGTCCATTAATTCGAGTTCATTGCTACGGTTTTTCATATTATTTTTTTAAAATATGATGAGTGTTTTCAGGTATTTTTTAGAGTTGAGTTTATAGGTTTTATTATTAGGATACAAAATTCTTAGCAATACGTGTGTCCCCAAAAAAATAGCGGGAGTAATGATGCTTTGCCTTGTCATTTCGGGTCCGTTATTGACTAAATCTAAACCCAAATACCCTACGCCACCTGCCAAAGTGGCAAATTTGAATAAATTAGGATAAAAAGAAGAAGTATTGATACGAATACTTTCGATACTTTCCAACGGAATTTCTACTTCTTGTATAATTAAACTTTTCTCTTTAATTTTTTGAATTTTTAGTTTATTCTTAACTTTATCTCCTTTGAGTTTGAATTGAATTTCTTGTTTTTCATAAAACCGCAACCTTTTTTCCGCTCCATTTTTTTCTAACACCAAGAAACGTTTTATATCATCTTCTTGTTTAGGTGGAGGAGTTGAGGTGGTATCTCTTGTTTCGTTGCCGCTTCCTGCTTTTTGTTCTTGTGCATAATTTGTATATATGACAAAAAAATAAATAATACTAGTTAAAAAAAATGTTTTCATATTTGAAAAAATGTTAATATCTGAAATCTCTGTAAGTATAACATTTTTTAATTGATTTTGTCTTAAAAATGATAAAATATTTTTAATTTTTGTTAGTTTTTTTAGATTGGCAAATAAAATTTGTTTTTTTTATCTTTTACAAATTTAATTATATTTCTTGAAATTATGAAATAAATTATAAAATTGCAAAAAAATAGAAATAAAAAAAAGGATCGAAGTAATTACTCCAAACCTTTTTTATTTTTTATTTGAAATGAAATTGATTATTATTTAACAACCAATTTTTTAGATACAGATTTTCCGTTGTGAATCATTTTGATAATATATAATCCACTTTTCAATCCTTTTGTACTGAGTTGAATACGATTTTCGCCATTATTAGATGAAAATGAATTTTCTGCTAATTTATTGCCTATCATATCATTGACAGTAACAAAAGTTTTGCCTTCATTGACATTATAACGCAATTCTACTTCTTCACCACTTGCTATTGGATTTGGTACTAATCTTAAATCAAAAGTATCTAAGGCTTTTAAAGTAACCGAAACAATTGCTCCTGATTTTTCAGTACCATTTCTATCGACCATATTCAATCTATAATAAACAGAACCTTGTACGTTGGTAGGCAAATTATAATCAGTATAATTATAATCTACGTTTCCAAATTGAGTTCCTTTGGCATCAACTTCGCCTATTTTTTGGTAGCTATTTCCGTCTAAACTTCTTTGTATTTCGTATTTTGCTACTTGAAATTCATTGGCAACCGCCCAATTTAATAAAACTCTATCGCCTATTAATTTTCCTGTAAAGTCAATCATTTCAGCCCCCAATGGCAAACCGATTATTTTTGGGTCAGCGGTTAGTTGACAAGCATCACCTCTTAACATTCTGTCAAAAGATTGTGTATCTGGATTTAAACATTCTCTGATACTAATATCATCAATAGCAAAGTCATTTCCATTTTTTGTTAGTGATAAATTTTCGATACAAGCATTAAATTCGGTAACATCTCTTGGTGCGCGATAAATACACCGTACTAAAACCCATTGGTCTGGATTTTCTGTTACCAAAAATGAAGAACCTAATATTTTCAATCTGGTATCTCTTGCTTCTGCATTAGGAGAACCTGTAGGGATATTACAAGAACGAGCAGCCCCATAAGAGAACTGTACCCTTGGGGCTCGTAGTCTATTGACTGGTGGAGCAGGCACGTGACGTATAGGAATCACGTTGGGCGTAGTAATACCGGGTAATGAGCGTCCTGATACTAAACCATTTGCTTCTATGGCAGGTGAGCCATAACTTCCTACTCCACTTGTTTTAGTAGGGAGTGAACCATTAGTAGGGTTTTCCATATCACAAATAGACATTCTCATCATAGGGACATCTAAATTTCTACCTGCAGAAATCATATTTTGTACCCAAATAGAAAAGACATAATATCCCACAGAGCCTCCTGCTCTATCAATGGTTTGGCACCAAACTTTTCCGGGAGGTAGACCACCTGCAGGATCAAAAGAACCATTAATAATCATAAAGTTAGCATCTGAAGTGATAGGAGTTCCTTGTGGTCTATCATAAGCAGTAGTATTATATACCCCTATAGTATTTGGATAAGGGGTTCTTGTACGCGTAACACAAGGCTCTAAATTTGCTCCTGCCCCTGTTAAACAATAAGATGCTTGTGGAAAACCTCCACCTGTACGTCCTCCATAGCCAGAATACCCATTGCCATAAGAAAACCAATCTCCTTTTACAGTCCATGGGGTATGTCTAATATAATATAATCCTTCTGGGTTTAACTCACCTTGATCAGATAGTAATCCACCATAATTAACAGTGGTATTAGTAGTAGTTGTAATTGCTCCTGTGCCTGTCACTGCTCCTGTACCATCATATCCACCACCATCTCGTACCCAGCCATAATCTGTAGCAAAACGTACCAAACCTGTATTCGTATTATAATCTAAGGCATTAGCAGTAGCGTTAAATGTGTTGCTTGCATAAGTTGGATTGTATGGATGCGTACTTGTAATTCTTGGAATTGCTACATTCAAATTGTTTTGTGCTATATCAAAAAGAGTATTAGTGGCTTGTCCTCCGCTTGCACTATTAGGTTGTGTGCCTGTCATAGCAGGCCACATAGAAAAACTACCATCTGTTACTAATTCGGGACCTGGTGTGCATTGTGCGTAAGGAAATATTCTCACACGACCTGGCATAGCAGCAGGGTCAGTAGAACTATGAACATTCATAACCCTAACAAAATAAGTCCAACCTGGTGTAATAGTAAAGGTTGATGATTCTGTTCCTACATATACTGTATTAGCACAATCTAATAGTTCTAAACCTTGTGTATTTCCTGTTGAAAATGTATTACAATTTCCGCCCGTACCTGTCATTGAGTTAGGCATTCTATAAATAGCAAGTGCTGCATTTTGTATTGTTCCTGATCCGCCTGAGTTATCAAATTGAACTGAAACAGCGGTATAAGCCGAAGGACTTGGCACACTAAATCTCATCCAAGCATTAGAGCGAATAGGTGGATTGAGTGATGTTGGATTACTTCCACCTGCTAATACACAACCATTCAAAGGAATATCAGAAGTAGGACGATTAGGAACACCTAAAGCTACTTCAGTAGCACTATAAGTACCACCCGGTATCGTAAAACCTCTATAATTTCCATCTAATGCTCCATAATCATTGGTTGGTGGGCAAGAAATATCTGCTAATGATGTTCCAAAATAAGTACAAATTGTACCATAAGCAGAACGAGTGGCATCTTTATTCATTACTCTTACCAAATAATATTCTCCACCTGCTCCGTGTGTCGTAGGCATAAGATTCGCTGGAGCAACGCTATTGGCAATGTTAATATTTTCTAATCCTTCTACTACTGCATCGGCACATGATAAAAATGTATAAGTACCTTCATCATTACAATTAAATCCCGTATTTTCTCGATATACTGTGATTTTAACATCAGCAGGAATACCTAATAAACCATCTCGATTATCATATTGCACTGTAAAATTACCACCTATTGTGGGGCTTACAGTATTGTCTCCACATTGACATTTATTAGTAGTGGCATTGTATTTATAAAAAGTTGCGTCACCTGTTGCGGCTATGGCAGCGGCGTTACAAACTGCTATACTTGGCGAAGTAATAGCAGCAGCCACTACATCATTACAAATAAAATTTCTTCTAATTCTTGCCCAGGTATCTTGTGTTCCTATGCAATCCGCTGTACAACCACCAGCTCCTGCAGTAGTACCTACATAATTAGTACTTGTTCCTGTGGGATCAGTACAAGAATTTAGTCCATTGATAACGTTTAAAGGTACGCTACAATCTCCAATGGCTATATTTCTTGGACCACCATTACCTGGTACGATTGTGTTAGCACATGGGTCTTCATAATCTTGTCTTCCATCGGCAAAACATAAATTTCCTGTCATACTTTTACCAGAACTAACTGAGTTTAAATCAATAATTCTAATTAAATAATTTTGACCGCTATTGGTTTGAAAAGTAACTGTTTCAGTTTGTACACTATTGGTATTAAATTTATTGACACACGCCAACTGATTTACGCCTTCATTCACGAGTTGGGTCAAGCCTGCCCCATCTAAACCTGCACTACAATTGACAGGACCTCTGGATTTTAATGCTGTATAAACCACAATAGAAGGATTAGTAGTAGCTTCTTTATTTTGATAAGATAAAGTTACAATATTACCATTCCCAATCAATCTTGTCCAACCATCTCTAAAGTCTGTCAAAAGATTAGGTAAAACTGAGGCAGCATCTGGATTATTATTTGCAAGTAAAAAAGGTAAAGCAGCAGTTCCATTTTCTATAGCAGCATTTTCACAAGAAGATTGTACCAATTGGCTTAATGAACCTCCTGATTCTACTACAGGAAAACGCCCAGCAGTTGGAGAGCCTTCCGTTGGTATGAAATTTCTTAATTTTAAATCACTATTGGTGAAAGCCTTAGGAATATCAAAAGGAATGTTACACATACCTACGGTATTAGTTACTAAATCATCATCATCACAAATATCTCTTTCGGTAGTATTATAAATACATAATTGTCCTGTCATACCTGAAGTATTGTTATCAATATCCATAATTCTGACAAAATATTGTAAACCAATAATAGTATTTCCCTTCAAACGTTCTATACCATTAGGAGTGGTAGGTAGTTCATTGGTACACGAAACTAATACTAAACCTGTACAACTACCACGATATAAAGCAATGGCTGCATTTTTACTCGATAAATATTCCACCGTAGTTTGTGTATTAGTGGCAGTAAAAGTTGCCCAAGCATCTCTATGAATTTGTGGAATAGCTGTAGAAGGCGAATTAGCACAATTTGGAATACCAATAGGTGGCGTATTTGCATAATTAAGAGGTATGTCAAAACTCAAATCACAATCCCCTACTAATTGTGTAAAAGCATTCACACATAAATCACCCACAGGCACTTGGTCATTGCGAATACATAAAGTTCCTTGTGTGGTAAGAGTGCCAGTTGATAACACATTAGCTACTCTCACAAAATAAATACTATTGGCTACCAAAGTAGCTCCTGTTAAAATAATTTGTTCTGTTCCTTCTACGATATTATTGGCACAACCTACTAAAATTAAAGAGGCAGAAGCAGGAGTTTGTTGAAAAATACTGAACTTGCCTATTAAAGATGTATTTAAAATCTTATTGACAATTCTAATAAAATAAGTACCTCCTGCATTAACTGCAACAGAAGATATACCCACACCAATAGGTCCATCATCACATCCAACATCTGACAAAGATAGACAAGAATTTGAATATACATACAAAGCGGCATCACCTACAGTGGTTTCAAAAGTTACGACAAATTTAGAGGTGGTAGTAATAGTGTACCATTCATCTTGACCAAAACCAAGATTTGGTATCCCTCCAACACAAGTCGTTGTTGCGAGATCAGTACCTCCATAATTTGCACCTGAAATGTTCATATCTAGGGTAGTATTAAGTGCTACAGTATTGGCAGTTCCACAAGTTCCACCAGTTGCCACAGAAGTAATTAAGGGTAATCTATAGACAGATAAAGCCACATCATTGGCAGGAGATGGGTCTCGATTATCGTTATTATATTCTACATAAATGCTACTTACTGCTCCCAAAGCACCTACATCAAATCTTCCCCATGCATCATTTTTTGTATCAGTGGCGGTAGGGCAGTTAATAATATATGGATTTTGTTCTGCTACAAAGCTACCTGCATTATTAAAACTTGCTCGTAAATTAAAAATTTTACCACAATCCGCTCCACTATTATCAAAAGTAGGGGCAGAGAAAAAATTATCTTCTGCTCTTTTGCTATTATTATACAAACACATCAAACCTGTCATATCTGTAACAGCACTATTGGCATTACGTAAGACACGAATAAAATAATAATTACCCGGAACTGCTGTAAAATTTACGCTCAAAAAATTTACAGAGCTTGCACTTTCACACGATATGTGGTCGTCACCTGTAATATTAGCACAAGTTTGTCCTCCTGTTTTTTGATAAACTACTAAATTTGGAGGTTCTGAAGAAGCATATTCTAAGGTCAAATTAGAAGATGCTAACGCATTTGTATAATCTAAAACTACCCAAGCATCTTGTATCAAATTACCATTAGTTACACACGTAGGTCGATTAATAATAGGTAAGATTGAAGCTGTATAAGTACGAAGCACGTCAAATTTAACATTGCAATCACCTACCTTAATAAAGTTACCGTTAGATGATAAAGCATCTGTACAATTATCTCTTGCTAATACTTCTGTTACACACAACGTACCGTCCATTGTATTGCCGTCTGTAATATTACTAATTCTGATATAGTATTCTTGATTAGTTAAGTTTCCATTAAATTCTAGCGCTTCTGTGCCTACACCTGTTATATTATTTGCACACGCTACTTGTGCTAAACTTACACTTTTACAATTATTAGGGGTAAACGTAGAAAAACCTGTAAGAGTGGTTGCACCATAAATCGTAATCATAGCATCTTTGGTAACACTTCCATAAGATATACGCACTCTTTTATTATTTCCTACTCTTACTTTTAACCAACCATCTGCTACTCGATTAACACCACAAGAATTATCTGTTCCTTCATTTTGGATAAAATTACCCATCACATTGAAAGGATAATCACACGTACCGATACCTACTTCTTGCGCATCTGTACACAAATCACCCACAGCACGAGGTCCCATATAGGCAGAAATCATACCCGTAACACCAGTATTATCAGTCGTATTGACCACTCTAATTCTATAAAGTGAGCTTGCCACTACATTAAAAGATAGGCTTTCTGTAACGCCACTTCCAAAAGTATTAACACATTGCATAGAAGTTAAACTCCCACATGTACCACTATAAACAGCAATGGCAATGTCTTTGTCCACAAAAGGAGTATATTGTACTAACAACGTACCACTGGCAGCTGCTTGTAATGTTACCCAACCATCTGTATTGTCAGGCAAAGCTACAGAAGGACAATTCACCAATGGGGCAAGTCCAGAATTTTGATTAGAGAAATCAAACGTTTGATTTTCATAATTTGCCCCTGCTCCCAAATTTACTGTTGTACTTGTAGCACAGGTTTCGGAGGCAGGAATTTGCCCAAAAAGATTAAATACTAATACATAGAAGAAAGGTATTAGTAAAAATACATATTTTTTTTTTTGATTCATAATCTGTATAAAGAAAAATATAAGTTTTGTTGTTGTTTATTTTAATACAATAATTGATAAATAGTAAGTGTAATTTTTAATAAATATTTAAAATAATATAATTGATGTAAGTTATAGGCTTTAATTTAACTAAAAAAAACGAAAAGATGTACTAAAATTCTACTCAAAAATATTGCAAAAACTTTGCTACATTTCAATCATTTTATACTTTATACGATATTTAAGATGATTAGTTTAAAAAAAACACTATTTTTGCAAGATGAAAGATAAAGTTGTCATTATCACAGGTGCTTCTTCGGGTATTGGGAAAGCATTGGCATTTAATTTAGGACATTTGGGGGCAAAATTAGTCATCACAGGTCGTAAACAAGATACATTAGCCTTGGTAGAAAAAGAACTACACAATAAAAATGTTGAATTTTTGAGCATTGTAGCAGATTCATCTTTGGAAGAAGATAATCGAAGAATAATCTCTGAAACTATTCAAAAATTTAAAAAAATTGATATTTTAATCAATAATGCAGGTATTTCGATGCGGGCTTTATTTGAAGATACTAATCTGGACGTTATCAAAAAAGTAATGGATATTAATTTTTATGGAACTGTCTATGCCACAAAATTTGCCTTGCCTTATATTTTGGAAAGCAAAGGAAGTATTGTCGGAATTTCTTCTATCAATGGTTATCGTGGCACGCCTGCACGCACAGGCTACACTGCCTCAAAATTTGCTATGAATGGCTTTTTGGAAGCATTAAGAACAGAAGTGATGACAAGAGGAGTACATATTTTGGTTGCCTGTCCGGGTTTTACGGAGTCAAATATTAGAAAATACGCCTTAGACCAAGATGGAAATGCACAGGGAGAAAGTCCAAGAGAAGAAACTAAAATGATGACCTCTGAAGAAGTAGCCACACATATTGTAAAAGCTATTCAGAAAAGAAAACGAGATTTGATATTGACAAGGCAAGGAAAATTAGCTGTTTTTTTGAATAAATGGTTTCCAAAAATGATGGATAAAATGGTTTATAATTTGATGAAAAAAGAACCTAATTCTCCACTAAAATAATTTTAAAAGTAAAAAATAAATAAAAAATATTTTAGTTTTTTTGTAAATATTCTTTTTTTTTGTAATTTTGTAAAAAAATTAACCAACTTATTTTATAATCATATTTTATAAATTATTATTCATATTTTCTTTAAAAAAACGTGCTTGAAAAAATATTTTCCCTTCCCGAATTACAATCGCAACCGCCTGTTTTGATAGATATTGGTGCGTCAGGTGAAATTCATTCTTTTTGGAAAAAAATTGCCAAATATTCGATTTGTATTGCTTTTGATGCAGACAAAAGAGATTTTAATCCGCAAGGAGAACAAACTAATGCGTATAAAAAATTATACGTTTATAATAGTTTGGTATCAGATAAAGAAGAAAAATCAGCCAATTTTTATCTCACAAAATCACCGCATTGTTCGAGTTTATTAGTGCCTGATATTGAAAATTTAAAAGATACAGCTTGGGCAAGTCGTTTTGAGGTAGATAAAATTGTGCAATTACCCACAACTACTTTGCCGATTGTATTAGAAAAGTTAAATATTTCTTATATAGATTGGTTTAAAACTGATTCGCAAGGCATAGATTTAAGACTTTTTAAAAGTTTGCCCGAAAATATTATCCAAAAAATAAAAATTGCTGAGTTTGAGCCCGGTATTTTGGATTGTTATCAAGGCGAAGACAAAATGTGGTCTGTGTTGGCGTATATGCAAGAAAAAAAAGATTTTTGGTTGGCTCGTTTGATTATTAAAGGCTCACAAAAAATAGAAGAAAAAAATATAAATTCTTTTTCTAATCATAAATTTTGGCGAAAATTAGTGATGTTTTCTTTGCCAAAAATGGCTGGCTGGGGCGAAATGACTTACTTAAATGAATGTAAAAATGAACAAATTTTTTCCAAACGAGATTATTTATTGGCGTATAGCATCGGAATTATCACAGAAGAATATGGATATGCACTTGGATTAGCCCAAAAATCTCAAAAAATATTTAATGATAATATTTTTATAGAAATGGAAAAATATGCTCGAAAAAAAATAAATAGAAATGTTTGGAAAGGCAAATTTTGGTGGGCTGTAAAACTAAAATTAAAAAGTTGGTGGAAGTAAATTCATATATTTTCGATTATTTTGATTTCCTATTACATAAAAAAACTGACAATTTGTCATTTCTATTCATTTGGAATAACTTTTGAAATTTTGTATAAGTACAAAAAAATTAAAAAATTAATCCATCAAAAAAATAAAAAATATGGTACAAGAACAAGGTACAATATCGGTCAATACCGAAAATATTTTTCCAATTATTAAAAAATTTCTATACTCTGACCACGAAATTTTTTTACGTGAATTAGTTTCAAATGCGATTGATGCTTCTCAAAAACTCAAAAAATTGAGCATAATGGGAGAATTTAATGGCGAAATTGGTGAATTAAAAGTAAAAATTGCTTTGAACGCAGAAGCAAAAACCATTACAATTTCTGACAATGGAATTGGAATGAATGCCGAAGAAGTCAAAAAATATATCAATCAAGTGGCGTTTTCAGGAGCAACTGAATTTGTAGAAAAATACAAAGATAAACAAGACACCAAAGAAATTATCGGACATTTTGGCTTAGGATTTTATTCGGCTTTTATGGTTTCACAAAAAGTAGAAATTATCACAAAATCTTTTAGAGAGGGAGAGCAAGCAGTGCGTTGGGAATGTGATGGCTCGACTTCTTTTAGTATTGATGCCACAGAAAAAGCAGAAAGAGGCTCTGATATTATTTTACATATTGCTGATGATGCCGTTGAATTTTTAGAAGAAAATCGTTTGCGTGAGATTTTAAATAAATATTGCCGTTTTCTACCCATCGAAATTCAATTTGGAGAAGATATTATCAATAATACCAATCCAATTTGGACAAAATCGCCACAAGATTTAACAGACGAAGACTACAAAAATTTCTATAGTGAATTGTATCCAATGTCTGAAGAACCTTTGTTTTGGATACATTTGAACGTAGATTATCCGTTTAATTTGACAGGAATTTTGTATTTTCCAAAAATTCGTGAAGGATTAGATTTAGGAAAAGATAAAATTCAATTATATTCTCGTCAAGTATTTATTACTGATGAAATTAAAAATATTGTACCCGAATTTTTAACTTTATTGCGTGGCGTGATTGATTCTCCTGATATTCCTTTGAATGTTTCGAGAAGTTTCTTGCAAGCAGATAGCAATGTGAAAAAAATAAATGGATACATTACCAAAAAAGTAGCAGAAAAATTACAAGAATTATTCACTGACCACCGACCTGATTTTGAAGCAAAATGGGAAAGTATAGGCGTTTTTGTAAAATATGGCTATGTAACTGACGAAAAATTCCAAGAAAAAGCACAAAAATTTGCCTTAGTTCAAAATACAGAAGATAAATTTAGTACTATCGAAGAATATCGTGAAAAAGTACAAGCGGTTCAAACTGATAAAAATGGTAAAGTTACTTTTATTTATACTAATGATGCTGCCAAACAAGATTCTTATATCCAATCGGCTAAGAAAAAAGGATATGATGTATTGAAACTTGATGATAAATTTATTGACCCACATTTTATTTCGGCTTTCGAACAAAAAACAGAAAATATTCAACTAAAAAGAGTCGATTCTGATACAAGCGAAAAATTGATAGACACAGGAATCAATGCAGAAAGCGTTCTGAACGAAGAACAAAGCAATAAATTGAAAGAATTGTTCGAAACTGTGTTAGCAAACAAAACGTTGAGTATTCAAATTGAGAGTTTGGCACAAGACGAAATGCCTGTGATTATTACCCAACCTGAATTTATTCGTCGTATGCAAGAAATGTCGAGAGGTGGAGGAATGATGGGAATGGGTAATTTTATGATGTTGAATGTAGCAGTAAATGCCAATCACACGATTACGCATAAGATTTTGGAAAGCGATGAAGCCACTCAAATTGATTTAATCAAACAAGTATATGATTTGGCTTTGCTTTCTCAAAATATGTTAAATGGCGAGGCTTTGACAAAATTCGTACAAAGAAGTGTGAATTTAGTAAAATAAATAAAAAATAACGCATTGATTTTCAATGTATTGAATAAAAAAATAACTTCTCAAAATTTTTAATTTTGGGAGGTTATTTTTTTTGTTTAAAATCATGCAAAATTATTTTTACATCAAATCACACCAATATAAAACAACAAAATAAAATTTTGTATTTAGTCTATTTTTTTCATATACTTATCTATATTTCTTTGCCATTTATCGAAAACTGCAAACAGCACTTATATTGTATTCGTTTTAGAAGTATATTACAACTATTTTCTTTAATAAAAAATGAATTTATTCTCTACTTTTAAAACACTTATTTTGCTGGTTATTTTTACTTGTTTTTCTATTTATCCTTGTTTTGCGCAACCAAAATATGATAAAAAAGAATATTTTACCAACATCATCAATAGTTTTAATCAATCTTCTGATAAAGATAAAATAGTAGAGATGGCTTGCGATAGTGCCGTTCGTCATCAAATTAGTTCAGAAGATAATGAAGAAATGTTATTGTATTTTTTAAAATATGCACACAAAAATGATAGTAAAATATCTTATAAATTATATTTGGCTTTAGGCATTCAATATATGTATAATGAATTAGGCACAGATTTATCGATTGAATATTTTTTTAAAGCTTTACAAACCAAAGAAATCAATAACGATTTATATTGTTTGGCAAAAGCCCAAGTAAATATGGCTCAAATGTTTTATAAAGTGGATGATTTTAATGAAACAAAAAAATATTTGTTAAAGTCTGAACAATATAATGATTTATTTATGACTAATAAAAGATGGATAACCAATTTTTATAATACTTTAGCGATGTCTTTTTTTAAGACAAATGGCTACGAAAAATCAGAAAAATATTATCAAAAAGCACTTCAAAATGCAATAGTAGAAAAAGACACCATTTGGATAGGATTGATAAATGGAAATTTAGGAACGTTATATTATAAGCAAAAAAAATATTTACAAGCTTTAAAACTACTCGAAATGGATATAAATATAAGTCGTAGATTTAAAAAAGAAGAAAATGCTATCATTTCTTTGGTTGATATTATCAATATTCATATCGAACAAAATGAGTTAGAAAAAGCAAAAGAAAAACTTGAAGAAGGAATAATTTTATTATCAAAATTAGACAAAAAAATTGATAATTTACGTGCTTTTTTCTTGTTATATGATTGTGCTTCACTGTTTTATAAAACTAAAAAACAATACCAAAAAGCATTAGAATACAGTGAAATGAAAGAAATAACCATAAAAGAATATGAAAATTTGTTTAAAAATAAAAATTTAGAAAAATTAAAATTTCAATATCAACATAAAAATGAACTCTTGGAATTAGATGAATTAACAAAACAAAATCAAAACCAACAAACCTATCTTTATTTAGTTATTTCAATTTTGTTGATTTTTATTTTATTGGCTGCCATCATATTTCAAAAATATATTGTCAATCGAAAAAATACTAATCTTTTAATGATTCAAAAACAAAAAATAACTGCGCAAACACAAATTTTATCCAAACAAAATATGAAAATAAAATTACAAAATGATAATTTACAAACGCTAAATCAAATTAAAAATAAATTATTTTCTTTGATTTCTCATGATTTACGCTCTCCTTTGATTTCTTTGAAAGGCATTTTAACCTTGTTAAATAGTGATAATTTATCTCTTGAAGAAATGAAAATGATGGCTCCTTTATTAAATAATAATGTTGATAAAACACTAAAACTAACAGAAGATTTATTGTTTTGGGGAAAATCGCAATTAGAAGGAGTGATATTACAAACTCAAAAGATAAATATCAATGAATTTATTAAAGATAAAGTCAAAAAATTAAATTTTTTAGATAAAATAAAAAAACTTGATATTAAAGCAAAACTTGATCAAAAAGCAAAAAATGTCTCAGCCGATGAAAATATGTTACAAGCCATTATACGAAATTTAATCAATAATGCCATTAAATTTTCAAATGAAGAGGATTCAATTACCATTTCCACACAATTAAGTGAAGATGGAAAATTTGTGATATGTTGCATCAGTGATACAGGCGTGGGAATTTCTGCCGAAAATGTGGAGAAAATATTTAAAGGAACTATTTTTACGACCAAAGGTACAAAAGGCGAAAAAGGAACAGGTTTTGGAATGTTATTGTGTAAAGATTTTGTTAGTTTGAATGGCGGAAAAATATGGGTAGAAAGTGCATTGGGCAAAGGCTCTAATTTTTATTTTACCATTCCTGTTTGATGTTTTTGATAGCAATATTTAGAAAAAATAAAATTACTTTTCTCGAATTATATTTTTTGAATTGCCTCCAAATTTATCTGGAGGATAATATAAAATCCGATTGTTGGCTCTAGCCAAAATTTTTATATTTTTCAAATTTATATTTTTCAATATTTTAAAATAAATGGTATAAATATCATTTTTATTGGTAATATCACAAAATTAGATTTCAAATTTAAAATAGTCCATATTTTAAATTTGATTTTTTTTATTACAAAAACTTACTTAATTAAGTTTATTTCAATAGTTTTTATTATTTTTGCGAAAATTTATTTTTTAAATAAATAACCTAAAACAAAATCATAAAAAATGTATAATTTAGATAATTTAAGAAAAACATTGGGCAACAATGAAGAAACTTTGAAAAATTTGTTGAAAGTTTTTTTTAGAACCGTTCCCGAACAACTAAAAAATATAACCGAAGCATATCAAATTAAAAATATTGAAGAAATAATTTTTATTGCACATAAATTAAAAACGTCATTTTTGACCGTAGGAATGGTAGAATTGGCAGAACTTATCAAACAAATTCAAGACAATTGTAAAAATAATGATTTTTCAAAAATTAGTCAATTATTAAATAATTTAAACGAAAAATCCGAAAAAGAACTAATATCTTTGCAAAAAGAACTTCAATCATAAAGTATGAAAAATGAACTCGAACCGCTGGCACTCACGCCTGAATTAGTCGGAAAATTACAAGAATTACGAGATAAATATAGCCTCACAGGACAAGATTTGATTTCTAATTTGGAAGGTCTTTTGTACGCCAATTATCTCAAATATTGGGATTACATTCATTTGGATACTTTATTGAGCCTACAAAATCCAAAAACTGATTTTGCTGATGAAAAAATTTTTATTACTTATCATCAAATTACAGAACTTTATTTTAAATTGATTTTATGGGAATTAGAACAAATGGCTACGCATCAATCTATCAATACCAAATTTTATACGGAAAGAATCAAAAGAATTGATAGATATTTACAAAATCTAATATTTTCTTTTGATGTGATGACCGAAGGCATGGAATATGAACAATTTAGACAATTTAGAATGTCTTTGTTGCCTTCGAGTGGTTTTCAGTCGGCTCAATTTAGAAAAATAGAAATTTGTATGACTGATTTTGCGCATATTCTCGCCCATACACATCACGAAAAAGCGGATTTTTCTGAGCCTATTGATAATATTTTTGATTTTTTATATTGGAAACAAGGAGCAAGCGACCAAAAAACAGGCGAAGAAACGATTACTTCGATTCATTTTCAACAAAAATATAGGAATGATTTTGTGGAATTGGCAGAAAAATATAGACAAAAAAATCTTTGGCAAATATTTTTAGAATTGGATAGACCCAAAGAAGCAATCGAATTATTGAAAAATATTGATGCGTTGATAAATATAGATTGGCGTTTGGCACATTTTAAATCCGCCGTAAAATATCTCAAAAATCCAAAAGGAGAAGCCGTAGAAGCAACAGGTGGTACAAATTGGCAAAAATATCTTCCTCCAAGATTTCAAAAAATTATTTTTTATCCTGAATTATGGACGAGTGAAGAAAAAGAAAATTGGGGAAAAAAATGGGTCGAAAAAACAATAAATAGTTTTGAGAATTGATATTGAAAATGAAAATATTTTTTTGAAATGTATTTCTTGAATTGCCTCCAGATTTATCTGGAGGATAATATACAATTCAATCGTTGGCTTTAACCAAATTTTTATGTTTCTCAAATAGATATTTTTCTACGTATTCAAAATAAAAGGCTATTTATACATACCCAAAATTAGCTCCGCAATAATTTCCTAAGAACTAAAAAACTAATTTTTTGTACGTATTTTTTTTGTGAATAAAAGGTTATTTTTGATTGCGAAAAAAAATTATGATTATCAAAACAAAAACAATCTCATTTAGTTTTGTACTTATCAAAGATTTTCTAATTATAATTTTTTAAAGAATAAAATGGACTATTTTTGTATAAAAATGAATTTTTTTAAAGTTGATAATTTTTGCAAACGTTTGCGAAAACGTTATCAAAAAAAAAGTTTAATTTTTTTTAGAAAAAATTAGATTATTTAAAAAAAGATTTACTAATATTGAACGTTTAAAGCCAATAAATTATACTTTCTTTATAATTTATTGTATTTTTTCAATGAAATTTTTATTTAATTTTTACTTGAAATTTAATTTAACACTATTTTTAATTTATTTAATTCATGATGAACAATAATTACATAGCGAGCTTTCGCACCTCTCAAGCTGAGAAGGAAGTAAAAATTATTGCCACCACAATAAACGCCCATCAAAAGCGAGCATCTGCTTGGTTTTCTGGGTTTTTAATATTGATGTTGTGGTTTTGTGCAAACTTAGCTTTTGCCCAGCAAGAAGTCCAAATATCAGGGGTGGTTTCTGATAAAAAAGGAGAAACTTTACCCGGTATAAGCGTGTATATCAAAGGTACTGTCAACGGTACTACTACAGATGTAGATGGAAAATATACCTTAAAAGCACCTTCTGATGCAACTATTGTATTCGAAGGCGTTGAATTGACAAAACAAGAAATTGCTGTCAATAACCAAACTTCTATCAATGTAACGATGTTGGAAGACGTAAAAGAATTGACACAAGTTGTAATTGTGGGTTATGGTACGCAACAGAAAAAAGACGTAACAGGTTCGATTGCTACTTTGGATTCTGGTAGTTTCAATCAAGGTCCGATTACAAATCCATTACAACAAATCAATGGACGTGTGGCTGGGGTAACTATCAATCAAGTAGGAAGTGAGCCGGGAACTGCTCCTAATATTCGTATTCGTGGTATTGCATCTTTGGCAGGTAGTAGCGATCCATTATTTGTAATAGATGGTATTCAAGGTGGTTCAGAATTATACAATGCTATCAATCCTTCTGAAATTGAAACTTTTGATATTTTAAAAGATGCCTCTGCGACTGCTATTTATGGTGCAAGAGGTGCAGCAGGTGTTGTAATTATCACTACTAAAAAAGGACAAGAAGGAAAAACTACGATGGAATATTCTGGTACAATTTCTTTTGATGTGATTGCTAAAAAATATGATATGTTAAGTGCAGAACAGTGGAGAGCAGAAGCAACCAGAAGAGGAATTGCATCAAGTGCAGATTTTGGTGGTAATACAGATTGGTTCAAACAAATCACACGCAATGGTTTGACGCAAAATCATAACTTGGCTTTTGGTGGTGGTACTAAAAATTTTACTTATCGTGCTTCGGCGGGTGCAATTTTGCAAGATGGTATAATTTTGAACTCAAATTCAAAAACTTTTATGGGTAGATTTATGGCTACTCAAAAAGCATTAAACAATCGTTTGACTTTGACTTATAACTTAAATGCATCTATTGGTCAAAATAACTTTAACAATGGCGAAGTAGTTGGTTTGGCATTATCAAGAAGACCAACAGACCCTGTTTATTTTCCTAATGGTAATTATTTTACTACTGTTGATGTATTTGATTATACAAATCCATTGGCAAGAACAAAAGAAATTTTGAATGGTAATAAAACCAATAGTTATTTTGCGTCTATGAAAGCAGATTATGAAATAATGGAAGGTTTAACGGCAAGTGTTTTTGGTTCTTGGAGAAAAAGAGATGAGTTTTATGGTCGTTATGATTCAAGATTGACTACACAACAATTTGCTATCAATCAAAAAGGGGTGGCAAGCCGTAATACCAATATTGCTGATGAAAAAATCTTTAACTTTATCTTAAATTATAACAAAGTAGTAGGGGATCATTCATTTGGAGCAACTGCGGTATATGAATGGCAAAAACAAGATTATGAAGGTTTTGGAGCAAGTGCAAGAGGTTTTATCAATGATTTATTAACAATGAATGCTTTACAGTCAGGCAGTATTGCTGATGTAAGACAAGGAGATGTTTTTTCTTATCGCAATGATAGAACTTTAGTTTCTGTTTTAGGTCGTCTTAATTATGCATACCAAGGCAAATATTTAGCCACTGTCAATTTCAGACGTGATGGTTCGTCTTTATTTGGAAAAAATAATAGATGGGCAAATTTTCCTTCTGTATCTTTAGCATGGAGAGTTTCTGAAGAAGCTTTCTTAAAAGACAATAAAATTGTAAGTAATTTGAAAGTACGTGCAGGGTACGGAGTTACAGGTAGTTTGGCGGGTATCGGACCTCAAAACTCTCTTCGTTTAGTAAATCCATCAGGAACAGCGTTTTTCCAAGGTGGACAAATTCCAAACTTTGCTATCTCTCAAAATGTTAATGCAGATTTAAGATGGGAAACAAGAGAAATGGTTAATTTTGGAGTAGATTTTGGTTTATTGGATAATAAATTAACAGGTACATTAGATTATTTTGTAGGAAACTCAAAAAATCTATTGTTCAATTACGAGGTACCAAGTCCTCCATATCCTAATACTTCTATTTTAGCTAACGTAGGTTCTGTACGCAATGCAGGTATTGAAGCAACTTTACGTTATACTTTGGTAGATACAAAAGATTTAACAGTGAGTTTAGGTGGTAATTTTACGTATATGACCAATAAAGTTACAGAATTAAGTGGTAGTTTGAATGGAGTGCCTTTGAATACTGATTATGTGCAATGGGGTTCAAGTAGTACAACAGGACAGTCATCTAATAATGGTGTTTCTTACCTTATCAAAGGACAACAAATCGGAACTTTCTATTTATTCAAACATGCAGGGGTCGATGACCAAGGCAATCAAATTATTGATGATTTGAATGGTAATGGCGTAGTAGATGATGGTAATCGTAAAAATGCTGATAGATATATTGCTGGACAAGCGTTGCCTAAATTTACTTGGGGTTTCACGCCTTCAGTAAGATACAAAGATTTTGATTTAAGTTTAGTATTACGTGGGGCAGGTGGACATCATGTATATAATAGCCGTCGTTCTACTTTGAGTGCGATGTCACAAATGGGACAAGCAAATGTATTGGCTGATGCCCCTAATAATAATATTAAACAAATTACTTACGCGTCTAATTTCTGGTTAGAAAGAGGTGATTTTGCTCGTTTAGAAAACTTAACAATCGGTTGGAACGTGAAAAAAGTAGGTGCTTACATGTCTAATTATGTACAATCTGTGAGAGTATCGTTTACCGCTAACAACTTATTCGTATTAACAGGATATAAAGGTATTGACCCAGAACAAAGCGTGAGTGGTGGAAACGGTTTTGGTATTGATAATGGTATTTATCCACGTGTACGTAGTTTTGCTTTTGGTTTACAAGTTTCTTTTAAATAAAATTTAACATAAATTTTTTATATAATTCGAAAACTTTTTTAAATACAAATCATTTTCGAATTATATAAATTATAAAAAATCATTAAATATATGAAAAAAATCTTTTTATTTGCCATTGCTCTCTCGGTTGCTTTTTTTAGCAGCTGTACAAAACTTGACGAGGGTATATATGATAAACTTGATGCAGACCGTTTTTATGCTACCCCTGAAGGTGCAAATGCCGCTTTAGCGAACATCTATGCAGAAATGACAGGTGGTTTTGATGGAAAAGGTGTAGCAGGTGGTGATAGAGGTTGGTACGATTTGAATGAAACTTGTACTGATGAAATGATGATTCCACGCCGTAGTGATGGTGCTTGGGATGATGGCGGAGTATGGAGACAAATGTATCGCCATACTTGGACTCCTGCCCATGAATTTATGAATGTTACTTGGGTTTGGTTGTATCGTGCCGTTTTTCAAGCAAACTTAGCAGTAGAATTATTGACAAAAGCGAATGCTGACCCTGCTTCTGTAGCAGAAGCAAAAGTGTTGCGTGCTTATTTTTATTATATGTTGATGGATGCGTATGGTAGTGTGCCTTTTTATACTGATAATTCATTGACAGTAGATAAAATTCCACAAGCAAGTCGTACTACAGTGTATAATTTTGTAGTAAGTGAATTGACAACTAATGTGCCTTTATTGTCTAATACAATAGGTGACACATATTACAATCGTTTTAATAAATGGGCTGGTTATGGTTTGTTAGCAAGAATATACACTAACGCTGGCGTATATACAGGTACAACAAGATGGGCTGAAGCAAGTGCAATGGCTGATTTGATTATCAATAGTGGAAGATTTTCATTAGTGCCTGCGGCTGATTATTATTCTAAATTATTTGGAGTGCGTTGTGATGATAGAGAAGTATTATTAGGTATATTCTTGAAATTAGGAACAAGTGGTAGAAATATCATTGGTATTCGCACATTGCAAGGAGCTCATGGACTGGCATTATTTAACATAAGTACGTGGAATGGGGCGACTGTGCATCAAAGTTTTGTCAATAAATACACAGGTACGGATATTCGTAAAGATCAGTGGTTGGTGGGATCCCAATCAGGAGGAGTAGTAACTTATACATTGCCTATTGCTTCCCTTGATGCTGCAGGACCTTCTGAAGGAGCAAGAAATGCTAAATTCTCACCTGTTATGCCTCGTGATGGGGGTGGTGCTTCTAATCATTTTCCTGTCATTCGTTATGCCGATATATTATTGATGAAAGCAGAAGCGCAATTTAGATTGGGCAACGCAGGAGCAGCAAAAACATTAGTAGATCAAGTAAGGGTAAGAGCGGGAGCAGCTCCTTTAGCGGCTAATCCTACTGCTGATGATATTTACGATGAAAGAGGCCGTGAATTATGCTGGGAGGGACACCGTCGTCAAGATATGATACGTTTTGATAAGTTTACATTAGCACATGATTTCAAACCTGCTACTGATAACAAATACAAAATATTTCCTATTCCAGTTCCTGCTTTGGCAACTAATCCAAATTTAGTGCAAAATCCGGGTTATTAAAAATCAAAAGTATAAAACATTTGATTAAAAAAATCAAGTGTTTTATATCTTAAAAAAAAGTAAAATTAGTTTATAAAAATTTTTAAATAAAAATATGAAAAAAATATTTAATTTAACAACACTCGCTTTTTTATTGTTCTCCCTAACGATGTGGAGTTGTAAAAAAGATACAGCAGAACCTGAGTTAAGAGGTCTCGCTATAGAAGATAATGATTTAATTCAGGTAACAAACGCAAATAAGTTTGTGCCAATTAGATTGACAGCTAGTGATAACAAAGGAATTAGTACAATTGAAGCTTCTATTGCTACTGATAACACAGCAGCAACGGTAGTAGCAACGAATACAATACGCAATATGAGCGCAAGTTCATTAAACGGTTTCGTCGTCAATGTTCCTTTTCCACTTCCTTCGGTTGCTCCATCAGGAAGATACGTAGCCACATTAGTGATTACGGACACTAATGGTAATAAAACTACAAAAACGTATAAATTAAGTATCTTAAATTATACATCTCTTACGGTAGATCCTTGCGTATTTCCAAATGTTGCTTTAACAGGTGCAAATAATGTACTTTTGAGAGTAATTGCTCCTGCGAATACCAATGGTGATGACCTTTTTATAAGTGGTAGTTTTGAAGGTACTTATTCGGGTTGTAGTAACTGGTCAGGTACTGGTGGTTGTGCAGGTTTAAAACTAACAAAAGTAACAGGAAGTAATAATTGTTATTATATTCAGTTAAATTTAGATGCAACTTCTAATTTTAAAGTTATACGTCAAAGCTCAACTGCGTGGGAAAGAGAACCAACAGATGCTAATAATAATGGTATTAGTAATATTACTTGGAATAATCAAGCCATACAAGAGGTAACAATTTTGAATTGGAAAGATAGATTTACTCCTGCGGCAATTACTATTCCATCAGGTGCTATTCAAACTGGAAAAATTACTTTGGTAGTAGACGTAAATAGTAATGACGATACTCAACCTTATTACTTCGTAAAACAAGGTGCTACTTCATTGACGGGTGCAATTCCTGGTTTAAGAGTAGTTGGGACTAATAGAATTGCGGCAGCTGTGCCAAAAGAAGCGGGCGCTAATTATTTAGTCGTAAGAAATGCAATAACCACTACAGGACAAAATGCTTATGGTTATGACAAGGTATTTGCTATTGATGGCATGACAAATCCTGTGAATGGCGTTGTAAGTGGTTTCAAAATGCAATTTACCCCTAGTGCTGTTCCTACATCATTGTTTATGGTTGGAGGTGCCACACCGGGTGGTTGGAATAATCCAGTTCCAGTCCCTTCTCAACAATTCACATTAGTTTCACCAGGTAAATTCCAAATAGCAACTATAGCAATTACAGGTGCAAACGAAATATTACTTCTCCCTCTAAATGGATCTTGGGCTGCTAAATATGGTGCATCTGGTTCTGCACCTGCAGGAGCTACTACTACAGGAGATGTTGTCCCCGAAGGAGGCAACATTAAAGGTCCGTCGGTTAGTGGAACGTATAGAATTGTAGTGGATTTTACATTAGGAACTTATACTTTTACAAGGTTATAATTTTCTTTGTTTAAATGAAATATAAAAAAAATAACGTAAGAAAAAAAACAATATCTTACGTTATTTTTTTAAATTTAAAGAAAAGTTTTACTACATTTAAAACATTTTCTTTCATATTTAGTTTACTATATAACTTTGAAAAGTATAAACAAATATAAATATTATTATAATTTAAACCTTTTTTAGAACAATGAAAAGACCTTATTTATTAAGTTTTTTATGTGCATTTATCCTAAGTATTTCTTGGGTAAAAGCCCAAGTAACCGTTAGCCCTGCCATTTTTACGGCAACACAGGCTGTTACAATTACATACGATGCCTCACAAAGTCAGGGAGCGGCTTTACAAGGTTTACCTAATACTGTTACGACTATTACAGCTCATGTGGGTGCGGTAATTGCATTGACACCTAACAACACTACTTGGACAAGTACACCGGGTACTTGGGGTGATCCAGCAGCAGCACCTAAGTTTACTCGTACAGGTTCAACCAATATTTATACATTGAGTTTACCCAGTGGCGTGAGAAGTATGTTTCCTGCTTTGCCTGTGAGTGCTACTTTGTTTAGAGTAGGAATGGTATTTCGTGAGAATGGACCTTGTGGTAATTTTGGTGGTAATACTACAGCCTGTAAAGAAGGTAAATCAAATTTAGGGCAAGATATATTTTTAGATGTTAATCAGGGAACATTTGATATTTCTTTATCTACAAACGTGCCTACAAATTCTTTTGTAAATACTGGGAATAATGTAAATATTAGTGTAACTTCTAATATTGCGGGTAATTTAACAATTAAAGTAAATGGCGTACAAGTAGCAAATCAGAATAGTGCAACAACACTTAGTTATGTATTGCCAATAGTTTCTACCACCAATTCATATCAAGTAGAAGCATCAGGAGTGCAAGGCGTAGGCGCACCAATTACAAAAAATGCTAATTTTATTTTACGACAAAATCCATCAGTTCAAGCAGTACCATCGGGACTTTTAGATGGAATTACTTATAATACAACTGATGCAAGTAAAGTTACTTTAGCAATTACTGCACCAGAGAAAAAATTTGTATATATAGTAGGTGATTTTAATAATTGGCAATTAGACGCTAATTATTTAATGAGACAAACTCCAGGATATAGTGGAGGCGGTGCTGGCTCAAATCCTGCTAATAATCGTTTTTGGCTTGAAGTACAAGGACTTACACCTGGTAGAGAATATCGCTTTCAATATTGGGTATATGACCTAAGTGAAAATTTGGTAAAAATAGCCGACACTTATTCTGAAAAGGTATTAGACCCTAATAATGATTCTTTTATTTCTGCTGTTAGTTATCCTAATCCTATAGGTTATCCTGCTGGACAACAAGGCTTTGTATCTGTATTACAAACAGGGCAAGCAGCCTATCCGTGGTCAAATGCTACTTTAAATTTTGTAAAACCTGATAAAAAACGCCTGAATATTTATGAACTATGGGTACATGATTTTGAGGCTAATAGAAATTATCAAGATGTAATTGATAAATTAGATTATATTCAAAATCTTGGTGTGAACGTTTTGCAATTAATGCCTGTAGCCGAATTTACAGGTAATATTGGCTGGGGCTATTCTCCTATTTTTTATACTGCCGTAGATAAAATGTATGGCACAAGAGAAAAATTAAAAGAATTAATTGATAAATGCCACCAAAGAGGTATTGCGGTTGTGTTAGATATAGTACTTAATCAAGCTGAATATGAATTTCCAGGTTGTAAAATGTATTGGAATAGTGCTACCAACAAACCTACTGCTAATAATCCTTGGTTTAACGTAGAAGGAACACATCCTTTTAATGTTTTCCAAGACTTTAATCATGATTCTCCTTACACAAGACAATTTGTCGAAAGAGTCGTAAAATATTGGATAAACGAATACAAAGTTGATGGGTATCGTTATGATTTAGCCAAAGGATTTACACAAACTAATACAAATAATGTTGGTGCTTGGAATAATTATGATGCCTCACGTGTAGCGAATATCAAACGTATTGCTGATTGGCAATGGCAGGCAGATGGTACTTCTTACATGATTTTAGAATTTTTGGCAGAAGGTGGTGCAGAAGAAAAAGAATATGCTGACTATAGATTAAATGATGCTGCTTTGGGAGGTAATGGACAAGGGGGTATGATGGTATGGCGAAATATGGAGCAAAGATATGCTCAAAATATCATGGGCTTTAGTAGTAATAACTCTGTTGCCTCTGCTGATTTTGACCAAGGCTCAAATGCTTTCCAACAACCACGTGTGGTAAGTTATATGGAAAGCCATGATGAGGAAAGAGTAATGTATAAAGCATTAAAAGATGGTAATAATTCACAAGCAGGGCATAATGTTAGAACCTTAAATACTGCTCTGAAAAGAATCGAGCCTGCTATATTGATGCAAATACCAATTACAGGTCCAAAAATGATTTGGCAATTTGGAGAAATAGGGTATGATTTTTCATTAAGTAGATGTCCTAATGGTACAATAGGAACTGGTGACCAATGTAGAACAGACTCAAAACCGCTTCCTTTTTCACCTCCTCAAAATTATCAGTCCAATACTAATAGAATGGATTTGTATAAATTTTATGCTACTGTCAATCAACTAAAATTAAAATATGACGCATTTATGTCAACAAATGTACAGATTTATGAAGGTGATTTTTCAGGACAAGTAAAGCAAATTCGGATTGAACCAACACCTTTTAATGCTAGTCCAACAAATCCTAATCAATCTAATATTATTATTGTGGCTAATTTTGATGTAGTTTCTCAAACAATAGCCGTAAGATTTAATCATACAGGAACTTGGTATAGTTATTTTCAAAATAATAATACTTTTAATGTAAATAATATTAATCCTCCAGCTTATCAAGCAGTTACTCTCGGACCTGGTGAATATAGATTATTTACAGACGTACAAATGGTTAATTTGGCAGTAGCACCTAACGGATTAGTTTCAAGTTTAACATCTGCGATACAATCTACCGTTAATGTATCATTAAATTGGACAAATACAGTTACAAATGGTACAGGAGTAAGAGTAAAACGTAGAATAGGTACTAATGCTTATGTAATTGTAGGAACTTTGCCAGCCAATGCTGTTAATTTTGTGGATACAGGTTTATCAGAAAGTACAACTTATGAATATATCGTAGAATCATTTAATTTGAATGGAGTTGTATCTTCTAATACTACTACTATTACAACAGGTATATTTCCACCAATAGCACCTTCAAATCTAATTTCTTCGAATTTAACGATTTCATCTGTTACTTTGCAATGGACTGATAATTCTACAGACGAAGTTGGTTTTAGAGTACAAAGAAAAACTGGAGTAGCAGGCACATACGTAGATTTAGGCGCAAGCAATTTAGCGGCTAATGTTATTACTACCAATGATGCTACAATAGTATCAGGAAATACTTATTTTTATAAAGTAGCTTCTATTAAAGGAAGTGGTATGGCTGAAGTAAGAACATACTCAAATGAAATATCTGTTTCAACAATGGTACCAAATGCTACTCCAAATACATTAACTGCCACAGCACAATCTAATGGAACTTCTATTATTTTGAATTGGGTTGATGCTGCTACTAATGAAACAGGTGTTAGAGTATTAAGGTCTTTAACCTCAACAGGAACATTTTCTGTTATTGCTACATTATCAGCCAATACTCTTAATTATACTGATTCTGGCTTAAATGAATTAACTCAATATTTTTATCAAATTCAGAATTTTAATTTATTTGGTAATAATACATCATTAGCTGCTAATACAACAACTTTAATGATAGCACCTATTGCTCCAACGCTTAATTCTTTGAATATAGTGGATGTTACTGCGAATTTAAGTTGGTTAGATTTATCAAATAATGAAGATGGATTTATTATAAAAAGAAAAGCATCACCTACAGGAACTTACACGACTATTTTCACAACTGCTAGCAATATTACTTCTTATAGCGATGCTGCTGCTCCATTAGGAAGTGCTTATACTTATCAGGTTTGTGCGATTAGGGGTACTGCACCTTCACAATTACAAGTTTGTTCTAATGAGCAAACAACTCCAAGTGTATTAGCTTTAGAAACCAATGCCATAGCACAAGCGATTACACTATTTCCAAATCCTGCGAGTGAAACCGTAAAAATACGTTTCCCGCAAGTATTTAGAAATGTAAGCGTAGAAGTGAGAGATGTAATGGGTAAATCTATTACTACTTTGCAAATTCCTGAAAATGAAATTGAAACTAATTTTGATGTAAGTAAATTACCACAAGGGACTTATTTCTTCTATTTCAATACTGACAAAGGAAATGCAGTTAAAAAAATGATTAGAAAATAAAAAAAATATTCTCTAATAAAAATTAAAAGTACAAGTTTCAAAAAAAACTTGTACTTTTTTTGTTTTTTGTTTGATATTTATATATATTTGCGAATAGAATTACATACATCAAAAAATTAGTTTTTTTACGAATAAGAAACTAATTTATTTTATAACTTTTTAGTGGAAATTACGTTTATATAGGGCAATATATTATTTTGATTGAATAAAATTTTTTGATAAAAGTTATGGATTTCGAACCAAACAAACATACAGGTATTTCTCCTCCTTCATTGGCTAATTCTTCAGAATGGTTAGTGAATTTTAAACAATTACCAGACGTAAGCGAAGGAAATTTAGATAAAATATTGCCCATTCTTACAGAAACATTAGCCAAAAATTTACAAGTATCAAGAGTAAGTATCTGGGAATTATCTGACAATAAATCTTGTGTTGTTTGTTTAGATGCCTATCATTTAGCCGAAAATATACATACACAAGGGCAAATTTTGAAAGCAGAAATGTATCCAAGATATTTTAATGCGATTGTCAATAATAATATCATCAAAGCAAACGAAGTAGAAAGACATCCATTTACGCGTGAATTTGTAGATAGTTATTTTAAAGAACACGACATAAAATCGATGCTTGATGTACCTTTTTATGACGATGGAGTTTTGAAAGGTATTATTTGTTATGAACATTTACACGTTTCGAGACCTTGGTCAAATGAAGAAATAATGTACACAAATTGTATGGGAATGATTATTTCTTTGGTATATGAAAAAATTAGACTAAAAATATGTTATAGACAAATTCAAGATTTATATACTGATTCTCAAATTCATAATACAAAATTAAAAGAACAAAAATCAAAAATCCAAACGCAAACCTTTGTTTTACAAGAACAACAAGCTGAAATTATTTCCCAAAATGAAGAATTAAGACAACAACAAGAAGAAATGGAAACGCAAGCTAATTTGTTGGCAGAGCAAAATATGGAATTACAAAGGGCGCAAAATATTATCAATGCTCAAAACGAACAATTATCAAATCATAATATTATTCTCGAAGACAAAATATTTTTACGCACCAAAGAATTAGCCGAAACCAATGAAGAATTAATTACGCATAATCATCAATTAGAGCAATTTGCTTATATTACCGCGCATAATTTACGTTCACCTGTCGCACGAATTTTGGGTTTGGTGAGTTTATTAAATCACGAAAATTTAGATGACGAAAATATCGAAATTTTACAACATATTCTAAATTGTACCACAGAATTAGATAGAGTTATCAATGATTTGAACCAAATTTTAGAGGTTAAAAAAGGACAACAAAAACCATTAGAAAAAATTAAAATAACAGAAATTTGGGGAAGTTTGTGTAAAGAATTTGATATAGAACTCAAAGATGTTATCATCAATAATGATTTTAAACAAGTAAACGAAATAATTACTATCAAACCTTATTTAGAAAGTGTTTTGCATAATTTATTGAGCAATGCTATTAAATATCAACACAAAGAAAGAAATTTAGAAATTAATTTTACGGCTGAACTCAAGGAAGATAAAATTAAATTGATATTCAAAGACAATGGAATTGGTATCAACTTAGAAAAATATAAGCAGAAAGTTTTTGGATTATACCAAAGATTTCACTCACACGTGGAAGGAAAAGGAATGGGTTTGTATTTGGTTAGAACGCAAATAGAATCGATGGGCGGCAAAATAAACATCGAAAGCGAGGAAGATAAAGGTACAACTTTTACCATTTATTTGCCTTGTGCTACGTTGTAAAAATATCTATCAAACAAATAAAAGATTTAATTTTAAACGTTTTTTAGTTTTTTATCGTTATGTTAATATAAGAATAATCATTGTTATTCTTTTTTTCAAAATGGACTTACAAACACTCAAAAAACTTGTCAGACAAGGAGAACATTTGCACCTCGAATTTAAACTCAAAGCAACTCATCCTGACAAAATAACCAAAGAAGCAGTGGCATTTGCGAATGCTGAAGGTGGAATAATTTTAATAGGTGTAGATGATGACAAGAATATAAAAGGCTTAAAATTTCCTGATGAAGATGAATTTGTTCTAAAAAAGGCTTTTGAAGAATATGCTTTTCCGCCCATAGAATATGAATTAGAAAAAACAATTTTGGAAAATGATAGAGAAATATTGATTTATCACGTGCCACAAAGTCCAAAAATTCATTATTTATTAGAAGATCCTTTGCAAAAAAAGAATGGAAAAGCATACGTAAGAGTCAATGATAAATGTGTGAAAGCAAGCAAAGAAGTTCACCAAATTATGAAAGGTAAAAAAAATGAAAAAAATATAAAGTTTTATTTCAGAGAAAATGAAAAAAAATTGATGCAATATTTAGATGAAAATAAATCGATTACTGTCCAAAAATTTACACAATTAGTAACTATCAATCCAAATACAGCCTCAAAAACATTGATTATATTGACTTTGGGAGGACTTTTGGAAGTCGTTCCTGATGAAGTAGAAGATTTTTTTATCGTAAAACCAATAGAATAATATTTTTTATCAAAAAATAAAACCTTTATAAAAAACATTATGTTATCAATAAAACATAAAAAAGAAAATAAAAATATGGCAACTCCGAGTATAAAACTAATTACGGCATTGCGTAAAACTGCCGAAAAATTAAATAGTGGTGCAAAATATCAATGGGGACACATGGGGCAATGTAACTGCGGAAATTTGGCGCAAGAAATAACCCAAATGTCTGAAAACGAAATTCACGCACACGCAGTGATGACGCGCGAGGGCGATTGGTCTGAACAAACCGCAGAATATTGTGGCATTAGCAAATTGCCGATGGACGTGATGATAACCAAAATGTTGGAAGCAGGTTTGACCACAACCGATTTGCAAAACTTAGAAAAATTGAGCGATAAAAATGTATTGGCTCGTTTGCCGAGAGAAAAACGTTATCTTTCGCACAATGTTAGACATGATGTGGTGGTTTATATGAATACTTTTGCTGATTTTTTAGAGGAAGAGTTGTTGTTGGAATCTATCGAATTGCCCGATTTTGCAGAAGAATTACAAATGATTTAGTAAAATAAATATACACAAAAGCCTTCTCCTTGGTCTGTGGCACACAGACCAAGGATTAAATTTTTTTAATATGCCTTATATAAAACTTAAAATTAGCAAATTAGATGATGAATACAATGAAATTCTGATAGCAGAATTATCAGAGATTGGTTATGATAGTTTTTTGCAAACCGAAAATAGAGGAATCGAAGCCTATATCGAAGAAACCCTTTTTGATGAAACAAAAATCAAAGAAATTCAAAAACAATATACTAAATTGTTCAAATTAAAATATAAATTTGAAACAATGATAGATAAAAATTGGAATGAACTTTGGGAAGCAGATTATTCGCCTGTCGAAATTTCTAAGGAATGTAGAATTATCGCTCATTTTCATACGCCTAAAAATCTACCTTACGAAATTATAATTACGCCTAAAATGTCATTTGGAACAGGTCATCACCAAACTACGACTATGGTTTGTAATTTTTTGTTAGAGTTGGATCGTCCATTGCCCAAAAAAATAGTTGATGCAGGAACAGGCACAGGGATTTTGGCAATTTTAGCTGAAAAATTAGGAGCAGAAGATATTTTTGCTTTTGATGTGGAAGAATGGGCGGTTATCAATGCGAGAGAAAATGCTGAATTGAATAATTGTAAACATATCAAAGTAGAAAAAGGAACGATTGCTGATTTTGGATTTTTGACTGAGGTAGATATATTGACTGCCAATATTCAATCAAGTGTTTTGCATAAAGAAATGGAAATGTACGCCAAAATTTTAAAACAAAACGGACTTTTGATTATGAGCGGTTTTTATACAGAAAATCAAAAAAGTTTAACAGATAAAGGAGCAGAATTTGGGCTTGATTTTAAAAAATGTTATTTTAATGGCGATTGGTGTGCTTTGACACTTCGTAAAAAATAGAAATAGGAAATATTTTTTGAGCATCAAAACAAATAATTATTCCTAAAAGTTTGTTTATAATAGCTCAAAAAATATTTTTTTTATCATATTTTCAATTTTTATGTGTTATTTCAATTACTAAAATGCAAATCCAAATGATAATTTTGTATATAAAAATTGTTGCATTATTCCACTTGGAATACCACTCACTTCTTGCCCTATAAATCGTGTACTTGAGCCATTTCTGCTACTTCTTACTCGCACGTCTGTTCCATATTTCCACACACTTCTTGCTATATCAATGTTATAACCAACTCTCAAAGCAAAGAAAAAGTTACCTTCACTGGCAGGTCTTACAAACATAGCTATCTCAGGAGAAAACAAGAAAGAACTTTGTTGAGCATAAGCATTGACAGGATTATATGGTAAAGCAGCCAAATAGGGTGGAGGATTACCTGCAAAACGTATCGCATAACCACAATAACCTAAACCTCCCGAAGCAACAAAATCAATTCTTTTATAACTATGAATAATTTGTCCATATCTCAAACCAAATTGAGTTAAGTTAGGAGAAATAGATTTTAAAGTGCGCCCTGAAGTCATAAACTCAAATTGAAAATGATGTCCATCGAATAATGCACCAATTTCTGCACCAAAAGTTAAATAATCTTCACTGGCTTCTACTGACTGTAAATTGACTTGTTTTGCCCAATTTCTATATTTCATTAGATTTGTATTTGCATAACCAATGCTAAGTGTTCCAAAAATTAATTGTTGACGATTGATTTTTTTTTCTCTAAAAGTAAGACTGTTTTGAGAAAATAAAGTTTGTGTCAATAAAAATAGATAGTATAAAATAAACGTTTTTTTCATTTTTTTAGGATTTTTATAAGAAAAGTAGTTTTATTCTGCAAAAATAATAATTTTTTTTTACTTTTCTTTATATTTTTGATTTATTTATATTAAATTTGCTGTAAGTATATCATAGCGAAAATAATACATTTTTATTGTTGATTTGTTACTAATTTTGATGATTATTTTTTGGTGATATTTTATGTTTTTAAAGATTAAAATAAAATGCAAAAGTTTGTTTTTTTACTTATATTTTGTTTGTTTTCAGGTATTATAGCTATTTTTTGGTATCAAGAATGGCAATATAGACTTCCTACGCCTATTCCTAAAAATCATTTAGCAGTCAAAAAAGGTGAAAAAATTACTTGGCAAAATTTACCTAAAAATAATAAAAGTACTTTATTACATTTTTATAATCCTGATTGTCCTTGCTCCCGATTCAATCTCGAACATTTAACTTCTTTGATTAAAAAATATAAAAATGAAGTGAATTTTATTGCCGTTTTACAAACCGATAAAAAATATAAGCAAGATAAAAAAAATCTAAAATGTAGTTTAGAAATAGATTATATGATAGATTGGGATGGAAAATTGGCAGATAGTTGTGGCGTATATGCTACACCACAGGCAGTTATTTTGGATAAAAATCAAAAAATTTATTACAAAGGAAATTATAATATTTCGAGATATTGCACTGATAAAAATACAGAATTTGCCCGAATTGCGTTAGAAAATATTATCCAAAACAAAAAATTACCTTATTTTTCTCCTATCGCAGAAAAATCTTATGGCTGTATTTTGCCTTCTGATGAATTAGAATAAAAAAGAAAAAAATATTATTTACTTATTCATTCAAAAAATTTCCTTTCAATGTTGGTTTTTCTAAACATTTTTGTAATTGATTGATAAATTTATTTCTCATAATTCCTTCTGCTCCCAAACTTTCTAAATGTTCTGTATGTACTTGACAATCAATGATTTCAAATTTTTTTTCTACTAATTTTTGCACCAAAGTAATAAAACCAGCCTTAGACGCATTGCTCACGTGCGCAAACATAGATTCCCCAAAAAAACAACTTCCTAACGCCAAACCATACAAACCGCCCACAATTATATTATCTTGCCAAACTTCTACTGAGTGAGCAAAACCTAATTGATGCAATTCACAATATTTTTCTAACATTTCATCGCTCAACCAAGTGCCAATTTGTCCTTCTCTAAATGTATTTTGACAATGAGAAATGACCGTTCTAAAATCAGTATCAAAAGTAATTTTGAATTTATTATTTTTCAAAATTGGTTTCATACTTTTAGAAATTTTGATATTTTGAGGATATAACACAAAACGAGGATTAGGCGACCACCATAAGATTGGTTCTCCCTCCGAAAACCAAGGAAAAATTCCTGAATTATATGCCAATAAAATTCGTTCTATCGATAAATCTCCCCCAATAGCCACAATTCCTTGTCTATCTGCTGTATTCACAGGTGGAAAATACATTTCTTCATTTTTGATATAATAATATTTGTGCATAGTTTTTAGATTGTTTTTTCTTTTTTTATTGATTTATTTATACTCAAAAGTAATTAGTTGTATGTTTTTTTAAGATATAAATCATTGAAAATCAAGTAAATCAATCTTGTAAATCATCAAAATCATATAAATCTTGGTTTAATTTTGCTCTTTTTTATGATTTAAAAGATTTGGAATATTGATTTCAAAAGTTGTTCCGAAACCATACTTAGAATCTACTTTAATAGTTCCTTTTAATATGCTTAATGTTTCTTTTAGAATATACAAACCCAATCCAGAACCTGTATTTGTTTCGTTTGCTCTATAAAACATATCAAATATTTTTGGTAAATATTTTTCGTCTATTCCTTGTCCATTATCCTCTATTTTAAGTTTGATATTTGTTTCATTCGCCTCGATAGTTATGTTAATAAAAGGTTGTTCTTTCCTCATATCCGCATATCTGAATGCATTCGAAATCAGATTATTGAGAATAACTCCTAACCTAAATTTATCCGTAACGACATCAATTTGTGGATTATTATCTATATGAGTTTTTATTTTTTGGCTATTGGTCATATATTGCAAATTTTCAATGCTATAATCGATGAGTTCGTTCAAATCAATTTTTTCGGGAATAACGCCTATTCTTGCATTTCGAGAATAATGAACAATTTGCTGAATAAAATCATCTAATTTTTTGATACTTTTTTTCATTAAATTATAATACATTTGTTTTTCTTCTTCAGAGCTATCCGAATTTAACAGACTAATCAGTCCTAAAATAGAAGAAAGGGGCGCTCTCAAGTCGTGTGAGGCACTATATACAAATTTATCTAATTCATTATTTACTTTTTTGAGTGCTTTATTTTTCTTTTTTAACATTACCTCATTTTTTTTGATTTGAGTTATATTTTGAGAAAAACAAACTGCGCCCACAATTTTACCGTTTTCAAAAATAGGAAATCCTTTTAAATTAAAAATATATTTTCGTTCTTTTAAGATATATGTATCTGTATAATCTCCTATATTTCCTGCTAAAATATATGCCATTCTTTCAGAAGTTTCTTTTGTATAATTTTCTTTTAACTCTTTTGTAAAAAAATTATTACCAATTTTTACATCAATATCATAAAAAAATTTAAAAAAGTGTGCAAATGATTTATTAAAATCTATCAAATTCAAATCCATGTTCACCATCCAAATAGCAAAATCATTGGTTTCTAAAATTGCTCTTAAATTGGTTTCTTTTTGGATAATAATTGCTTCTTGTTTTTTTCTTTGCGTAATTTCTCGAGCAAAAATGGCTACGCCTGTTATCTCATTATTTTCATTTTTGATAGGATTATAAGTAGCTTCAAAAATTCTATTTCTGGTTTTATTATCTCCATAACATCTTTCCGCAAAAAATTGTTGACCTAACATAGCCTTATCGACATCCATTTTAAATTGTAATTCATCTTCTTCTATGTTCAAATGTTCAAGAATACTATCCCCCAATTTAATAGATTTACCATAAACATATTTCATTCTTTCTTTATGAATTTCATTAAAAACAGTGTATCTATAATTAGTGTCAATCGCAAAAATAGGGTCATTAGCATTTTCTAAAATTGCTTTCATTTGTCTATTCAAATATTTTACGTGTTCTTCTGCTTTTTTACGATGGTCAATATCTGTAATTCTGACCAATAAATACGCTTCTTTTTGAATTATCAAATGAGAACATTTAATTTCTCCCCAAAAATTATGACCGCTTCTATTGATATACCTCATTTCGGTTGCCCATTCTTTTTGTTTGATAATAATTTGAGAGATTTCTTTTAATTTTTCTTTACTGAAGGGAATATTATTTTCGAAGGCTGATAAAATATCTAGGGTTTCAAATTCGAACATTTTCATAGCCGTTGCATTGCATCTTTGAATCGAAAGATCATCTTTATCGATAAGAAATAAAGCATCAGGAGCGCCATCAAAAATTGTCAATAAAAAATTTTCATTATCTATCAATTTTTTTTTCATTTTGACTTCTTCAGAAATATCTCTGATAAATAATGAAACGCCTATAACTTCATTTGTTTTAGAAAAAATAGGATTAAAAGTCATCACATAAGAATTTGCACGTTTATTTTGTGTTTTTCTACCTTGTGTTTCTTTGACGATTGTTTTTTTAGTGTTGAGAGTTTCAATCAATAAAGGTTCTAGAAAATTATATATTTGTTTAGGAAATATTTTTTTGAGATTTACGCCCAATACAAAAGAATATCCGTATGTTTTCATTCTTTCCAAAGCAGCACTATTGGCAGTTAATAAATTCAAATCTTTGTCAAAAGAATAAATATAATCAGGGCTACTTTCTAGAATACTTTCTAATTGTTGAGTTTTCATTTCTAATACTTTATCACTTGCAGAAATTTTTTGCTCTAAATCAGTATTTCTATTATTTATTTTAGAATGTTTTTCTTTTTCATTTTTGATAAATCGTAATTGTAACTTACGAAAATCATAAATAAATCCAATCGTTAAAATAATAATTTCAATCACAAAAGCGATATGAAAATTCCATCTTGTAAAGATATTTAAAGGTAAAATATTTAACAAAGATAAAATATTTAAACTTCCTAAAATTAAAAAAGCCCATAAAACTCCCAACAGCGAATAGCCATGACTGATATTTTTTTTATAAATCAAATAAGAAATATATAATAATAACACAAAAGCAGGCGGAATATTCATTATTCCTAACCAAAAACCCCAAGATTGTTCTAATAAACCTGAAAACGTAATTGTCAATGCAAAAACAGCAAAAAACATTACCAAACGATTGGCAAACCTTGATACTGTTCGTAATTGTAAAGATTCTTTGATAAATAACCAAACAAAACAAATAAATATGCCACTCGTTACTAAGGTTTGAAAACCATTTGTCCAGGCAATTAATATATGGGCATATACAAATAAAAAACCATCAATGCTACTGGTAAAAATTGCCATAAAAAAGCAATGAATTACAAAATATAGTATCTTTTTTTCTCTATAAAATATATATAAAACGATATTAAAACAAAACATAAAAAAAACAAGCCCATAAAATAAACCCCAAAAAGCAAATTTATCATGAGAAATTTCTTCAAAATGTTCTTCTTCTATCAAATTTGGAATAATATGATGAAAAGAGACACTATAAATTCGTAAATAATATATTTTTGTTTCCTGTGGCAATAATTCAATACGAAAAGCAGGCGACAGACTCTTATAAGCACGTTTTTCGAGTGGAAAACGAATACCTGTTTTGAGATGATTGATAAGATTTTGCCTATCTATAAAATATAAATCAGCTTCATAAATACTAGTTTTAATAAAATTTAAAACAAAATTTAAGCCATCACTGCTATTATTTTTAAGAATAAATTTAAACCAAACCGCCCCCGAATTAGGAGTAGAAGAAGTATATTTTTGTTGATTTAAGGGTTTAAATTTCGTAATATATTTATCTGTCAATAATTGATTAAAAGTAAGTTGATTCGTTTTATCTTCTAAATACTGCATTTGTTGTCCTATTTCATACTCTTTTTTGGTATGATGTAAGACAATCGTATCGTTTGCTTTTAAGGTTTGATAGAATACTAAAAAAATAAAAAAACAGATAAAAATTTTCATAATAGTAATATTTGTGCAAGCAAAGTTAAATAAAAAAAAATATTTAATCTAATTTATTTGCATTTTTTTATCATATTTTTCAAAATTTTATCTATTTTTAGGTTGATGTTGTCTATTTTAATTTTAGAATAGACACACCAAAAATTAAAATTTATAATTTTTTTGAATTTGTTCCAACATATAAATTTGACCTCTCAAAGCATTGATACTTTCTATAATATTTTTTGCCTTATCCACATTTTCACCAAAATAAGCATAGCCTTGTGATACATTTGGATTTTTTCCTGCTAATTTTCTTTCTTTTCCGAGTTCATTTTGAAAACCATAATATACATTTTCGGGTCTAAACAAATTATTATGGCTGCTTGGTTTGTTATAACCTGTTCTATAAATAAAAGGTTCGTCTTCTACGCCCTCGTGCCAATCTCTCAACTCAAAATTTTCACTATTATTATCATTCATTATGATTTTATCCACAATACTGATGTGTTGTGCGGTATAAGAATCAATATTTCCTCTTTTTTTACGATAATATTGAATAGCAAAATCGCCTCTTTGCGTCATATCTAAATCAATTTTTGTAAAGCCAAATTCTTCTGCTCGTTTCAAAATTTGTGCTACGTGCAAATATTTTGGTTTTCTTTGCCAAAGATTTGGTTTTGCTTTTCTTTTTTCGATGTTGATAGTTCCTTCTCTTAATTTGATAGGTTCTTCGACCAAATCTTTAAAAGTCTCGAGGCCTGTTCCTGCCATTACTTGACACCAACCGTTCACACAAGTATTATCTTCATCATTTTTTTCTTTATCAGCCCAACCAAAATCGTGGTATAAATTTTTTCCTTCCCATTGTTTTGCCGTCAAAAAAACTCTATATTGATAATGTTGTTGTCTCAAACTTGTTAAATTTTCTGTATTTACTTTCATTTCTTTTTTGGCATTTTCCAATAAAATTTGATGATAAGTAATCAATCTCAAAGCAATCATATTCCAAATAGGTTTTTTAACAATTTCTTTTTTGATAGGTTCAGAAACTTTCGATTCTATTTTAAAACCATTATTTTTGGCAGCAGCCATATTGTTTTTGGCTACAACTGATGGTTTTTTAGGTGTAATAGTCGTTTTTTTAGTAGTTTGTGCATATATGATGCTGGTTGCAAAAATACATAACAACAATAGTTTTATCTTTTTCATACTCTTTTTATATTATTTTGATTGTATACATCTATTAGAAAATTCTTTGCCAAAAATGTATTAACTCAAATTATTTTCCACAAAAATAAAACATTTTTTTTAACTTTGCAATATTTTTTTAATTTATTCTATTTATCAACAAAAAATTAAAAATAATAGTAATATTTTTAGAATGAAAAATAAAGAAATTATTTTAGCATTAGTTAAATTTATTGATTTTGCTCCCTCCAAAAAATAACCATTGCCCGCCGTAAAACTCTTAGCAAGTGCATTAGAAAGATTTTATGAAATTGGCAGCAGAAGTAAGTAAGTAAGTAAAATAATAAAAGTATAACTATTCAAATAACACCTACAAGAGTAGCCAAAGGTGAGAGTTTTTTAGACGTATTATTTCTTAGTCCATAAAAATAAGTCCTTAGGGAACATCTAAAAAATAAATTACCCACTCAAAAAAACTTATTTTTAGTTCCCTCACCGCTGGGGAGGGTTAGGGTGGGGCTTTTTGATAAAATTATGCCCCACCCCAGCCCCAGTGTTGTTAAGTTCTAATATTTGTCAGGTAAATTATTTTACAAATCAAAATATAATTTGCCAAATCTATAAGATTTTCAAAAAATTATAGATTTTTTACAGAATATTATACAAGTTAATTTCTATTTTATTTGTTAAAAAAAAGAATTTAACAACACTGACCCCAGCCCTCCCCGAAGGTGAGGGAGTTTTTTTAGGTATATTATTTTTTATTTAGTCCCTTATTTTTTTTAATATTTTAGTAAAGATTATTCGACTACAAAACTTATTTTTTCGCCTTCACCTTCCAGCGTATATTCTCCTTTTTGAATATATGTTTTTTCGCCTTTGTCTGTTATTTGTCCATTCCAAACAAAATTATCAAAACCAATTTTTGTGTTGATGTCAGTTTGATAAATAATTTTATTTTCTTTGTTTCTGATATTGATATTTATTTTTTCTTTATTGATAGGAATAAAAAAATTGAATTGAATTTGTGGTTCATTTTTTTCTTCATAATCGTATTGCTTTCCCCAATCTTTATCAAATTGAATAGCCTTTACTTTGAATAAAATAATATTTTTTTGTAGATTTTTTTCCGTTAATTCATACAAAGGTTTTAAATCCATGATAAAAATACTTCTACCATGAGTTGCCAACACCAATTCTTTTTCGCGTGCTTGTATGTACATATCGTATGTGGCAATATTTGGAAAATCACCTGTTAAAACGTGCCAATTTTTACCTGCGTCAATGCTTATATACGCTCCTTCATCTGTGCCGCAATACAAAAAATTTTCGTTTTGATTATCTTGAATGATAATATTCACAGATTCATTTGGGATATTTCCTTTGATACTTATCCAATTTGTTCCTGCATCTGTACTTTTATAAATATACGACGTTATTTCGTCATTTCTATAGCCATTTAAAGTTAAAAAAATTGTATTTTTATCTATATTTGAAGCAAATAAACTACTTATCCAACGTTTTTTGGGGAGATTTTGAATGATTTTTTCCCATTTTTTTCCACCATTTTTTGTAACCCAAACCCAACCATCATCTGTGCCTACATACAACATATTGCTGTCCAAAGGTGATTCGGCAAAGGCTGAAATAGTTGAAAAAGGAACGTTACTTTGTGGTAAATTTTGCGTCAAATCATCACTTATTTTTTCCCAATCTGTCCCTTGATTCTTACTTTTTAAAACTACTTGACTACATAAATATAACGTATTCGATTGATGTTTACTTATCAAAAGTGGAGCTCTCCAATTAAATCTTACATTATTTATTCCTTCTATTTTTTTCGGAGTGATACGTTTACTTTTACCATCTATCGTTCGAGAATACGTGCCAAATTGATACCCAGAATAATAAGTTTTTGAGTTATTTGGGTCAATCTGCACGTACATTCCATCTCCCCAACTCAATAATTCCCACGCTTTTGTGTCATCAGATTCTGCTTTTGATGAACCTTTATAAGTGCCATTATCTTGCAAACCACCATAGACATTGTAAGGCGTTTCGTTGTCTGTATTGACCGTATAAAATTGTCCCGCAGGAGTATTATTGAGATGTGTGTATGTTTTTCCACCGTCATAAGTGGTATAAATTCCGCCATCATTGCCCAAAATAAAATGATTTTCATTGTTTGGATTTATCCAAAGTGCGTGGTGGTCGGGGTGAACTTTGGAAAATTTTGCGATAGATTTATAGGTTTTTCCGCCATCGATAGACTTCAAAAAAGGTACGCCAAAAATATAAATATGATTAGAATTGCTTGGATTGATTCTAATTTGTCCAAAATAATATCCATACGTATAAAAAACGCCTTCGAGTGCTTTTTGGTTTATTTTTTTCCAATTTTTGCCTGTATTTGTAGAAATATATACCTCACAACCTTTTATTTTGGCTTCGATTAAGGCTGCATTGGCATCAGTATTTTCCTTTTTTTTGTCTTCTTTTATTTTTTCTTGGTTATCCAAAACCAAATACAAAATATCAGGATTTGACTCGCTGATAGCAATTCCCATTCTTCCGACTTGTTTTCCTTGTGGTAAATCTTGTTGTATTTTTATCCAAGTTTCTCCGCCATTGTCAGAAAAATAAAGCCCTGAACTTTCGCCACTTTCTTTGAATTGATTTGCTTTTCGAGCTCGTTCCCACGCACACGCCCACACAAGATTTGGATTTTTTGGGTGAATAGTCATATCAATTATGCCTGTGCTATCGTTGATAAATAAAGTTTTTTTCCAATTTTTGCCGCCATCTATCGTTTTATATACTCCTCTTTCTGTATTTTTAGAATATAAAGCCCCCATAGAAGCCACAAAAGCAATATTTTCGTTGGTTGGGTGCGTAATAATTCGACCAATATGTTGTGTATTTTCCAAGCCACAATATTCCCAAGTTTTTCCTGAATTGTTTGATTTATAAACGCCCATTCCTGCATAACTCGAACGACTTGCATTATTTTCGCCTGTTCCTACCCAAATAATTTTTGGATTTGATTTAGATAAAGCAATATCTCCAATTGTTATTCGAGATAAATTATCAAAAATAGGTACAAAATTTTGTCCATTATTGTCGGTTTTATACACGCCATTAGACGCATACGCCACATAAAATTCGTTTATATTGGTTGGATTAACTTCAATATCAACCACACGCCCGCCCATCACACAAGGACCGATATTTCGAATAGGATATTTTTTAAACCACGAGTTTTTTTGTAGGATTTGTTTATTTTTAAAAGCCTCTTTTCGTTCTTCTATGGTAGAAGGAGTAATATTTTGTGCATTTACGAATTTTATCAAACTTAAAAAAAGAAATATCAAGATATATTTTTGCATTTTTTTGTATCATTTAAAAATTATTTTTTTACAAAAATATACAAAAAATAGCATATTTTTTAAATTTTATGCTAATTTATATAAAAAATAACAAAATTTTATTTACTTGTTTTTGATTTGATTGATATTTTTCTTCAAATTTGCTCGTTCTTAAGAAGTTATTGTGGAATTATTTTTAGTATCTATTTCGTTCACAAACCAATTTTTTCTTTCAATCAAAAAAATGTATTAAAATAATTACTTTTATTCAAAAATATAGATTAACTTTACATAACGATTTAGATATTCGATTAAATTATGAAAAAAATATTTTATATTCTTGTCTTTTTATTATTATGTGCAAAAAATTTGATACTTGCACAAACTGCTGTTATCACTTCTCCATTTCCTGTTTCTGACCAAATAGGAAGATTATGTTTTATCGAAAATAAAAATCAATGGGATAAAAATATTTTATTTAGGGCTGATGTGCCTAATGGCTTTTTATTTTTCAAAAAAGAAAGTTTAATGTATGCTTTTTATGAGGGCAAAGATTTACACTCGCATCACCCAAACGATACCAAAAAACAAAAAAACATAGATAATGATAAAATAAATGCTCATTCTGTAGAGGTTGTTTTTTTGAATAGCAATAAAAATATGATTTGGAAAAATACACAACCTACCCATCAAAACTATAATTATTTTTTGGGAAATAATCCAAAAAAATGGGCAAACGATGTCAAAGGTTTTTATCAATTAGAAGCAGAAAATATGTATCGAGGCATCAAAGCGAAGTTTTTTAGCAAAGAAAAATCGTTTAAATATGAGTTTCACGTCCAACCCAACGCCAATACAAATGATATAAAAATGGAATATAAAGGAGCAGATAATCTAAAAATTGATGAAAAAGGTAATTTAATTATCAAAACTTCTTTAAATACATTTCAAGAAAATAAACCTTATGCCTATCAAATTATAAAAGGAAAAGAAGTAAAAGTAACTTGTAATTTTATTCTCCAAAATAATATTCTTTCCTTCGAATTTCCCAATGGTTATGATAAAAACGAAGCACTTATTATTGACCCCGAACTTGTTTTTTCTACTTATTCAGGGGCTACTGCGGATAATTGGGGAAGTACAGCCACATACGATTTAGATGGTTTTTTATATTCAGGTGGAATTGTAAGAGATGTGGGGACAGGTTTTCCAACTACGATTGGTGCTTTTCAGGTTACTTTTGGAGGAATCAATGACGTAGGAATTTTAAAATTTTCACCTACAGGCAATGTGGTAGAATACGTAACTTATTTAGGTGGAAATAGTAGCGAATTTCCACATAGTTTAGTGGTCAATAGTCAAAAAGAACTCATTATTTTCGGCACAACAGGCTCATCAAATTTTCCAATCACGCCCAATGCTTTTGATGCCACTTTTAATGGGGGAGTAAATATTGACCCCATTAATGGCGTTTTATATAGCAATGGAGTCGATATTTTCGTTGCCAAATTAAGTTTTGGAGGCAATCAACTCAAAAATTCTACCTATATAGGTGGCACAGGAAATGATGGCATCAAAAATCAAACCATCACGGCTATCGACAATTATGGCGATGAATTTAGAGGAGAAGTAATTGTTGATAATGCTGATAATATTATCATTGCTAGCACTACTCGATCTACTAATTTCCCTACATTAAATGCCTATCAAAGTACTTTAAAAGGCGTACAAGATGGCGTAGTTGTTAAATTTAATCCCAATCTAACACAAATAATATGGTCAACTTATTTTGGGGGAAATAGTTTTGATGCAGTCTATGGATTGAAAGTAAATACAGTAGGAAATATTTATATTACAGGCGTAACGCAAAGTTCAGATGTAAGAATTGGATTAGACCCAAGTATTCCCAATGCGTTTAAAAACACGATAGGAGGAACTGAAGATGGTTTTTTAGCAGAATTAACGCCCAATGGAATAATGAAACAAATTACTTATATTGGTACAAATTCATCAGACCAAGCCTTTTTTGTTGATTTTGATAGTGATGATAATCCAATTATATTAGGGCAAACCAACGGAGTATATCCAATTAGTTCAGCCACTATTTATAGAAATGTCAATAGCGGACAATTTATCCATAAATTAAGTGCAGATTTACAAACATCTATTTTTTCAACCGTTGTAGGTGCAGGACGTGGACAGCCTGACATTTCTCCTACTGCTTTTATGGTTAATAATTGTGGGAATATTTATATTGCAGGTTGGGGCGCACCCCTAAGTCCGGGCAGAACCACAGTGGGTTTGCCTACTACTCCTGATGGATTTAGAAGAACAACTGATGGCGGAGATTTTTATATTATGATTTTAAGGAAAGATGTAGAGTTTTTATTGTACGCCACTTTTTTTGGCTCTCCCAATAGCAATAGTGACCACGTAGACGGAGGAACTTGTAGATTTGATAAAAGAGGAATTATTTATCACGCCGCTTGTGCTTCGTGTGGTGGCAATCAAACAGGTTTTACGACAACTACCAACGCTTTTTCTGCGACTAATAATAGTACAAATTGTAACAATGCTGCTTTTAAATTTGATATAGGACGTTTAATTGTTGATTTTAATATTTATGATGCCTCTACCAATGTGATAATTATCAAAGCCTGTAAATTTCCTTATTTAACCAATATAAGATATGAAGGCATTGGTGCAACTTCTTTTCAATGGAAAGTCAATAATGTTATAGTAAGCACTAACGCTAATTTGAGTTTTAATTTCCCCTCTGCGGGCGATTATACCGTCGAATTAACTGCCTCCAATCCAGTGAGTTGTTTGGGAACGCAAGTCGTTACAAAGATTTTTAAAGTATCTCAAATAAGGTCAGACCAAAACGAAACGGTTACGATTTGCAACAGCCAAACTACTCAACTAAATGCAAATTTGACTTCTTCGAATCCGTTTACGTTTCAATGGACTCCTGCCACAGGTTTGAGTAATGCTAATATTGTTAATCCGATTGCTACGCCTTCTGTTACCACTAATTATCAATTATTAGCCACAGATAACAATGGTTGTGAAGTGCGCAAAAACTTTTTAGTCAATGTAGTTCCGCCCTTGCGTGATGATTTTGATATTTTGAATGCGTCTAATTTACCAAGTGGAACGTTTTGCACGCCTGCGAGTGTGCGTATGCGATATGATACAACAGGTTTGCGTGTGAGTTCATGGAGTTTTGCGGTGAATAATGGCGTAGGAACTTTTAATAATCAACCTGTTGTAAACTTAACTTTAACTCCTTTGGGTACATATACGGTTACATTTACGGTTACACGCACAGGAATATGTACTGAAACATTAACCAAAACTAAAACATTCATTATCAAAGATTTAGAATTAGTAATTAGTCCAAATGTGCAAATATGCCAAGGACAAAGTACGCAATTAAACGTAACAGGAAATTCTAATTTAGCAGGTTTAGTCTGGACTCCTTCTTTGGGATTAAGTAATAATTCGATTCCTAATCCAATAGCAAATCCTACCCGAACAACCAGCTATACGGTTAATGCGACAGATGGCGATGGTTGTCAATCACAAAAAACGGTTTTAGTAGAAGTTTTAGGAGAAGTAAAAGCAGATTTTGAGGTTGATTTTTCTACAGATTGTGCTAAGCCAATGTTGATGGTTATCAATAATAAATCACGAGGTGGAACGAGTTTTACGTGGACTTTGAGTAATAATGTGGTATTCAATCAACAAAATCCACCACCTTATGAATTTACACAAGCAGGAATTTATACGTTTACTTTATTGGTCAGAAATGGAAGTTGTCAAGATACAAAAACGATTACATTTGAGATAGAAAATAACGCAATTCCGCCACCAAACGTGATTACGCCCAATAAAGATGGAAAAAATGATGTATTCTTTTTGCCTGATAGAATTGGTTATCAATTAGAAATTTATAATCGTTGGGGAGGTTTGATGTATAAAACGGATAACTATAAAAATGATTGGGGCGAAGAGGCTGAAAATGGCGTTTATTATTATCTTTTAACTTCTCCCAAAGGCGTGAAGTGTAAAGGTTGGATAAACGTATTGAAATAATTTTTACGACTCATTGATGAAAAATATTTTTTCAAAAGGCGTAAAATTGATGTTTTGGGCGATTTTGTTTTTTGCTTTGATGAATATTTCTGCCAAAAGTTTAGAACATTTATCGGCTACTCAGTTGGCTTTTATGCGAGCTTTCGTAGTATTGATTTTATGCACGTTTATTTTGTGGTATGAAAAATCTACTTTTATTGGATATAATCCAAAAATATTATTTTTAAGAGGATTTTTAGGTTCGGTTGCCTTGATAAGTTTTATGATGACTTTGCAACAAATGCCTTTGGCAACGGCGGCAATGTTGCAATATTTATCACCTTTATTTACTGCGATTTTAGCGGGTTTGATTTTGAAAGAAAAGTTACATATTTTTCAATGGTTTTTCTTATTTTTATCTTTGATTGGTGTTTTTATTGTCAAAGGTTTTGATGTGAGAGTAGATTGGGCGGGCATTAGTTTGGGTTTATTTTCTTCTTTTTGTGCGGGTTTGGCGTATATTTCTATTCGCTCTATGAAAAATAAAGAAAATCCGACTTTGGTAGTTTTTTATTTTGCTTGCGTAACTATTCCGACTGCGTTACTGGTAGGTTGGAACGAAACTTGGAAAATGCCCAATCCAAATGATTGGTTATTGATTTTGGGTATGGGAATTTTTACGTTAGCAGGACAAACTTTGATGACCAAAGCGTATCAAATAGAAGACGCAAGCATTGTGGCGAGTGTGAATTATACAGGAGTATTTTTTGCGTTTTTCTTTGGTTGGTGGTTATTCAATGAAAGTTTTGATATGTTTACTTTGTTAGGAATGATTGTTGTTTTGATAGGAATTGTACTGAATGTAACTTTTAAATCTTGGTCAAAATATATTTTGAAAGAAAAAATAGAAACAGAAAATGTTGAAGAATGATTTTTAACTCTTAGAAATTTGTGCGGAAAATAAAAATATTTTTTGAATTGCCTCCAGATTTATCTGGAGGATAATATACAATCCAACGATTGGCTTTAGCCCAATGCTATTAACTTAAGAAAAGCGAAATAATTTACAAAAATTTATTATCTTTGCAAAAAAATATTATATTAGTTATGGTTTGTAGTAGTAAATTATTAAAAATAATTGAGTCGTTAAAAGT